>DAJPGJ010000001.1:1200000-1895000 GCA_025992705.1 Coriobacteriaceae bacterium
GAATACGAGACGCGGCGCGGCGCCTTCATTCCAACCGGACGCGATATTCTCCTCGAAAGAAATGGTGTCTACTTTCTTGGCGATGCGGGCGAGCCTCATCGCGCCCGCCTTCTGGCGAGGGTATCTACCATGCGCTTCATTCGGCACGTATGCTCGCGCGTGCGCTCGTCAACAAGGCAAGCTACCCGCGCGCTCATGCAGCCTGTCGTCACCGAGATACGCCGTCAGTACAAGTTGCGCAATCTCTTCTTCGACACGCGTTTCATGCGCTGTGGCATCAAACTTGCGGATGCCACGCCTTACGGTGCCGAGCGCGCCGTCAAGTTCGCCCTCAGGCATTTCGGCGGGGGTACTAAGAAGGGGTCCGGATAAACCGGACCCCTTCGCTTACCGCAATGCATGTCGTAAGGCTACTCGCGTTTCTTTCTCGTCTTGCTCCTGATCGAGAAGCTCGATCTCCTCGACATTGGCGCCCGCGACGATCTCGCGACGCGTACTTGCCTTTGCATCGGGCATCGCCTCGATCTCGGCATAGAGCTCGCGATCGGTACCCGACTCGGGACTCGGCGGATTGACCTCGAAGGGTACTGCCCTGGTGAACAAACTCACGACCCGGCACGATGATGATCGAGAGAATCATCGCGATGGCACCGGCATTGATGGGGGAGGGCAATGAGCGGGCGTGCCCGACAAAGCCCATGATCATGTTCACGGTCGTCAGGCCCACGCCGACGATGAAGCTCGCCCACACGGCGGCCTTGCTGATGCGCTTGCTGTACAGGCCCCCACAGCATCGGGCCGAGGAAGGCGCCGGCCAAAGCACCCCAGGAAATGCCCATGAGCTGCGCAATCCAAGTTACGGAACTTTGGTACTGGAACACCGCGATAAGAGCGGAGATGGCCACGAAGACGACAAGTAGCGCGCGAATCCAGACGATTTGCTTCTTCTCGTTCATGGTCCTTGACGATGTTACCCTTGATGAGGTCGAGCGTGAGCACCGAACTCGAGGTGAGCACGAGCGAGGACAGCGTGCTCATCGACGCCGAGAGCACGAGCACGATGACGAGGCCGATGAGGAAATCGGGCAAGTTCGACAGCATCGTCGGATGATGGAGTCGTAGACCGCGTGCCGTTGGCAGCATAGGCGATCTGGTCGCCGAAGAGCTGGCCGAAGCCACCAAGGAAGTAGCTGCCACCGGCGATGACGAAAGCGAAGACCGTGGAGATGATGGCACCCTGCTTGATGGCCGGACCGGACTTGATGGCATAGAACTTCTGCACCATCTGCGGCAGCCCCAGGTGCCAAGCGATGTCAGGATGACGACACCCATCAAGTTGAGGAAATCGGGGCCGAGAAGCTCGTGAAGGCACCCAGCTGTTCGGTACCTGGTGCCTGAATCTGGGAAAGCTGAACGACGGCTTCGGAAAGTCCTCCCTGCGTTTGCAGAACGCGATGATGACGGCCGTGATACCGACGAGCATGACGATGCCCTGCAGAAAGTCGTTGACGACCGTGGCCATGTAACCGCCCCAACACGAGTATATGCATGTCACGACGGCCATGCCGATGACACACCACTCGTAGGGTACGCCGAACGCCATCGTGAACAGACGCGACAGGCCATTGTATACCGACGCGTGTAGGGGGATGAGGAACACGAAGATGATGGCTGCCGATGCGATGCGCAGTCCCTTGCTCTGGTAGCGCTTGCCGAAGAACTCGGGCATGGTCGAGGCCTTAAGTCGCTGCGTGACCTCGCGCGTGCGCGGACCGAGCACCCACCAGGCAAGCAAACTGCCAATCACGGCGTTGCCAATACCTGCCCAGGTCGCGGCCATGCCGTACTTCAGCCAAATTGGCAGCGTAGCCGATGAACACGACGGCGCTGAAGTAGGCGGTGCCGTAGGCGAAGGCCGAAAGCCAAGGACCGACGTTAGCGACCACCGAGAATGAAGCCGTCGACATCGCGTGAGGCGGCACGGCGCGTGTAGATGCCGACGCCAACGCGATGGCTATGAATATGATGATGAGTAGTATTTTGACGAACATGCTCTTTCCTTCTCACGGTAGTACAACGAACAGGCGGGAGGCGCACACGACAAGGACATCAAGCGCACGCGAGACATGGAGTGTGCGCACGTGCATCCCGCCGTGTGCTAGAGGTATCGATAATAGAAAAGATGGAGGCAAACGAGAGCGCGCTGGCATGCACGGCCGCACCGTGATGCCTCGGTATGTTCACTCGATCGTTCAATGGTCCTCCAAATCAGATTGCGAACACTATAGACCACTTTTGCACGCTGTAGTAGTAAATTACTCGATTTTTTTGCATATTCGCCTTCAGAAGATATGATGGACGACATGAAATGGAGCGGTCCTGGTGCGAGGGAGGTGACATGCGCACTCTCAAAGTCACATTGAGCATGGGCGTGACCCTTGGCATTATGGTACTCATCTTCTGCTTCTCGGCACAAAGCGGAGGAGAGTCGGGATCGTTGAGCGATTCGATTGCACGCATGCTTGCATCCACCTTCGTCGGAGGATTCGAAACCATGCCAATTGAGCAACAAGCGCAGATCGTCGCCCAGATGTCCTGGCCCATACGTAAGACCGCACACGCATCCGAGTATGCTAGTCTCGCCATATCGCTCGTGATCACATGTTGGCAGCTTTACGCCTGGCGCTGCGATAAGGAAAGCGGCCCATGTCGTCGCTTGGACGACGCGTGGCGCTTGTGGGGTGTTGCGGCATTTGTCATCGCGGTGCTCTATGCGTGCAGCGACGAGATTCACCAGCTTTTCATCGACGGACGTGCAGGACAAGTTGCCGACGTGCTCGTGGATGCCTCGGGAGCGGCCATCGGCTGCCTGCTAATGTGTTGGTAATGCATGCGTTCCTGAAGAGGGCGTCTCGCGAAGAGGGAGAGCGCCTGTTGATTCAGCCTCGTGTGATGCACTTTGTGTCGAAATACATAAGTTCCCATAAGATACATTATCAGACATAAAGTAATTGAAGATAGAAAAGCTCCGAACATGTAGAGGCGCACGTAAGCGGCTACATGTTCGGAGCCTGTGAGAATGCGCTACTTACCGGTGGAGCCGAATCCGCCAGAAGAACGCTCGGTTTCGTCAAGCTCGTTTACCTCGAGCAGCTCGACAACGGGAACCTCTTGAATGACAAGCTGCGCAACGCGGTCTCCACGTTTGATGGCAATTTTCGCTCTGCGTGTCTGTATTGAGTCCGATCACGCCGATCTCTCCGCGATACCCGCTATCTATGAGTCCCGGTGTGTTCACGATGGAGAAACCCTGCTTGGCAGCCAAACCGCTACGCGGCTGCACGAAGCCTGCATAACCCCGAGGAATGGCAATGGCAATGCCCGTTGGAATCATAACGCGCTGTCCTGGCTGCAGGGTCACGTCCTTGGCTGCATAGAGGTCAAGCCCCGCATCACCCGGATTTGCGTATGCGGGCGTTGGCAGCCCTTCATCAAGCTTTTTGAGTTTAAGCGTGATGGTCTTACTCATCTTCTAGCTCCTGAACGTCGGTGGCCGATGCTGCGTCAGCTGCGCTTTCAGTCAGGCTCTCAAGCTCCTCGCGCAGCTCGTCGATATCCTTGAAGTCCTTATAGACCGAGGCGAAACGAATATATGCAACCTTATCCAAATCACCCAATCTTATGAGAACTTGGTCTCCTAAAGATGAAGAAGGGATAGGCCCTCGATATGTGTTTCGAATATCATTTCGACCATGTCTACGAAGGCCTCAAGTGTGTGAAGCGAAACATTGCGTTTGGCAGTTGCCGAAAGCAGGCTCTTGAGAAGCTTGGAGCGATCGAAAGGCTCGATGTGCTCGTCTCGTTTGAGAACCATGATAGGTTCTTCTTCCCTTCTCTCGAAGGTCGTGAAACGTGTTCCGCACTCGAGGCATTCTCTCCTGCGTTTTATGCTTGCTCCGTCGTCAAATGAACGCGAATCGATTACCCGGGATTCTTTACAGCTGCAGTTTGGGCAAAGCATCCGTTCTCCTCACTTTGCGTTGAATTATCAAGTAGCGTGATTCTAACAGAGAACGACGGTTTTACGGCCGAGCTTGCACGAGCGTTTGTTGCCCCAGCTGCCTCCCCTTTTTTACATGAAGGAGAAGACGAAAAGAGCGCCTATGGCTACGGTGCATGCAGCGAAGGCAAAGACGCGCTCACGCATGCCGTTGAGGAAAACGTGACGCATGCGCGAATCGAGCACGTCGTGCACATCCGAGGAGAAATCGCCGCCGTGTAAATAGCCGAACGCCATATCTGCCATACGGTCTAATAGCGATTCACGTGTGCGTGGCATGCCCTGGATAACGGTAAGCTGCGGCTGTACATTGACTGATGTGAGCATCATGCTGGCTTCTTGCGTGCGGAGAGCGTTCATGTTGACCTCCTATTTGCTTCATTTACGTGCTCGTTTGTTATACCCGTTACCTGTGACACGGTTTTAAACCGAACATCTGTTCTCGATATATAATATACGAACATTTGTTTGATGCCAATAAAAAAACGAACATCTGTTTGTAATTGACGAGAGTTTCGTCTAAACTCTTTGATAACGAGTCCGGGAGGATGGCATGGATAACGAAAAGCTCACCAAGCGCCAACAACAGATACTTGATTACATTCGAAAGTGCATCGAGGTAAAGCACTATCCCCCATCCGTGCGTGAGATTGGTCAGGCCATTGGCCTGTCTTCACCCTCCACTGTCCATGCGCATCTCAACGCGCTTGAGGCAAAGGGATATATCAGGCGTGACGGGGCTAAATCACGGTCCATGGTCATTACGGGGTCAGAGCAAGAGCAGAAGACGCCGGCAAGCAATACGTCGGCTACGCAGTTCAACGAGCATTCGCTCGTTCAGCTTCCCCTGGTCGGGCGCGTTGCCGCAGGCACGCCCATTCTTGCCGAGCAAAACATAGAAGAGGAGGTGCCGCTGCCCACCTCGCTCTTCGGCGACCGCAATTCGTTTTTGCTCACGGTGCACGGCGACTCCATGATCAATGCCGGTATCTTCGATGGCGACACGCTTCTCGTGCGCGAGCAGAACACAGCCAATAACGGGGATATCGTCGTTGCGATGATTGATGATGGTGCCACGGTCAAGACCTACTACAAGGAAAAGGATTGCATACGTCTGCAGCCGCACAATGACGCCATGGAGCCAATCTTCACGCGTGATGCGCAGATTCTCGGCGTTGTTACCGGTTTGTTCCGGAGCTATTAGTCCCTATGCAATTTCAAACTGCTTGAACTGGCTCACGAGCGACGCGGGCAGGCACACTTCGAGGCAGATTCCATCCGCTTCATAGCTTTCATGATTTACGCACGCTTGCTCATGCGCAATGGTGACATATCGTCCCTGGTCATAGGGTATGCATACATGCATGGATGCATAGCGGCTCTCGAGTTCTGTCTCGAGTCTGGCGCGCAAGTCACTCATCCCCACGCCTGTCTTGGCAGAGAGGAATACGGCTTCGGGATAGAGGTCTCGCAAATGCCCGAGCTCCTCGTTGCGCTCATGTTCGAGCAAATCTATCTTGTTGAAGACCGTGAGTCGGGGAATATCAGATGCACCGATCTGGCCGAGTACGTCTTTGACGGCTTTGAGCTGGGCATCGCGCTGTGTTGAAGCAGCATCAACCGTGAGCAGAACGAGGTCGGCTTCACGCACCTCATCGAGTGTCGAATGAAATGCCTCGACGAGATTATGTGGAAGCTTCTGAATAAAACCGACGGTATCGGTCAGCGTTACCTTACTGGCACCGGGCAAGTCGAGCACACGCGTTGTCGAGTCGAGCGTCGCAAACAGCTTGTCATATGCAAGTACATCCGAACCCGTAAGAGCGTTCATGAGGCTCGATTTGCCGGCGTTGGTATAGCCAGCCAGGGCAACGCGAAAAACACCAGATTGCTTGCGATGCTTGCGCTGTGTGTTCCTGCTGCTCTCGAGATTGGCGAGCTCGCGACGTATGCGCCCGATTCGCTTGCGCACGAGACGCCTGTCAACTTCGAGCTGGGATTCGCCCTCACCGAAGCGCGAACCGACGCCGCCACCCATGCGATGTGCGGCCAGATGGCTCCACATGCCACGCAGTCGCGGATAGAGGTATTGGTTTTGGGCGAGCTTGACTTGCAGGCGACCCTCTCGGCTTGTTGCGTGCAGGGCGAAGATATCAAGAATGAGCGCTGTTCGATCGATAACCTTGACGGGTTTCCCGACAATGCGCTCGAGATTGCTTTGCTGGGAGGGCGAAAGCTCGTCGTCGAGTATAACGACGTCGGCATGGAGCGCATGTACGCATTCTGCGAGCTCCTCGGCCTTGCCAGCCCCGATGAAGGTGCGCGGATTGGGCGCATCGAGCTTCTGGGACATCGTATGCACGACCTCGGCACCCGCAGTCTGGACGAGGCGCTCAAGCTCGGCCATGGACTCGGCCAATGGCCAGTCGGGGTCCTCCGCGATCGATACCGACGAGTATGGCCCGCCTCGGGCGACTCCTCGGTGACAACTTCGAACTTCGGACGCGGCATACGTGCGTGGACCTAGAGCTCGAAGCTACCGGTAAAGCTTTCGGCGGCCGGGCCGGTCATCATGACGTGGCCATCGCTTTCGCGCCACTCGATCTGCAAGGTACCACCGATGAGTTCGAGCGTGACCTTTCGCGGCGTGTGACCGCATATGTGCGCAGCGACAGCCGTCGCACAAGCTCCCGTGCCACAGGCAAGCGTCTCACCACAACCACGTTCCCACACGCGCATGTGAATGGTATCGCCATCGACCCACGCGAACTCGACATTCGTACCTTCGGGGAAGGCCTCGCAGGTCTCGATAAGGGGGCCAAGCGAGTTGACGAGCTCGAGATCTCTCTTGTCAACGAAGGTCACGGCATGAGGATTGCCCATCGAAACGCAGGTGAAGCGCAACATGCGCCCGTCAAGATAGAACTCTGCATCACATGCGACACGCCCGAACGGCGTCTCGGTGCCACCAAAGGTCGTCGGAACTTCAAGCGGTTCGAGTATGGGAGCGCCCATGTCGACGGTGGCACAGGCAAGTTTGCCGTTATCATCGAGCGTGAAGCTGATGGGTTTGGGCCCGGCAAGCGTATCGGCGATGAAGCTCCCTGCCTGCGAATCGATGATATTGCGGTCAACGAGGAACTTCGCGAAACAACGCACCGCCGTTTCCACACATTTGCGCCTTGGTGCCATCGGAGTTGTAGTAATCCATGTATGCCGCGCACTCTGGCCGTGGGGAGGGCTTGACGATAATCACGCCATCGGCGCCGACGCCGAAATGCCTGTCGCAAACTGCCGCGATTTGGTCTGGGGTGAGAGTAATCTTGTCATTCAGGTCCTCAATCATGACAAAGTCATTGCCAAGGCCATTGAGCTTCGCAAAATCGTATCTCATGTTTGGGCAGCCCCTTCAATCTCGTCTATCGTACGTTGCACCAGTGTATCAGTAATCCCCTCATCGGCATGTAACCATATGATTTCGGAGTCGCGTCGCAGCCAGGAAAGCTGCCGTTTGGCATAGCGTCGCGTTGCCTGCTTGACCTGTGCGATGGCTTCATCGAACGTGATATCGCCTTCCAGATACGCGACGATTTCCTTGTAGCCAATGGCCTGCGGAGCCGTGAGACCATCACGGAAGCCCTCATCGAGCAAATGTCGTACCTCGTCGACAAGGCCGCTCTCGATCATGACATCGACACGTTTGTCGATACGTTCATAAAGCATCTGTCGTTCGACGTCGAGGGCCAACTTGATGCTTGGTATGCGGGCGGGCAGCGTGGCAAAGGCCCGCTTGCGCTCGGCATAGCTCTCCCCTTCCTCGAGCATTTCGAATGCCC
The DNA here is from genome assembly GCA_025992705.1 of Coriobacteriaceae bacterium. Lineage (NCBI taxonomy): Bacteria > Bacillati > Actinomycetota > Coriobacteriia > Coriobacteriales > Coriobacteriaceae > Coriobacteriaceae bacterium. Next base: position 1,207,897 of record DAJPGJ010000001.1, read on the forward strand.
GAATGACACGTCGCACGTTATGGGGATGGATGAGCGCGGCGCTCTCGGGATCTCGTTGCCCAAGCAGCTCGTGAAGGCCATCGCTGCCGAGTTCCTCGAGCATGTGCATGTGCTTCAGCCGAACAGGATTCTCCGTATCCCCCGGAGCAAAGTCCATGTCATCGAGAGCGGCACGCACGTAAAAGCCGGTACCTCCGCAGATGATGGGCAGACGCCCGCGCAAATGTATGTCCTCGATGGCGGCACGTGCATCATGCTGAAATAGGGCGGCGGAATAGGGTTCTCCAGGATCGAGAATGTCGATGCAGTGATAGGCGACCGCACGCTCGGATGCTGGCACCTTGGCTGTTCCGATATCCATGCCGCGATAGATTTGCATGGAGTCGGCCGAGATGATCTCCCCGCCAAGGATTGTGGCGACACGCTCGGCGAGTTCGGATTTTCCCGAGGCAGTCGCCCCCTGGATGCATACGACCTTATCGCAGGAATTCGACATCAGACGAGCGTTCCTTGCAGATAGTTTGTCGTCGCGTCATCAATGCGGACGTCAACGATCTGCCCGATGACATCCTCGATGTGCATGCCATCCGCAAGTGGCGCATGCACGGTCTGAAGTTTGGGGCTCTTTCCCGCCAGAACGCCTGCATCACGTCGCGAGCTCGCATCCACGAGCACGGGCAGGATGCGACCGACTTCGCGCCTGTTCTCCGCAAGCGAGCTTGCCTGGGCAAGCTCCTCAAGGCGTTCGAACCGCCCCTGCAAGACCTCGCGCGGCGTGTCATCGGGCATCGTTGCCGCCGGCGTCCCCGGTCGTTTCGAGTAGATGAAGCGGAACATCTGCCCATAGCCGACTTCCCTAACAACGTCGAGGGTAGCTGCGAAGTCCTCTTCAGTCTCGCCCGGAAAACCGATGATGATATCCGTGGAAAGCGAGATATCGGGACGGGCGGAGCGCAGACCACACACGAGGTCAAGATAATGCTCGACGGTATAAGAGCGGTTCATGGCGCGTAGAATGCGATTTGAACCCGATTGCAGCGGGCAGATGGAGCTGCGGCATGATATTGGGATACGTTGCCATGGCCTCGATGGTCTCTGGAAGTAGATCCTTGGGATGGCTCGTCACGAAGCGCACCCGATCGACACCCGACTCCCCCGCCAGCGAAAGCACCTCGGCAAAGCGCGGCGTGCCGTAAAGATCGCGTCCATACGAGTTGACGTTTTGACCAAGCAGAGTCACCTCGCGTATGCCTTCGTCAGCAAGCATGGCTAGCTCAGCTGCGACGTCGTCGAGCGGGCGTGACATCTCGCGGCCACGTACGTAGGGCACGATGCAATAGCTGCAGAAGTTGTTGCAGCCGGTCATGATGGGGACCCAGGCATGCCATGGCTTCTCGCGACGCACCGGCAAATCGCTCGAGAAGCCGTCGTTCACGTCGATCGTCTCGACCTGCGGCTCACCCGTCGCAAGGCGTCGCTGAATCAAATCGACAAGATGCCCAAGGTTATGCGTCCCGAAGACGATATCCACGTGCGATAGCTCGTCACGCAGTGATACGCCCTCGAGCTGTCCGACGCATCCTCCCACGGCGATGATGCGTTTGGTCTTATGTGCGTTAGGAACGTTCTTGATCGATGCGACCTGCCCCATGAGTCGCAACTCGGCCTTTTCGCGTACGCAGCAGGTCAAGAAGACAGCGATGTCTGCCTCCTCGATGGTGAGCACCGGCAGCGCGCCCGCCTCCTCAAGCATGCCCGAGACGCGTTCGGCATCGTTCTCGTTCATCTGACAGCCAAAGGTGCGCTGCCAATACGTCATACCCGCAAGGGGTCGTCTTTCGTCTACTTCGGTCATCTGTTGTATGCCCCGGTTCGTCATCCTCTACGCACGTCCACACGCAGTGAGAAACGCACGGTATTGTCCTTCATCCAAGCCACAGCCACCAAGCTGCGCCCGATGCACGTCATCGCCGTGCCAATCCGATCCGCCGCTCACGCCCAACCCAAGGTCATGGGCAATCTCGACGAGCTCGGCACTTTGCGCGGGCGACTGCATGGTATGGTACGCCTCCAGTCCCGTCATGCCTTCGTGGGCAAAACGCGCAATGAGGTCAACGATGCGATAGCGTGCGGGATGGGCCACGAAGGAGCATCCACCTGCCTCGGCAATGAGTCGCATGGCCTCAATCGTCTCGGGATAGACGGCATCGACGTAGCAGGGTGACGAGGAGCCGAGCAACCGCTTGAAGGCATCGTCGACGCTTGAGACGCACCCTCGTTGCAGGAGCAAGCGTGCGAGAAGCGGCCTATTCGGTGTTTCCTCTGACGCCAGGAGATTCTCAGCGCATACGGGATATCCCTGGTCATGCAGCAAATCAGCCATCTTGCAGGCACGTTCGGCACGTCTTCGACGATTCTCGTCGAGAAAGCCAGCAAGCGCAGAGCTGTTTGCATCGACAAAGTAGCCGAGCATGTGTACGGCGCGCCCCGCATGTCGTGTCGTGATTTCGACACCAGGAACGAAACCGACATCATGCATGGCACACGACAGCCTGGCGTCCTCAAGGGCAGCCAGGCTGTCGTGATCGGTGATGGAAATGGTATGCAGACCTTCGGTCTTGGCTGCTATATCGGCAATATGGGCAGCATCGAACGTTCCATCAGATGCGGACGAGTGCATATGCAGATCCGCAAAGACCACGTGGCGCCCCTAGACGAGCGTTACTTCGTCTACGCTCTCCTCGACCTCGACGATATCGTCAGAGTAATGCGGGTGAACAGCGAATCGAATGCCCGTGCGCGTATCACCGTTTATCTCGAGTTCGACGAAGGAGGGAACGCAGGCAACGTCAATGCCGCTCGGTGCGAGATACCCACGCGCGATGGCAATCGCCTTGACGGCCTGGTTGACCGCACCAGCACCAATCGATTGTATACGTACGGGGTTCCCGTCTTTGATAAGACCGGCAATCGCGCCGGCAACAGATGCGGGGAAGACTTGCTTGAAACCTTCAGAAAATCCATGGTGTGTCCCTAGTGCGTGTGTTCTTCATTAGTACAGTGTTTAAGCTTTCAGCGAGAGGATTATAAACCATACGGAACACGAGATTGACTAGGATTGCAGAAATAAGTGACTAGAAAATGAAATGATTTTGAAGGTCAAAATATCTTAGACAATTGGCAGGAATATGACGGGTGTATATATCCCTGCCAATTCAACGCAGCAAGCCCATCGTATACGTAAAAACGTTCAATCCAAGAGTTTTTGAGCAGCGCTAGAAAGCTCCAAAAGAAGCTGTTCTGCCTGGTCACGAGTGCTTGCCTTGCTAAAGACATACGCTTTTATCTTCGGTTCGGTACCACTGGGACGGATGATGATACGCACCCCGTCGCCAAGGTCGAAAGAGATGACGTTTGCATCGGGAAGGATCTGATGCTCGTCAGGATTTCCGTTTATCTTGGTCATAGGAGCGCCATCCGCATAGTCCAAGATACTCGTGACAGGTAAGCCAGCGATAACTTGTGGAGGATTTGTGCGCAGGCCGTCCATAATCGCTTCCATTTTGGCGGCGCCGGAGCTTCCCGGATAGGACATGTTGATGGTCTTGTTGAGATAATAGCCATAGCGCTCGTAGAGAGATTCAATGGCCTCGACCAAATCGATTCCTTCGTTCTTATACATTTGCGCCATCTCGCATATGAGCATGGAGGCGCTGATGGCATCCTTGTCACGCACATAGGTACCGGACATATAACCGTACGACTCCTCGAAACCGAACATGAACCTATCGGCCTCGTTTTGTCCGAGCAAAGCGATCTGGCCGCCGATGTACTTGAACCCTGTCAGCACGCGCCTGAGTTCGAAACCATAATAGGCAGCCTGGGCATCAGGCATGAGCGTGGAGACGATGGTCGTCACGACGAGCTTTTCCGAAAGGTCCTCTCCCCTTTCGGAGAGGCGTTTGGCGATGTAGTCGATGAGCAAGACACCGACTTCGTTTTCCCGTCAGAAGCTCATATGCACCATCATGCAAAACAGCAATGCCAACGCGATCTGCATCCGGATCCGTGGCAAGCAATATGTCGGGATTGACGCGCTCGCAAAGCCTAAGTCCAAGCTCAAGTGCCGCACGGTCCTCTGGATTGGGGTACGGACAAGTCGTGAAGTCGCCGTCAGGATCCCTCTGCTCGTCAACAATGCTCACGTCATCGAGACCCACGCGCTTGAGGATGCGCGTCACGCACTCAAGGCCAGTGCCGTTAAGCGGGGTATATACAATCTTTAGCTTGTCGATAGCGGTTGCGTCCTTTGGCTTGACAGATTGGGCGGCAACTTCGTCGAGGAAGCGATCGACAACGGTATCGTCGACCCATTTGATGAGACCAGCCGCAACCGCATCGTCGAAATCCATTCGTTTGGACGTCGTTGAAGAAATCGAGGCCGTCGATATCAGCTTGAATCTCGACCGCAGCCTGCGATGCAATCTGGCAACCATCCTCGCCATAGACCTTGTACCCGTTGTAAGCTGCCGGATTATGGCTTGCCGTTACGTTGATTCCCGCGCTGCAGTGCAGGTCACGTACGGTAAAGGAGAGAACGGGCGTGGGCTGGATAGCGCGATACACGTGGGCGACGATGCCATTTGCCGCGAGCACGCAAGCCGCGGCGGAGACGAACTCCTCGCCCATGTTGCGACTATCCCGAGCAATGGCGACGCTCGGATTCTCGTAATGCGCGTTGAGATAATCGGCAAGGCCCTGAGTCGCCTTTCCGACGGTGTAGACGTTCATGCGATTGGGGCCAAGCCCGATGATGCCGCGCAGTCCAGCTGTGCCGAAGGCAAGTTCACGGTAGAAGGCATCATGGAGTTCCTCGATGGAGTCGGCTTGTTCGCGAAGCTGTTCGGCCTCCTGGGCAGACGCATGCTCCAGCCAGCGCTCGTATTGCTCTTTCTCGGTACTCATGGACTACAGCTCCTTATCAAAGGGAAACTTGACGTTAATCGCATCCTTGCCAACGCGAATTATAGGCTCCTCGGTGAGCTCGATATAGTAGCGATGCGCGATTGTCGCAAAAGCTTTCTCGAGTTCGCGTGAGAAGGCGGACAGGTCATCCGTCGAGAGTTTGAGACCTCGGCGGTCCTGATAGAGGTCGATGGGTTGCCCCTGGCCTTGCGAGGAGCACTGCTGCGGGACGAGGCGATCAAGCAAGGGGTCAAGCGATGCGATCTGGCCGGCGAGGATACGATGCGCCGTGCGCTCCGACATGTCGAGCCCGAGATCGCTGCAGATGGCGGCGAGCTCGGCAGCGTCACCGGCAATGGCAGGCCTGAGGCTGACAGGCAGCCTTTCGATGTCATTGCAAAACAACAAGCGCGTGTCCTTGACTTGAGTCTGACCGCGCTCGATGAGCGTAGCGACGATTTCGGCAGGAGAGCCGATGAAGACGTCGATGGAACCCCGCACGTCAAGGGCAAACTCGACAAGCGTGCGATTGACGTTATGCGGACCGGAAATGACGGCAAGCTTTCCTTCCTCGTCGATGCCGACGACGGGCAGTGACGATTGATCGGTCTTCTCGTCAAGGGACTCGAGGTCAATGCGGATGGCCAGAGATGAGCCCAGCTCTGGTGCCGATGCGACAACGTGTGCGTCGGCGGCATTTGATTTGATCGAGTACAGCGCCATACCGCGACCGTGTACGCCCCAGGTGTCCATAACCATGGTCTCGAGCTTCGAGGTGACACGCGGCTCGAATATGCGCTCGTGCATGTCGGCAGGGATGCCGTCACCGTCATCGAGGAAAACGAGCGTCTTGAGGGCGCCCTCACGGCTCGTGGCCACGTATATGACGCTTGCATGCGCATCGCGAGCGTTGCGCAGCATCTCGATGACAATATCCTCGACGCAGCGTATGTCGTGCTTTGCCTGCCGCCGCTCCGCCTCGGCGGTCTTGAGACGCACGAAGCCATCACCGAGGTTTTCCTCGATGGCGAGATGGTCATCACCCGAAACGGATGCGATGAACCCTATCAGATCATCATCAGACATTCGTCCTCCACATACGCAGCGGGCCATGAAGCACGTACTCCATGGCCCGCCTTGGTCGCAAACATGCTCATCTGGCTATTTGGCGAGCGCCTCGGAACGGGACTCGCGAATCACGACGACGTGAATCTGGCCAGGGTATTGCATCTCGTCCTCAATCTGCTTGGCGATGTCATGCGCGAGGACGGTCGACTTTGCGTCGTCGATGGAATCGGGCTGCACCATAACGCGGACCTCACGTCCGGCCTGCATGGCATAGGTACGCTCGACACCCTCATGCGAGTTGGCGATCTCCTCGAGCTTCTCGAGACGCTTGATGTAATTCTCGTAGCTCTCGCGGCGTGCGCCCGGACGGGCAGCACTTACGGCATCGGCAGCCTGGATAATGACGGCAAGCACGGTAGAAGGCTCAACGTCGGCATGATGGGCCTCGATGGCATGCACGATGGCGGGATTCTCACCATAACGGCGAGCGAGGTCCGCACCGATGACGGCATGCGATCCCTCTACCTCGTGATCGACGGCCTTGCCAAGGTCATGCAGCAAACCCGCACGCTTGGCAGTAATGGGGTCAAGGCCGAGCTCGCTTGCGATGGCGCCGGAAAGCGTCGCGACTTCGAGGGAGTGTTGTAGGACGTTCTGACCGTACGAGGTACGGTACTTGAGACGACCAAGCGTCTTGACGATATCAGGATGCAAGTCATGAATGCCCATGTCGAAGGTCGCCTGCTCGCCGGCTTCTTGAACCTGTTGGTCGACGTAACGCGTAGCCTTCTCGAACATCTCCTCGACACGCGCGGGATGAATGCGCCCGTCAGCGATGAGGTTCTCGAGCGTGATGCGCGCGGTCTCGCGGCGAACCGGATCGAAGCACGAGAGCGTGACGGTCTCGGGCGTATCGTCGATAATGAGGTTGACGCCGGTGATCTGCTCGAAGGAGCGGATGTTTCGTCCCTCGCGACCGATGATGCGGCCCTTGATATCATCAGACGGGATCTGGACGGAGGTGACGGTACGCTCGGCCGTGTAATCGGCGGCCATGCGCTGAATGGCGACGGAGAGGATCTCTCGGGACTTGCGATTTGCCTCGGCCTTGGTGCGTGACTCAATATCACGGATGATACCGGCGGCTTCGGCCGTGCACTCCTCGCGGATGTCGTCGAGAACGATGTCACGAGCCTCGTCCTTGGTCAGTGATGCGATGTCGAGAAGACGACGGTCGGCCTCGTCGAGCTTGGTCTCAAGCTTCTTGTTAAGACTTTCGGTGCGCGACTGCAGGCTGTTGAGCTGCTGCTCGCGCTTATCGAGCCCGGAACTGCGTTTGTCGAGGGAGTTCTCGCGCTGTTCGAGGCGATCGGAACGTGCCTGTATGTCCTTGCTCTGCTGACGGACCTCCTCGGTCTGTCTGCGAGCCTCTTCCTCGGCCTGCTGCTTAATTTTGAGCGCTTCGTCCTTTGCTTCGATTGTTGCCTCACGGCGAATGTTCTCTGCGGATTTCTCGGCATCGGCAAGTGTGCGCTCGGCCTCGGCCATGGCACTCTTTGCATTACCACCTGAAACAAGGCGGGAGACCAGGAAACCTACGGCGAGGCAGACAACCGCGACAACGACGTAGATAACGATTTCCATTTTGACTGGTACCTTTCCTATGTCATATAAGTACGTTTGGATGTACCGATGAAAAAGGCCGGATACATCCGGCACTCATTGCAATCCATATACTATTAAACCAGCGTTGGGCTGGGAAAACCACGATATAGAATATGCAACCCGCATATATAACTCGCATACATGCGAGGGAAAAATGAATGCCACCCGTTATCCTACCATATGAGTGACAGTATCGAAGTGTTCATGTCAATGTAATATCTGGACGGATTGATGGCAAAAGCGACGAGCTTCTTGATGCAAGTATGTCAATTTATGCGGAAAGATAGTCGCGCACGACACGATTCGAAAGCTCGTAGGAAAAGCCCCTGCCGATAAGACGTCGCATGTAGGTTGCGTAGGGATTCTTGGAATGGGCCTTGCGCTTGGAAAGTTCAGCCATGGCGACTTGATATTCGTCTCTGGTCGAAGAGAACTCGTCGCTGCAAAGGGCGATGGTCTGCTCGTCGATGCCATTGGCCGCGAGACGCGCGAGAATCTTGATCCTCCCCCATCCCGAATGCGTCTTGCCACGAATGAACGCACGGGTATAGCGCTCCTCGTTGATAAGATTGACGCGCACGGCCGTCTCGATGGCATCCTCGACTTCCTCATGGGTGAAATCGCAGGAGGCGAGGCGTTCGCGAACTTCCTTGACGCTACGCTCGCGAACGCCAACAAGCACGTTGATCTTTTCCATCGCCTCGCTATGTCGTTGGGACGTAACCATCATCGAGGCGTTTACTCGGCAGCAGAGCCCTCGGTTACGGCGGAATCGGCAAGGTTCTCCGAACCGGTGAAGGCACCTGCCGGAACATCGGCAAGTGTGAAGGCATCATCGTCATCGTACTCGACAGGTAGACCGATGGCGGCACGCACCTTGTTCTCGATCTCGCGACGCAGTGCCGGGCTCTCGACCAAGGCGTTCTTCGCAGCTTCCCGACCTTGTCCCAAGCGCTCGTCACCGTAGGTATACCAAGAACCAGACTTGGTGACTATTTTCTCATCGACGGCCATATCGAGGATGTTGCCCTCGCGCGAGATGCCAGTGCCGTACATGATGTCGAACTCCGCCTGCCTAAAGGGTGCAGAGCACTTGTTCTTGACGACCTTGACACGCACGCGATTGCCCACAGCACCACCATCAACCTTGATGGTCTCGATACGACGGATGTCGAGACGGACGGATGAGAAGAACTTGAGCGCACGGCCGCCGGTTGTGGTCTCCGGGCTACCGAACATGACACCGATCTTCTCACGCAGCTGATTGATGAAGATGCAGCAGGTGTTTGACTTGGAGAGGGAGCCCGCGAGCTTGCGCAGAGCCTGGCTCATGAGACGCGCCTGCAAGCCAACGCTGGCATCGCCTATCTCCCCCTCGATCTCTGCGCGCGGGACAAGCGCGGCAACGGAGTCGATGACGATGCAGGAGACGGCATTGGAGCGCACGAGCATGTCGCAAATCTCGAGGGCTTGCTCGCCCGTATCTGGCTGCGAGATGAGAAGCTCGTCGATATCGACGCCAATCTTGGCGGCATAGACGGGGTCAAGTGCGTGCTCGGCATCAATGAAAGCAGCAACTCCGCCAAGGGCCTGGGCTTCTGCGACGATCTGCAACGAGAGCGTGGTCTTGCCGCTTGACTCGGGGCCGTAGATCTCGACGATACGACCACGGGGCACGCCGCCGATACCGAGGGCGGCATCGAGCGCAAGGGCACCCGTGGGGATGACCTCGACGTCGAGGGCGGAGTCCTCGTCGCCCAGGCGCATGATGGAACCATCGCCGTACTTCTTCCTGATTTGCTCTTTGGTAATCTTGAGTGCCTCTTCTTTGGAGGCCTCCGAGGGAATCTTTGCCTTGCTTGCTGTGCGGGCCATGGGTGAGCTCCGTTCCTCTTCTACGTATGCACGCTACGCGCATATGGTAATCGAACATATGTACGGTGTCAACAAAGGAGCCTTCAACTACCGTGGTATCACTCTACAATGTGCGCAACCGAGACATCCACCCCCAGAATCTGAGCAAAACACGAGTGAAACCGGAGCAAATCCAGAGCGAAATGCGAACGAAACCCGAATTCCAGACTACGAAAGGGCCTCGAGGAGCGCTTCAAGCGCATGCGTTACGGCTCGGGCTCGCACCTCTTCGCGCGAATCACCCACGCACGTCGTAAAGCTCGTGCATGCGTTGGGCGTCGCGATGCCGTAGCAGACGGTCCCGACGGGCTTTCCGGGTTCCGCCCCTGTCGGGCCGGCGATGCCGGTGGTGGCCACCGCGTAGTCGCATGCGAGCACATTGCGCGCGCCGGCGGCCATCGCCTCGGCCGTCTCGATGCTCACGATGCCATGCCCTTCGATAAGCTCAGCATCGACGCCCAGGACATGCTCCTTGACATCGACCCAGTAACTCACAATGCCGCCGACGAAGCTATCCGATGAGCCGGAAACGGCCGTAAGGGCCGCGGCAATCATGCCGCCCGTACAGGACTCGGCACAGCCAAGCGTTACGCCCCTCTCGCGTGCGCGGGCGAGCACGCATTCGGCAAGGCGGCGATTCTCCTCATCGATGCTATTGATCAGATCGCTTGCCAAAGCCCAGCACCTCACGAGACTTGTAGAAGTAATCAATCATGGAAACGATTGTCATGACGACGGCAGCAAGCAAGACGAGCCATGAGAAAATGGTAAAGCAGGTCGCGAAGCCATCGCCCATGAGCGTAATCTGGAGCGAGTCCTTGACCGTGAACAACAGGATCGCGCAAATCTGCAGGACGGTCTTGAACTTGCCAAACATGCTCGCGGCAATAACCTTGCCCTGAGCCGCAGCGACCATGCGAAGACCCGATACGATGAACTCGCGGGCGATGATAATGAGCGCCACCCACGAAGGAAAGGTCTGGAGCTCGACAAGCGCGAGCAATGCGGCGCACACGAGTATCTTGTCCGCAAGCGGATCGAGAAACTTGCCCAAGTCAGTAATCTCGTCACGCGAACGGGCGAGATGCCCGTCGATGGCATCGGTAGCCGAGATGACGACGAAGACAGCAGCGGCAATCCAGGGCTGCCACATCGCCCAGAATTCCGGTTCGGGAAGCCATGTTGGCCAAGGCGAGAGCAGTGCGGCAACGAAGACGGGAATGAGCAGTATGCGAGTAAGCGTGACGATGTTCGCCGGCGTCCAGATGCGTTCGGTTTCAGCAGGCATGATCTGCAAGCTCCCCCTCGATTTCGTAGAAGAAGCTACCCGTGAGCTTCACCTGGGCAAACTGCCCGGGCTTTAGTTCATCATGGACTTTGATGGGCACATGCACTTGCCCGTCCACTTCGGGAGCCTGGCCTTGCGTACGACACAGGGCCTCCAAACCGGCATCGGTCTCCTCGTAACCCTCGACGAGCACCTTTGCGTACGTGTCGACACATGTGGACACGCGTGCGGTCCCGATCGCCTCGCAGGCATCGAGCAGGCGTTGCGCGTGCTCCATGCGCTCGTCATCATCAAGCAGGCCGTCCAACTCGTATGCAGCACTCCCCTCTTCGGGTGAGAACGCGAAGACACCAGCGTAATCGAACTGCGCTTCGTCAACGAAGTCGAGAAGCTCCTCGAATTGTTCCTCGGTCTCGCCGGGAAACCCTGCCATAAGCGTCGTGCGCATCATGATGCCCGGAACATGCGCGCGCACCCGCTCGATGAGCGCGAGTATGTCTTGCGGGTTACCACTGCGGTTCATGCGCGCGAGAACTTCCGCATTGACGTGTTGCAGGGGCATATCGAGATATGAGCAAACGTTGGGAATTTCTGCCATGGCATCGAGGAGCTCGTCGGTGATGCCTTCGGGCTGCACGTACAAAAGCCTGAACCACGTTTCCGGATACCGTCGTGCGAGGGTCTCGAGAAGCTGCGCCGTGGTTGCAGGCTCATCGAAGTCGCTGCCCCATATACCCGTATCCTGCCCGATGAGGACGATCTCGCGTACGCCATTGCAGACGAGTTCGGCGACCTCGTCATCGATCTGGTCAAGCGTGTAACTGTGGTAACGTCCGCGTATGTGCGGAATCATGCAATACGAGCAGAAACGATCACAGCCATCCGATATCTTGACGTAGGCGCTGCTTGGATGCGCATGGCGCAAAAGCTTTGGGCCACCACCCATGAGGCAGCCCTCGAGGCCGAGCAGGCGATTGACCTCTTCTACGACATGGTCTTCCTCGCCTGCCGCGAGGAAACCAGCTGCCTCGACGAGCTCCTCTGACAGGGAATCGCCATAACGCGAGGGCATGCAACCGGCAACGAGCACCTTGAGCTCTTCGCCCGCGGCGTTTTCGCGACCCACCAAATCGAAGATGACCTCGATGCTCTCCTCGACAGCGCTTGCAAGGAATGCGCAGGTATTGACGATGACGAGGTTTGCGTCGTTAACGTCATCGACAAGCGAAAAGCCGGCAGCGACGAGTCGCGCTTGCATCTTGTCGGTGTCGACCTCGTTCTTGGCGCAACCGAGCGTGACGAACGCGATGCGGGGTTCTTGGCTCACGAGCCCGTACCCTAGCGATAGTTGGTGAACTGCAGCGGAATGCCGTAGTCCTGCTCGCGCAGAAAGGTGATGACTTCCTGCAGGTCATCGCGCTTGGGGCCGCTCACGCGCAGCTTGTCGCTCTCGATCTGGACCTTGACCTTGAACTTCTCGGCCTTGATATCCTTCGAGATGCGTTTGGCGACATCCTGCTCGATGCCCTGCTGGATGACGCCGACCGTGCGGATCATGCCTCCGGAGGCATCCTGGGGGGTGCCCCATTTGAGGGCCTTGAGGTCGACCTTTCGCTTGATGAGGTTCGTGTTGAGCACGTCGATGACCTGACTGCTCACGAAATCGCTGGGAGCAAGCACGGTGATGGTCTTCGCACCCTTGTCGAAATCGATCTTTGAGCCGGAATCTTTGAGGTCATAGCGCTGTTTGAGACCCTTCTCGGTATTGTTGAAGGCGTTCTCGACCTCCTGCATGTCAGTCTCGGAGACGATGTCGAAGCTGTTGTCCTTAGCCATGCTCTTCCTTTCGCGATTGATTACTTGGGAGCGGATTGGATGCTGATGTAGAGACTTCCTGACCCATCCTCGTTCTTGGCGATTTCGATGGGATTGTCGTTTTCGGTGATGGTAACCGCGGATGGATTGCTGAAAGTCGCACTAAACGATTCGGTCACGGGAAACTCGCGCGAGAACTGGCCGCCGACGGCCGTGCCCTTGTAGGCATTCGCGCCATCGTAAGTCACCTCGACGAGCGAGGTCTCGCCCTTGGCGACCTCGATCTTGATGATGACCGGATTGCCGTTTGCCGTCGTGATGGTCTTGTGTGCCGCGTTCTCGCCGTCCGTCGTCATCGTGTCGTTGGTGGCACCACCCTGCACGGGGATAATGCCGCTATTGCCGTGACCAGCCGTGCTGATGAGAACCGAAGCCGCAATGATGACGGCGATGACGATCGTGATGACCGCAATGGCAATGAGACGTGTGCGGCGCTCGCTGAATATCGAGGAGAGAAGACGACGCAGACGAGCGAAGATATTGCCATCGTCAGTCTGCGTAACGTCGTCTCGCTCAGACACCCTGTCTCGCGCGGTCGAGCGGCGGCGCGCGCTGCTGCGCACGGTCGACTCACCCGTATCGACGTCGATGCCAAAGAAGTTGGGGGTACGATTTTCGGTACTGCGCGAAAGATCCTCCGTAGGACGCGCGGTAAAGGTATCGACCGTCGAGGAACGACGCGTCGAAGCACCGCTGCGTCGCGAACTCCCCGAGCGTGAACGCGATGTGGAAGCAGGGCGCGTAGTGGGCTCGAAGCGTCCGGTATCTTCGCGGGTGGGATGAACGGACCTGAAGGACCCGGTCTGTCGTGTACCGACGACGCGTACGCTGCCGCTGCGGTAGCGTTCGTCATCTTTTGCAAGTGCCTCGTCCTTGAGATTGCGACTCAACTTGGAAGCGCTCTCGCCTTCCGCATCGCCACGTCTACGCTGAGTGCGCTGCGAGCGACCACTACGCGAGGACTCGCGACTTGTGGGGCGAGACTTATCACCGGCAATGCGCTCGCCGAAGCGACCGACCCCACGGCGCGTGTTGTTGGCGCTCTCGGCGATCTCGCGGTTCGCGCTGAAGGCCTCGTACTCGTTGTCAAAGGCCTCGACGATTGCCGCCGAGTCCAGGTCGAGATAGCGTGCGTACGAGCTGAGCATGCCGATGGCATGCCCACGTGGTGGATACTGGGAATAGTCACCAGCCTCGAGAGCCTCCAACATGCGCGCGCGAATATTGGTGTCACGCGCGGCCTGCTCAAGCGATATGCCAAGCTCGATACGGCGACTCATGAGAGCCGACCCGATGCGAGATTCGGATTTCACCTAGCTTCCTCCTGGTCTTGTTCATCAAAGGCACGCAGGGCCTCGAGATCTTCAACGCTATCGATAAGCACGTCGCGGGCACGAGATCCTTCCTGCGGCCCGACGACCCCCTTGCTTTCGAGCATGTCCATGATACGCCCCGCGCGTGCGTATCCGACCTTCAATCGACGCTGAAGCATGGAAGTGGAGCCTAGCCCGGCGGCAACGACAGCCTCGGCTGCCTCCCAGATGAGCGGATCGTCATCATCGCCAGCCGTCGAGGCAGAACCCGATGAGGAACCCGACCCCGTCGCGATCTGCTGCTGGAGAATCTCGCGATGGTATTCTGGCTCACCTTGCGATTTTAGATGCTCGACTGTCGAGGCGATTTCCTCCTCGCTCACGAAACAGCCCTGAATGCGCTTGGGTTTGCCCCACTCGGGCTTGGAAAAGAGCATGTCACCGTTGCCGACAAGCTTCTCGGCACCCGACTGGTCGAGGATAACGCGGGAGTCGATGTTGGTGGCTACAAGCAGCCCGATGCGATTGGTGATGTTGGCCTTGATCATGCCGGTGACGACATTGCTCGAGGGGCGCTGCGTGGCGATGATGAGATGGATGCCGGCCGCACGCGCGAGCTGGGCGATGCGCACGATGGAGTCTTCGACATCCTTGCCCGCGACCATCATGAGGTCGGAGAGCTCGTCAACGACGATGACGATGAATGGCATCTCATCGGGATGATCTCCGTTCTCGTCGGTAAGCTCGCCCTTTTGAATCATCTGGTTGTAGAAGCCGATGTTCTTGGCACCGACGCCTTCGAAGACCTTGAGTCTGCGCTCCATCTCGGCAACAGCCCACTTAAGGGCGCTCGCAGCCTCTTTGGGCTCGGTGACTGGCGGAACGAAGAGATGCGGGATGCCGTTGTAAAGCGACATTTCGACGCGCTTCGGGTCAATAAGAATCATGCGGACCTCGGCAGGCGTCGCACGCATGAGTATGGTCATGATCATGGCGTTGAGGCACACCGACTTGCCCGAACCCGTCGTGCCGGCGATGAGCAAATGCGGCATCTTGGCAAGGTCGACGCAGACTTTCTCGCCATCGACATCCTCCCCGATGGCAACCTGAAGTGGTCCTGCGCTACAGCTCGGCAAGATATCGCCAAGCAGCACGCTCGAGCGCACCTTGTTGGGAATCTCGACGCCCACGAGGGAAGTGCCGGGAATCTGCGCGATGCGCACGGCTGATGCCGCAAGCGCCAGCGCGATGTCATCGGAAAGGTTCGTGAGCTTCGCGAGGCGCACACCACTGGGCAGTTCCACCTTGAACATGGTGACGGTGGGACCGGCAAGCCAGCCGACGACCTTGGCCGGCAGGCTGAACTCCTCGAGCGTCTGCTGCAGAATATTGGCCGTCTGGCGCAACTCGCCCGTCATGTTGGAGCGCTTGGACTTGGTGACACCGAGTATGCGTGCATCGGGCAAGGTGAAGCCCTCGAGCGCCGAAGGCGTCGACCCATCGGGAATCACCTGCGTCTTCTTGCGGATGGGGACGGTCTCGGTCGAATCGGCGGCTTCCTGCTTTGCAGCCGAGAGATCCTTCTTCTTGCGCTTGCGTGGCTTGGCGTGCGAATGGTCGTCAAGCGTGACCGTCCGATCGGGATCATCATCGAAGACGACCGTTATGTCGGAATCCGCGCCATCAAAGGCAACCGTGGAGAGCGGGTCGGCGGAAATCTCATCGTACTCGTCAATGGGAGCGCCCTCTTCCCTGCCAAACTTTTCCTTGAAGCGCGCAAACGGCGACTTCTCCTCATCGGAGTAATCTTCGTCGTCAGCCTCGGCATCGGCGTACTGGGGCTGGCCAGCCGTGTAGATGGTGCGCTGGTAACGCGTCTGAGCGCGGTCTTCCTTCTTGCGCGAGAGGAAGTTCTTGAGTGCGAGGAAGGGGGCGGAGATGGAGACGCCCGCAATGACGAGGCCGGCGACGAAGATGCCCACGAGAATAATCGCGGTGATGACGCGCCCGAACAGGGTCATGAGCCCCCAGGAGATGCCGCTACCCACATAGCCGCCACCACCCACGAGCACTTCATCGGAAAAGAGGCTGTAAGGCAGCGCCTCGATGGTACCGGGAGCGAAAAGCGAAAAGAGCGCCATGAGCGCAATGAGCATGATGGCGAGACCGATGACAAGGCGCCCGACCTTGACCCCCTCGGTCTTGAAGAAAAAGGTCGCGCCCCAGAACACGAGCACGAAGGGCACGACATAGGCGCCCAGGCCAAGTGCATGCTTGAGACCATCGGAGATGACGACCGTGAGCATGGCATCGGCAGGCACGACGACGGCGACGAAGAGCGCGATGCCGATGACCGCCAGCGCGATGCCGATGAGATCCTCGCGCATCGAGCCGTCAACGAAGCTCTTGCGTGGAGTCTGCTCTTTAGTTGGAAGGCCCTGAGTCCTTCCGGCGCCTTTCTTTGCGGCGCTGGAAGATGACCTCGAGTTGCCCTGGTTCGATGCTGCGTTTCTCGAGCCCACTGCTACCTCCAGTTGCTACGTGCATAATTGTATCGCATCTAGATTTCGATGACGATTGGCATAATGATGGGCCTGCGATGCGCACGCTTCCACACGAAATTCGAAAGCGCATCGCGCTCCTGTTTCTTGATGCGGTTTATATCGGGCTTGTGGTTCTCGAGCGACTCGCGCACAGCCTTGGCAACGCATTCACGCGCCTCGACGATGAAGTCGTCGTTGTCGAAACCGGGAATGCCGCGCATGGTGATGACCGGATCGGCCGCAAGCTTGCCGCGCTTGAAATCAATGGCAACCGCCACGCTTGCCGCACCCTCGCCCGACATGGACTGACGATCGCGCAGGACGTTTGCGCCGATATCGCCCACCGAAGATCCGTCAACATAGACGATGCCGCTCTCGACGCCTTCGCCACGCTCGACCTTACCATTGGTCATCACGAGGGAATCGCCGTTTTCGAGAATGAAGATATTATCGGAGTCGACGCCGACGGCCTCGGCCAGACGCGCATGGGCACGCAAGTGAGAGGCCTCGCCATGGACCGGCAGGAAGTGCTTGGGATTGACGAGCGAGAGCACGAGCTTGAGCTCCTCGGCACCCGCGTGTCCCGAGACGTGCACGAGCGCACGGTTCTTGTCCCACACGTCGGCGCCAACCTTGGAGAGTTGATTGACGATACGCGTGACCGACTTCTCGTTACCGGGAACGGGCGTGGCCGAGATGATGACGGTATCACCACGCTCGATTTCGATGGTCTTGTGCTCCCCCACCGACATGCGCGCAAGTGCCGACAGCGGCTCGCCTTGGCTACCCGTGCAGAGCACGACGGTCTTTTCGGGCGGATAGTTTCCTACATCGTAGGCATCGATGATGAGATCATCGGGTACGTTGAGGTAACCGAGCTCGCGCGCAATGCGCGTGTTGGTGAGCATGGAGCGGCCCGTGACCGCAACCTTGCGGCCTGCCAGCTGCGCCGCGTCGCAAACTTGCTGGACGCGATGAATATGCGAGGAAAAGGCCGCGACGACGACACGTTGCTTGGCGGTGGCGATGACATTGCGCAGCGTCACCCCGACCTCGGCCTCGGACTTCGTGAACTGCCTGCTTGTCGCATTGGTCGAATCGCTCATGAGCAAGTCGACGCCCTGGGCGGCAAAACGCGCGAGCGCGGCGAAGTCGGTGAGCTCTCCGTCGATGGGCGTCTCGTCGAGCTTGAAATCACCCGTGTGCAAGACATTGCCGGCAGGCGTGTGCATGAAGACGCCCATGGCCCCCGGAATCGAGTGGTTGACCGTGAAGAACTCGAGCTCGAAGCAGCCGAGCTTGGTGCTGCTGCCTCGGTGTACCTCGACGAGCTTGGGCTGCTTGGAAAGACGGTGCTCCTCGAGCTTGCCCTCGATGAGTCCCAAGGTAAGCTTGGTGCCGAGTATGGGGATGGAACGGTCGAGGTCCTTGAGCAGGTACGGCAGCGCACCCGTGTGGTCCTCGTGTCCGTGCGTGATGACGATGCCGCGGAGGCGATCGGCATGCTCGAGTATGTAGGTGTAATCCGGAAGGATGAGGTCGACGCCCGTATGCTCGTCATCGGGAAACATGAGCCCGGCATCGATGAGAATGATATCGCCGCCGCACTCGAAGGCCGTCATGTTCTTGCCGATGGCGTCAAGACCGCCGAGCGGGATGATGCGCAGCGTATGCGTGGGCTTCTTTCCACGGCCCTGATTGCCCTTGCTGCGCCGACGCGGGCGCTTGCCCTTTGGCGTCGTTTTCGCAAGCGTCTTGACAGGTGCCTTCGCAAGCCCCTTGTCATTCGTATTCTTTTTTTCTGGCATGAGAGAAACTCCTCAGCCTGTGATCATGTACAGGTGTTCTTCGTTTGCTGGTTCTTTATTCTACGGGTGCACAGGCGCGCATGACCTCGGCGAGCTGAGCAGACTGCTCCGGCGTCGCCTCGATGAGCGGCAGGCGCAGGCCACCCACGGGAAAGCCCACGAGCTTGAGCGCCTCCTTCACCATGATGGGGTTCGAAGTGACGAAGAGCTCGTTCATGAGAGGCAGGAGTGCGGCATGGGCAGCGAGCGCCTCGTCATGCTTGCCGGCTGCCTCGAGCTCGACGATTTCCTTCATGCGTTTCGGTGCAACATTGGCGATGGTCGAAACCACGCCCACGCCGCCCAAGCCCATGATCTCAAGCGTGTCGGCGTCATCTCCGGAGTAAACGGAGAAGCCGGCCGGAGCACCCTTGGCTATGGCGGCAATCTGGTCCATCTTTCCACTCGCTTCCTTGATCGCGATGATGTTCTCGTGATCGTGCGCGAGTCGCAAGGTCGTCTCGGCTGTCATGTTGATGACCGAGCGACCGGGGATGTTATAGAGCATGATGGGGAGTTCCACCGCATCGGCGATGGCGCTGTAATGCTGGTAGATGCCCTCTTGCGGGGGTTTGTTGTAGTACGGCACGACGCAAAGATAGCCATCGAAGCCCATCGGCTCGACCTTGCGTGCGAAATCGACGGTGTCCTGCGTGCAGTTGTCACCCACGTAGGCAATCGTCTTGCAACGGCCGTCGACGGCCTCGAGCACGGCCTCGAAGAGACGGATCTTGTCATCGTAGAACACGGTCGGGCACTCGCCGGTTGTGGGGCAAACGGCGATCGTGTCGATGCCAGCCTCGATAAAGCGTTCGGCAAGCTCCTGCGCGCGCGTAAGGTCAAGGTCAAGATTCTCGTCAAAGGGGGTCACACTTGCGACAATCGTGCGTCCGAAAAACGGCTCCGTCATGCTCGACTCCTCATCTTTACAGTGCGTTTGAACAAAGCGTTGTGCGAATTATACAGGCAAGCGCACGGGTTAATCCATGAGCTTTTCGAGTCCGACCGTCACGCCCTGCATATCGACGACGGCACGCGTTGCCATGAGTATGCCCGGCATGTAGGATGCGCGGTCGATCGAGTCATGGCGTATGGTGAGCGTCTGGCCCATGCTGCCAAAGATGACCTCCTGGTGCGCGACGTAGCCCGCCGTACGCACCGCATGCACCGGCACGCCATCGACGAGGGCACCACGAGCGCCCTCGAAGCCGTCGAGCTCCGTCTCCTTGCCGGGCGCGTCGCTCGCGCCGTCGCGTGCCTCGGCGATGAGCCGCGCCGTGCGGATGGCAGTACCCGAAGGGGCATCCTTCTTGCCGTCATGATGAAACTCGATGACCTCGATATCGGGGAAATACTTGGCCGCCTGTTGGGCAAAGAGCATCATGAGCACGGCACCGGTCGTGAAGTTTGGTGCGTGGAAGAGCGCGGCATCTCCCGTGGCGGACTCGTCGTATATCTCCTGGAGACGCTCCTCGGAAAGGCCCGTCGTGCCAAGCACGCAGTTGACACCCATGCTAAGCGCGCAGCGCACGTTTGCCTCGGCAACATCGGGGCGCGTGAAGTCGATGACGACATCAGGCCGCGTTACCTCGATGGCCTCCTTGAGCGTGAGGAACACGGGGGCATTATCCGTGCCGACCGTGGTATCGTCGCTTGCGCTCGGATCGACGCCGGCGACGAGCCTCATGTCGTCCGCGCTATCGACGGCCTTGCAGATCTCCGTACCCATACGGCCGAGCGCACCGCTTACCAGCACCTGAATCATTTGAGCATCCTTTCGATCTTCTCTTGCTTGTAGGGACTCACGACTGCGAGCGTCATCTCCTGCGTGAATAGCTCGCGTGCCGCCTCGTTTACTTCTTCGAGCGTCACCGCACGGTATTTTTCGATGATCTCGTCAATGGAATCGATGGGCAGATCGAGCACGGCCAGGCGGCCCAAGCGCGACATGCGCGTACGCGTTGACTCGGTGCCAAGCACGAAACTGCCGGCGGCAAGCTCCTTGGCACGGGCAAGCTCGTCGGATGTCAGGCCGTCTTGGGCTGCCAGCGCGAATTGCTCCGTTGCCACCTTGACGACCTCGGCGATGTTCTCCGGACGCGTGCCCGCGTACATCTCGAAGATGCCGGCTCCTTCGTAGAGCTGCGATGATGCGTACACGGAATAGACGAGACCGCGCTTCTCGCGTATTTCCTGAAAGAGACGCGAGCTCATGCCCCCGCCGATAATGATGTCGAGCAGCGAGTAGGCAAAGCGACGCGGGTCATCGTTGACGATGGCGGGTGCGCCAAGCACGATGTTGGCCTGTTCGGAGTCCTTCTTGACGCAGGAAAGCATGACGCGTTCACGGGTATCGACGGGACCACGCTCAAGCCAGGGACCAACCGGAAGGCCCGAAAGGTAACGCACGGCAAGATCGACGATGGCCGCATGATCAACGCTTCCGCAGGCGACAACCGTGACGTTGCCCGTGGTGTAGTGCGCGTCATGATAACGATGCATCTCGTCGGTATCGAAGGAGGAGACGGTATCGGGCGTGCCGAGCACGGGGCGTCCGAGCGCGTCATGTGGATACATCGCCTCGGAGAACAGGTCATAGACGTAATCCTCGGGCGTATCTTGACTACGGGCAATCTCCTCGAGCACGACCTGACGCTCCGGGACTATGTCCTTGTGGGCAAAGGTCGAATTGACGAGCATGTCCGCGAGAATCTCGAAACCGAGTTTGAGACGCTCGTCAATGAGACGCGCGTAAAAGCACGTGAATTCGCGGGAAGTGAAGGCATTGAACTCCGCGCCCAATGCATCAAATGCGGTGGAGATATCGAGCGCGCTGCGTGTCGTGGTGCCCTTGAACAGCATGTGCTCCATAAAATGGGACATACCACCTTCGACAGGGACTTCATCACGCGAACCCACGCGCACCCAGAAGCCGAGAGCAACGGAGCGTACGCCCTCCATGTGCTCGGTGATGACCGTTATGCCGTTGTCGAGTACGGTTTTCTCGTAAAACATGAACTTCTCCGGTTGAGCATACGAATCTTTATTGTAGCCCAAGCCATCAGGGTCTAAAAATAATTCTTGTAGTGCACTTCCTCGTTGAGTGGATCATTGGGGAAAAGGAATGCGTAAAGGTCAATGAAATAGTCGTCTGTCATCGAGGCGATGAAGTCAACCGCGATGTCCTCGGGACGGTGATCCAACTCGAATGTATAGGGGTAGCGCAACATGGGCTGGTCGAGATAGTGCCTGAATATGGGCGACTCCTCACGCCCCATGCGGATATCGTCGACGAAGGTCATGAACATGCGCTCCATCATCGGCTGGACGAAGGTGATGCGCCCGGAGACCTCGTCGCTCTTATAGATTTTCTCGTAATTTTCCTTGCGCATCGCGTCAATCGCGGCAAAGACCTCCTCGTCCATGGCCAGGTAGTCATGGCCGAGCGAGTTCTTGATGATGTTACGCGTGATGTTCTGGATGATCTGGTGATTGAGCTTCCCGACAAGTGGGCTCTCGTCGTAATCGGACGTATCGAGCAGCTTGATACGTGCCGCGTCTTGGCGGTCCTTGCCGAGATAGGCGATGATGTCACTGATGCGCACGACGCAACCTTCGAGCGTGGAGGGGCGCAAGTCGCGGATGTTGCTCTGGTCGATGTAACAGGACTCGATGAGATCGTTGAGTGCATCGAAATCCGGACATGGTGCGGGCCGGTATTCGAGGAAGGTCTTCTCTCCGCAGTGCGTGAGGATGCCGTTGTACGTCTGCAGGCACAAGTTGGTACGTGCGATGGTCTTGAGCAGGCGCACGCTATGCACGTTATGGTTGAAATAACGCCCCGTGCTGGCGTGATAGAGGTCCGAGAGGTAGTCCTCGCCCTGATGGCCAAACGGCGTATGCCCGAGGTCATGACCCACGGCGATGGCCTCTATGAGATCGAGATTGAGCCCGAGCGCCATGCCGATGGTACGGCCGACGCGGCTAACCACCTGCAAGTGGAAGGAGCGTCGCGTGATATCGTCGTTACGCACGAGCGAAAAGACCTGCGTTTTATCTGCGCAACGCGAATAGAACGGGTTGTGAACGATCTTCTCGACGTCTACCACGAAGCACGGGCGCCCAAGATAGACGTCAGGATCTTGATAACGTTGGTTGAACTCGCGTATGCCCTCGTCGTCACGGCACGCATACGGCGAGAGCATGGCCTGAACTGCGGCGTGACGCGCACGCAGCTCTGCCTTCTCGTCCTCGGTAAATTCAAATAGCCTGGTATCGAATTCCACGGTGCTTCCTTGCTCGTGCCATCATCACGCACGTAGCTTAGCGCGTGAGTGTGACATGCGTTTCCTAGCGGAAGCTTGCGGACTGCGCCGACGCCGAATCCTTGAGCAGCACGTCATGCGCACCGCCCTCGACGATCGAGACGCTCGACACACGCGTGATCTTGGCCTTCTCACGCAGCTCGGCGAGATCGAGCGCACCGACGTTGCACATGGTGTGCTTGACCTTGGAAAGCGAAAGAGTCACGTTGTCATGTAGGGAGCCGGCGTAGGGCACGTAGCTGTCGACGCCCTCCTCGAAGGCGAGCTTACCGCCCTCACCATCGTCGTAGCGCTGCCAGTTGCGGGCACGAGCCGATCCCTCGCCCCAATATTCCTTCATGTAGTTGCCGTTGACGCTCACGCGCTTGGTGGGACTCTCGTCGAAGCGGGCGAAATAACGGCCAAGCATCATGAAATCGGAGCCCATCGCAAGGGCCAGGGTCATATGGTAGTCCTGTACGATGCCGCCATCCGAGCAGATGGGGATGTAGATGCCCGTCTCGGCGAAGTACTGGTCACGTGCCTTGGCGACCTCGATGACAGCCGTAGCCTGACCACGACCGATACCCTTCTGCTCACGGGTGATGCAGATGGAGCCACCGCCGATGCCGATCTTGATGAAGTCGGCACCCGCCTCGGCCAGAAAGCGGAAGCCCTCGGCGTCGACGACGTTACCGGCACCGACCTTGACCTCGTCGCCGTACTGCTTGCGCACCCACTCGAGCGTGAAGCGCTGCCAATCCGAATAGCCCTCGGAGGAGTCGATGCACAGAACATCGGCACCTGCGTCGAGAAGCAGCGGCACACGCGTCTCGTAATCGCGGCTGTTGATGCCAGCACCCACGACGTAGCGCTTCTGGCTGTCGAGAAGCTCGAGCGGATTTGCCTTGTGCGAGTCATAGTCCTTGCGAAAGACGAGCGAGGCAAGGTGTCCGTCCTTGGTGACGATGGGAAGCGTGTTGAGCTTGTGATCCCAGATGATGTCGTTGGCCTGGGAGAGCGTGATGCCGTCCTCCCCCGTCACGAGGCGGTCGCGTGGCGTCATGAAGTCGACGACCTTGGTGGACGGATCCATGCGGCTCGGGCGATAGTCGCGGCTCGTCACGATACCGAGCAGCTTGCCCGTGGAGGAGCCATCCTCGGTAACGGGCATGGTGGAGTGACCCGTCTTGCGTTTGAGCTCAACGACGTCCTTCATGGTCATGTCAGGCGTGACGTTCGTATCGCTCGGCACGAAACCGGCCTTGTAGGACTTGACCTCACGGATCATATCGGCCTCGGACTCGGCTGATTGCGAGCCGTAGATGAACGAACAGCCGCCCTCGCGGGCAAGTGCCTCGGCCATGCGCGGGCCGGAGACGGACTGCATGATGGCCGAGACCATCGGGATGTTGAGGGAAAGCGGGCACTCCTCGCCGCGTTTGTACTTGACAAGCGGCGTGCGCAGGCTGACGTCTGACGGAATGTTCTTCGCCGTCGTGTATCCGGGAACCAGCAGATACTCGCTGAAGGTATGAGATGGTTCATCGTAGTAAAACGCCATGCCTGGGGCCTCCTCTATCTCTCAATGGTTTCAGAGAAGTGTACTACACGAGCACCGAACGCGGCACCGCGATTTCCTGTGGTCGTGCAACGGAATCGTCACGAGGATGTGTGCGCAGGCAAGCTGCCGATTCAATGTAAGGCAATGGGCCGCGGGAAAGGCGCTTTGGCTCGACGGTCGCTTCCCGACAGCCCGCTTCGCGGTCTTTACGGCGCGCTCCCTTGGACCTCGCCTTCGCACCATTCCCGCGGCCCATTGCCTAGACCTTTACTCGAAGGCTTGTCAGCGTACAAATGGGCAAAGAAAAAGGGGCCGAACGGCCCCTGATAATTTTGGTGGAGATAAGGGGGTTCGAACCCCTGACCTCATGACTGCCAGTCATGCGCTCTCCCAGCTGAGCTATATCCCCGTGGGTCTTTGAAAAGACGCGAGGGCAATTATACCAATACGCTTTGTTGACGCAAGGGGGTAATTTGGTTGTTATGGCGCTCAGCTCTTCTTTTCCTGAGCTTTCCTTTTTTTCCTATTCGTCAGTACGCAGGGACGATATTGCAACTAAATTCACCTTTTCAAGCATTGCGGCAACACAGGCAAACTGCGGAACGGAGCAGCATGCCAGCGCGTATAATCCAGGGCGAGAACGGAGGCCTCATGACCCACCTCGTCGACATGCACATGCACGCGGGCTTCGCAGATGACCCTGCAACGTTCGCGCATGCGCTCGCCGATGCGGGCATCGCGTCCTTCGCCAACACCGTCACGCCTGGCGAATATGCACGCCTCTCCCCCATGCTCGCCAGCATCCCTACCATGCGCTTGGGGCTTGGCTTGCATCCCTGGTGGGTCGACACGCCCGAACTCGGCACGCTCGATGATGCGCTCGACGCCTTCGCCACTCAGCTCGCTGGCACGCGCTTCGTGGGCGAGGTCGGCCTCGACTTTTGGCCCACGCGCGTCTCGACAAAGGATGCCCAAATGAGGGCTTTTACGCGTATTGCAGCCCTCTGTGCTGCAAAAGGCGACGTGCTCATCTCGATGCACTCGGTGAAGGCAGAACGCGAACTGCTCGATGTGCTCGAAGATTCGGGGTGCCTCGGGCGCTGCACGTGCATCCTACATTCGTATGGAGGTCCCTCCGATCAGCTCGCGCGCGCAATCGAAGATGGTTGCCTGTTTTCCGTGGGAACGCGCATGCTGTCGACCAAGCGTGGACGTGAGTACGCTCGCATCATCCCCGAAGCACGACTGCTCGTCGAAAGCGACCTGCCCGCCGTAGCAGACGAGCCCACGAGCGTGCACGACGTGATACACAGCCTTGAATCAGTCCTCGACGGGCTCGCTCGCATACGCGATATCGACCTCGCGTGCCTGCGCGAGGGCATCGACATGCGTAGCCGGAGTCTCCTAGGCCTCTAGACATCCTAAATCGACCGTTATGTCCCGCGTCGGGACTTTGCGCATGTCGAAGACGTCTAGCAGCTCGGCCGCGCTCATGCACTCCCCCGCCTCGACCTGCCCCGCAAGGTGCGCCAGGTACCCGACGATGGCTTGAGGGGCGGTGCCGCGCTCGCGCATGCCCGCGATGGTGGTGTCACCATCGCGCTTGGAGAGGCGTCTGCCATCGGGTGCAAGCAGCAACGGATGGTGGGCAAAGCTCGGAACGGGCGCGTCAAGTAGCTCGTAGAGCAGAATCTGGCGTGGGGTTGAGGAAAGCAGGTCGCTTCCCCGCACGACCTGCGTCACGCCCTGGGCGATATCATCGACGACGCAGACAAGCTGGTATGCGAAGACGCCATCGCTGCGACGTACGACAAAATCCCCGCACTCGCTCGCAAGGTCCTGCTCATAAGAACCCTGGATTTCATCGACGAAGGAGATCGTCTCGTCGGGCACATGCAGGCGCAGCGCGTGACGCTGCGTTGCCGCACGCGCGTCGCGCTCAGCCGCGTCCAGACGGTAACAGGTACCCGCATACAACGGCGTGCCATCCGAGGCATGCGGGGCCGAGGCAGCATGCAAATCGGCACGCGAGCAAAAGCAGGGATAGAGCTCCACCTTCTCACCGACGCGCTCAAGGGCTTCCTCGTATGCATGCAGACGCCCGGTCTGCACGAGAGGATCATCATCCCAATCGATACCAAGCCAACGCAGGTCATCGAGAACGCCTTGCGCAAGAGCGGGGTTCTGGCAGCGCTCGTCGAGATTCTCGAGGCGCACGACGAAACCTCCCCCTGCCGAACGTGCGAAAACCCAGGCAAGCAGCGCCGAGAAGGCATTTCCCAGATGCATTTCGCCGCTGGGGCTTGGCGCAATGCGCCCGATGATCCGAGTGCCGTCGCTCATGCCGGCCTACTCGAGATACGTCGAGCTCACGTTATAGGGAAGCCCCGCGGGCATGGGCTCGATCGTGATATCCGACTCGGAGGCAAGTTTCTGGAGCCACTCATTGAAGAGCTGATCGGCTTTGATCTCGGTGGCATCGGCAACGATTTGCTCGTATATATCGGGAGGAATGGTTCTGATCACGACGGATTCACCGCCAGCACCCACGTTGAAAGCCGCATCGCAGAAGATGAGCGTCCAATTACCGTCGACCATGATGGGCTCGGATACGGTATCGACATCGAGTGCACCGACGGCCTGAATGTATTCGATGCTCATGGCATCGCGCGTGGATGGCAGCGAGTTCCAGCCTGCATGGACGGCGTTGCCGAGACGCTCGAACTCCCCGAGCGTGACACGCTCGCCCGATGCGGCAATGCGGTCACGTGCGGCCTGCGCCTCCTGTTGGGAGGCGAATTGGATGTAATAGGAATCCTTGCCGTTGTACATGGAAGCGGACTCGTTTGCCTGAGCCTGGATTTCTGCCTCGGTGGGCGTGACGGCATCGATGACCATGCTACGCAGTTGCTCCTCGAGCAGGCGGTTGAGTTCGTTTTCGCGCCATGATTCCTCGTCATACCCGTAGGAGGCAAGCACGCTGTCCCAGGAGTTCGCGCCATAGCGCTGCTCGTAATAGGATTTCTCCTGCTTGATAACCTCGTCGAGCTCCGTGTCGCCAACCTGGATGCCGAGCTTGGCACATTCTTGGCGAATGAGCTCCTGCGGGATGAAAACCGTGTTGAGCACATACGTGCGCAAGGTCTCCGAGGTGTAGCCGTTCGACTTGAGAAACTCAGCCCAACCCGAGTCGGTCTCGTACTGCGCGTTCTTGCTGCGAAAACCCTCGATGAACTCCGTGACCTTATCCTCGGGAATGGCGACGCCATTGACATGCGCGGCGATTTGAGGCGGTTGCTTCATGCCAAAACAACCCGTCAACGTGAAAAGCGGGCAGAGCGCGAGCGCAAGCGCGACGAGTGCCAAGATCGAGCGTGATATGGAACGGACTAGCGTCACGCGACAGTCTCGCGACCCGCATCGAAGGCGGCGAGGTTGGCATCCACGGTTTTGGGTGGCACGCGCTTTGCGATGACTTCGCGCCAGGTCTGCGCCTCGAAGGGCAATGCGGTCGAAAGCGCGCCCATGAGCACGACGTTCGTCGACTTGGGGCTACCAGCCTCACGCGCAATGCCGCTCGCGTCAATGCGTACGGCGTCGAGCGCATCGAGCTCCGCATCGATGTCTGCGGGCATCTTTCCGCTGCCGATCGCAACGCTCACGGGCGTGATGACCTCATCGTTGACAAAGAGCTTCCCGCCATCGACGGCAAGGAACTGACGAGCGCGTAGGGCCTCGATTGCCTCGAAGCTCACCACGACATCCGCGCAACCCGGATCGCAGATCATCGAAGCAACGTCGCTACCGAAGCGCACGACCGTGGAAACCGATCCGCCGCGTTGGCTCATACCGTGAATCTCGGAAATCTTGACATCGTAGCCACTGGCAGCGGCGGTCTTTGCAAGCAAGTCGCCTGCGAGGATGGTTCCCTGACCGCCAACGCCCACGAGCAGGACGGTTGTCGTATCCGTCGCCTGTGCCATGATTACTCCCCCTCCTTGCTGATGCAGCCAAACGGGCATACCTGAACGCACTGCGAGCAGCCAATGCATTGGGTGGGATCGATGACCGCGCGGCCCTCGGCGTCCTTGCCAATAGCCGGACAACCGATGCGTACGCACTTGCCACAAGCGCGGCACTCGTTCACGACGGCGACCGCATCGCGCGAGCGATCGATGAGACGGCAGGGGCTGTGGAAGACGAGCACCGTGAGGTTATCCGTACCCGTAGCCTGCTTGAGCGCGGCCTTGACCGCCTCGTAATCCTGGGCATCGACGCTACGGACGTCATCGACGCCGAGTGCACGACACAACGCCTCGATATCGAGTCGCTTGCCTTTTTCGACGGCGAGGGGATTCACGCCCCGCACCTGCTCATGCAAGGTGATCCCGTTGCAGGGATTGCCCTGGCAGCCGGTCATGGCGGTGGTGCGATTATCGAGTATGCACAGCGTGCCCACCCCGGCGTTGTAGACGGTACCGAGCAGGCTCGTGATGCCCGAATGCGCGAAGGTGCTGTCCCCGATGACGCCAACGACGGGGCGCTTGGTGCGTTCCGTGACATCGGCAAGCTCGAGACCGTGGGCGACGGAGAGCGAAGCGCCCATATCGATGGTCGAATGCACGGCACTCAGCGGCGGTGTCGCACCAAGCGTGTAGCAACCGATATCGCCGCTCACAACGGCCTTCATGTCACGCAGCACCGTGAAGACGAGGCGATGCGGACATCCGGCGCAAAGCGAGGGAGACCTTGGCGGCAAGTCCTCGCAGGGCGGATAGACCTCGGGAAGCCCGGCACCGAAGGCCTGCTTGATAAGGGCGGGCGTGAGCTCGCCTGCTTCGGGTAGCGGAGATACCGGTGGTTGCTCGGTGGTGATACCGAGGGCATGGACATGCTCGGCGAAGTAGTCACACGCCTCCTCGACGACGTAGAGATGATCGACGGCATCGGCGAATTCCCGGAGCTTGGCAGGTGGCAGCGGCCAGGAGAGGCCGAGCTTCAAGGTGCTTGCCTGCGGCAATGCCTCGCGCACGTGCTGATAGACCGCGCCGCTCGCGATGATGCCGATGGACGTGTCGCGCAGTTCGATGCGGTTGAGGTCACTTGTGTCGGCAAGCTCCACGAGCTTGCGCGTGCGCTCGATGACGGCCTGCCTGCGACCACGCGCATACATGGGCATCATGACGTACTTGGAAGGATCGGGCGTAAACTCGCGCAGCTCAACGTCAGCACGCTCGTCAGAGCAGGAAACGAGCGACTTGGTATGCGCGATGCGCATCGACTCGCGAATCATGACCGGTGTGTCGAATTCCTCGGAAATCTCGAAGGCGCGTTGGATGAACTCATACGCCTCGGCACTATCGGCCGGCTCGAGCATCGGCACGCGGGCAAAGGCGGCGTAATTGCGCGAGTCCTGCTCGTTTTGCGAGGAGAACATCGAGGGGTCGTCTGCGGCCAAGATGACGAGCCCGGCGTTGACACCAGTATTGCATGCGCTCAAAAGCGGATCTGCCGCGACGTTGACGCCAACATGCTTCATGGTCGCGAGACTTCGTGCCCCGCCCATGGCAGAACCAAGCGCGACCTCGAGGGCGACCTTTTCGTTGGGTGACCACTCGCAGTACACGTCATCGTAGGTAGAGAGGTTCTCGAGCGTCTCGGTCGAGGGAGTCCCCGGATAGCCGACGCCCACGCGTACGCCCGCTTCCCAGGCACCTTGGGCGATGGCCTCGTTTCCCGATAGGAGCTTCTGCATTATGTGTCCTTTCGAATGTCTAGCCCTCGTTCTCGAGCTCGACGATATTGGCAGCGCCGTAAATCTGGCGCAGCTTGGGTTTCTCGATCTTGCCCGTCGCGTTACGCGGGACATCAGCGTAGATGTACTTGCGCGGACGCTTGTAGCGCGGCAAGGCCTGGCAATACTCCTCGAGCTCGCCCTCATGTAGCTCGACATCGGGTTTGAGCTCGACCACGGCAGCGGCGATCTCGCCGAGGCGCTCATCGGGCAAGCCGATGACGGCAACGTCCTTCACGGCCGGATGCGCTGCAAGATGATCCTCGATCTGCACGGGATAGATGTTCTCGCCACCGCTGATGACAACGTCCTTCTTGCGATCGACGAGCCAGATGAAGCCATCCTCGTCCTTGCGCGCCATATCGCCCGTGAGCAGCCAGCCGTTCTTGATGGATTCGTTGGATGCGTCGGGGTTGTTGTAGTAGCAGACCATGACACCCGGTCCCTTGACCCACAGCTCTCCGACTTCGCCATCGGGGACCTCGTTGCCCTCGTTATCGCAGATTTTGACAACCCAACGATACCCCGGCACGCCGATGGCACCGACGTGATCGATGTTCTCGACGCCAAGATGCACGCAGCCCGGACCGGTTGACTCCGACAAGCCGTAGTTGGTGTCGTACTGATGCGCGGGAAAGATCTCCTTCCAGCGCTTGATGAGGCTTTGCGGAACGGGCTGGGCGCCGATGTGCATGAGGCGCCACTGATCGAGCACGTAGGCCGTAGGATCGATCTTGCCCTCCTCGATGGCAAGCAAGATGTCCTGCACCCAG
Organism: Coriobacteriaceae bacterium; assembly: GCA_025992705.1. Taxonomy (NCBI): domain Bacteria; kingdom Bacillati; phylum Actinomycetota; class Coriobacteriia; order Coriobacteriales; family Coriobacteriaceae; species Coriobacteriaceae bacterium. The sequence goes on from DAJPGJ010000001.1 coordinate 1,238,810, forward strand.
GGAACAAGCAGCCAGACGATGGTGCAATGTTCATTGGAGACCGCATCGAAGATGCTCTGCGGCGTAACGCCACGCAGGAGCACGGCCTTGGACCCGGAAATGAGGCTGCCGAACCAGTGCATCTTCGCACCCGTGTGATAGAGCGGTGGGATGCAAAGGAACGTGTCATCGTGTGTCTGGCCATGATGGTGCTGCTCCATCTCCGCTGCCTGGGTGAGACTGCGATGATGATGGAGGATGGCCTTGGGAAAACCCGTCGTGCCGCTCGAGAAGTAGATGGCGGCGTCCTCGTCCTCGTTGAGAGGGATGGCCGGATCGGTGCTCGGGTAGTTGGCCGTGAGCTCACGATAGTTCTCGGCAAAGGTCGGGCAGTCCTCCCCCACGTAGAAGAGCAACCTGCCGTGGGCGATCTCGGAGGCGATCTCCTCGACGCGTCCGGTGAATTGGGGACCGAAGACGAGTATGTCGACGTCTGCCTGCTTGATGCAGTAGGCGATTTCCTCGGCGGTATAGCGGAAGTTGAGCGGAACGGCAGTGGCACCGCTCTTGAGTATGCCAAAGTAGATGGGCAGCCATTCAAGGCAGTTCATGAGCAGGATGGCAACCTTGTCGCCCTTCTTCACGCCACGCGAGAGAAGCAGGTTGGCGAAACGGTTTGCCTTCTCGTCGAACACGCTCCAGGTAATCTCGCGCCTATAGGGCTCCGGATCGGTGCTCTCGATGAGGTCGTAGTCGCGCCAGGTGACGTGCTTGCGTTCGAGAACCTCGGGGTTAATCTCGACAAGGGCAATCTCGTTGCCATACGCGGCAGCGTTATGGCGCAGGTAATCGGTGATGGGCACGGTAACCTCTATTCCCGCTCGATTATGGGCTTACTTGACGCGCTTGAAGACCATGTCGAAGGTGCCGATCTGGACATGCGTGCCCGGCACGAGCTCCGCCTCGTCCACGATCTTGCCATCGACCCAGGTACCGTTAGTCGAATCGGCGTCCATGATCTTAGCGTGTGCGCCATCGATGACGATGGTCGAGTTGTGACGCGAAACCGTCATGTTGCTGAGAAAAATGTCGCACTTAGGGTCGCGTCCGACGGTGAAGGTGCCATCACCAAGCGCGAAGCTCTCCCCCGCATAGGGGCCGGAAAGCACCTCGAGCTCGGGTGTGGAGCTCTCGAGCTCGTATGCTTGCTCGTCGACCTGCGTCACGACGGGGTTGAAGGTTTGCGTTGCCCCGACGAACTTGAAGCCGCAGCGTGGGCATGAGGTTTGCGAACCATCGACGGGCTCATTGCAGATGGGGCAGACAAAACTGGAAGCAGGCACGATACATCCTTTCAAATGCCAAAACACATGGCAGCTATTCTAGCACCGTAATGCGATACGTCAGGAGCCATAACCATAGACCGCAGCATTGTATGCAGCGACGTAATCGCGAATGTCCATCTCGAGTTCGGCGTTCATGCCCTGACCAGCCGTGCTCTGCACACGCTCGACTTCGGGCGCCTGCGCGTAGACGGTGCTCTGGGCTACGCATTGGTCGCCGGTGATCACGCCGACGCAGCGCACGAGCGAGGTAATGACCGAAGTGACGGGTGACGGTCCCATCTTGTCCTCGAGCGCGACGAGGGGAACCGAAGCGACGATGTTCTCGCCCTGACGCCAGGTGATGGTGCCGACGGTATCTCCCTTGGCAACGCCATCGGGCTTGTCGGTGAGGCGCACGTCAATCGCGATGTCACCGTTGAAGTCGAAGACCATGCCCGTTACTTCCTCCAAGACGCCCGCCTTTACGGTCTTGTCGAGAAAGCCGCTCATGGGGGCATCGACGAGCACCTGTCCGGCAGACGCGAGCGTATACGGACGATAATGGGTGAAGCCCCAATCGAGAAGCTTGTAGGCATCGATGAATCGCTGAACCTCGTCGGTGGAATCGAGCACGACGGCGTAGAGCTCGACACCGTTCTTGCTGGCGGCAGCCGCGAGGCATTGGCCCGCCTTGTTCGTGAAGCCGGTCTTGACGCCGATGCAGTCATCCCAGGTGGCGAGCAGCGCGTTGGTCGTGAGCAGCTCCTTGGGCTCTCCGCTCAGGTTGAGCGTGCAAGACTTCATGCCGACGATCTCGCGGAAGGTCGGGTCCTGCATGGCATAGCGCACGATGACGCTGATGTCTGCGGCAGATGAATAGTGATTCTCGGCGTCGAGGCCGTGCGGGTTCTGGAACTGGGTGTTCACGAGACCCATCTGCTGGGCCTTCGCGTTCATCATCTGAACGAATTCCTTCTCGCCACCCGCAATGCCCTCGGCGATGGCCATGGAGGCATCGTTACCCGAGTGAACGAGGAGACCAGAGACGAGGTCGCGCAACGTGACCTGTTGTCCGGCAACCAGTCCCGCGCTCGACTCTCCCACGGATGCCGCACGAGGCGAAACGGTGAAGACTTCGTCAAGGTCACCGTTTTCGAGCGCGACGATTGCCGTCATCGTCTTGGTGATGGAGGCCATCGCACGATGCTCGTCTTGCCCGCGCGCCCACAGGACGTTACCGTCCTCATCGACGAGTATGCCGTAGGGAGACTCGATAGCCGGAGCCTCGGTGATGTTCATGCCGCGGTCGTTGACCGTTGACTGTCCGACGTAGTCGTTTCCGTTGATGGCAGCATGGGCAGTGCCCGGCGCAACAAGACACAGCGCGCACGCAAGCACGAGCGCAAGCGCGATGCCGGCAAGCGAGGTCAGGTGCCCACGCTGACGCGCAAGCACCTGCATCTTCGAGCCTATGTCATGCGGGCTGACTTGCATGGATCTCCCTTGCGACTACTGTGCGGTCTTGTAGAGGTCCTCGGGATGAAGCACCTTGAAGCCGGCCCCTTCGAGTGTGCCAATCGCAGACTCGTCGACCTTGAAAGCGACCGTCGCGCCCTTGTCGGCATCCGCAAAGCAATAGCAATACTCGATGTTGATGCCGGCGTCATCGAGCGCGTCGAGCACGCTGGCGAGGCCGCCCGGAACATCGGGCACTTCGACGGCGACGACCTTCGTGAGGTTGGCCGTGAATCCGGCTTCGGAAATGGCTGCGACCGCGCCCTTCGGGTCATCGCAGATGATGCGCGCGATGCCGTAGTCGGTCGTGTCTGCCAGAGCCAGCGAGTGCATCTGGATGTCCGCGTCACCCAAGGCGCGGCACAGAGAGGTGAGACGGCCCTTTGTGTTCTCGAGAAATACCGTAAGCTGGTCAATCATTACTTGTCCTCCCCATCACGCAGGTCAACGATGCGCACGGCCTTGCCCTCGGAGCGCTGGATGGTGTGCGGCTCGACGATCTTGATATTGATGCTGACGGCGAGCTCGTCCTTGAGCGCCTGTTGCATGCGACGTTGCAGTTCTTCGATCTTGCGAATCTCGTCAATCGGGAAATCGGGATTGATTTCGATCTTGAGCGTGGCGATGTCGAGACCACCTTCGCGCGTGAGCTCGATCTGATACCAGTCCGCGATCTCGGGGAACGCGGCGCATACGTTCTCGATCTGGCTCGGGAACACCTGGACGCCACGGACCTTGAACATGTCGTCAGTGCGGCCATGCAGACGGTCGATGCGACGATGCGTGCGACCACAGCCGCACTCGCCGGGCATGATGCGCGTGATGTCACGCGTGCGGTAGCGCACGACCGGCGAAGCCTCCTTGGTGAGCGTGGTGATGACGAGCTCGCCCCATTCGCCGTCGGGCACGGGCTCGTGGGTCTCGGGATCGAGGATCTCGACGAAGAAGTGGTCCTCGGCGACATGCAGGCCGTTTTGCTCGCCGCATTCCATGGCAACGCCCGGCCCCATGACCTCGGTCAGTCCATATACGTCATAGACCTTGTAGCCAAGCTTGTCCTCGAGGTTCTTGCGGAATTGGTCCGAGAAGGCCTCGGCGCCATGGATGCCCGCCTTGAGCGTGAAGTCCTTGCGCGGGTCAAGACCCATCTCGATGGCCGTATCCGCGATGTGCATGGCATAGCTCGGCGTGCAGCACAGGATGGAAGAGCCCATGGACTGCAGCACCTTGATCTGGCGCTTCGTATTGCCAGCGGACATCGGGATGGTCTCCGCACCCACGGCCAAACCACCGTAGTGCGCACCGAGACCGCCCGTGAAAAGACCGTAGCCGTAGCAAACGTGCACGACGTCGTCGACGTCACCACCTGCGTAGCCAATGCCACGCGCAAAGCAATCGCCCCAGGAGCGGATGTCGGCATCGGTATAACCAGACACGGTCGCAACGCCCGTCGTGCCGCTCGACATGTGGATTTCCTTCACGTCCTCACGAGGTACGGCGAAGAGCTTATAGGGATAGGCATCGCGCATGTCCTGCTTGGTGGTGAAGGGAGCCCTTTGAAGATCTTCGAACGACTCGACGGTATGCGGGTCGAATCCCGCCTCGTCAAAGGTCTTCTTGTAAAAGTCGATGTTCTCGTAACAGTTGACGAGGGTCTCCCTCAAGCGCTCGAGCTGCAGTTCTTCGAGCTTTCCCCGATCCATGTGGGTTATTTCGTCTTGGTACGCCATGCCTCTTGCCTTCCTGGAATCGTGCCACTTTCTATCATCCGGGGGCAGCGCCCCGCAATGCCATTATTCGGCCGCAGGCGGATCGGCAGCAGAAGCCGGAGCTGGTGTGTCGGGGCCTACGGTGATGATTTCATTTTGCGCCGAGTAAATCGAGTGGAAGGTGACATCGTGCAACACCGTACCGTCAGCGGCTTTTGCGAGGTAGCGGATGTCAATGCTGCGACCATCCTGACCGCTCTGCGTCATCTTGCGCTCGCCCGGGGCAAGCTCGGGATCAACCTCGGTGATCGAGACGTACTTGTCGCCGGCCTTCCAATCGCCGCGTTGGCAGTCAACCGTGCGGCCATCCTTGGTACCCCAGAAACTGACGACGACGTTATCATCGGTCACGTTTGCCGTCATGAGCACGTAGGTCGACATGTCGTTGACCCATTTGAGATCGGGCGACTTCCACGAGACCGTGGCATCGGCGAAACCGTAATCATCGTAGGAAGCGATGTAGAAGTCGTGATTTACGCGCTCCTGGATGCCGAGGCCCGAGAAGCAGGCGGCGTTGAAGATGCATGTCGCGATCTGGCAGATGCCGCCGCCGAGTTGGTCCTCATGCTTGCCGTTGACGATGACGGGGGCCGTCTGGAAGCCCTTCTCGGCCGTACGCTCGCCCGTGGTGCCATTGAACGACCAGGTCGCACCCGGTGCCACGAGGGAGTTATTGATGAGGCGACAGAGCAACTTGATGTTGTTGATGCGCTCCGAGGAGCCCGACAGCGGAATCGTCCAAGTTGCGAGGCGCTCGGTAATGCCCATGGCCTGCGCTTTCTCGGTGGTGAGCTCAGGTTGGATGGTAACGTCTACGAGCGAGATGGTGCGGCTGCTCGCCGTCGTGGCATCCGGCTCGCCGAAAAGCAGGTCCTGTAAGGCGATCTCTGCGGCGGATCGATCGGGACCGTAGCCCTCGACGGCAGCGACGAGCACCACCTCGCCGGAGCTCGTGTCGAAGTAGGCGTCAGTGGCGCCTCCCGTTGCAGCCGCTCCAAGGATGCCGACCAAATAGCGATCGGTCTTCTCCTGATCGACGTATGCCTGCAGGACATAGCCCGAATCCGGATCGACCCAGGCCGAGGTGTCGTAATTCGAAACCGTCGTGCCGTCAGCGACGACCTTTTGCGTGCCGCTGCCGAAGACGAGCACCTCATCGGGCGTGAGCACCTGCAGGCTGATGAGCTCACCAAGGTCTGCGGTGTCGAGCGTCCAGGTGTCAGGGTCATGCACGATGGTGACGTTCTCGGCGATGGCCGCCTTGACGTCATCGGCGACCTTCTGGGCGGTGGCCGGCCTGATGTGCATCGGATCGGTCTTCATCGGGATGACGAAGGGGAAATTGTCAGGCGAGAACGCGCTCGCACTGAAGCGCTTGATAAAGGTGGGGGCATCGACCGACCAGCCGTCGCTACCGTTGGCAACGGAGACGGCGCCATCCTCGATGCGTATGGTGCTATCCACGATGGGCAAACCGATCTCCTGGTTGATCTCCGTCGCAAGTGCATTGAAGCGCTCGTCGCGCACGGAGACGGTGGCGTCGAGATGCGTGCCGCCGAACCAGGAAAAGAAGCGCTCGGCGACGAAATTGCCCTGACGACCCACGAGATAGGCCTCCTCGGCAAGCGCTTCGCCATCGACGTAGGCACCGATGGTCTCGGCCGTTATGTTCCACTTGTCGATCGTGCCGTCATCGTTGATGTCCGAGCCCGCCGCCGTCTCGTCGGCATGAGCTTGCTCGATGCCACCTGACGGAATCTGCGCCCCATCGGCCGAGGCAATATCGGCACTCTCGTAAATGGTCACGTGCGCATTGGAGAGCTTGGGGGAAAGCTCCTCGTTGATCTTGGTGGCGGCATCCTGCACGCTCATGCCACCAACCTCGATACCCTGCACGGAGACGCCAGGGTGAATCCTGCCAAACGAGGAGAAGATGTCGACGCACGTGTATATGAGCAGAAGCGCGACGATGATGAAGACCGGGATCATGATCTGGAGGTGCGACTTGGTATAGGCGATGAACTCGTTCGAGGTGCTTGGGGTGCGTGCTGCGGGCATGCCCTTTTCGCGCGCACGGGCATTGGGACTTGCCGCCTGCGTGCGGGAGAAGCGCCCGAACGCGTTGCGCGCGGACTGAGCCGAACGAGCCTTCGATTGTTGATCACCGCCGATTGCGCCAAAACCCTGCGTGGTAGACGAGCCGCTCTTCGAAGCCCAGGGAGAGGACGAGCTGCTGAGACGGCTCGGCGCGCTTGAGAGCGTACCGGCCTTGCTCGCCTTCGAGGTGGTGGTCGTGCGCGGAATCTTTGAGGCGCGCGTGGCCTTGGGAATACGCAAGGTCTTCGATGACTTGGGAACTTTTGCCGCCTTCGCGGGTTTCGAAGCCTTGGGAATGGCCTCTGCCTTGGGGGTTTGCACGGGCTTGGAGGCAGGTTGCTTCACCGACTTGCGTGCCGTCGGCTTGAAGGCAGACGCACCCGATGCGGGTCGCATTCGCTTGCTGGGCTCTGGCTTGTTAGTCGAATCGGTCACCTGTGCTCAAACCTCTTCTATCGGGCAATATGTGACTGCTAAGAATACCACCAATGACACGAGAGGTACCCTGCATAATTAAACGATTAAGCAAAATTTAATTCTCCTGCGCAAAAGCTGCACAGAACCTTGATATGCCCTGTTCAGGATGCTTTTGCGAGAAGGCGAATGCCCTTTATGACATAGATGACGAAGGCGATTATCGAGCAGATGAGACCTGCGTAGACGAACCAGATGCCGAGCAGGGCCTCATCGCCGCCAAAACCGGGGAGCCACACAGGCGCATCGGCAAGCCCGAGACCGGGAAGCAGAGGCATCCCGAGCAGGAGGAAGCAAAAGCCAATCATGATGAAGGCAGTCGCAAACTTTCCGACATAGACGACCGGCGGAACCTTGCCGACCCTGGCGAGTAGATAGCGTCCCCCGAGCAACAGGCAGAGGTCGCGCACGATGAGATAGACGAGTATCCACAGGGGCAGACGCCCAAGTATGAAGATGGCGATAACCCCGACGGCGATGAGCAGCCTGTCGACGAAGGGATCGAAGAGCTTGCCGAGCTTGGAAACCTGATGCGTGCGACGTGCGACCTGGCCATCGACCCAATCGGTCGAGGCGGCGACGGCGTACACGACGAGCGCCGCAATGTGATGGGGCGTGGCAAAGAGAAGCCAGAGAAAGAGCGGGAGAAGCAGCAGGCGCACGAGCGTAATCACGTTAGGAGCGGTGAGTACCTTGTCGAGCACTTGCTCCTCTTCGGTATGTGCCATCTCATCTGATGCCATCGAAAACTCCTCTGGCAAAATTCGGACTACTCCCCCGCTGGTGCGTTGCCAGCTGCCTCCTCGGCAGCCTTCTTCGCCGCAGCGGCTTTCTTCTTCTCTTCGGCAGCCTTGAGTGCAGCTGCCTTCTTTTCGGCGGCGATGCGTGCCTTTTCGGCTTTCTCCTCTTCGGTGAGCTCGTAGACACGCGTCGTCTGGTTGTCCGTCGTGATGGGCGGACGCTCCTTGAGCATTTCGAGGTCCTTGGTCGGGCAGGATGCCACGCAGGCGCCACAGGCGATGCACTTGTAGGGCCAGTAGGTCCAGCGCGACTCATTGCGATCAACGACGATGGAATCGGCGGGGCACTTGCGCTGGCACATGCCGCAGAAGATGCAGTTATGGATGTCGATCATGTCGATCTGGCCACGTGCGTTCTCGAAGGCCTCGCGTACCTCGTAGGGATATTTCCTCGTCGCGCGCTTGCTGAACAGGCTCTTGAGCGTCAGTCCGCCCAGTTTGAATACACCCATCTCTCTACCTTTCAGTGCAGCTGATGCACGGGTCAATCGTGAGGACGACCATGGGTACGTCAGCAAGCTCGACGTTGGAAAGCGCGGCAACCATGCCTGCGATGTTTTGACTCGTCGGCGTGCGCACGCGCATGCGGGCGAGATTCTTGGTACCGTTGCCCTTCGAGTAATAGAAAGCCTGGCCACGGGGCTGTTCGAGCGTCGTCATCGCCTGGGCTCCATCCTCGGGCGCGCCCTTGACAGGCACCATGACCTCGCCATCGGGAATCTTGTCGACGAGCTCGGCAATGATGTCGATGGATTGCAGCACCTCGCGCACGCGTACATCGCAGCGCGCGTAGCAGTCGCCGCCATCGGAGAGCACGGGTTCGAAGGAGGCGAGCTCGCCGTAGGCACCGATACCGTTGAGGCGCTCGTCGGTGGCGACGCTGGAGGCGCGTGCGAAGGGGCCGACCATCGAGAGCTCGAGGGCTTTCTCGGTCGAGATGTGCCCGACACCGACCATGCGGCTCTTGACGGAGGAATCCTCGAGCAGGGTCTTGGCGATGCTGCGGTACTCCTCACGCAGCCTTTCGAGCTTGATCACGATGCCGGCGAGCGTCTCGTTGGAGACTTCCTGGCGAAAGCCGCCTACATCGCAGGCGGAAAAGATGACGCGGCCACCCGTGACCTGCTCGAAGATGTCGAGAACGGTCTCGCGCAAACGCCAAGCATGCATGAACAGGGCCTCGAAGCCAAAGCCATCGGCCAGCAGGCCGAGCCACAACAGATGGCTGTGCATACGGGAGAGCTCGTGGAAGATCACGCGCAGGTAGGCAGCGCGATCGGTGATTTCGATGCCCATGAGCTTCTCGACGCACTCGGAATAGCCGAGCGAGTGGCCGAACGAGCAGATGCCGCAGATGCGCTCGGTCACGTAGACGAACTGCGTGTAGTCACGCTTTTCGACGAGCTTCTCGAGACCACGGTGAACGTAGCCAATGCGCGGAATGGCATTGACGACGGTCTCGTCCTCCAAGACGAGATCGAGGTGCACGGGCTCGGGAAGGACGGGGTGTTGCGGTCCGAACGGGACAACGGTGCGTTTACTCATTGCCGGCCTCCTTGTCCGTCTCGGGCTTTTCTTCGGCAGCGCGCGGATTCATCGGGAACTTCTGGGACACCTTGTAGAATTCCCCCTGGAAGTCCAGGTTGATGCCGTAAATGTTGACACCGAAGAGATCGTGCGTCTCGTTCTCGAAGACGAAGGCTGCGGGATAGAGCTCGGTTATCGAGGGAACGGGCATGCCATCGGGAACGTTCACGGTCAAACCGGTGAGGCAGCCGTCAACGGCATCAGGTGCGATGAAGGTGTAGAGCAGCTCGCAGGAATCCTCGAGCGTCGTCGCGCAGATCTGCACGAAACGGTAATCACGCTGCTTGAAGTCGGAAACCGCCTCGAAGAGCGCATCGAGTTCCACGGTCTCAAACACGTTGGGCTGAAATAGTATCATGCTCACCCTCCTACTCGACGCCCGCACCCGAGGCACCGGGCACGTCATCGACATCGGCAACGGATGCATGCGCACCCGTCGAGGCTTGCGCGTCAGTCCGGTCCTTGTCGGCCGGATTCATCTTCATGGCCTTTGCCTTCTCCTCGAGAATCCCGACGCCTGCGATGACGGCATCGAGGATTGACTCGGGCTTGACGGCGCAGCCGGGGACATAGGCATCGACGGGAATGACGGTGTCGACGCCGCCCAGGATGTTGTAGCAGGTCTGGTAGACGCCACCACCGCAGGCGCACGCACCGCAGGCAACGACAACCTTGGGCTCGAGCATCTGATCGTAGATCTGCTTGACGACCGGCGCGTTCTGGTCGTTGATACCACCCGTGACGACAAAGATGTCAGCATGCTTGGGATTGCCCGTGTTGACGACGCCGAAGCGCTCCGCATCATAGAGCGGAGTCAGCGCAGCGAGCACCTCGATGTCACAACCGTTGCAGCTCGAGCCATCGTAGTGAATGATCCAGGGTGACTTTCCCACGTTTGACATAGTTGGCACCTCCCGATTCTAGATGAACAGCAGGTAGACGATATTGATGGTACCGGCGACCAACGCGACCCACCAGGCGCTCTTGAGCATCGTCTCCCACTTGAAACGAGCGAAGTTATTGTCAATCCAGATCTCGAAGAACCAGATGACAAGCGCGACGACGATGGCCACCACGGCGGCAACCCAGCCCCCGGCCCAGATGACGAACATACCCGTCCACCCGAGGAAGAGTATGGTCTCGTACCAGTGCGAGAGCTCGACGAGGGCAAGCGTGCGACCCGAGAACTCGGTCACGATACCTCGGACGATCTCCTGGTGCGCGTGCTGCGCCATCGAGATATCGAACGGCGACTTGCGCAGCTTGATGGTGAGCACGTAGAGGAAGCCGATGAAGATGAGCGGCAGGTAGCGCACGAGCGGCATCTCGACCGAGAGCAGATCGGCGACGTAGAAGGAGCCGGTCGCCAGGAACATGCCGATGGCGACAAGCAACACCATGGGCTCGTAGGACATGACCTGCACGGTCTCACGCTCGGCACCGAGGTCTGCGTACGGAGAGCGCGAAGAGTAGCCGGCGAGGATGAAGAACAGCGCACCAAGCGTCTGGATGAAGACGCAGAGCAGGAAGTTGCCGCCGGCGAAGAACACCATGCCGGAGAGCACGATGAAGATGAGGTAAAGCCAGACGTAGAGGTCCTGCGCGCCGTTGACGGTGGCATCCTCCTTGGCAAGCAGTTTGCGGAAATCCCACCAGGGCTGAAGCAGCTTGGGACCGACACGGCCCTGCATGCCCGCGGTGATCTTGCGATCAAGACCGGCAAGGATGCAGCCGACGAAAGGCGCGACGATGAGGAACGCAAGCACGCCGATGATTGACCAGATCGAAAAGCCAAAGATCTCCATTACTGGTTCCCCCCTTCACTGCTCGAGCTATCGGAGCCCTGTGCATCCGAAGACGAGCTCTGGACGAACATCTGGATGAAGAGCGTGTCCATGAGGTCATCCATGTCTTCGATGCCTATCTCCTTGAAGGCGTCCTTGTTCTGCTCCCAAGACTGGCGATAGTACTCGTAGTATTGCTGGTAGGTGGTGAAGTCGATGTTGTTCTGCTCCCAGAGGCTGCCCTCGTAGGAGTCATGTGCCGCGGAGATTCCCACGAGCGTGTCTTTCTCGGCAGCCGCCGACTGCACGACGAAGGCAAAGGAACTGAAGATGAGCGTGAGGGAGACGACGATGCCGATAAGCACCATCTTGCGCTCGCCGAAGATGTCGTTCATGTACCAGTTGCGCTGCGTGGCGGTGCTGACCCCGTTGAAGGAGTTGCGGAAGGTGCGGGCGCTCTCGTCCACACCGACGCCCGAAAGGTACACCGGCGCGATGCGCTTCTTGGTGTTTCCGGAGAAGCCGAGGAAGATGACGGCGATGACGAGCGCGATGATTGCCATGATCCACAGGTCGCCGATGGGTATGGCGTTCGAGGCGACGCCGAACATGGTCTGCAGGTACGGGGCCACGACGGACACCGAGATGAGCGGGAAGCCGATGCAGCAGCCGACGGTGAGGACGGTCATGAGGCCAAGGCTCGCCCACTCGCTGCGAAAGACGGTGAGCTCGACGTCCTGAGCATCGTTATTGGCGATGGCGAGGATCTTGCCAAGCCACTTGGTCCAGAACATGAAGGTCGCGGCCGATCCGAAGACGAGCAAAACGAGCAGGATGACGTTCTCGGACTGCGCGAAGGATTGCAGTGCCGCCCATTTCGAGACGAGCATGCCGAAGGGCGCGATGAACATGCCCATGATGCCGATGGCCATGAGACGGGCAAGACGCGGCATGCGCTCGAAGAGGTCGTCCATGTCCTCGATATTGCGACTGCCGATGTGATGCTCGGCGGTACCCACGCACAGGAAGAGCAGCGACTTGGCGACCGCGTGGAAGATGAGCAGGAAGATGGCGGCCCAAATCGCGCCGTCAGTACCGACACCGGCACAGGCAACGATAAGGCCGAGGTTCGAAATCGTCGAGTACGCGAGCACGCGCTTTGCGTTGGATTGGCTGATAGCCGCAAGCGCGCAGAACAGGAAGGTCGCGATACCGACGGTCATGACGAGGAATCCGGGGATGGTGAAGCCGAGGCAGGGAGAGATCTTGATGAGGAGGAAGACACCGGCCTTGACCATGGTCGATGAGTGCAGCAACGCCGACGTGGGCGTGGGCGCGACCATGGCACCAAGCAACCAGCTCTGGAAGGGCATCTGGGCTGCCTTGGTAAATGCCGCGAGAGAGAACAGCAGCAGGGGCGCATAGGTGACGAATGCCATGCCACTTGACGCCATGGAGAGCGTCGTGGAAATGAACACGTCAAGCTCCATCGTGCCGTAGAAGCTACCGACCCAGACCAGCGCAATGGAGAACGCGATGCCGCCAATCAGGTTGAGCGTGATCTGCAAAAAGGAGTTGTCGATGGCCTCCTTGGTGCGCGTGTACCCGATGAGGGCAAACGAGCAAACCGTGGTGATCTCCCAAGCGCAGAGCATCCAGGTGAGCGCGTTGGAGAAGACGATCGCGAACATGGCACCGAGGAAGGCGAACATGACCGAGAAGAAGATGTTGCGACGGTCGGAGCCATCGTTGTGAGCCTCATGCACGCGCATGTAACCCAAACCGTAGACGATGATGCCCGAGCCGACGATACCGATGATGAGCGCCATGATGATCGAGAAGTTATCGATGTAGAGCTCGTTGGCAACGGTGATGTCATGCGCTACCGCGAGGTCGAGATAAGTCGCCAGACCAAGCTGGATAACGGCGAGCACGACGGCAAGCGGCTTCTTGTAGTAGACGCCCTTGACGAAGATGTAGAGGCACAAGATGACCTCGATTGCGAGCGCAACGTAATCGATGACCATCGCGGCGGTATCGCTGACGGGAAACACGTGAGTTTCCGGTGACAGGAACTGCACCGCACAGAAGATGCTACCGCAAGCGATGACGAGCGCGCCTATAACGGTGATATAGCTACGCGCACGGTCGTTGCGCACGAACATCAAGACGAGAGCGACGAGCACGGGAAACAGGATAAGAAACGCCGTCGTCGCTATTCCGATATTCATCAAGACACCCCTCCTCCGGATGTTGACGGCCGAGCCGAAAGTGACAGAGCCAATTTGACTACTTTAGTTCAGTGGAGAGTCTTTTGGTTAAGAAAAACGGTGAGCGCGTCCAATGCTCTCCCCTAGCGTATGTAACTTCTAGATAACACCAGGAAAGTCGAGCTGGCGCAGCGCCTCGAAGAGAACGATGTTTGCCGCGTTTGAGAGGTTGAGGGAAACGGCGTCGGGATCGGTCGGGTCACTGAGCGGGCCCGGCGTCGTGACGGGTGAGAGCCCCTCGCGCTCAATCATGGGAATGCGCAGGCAGCGCTCGGGATGCGCCGCAAGCACCGCATCGTCAATGCCGGTGGACTCCCTACCAAACATGAGATAGTCGCCATCCGCATAGGAAACCTCGTGGTAGTACGCATCCGCACGCTTCGTGAACATCCAGGGGCATGCATCGGGGTTTTGGGCGAGGAACTCGTCGTAGCTATCGTAAGTGACCAAGTCGATGTCATGCCAGTATCCCATGCCGCTGCGACGCACCATGCGGTCGTCGAGCGAGAAGCCAAGCGGACCTATGAGATGCAGGCGCGTGTTGGTGAGAACGCAGGAACGGCCGATGGTTCCCGTATTGGCGGGTATCTCGGGCTGAAACAAGACGACGTTGAGCATGCTGTGTATCTCCCCTAGAGCACGAGTTCGAGCGTGGAGCCCGAGCGTGTCTTCGTGACCTGTATCTGACGGGCGATGCGCTCCTTGAGATCGGGAACGTGACTGATGATTCCGATCATGCGATCATCGGAGCTGAGCTTGTCGAGCACCTCGATGGCAAGCTGGCAGGTCTCCTCGTCAAGTGTACCAAAGCCCTCGTCCACGAACATCGCGTCGATGTACATGCCGCCAGCCTGTGCCATGATGACGTCCGAAAGGCCGAGCGCGAGCGCGAGCGAGGCAAGGAAGGTCTCACCGCCGGAAAGCGTCTCGGAAGGACGCATCGAACCGGTATAGCGATCGAGGACGTCGATTTCGAGACCCGCGATCGAGCGCCTGTTGCGTCCGACATCACGGTGTGCAAGGCTATAGCGGCTTGCCGACATGACATGCAAGCGCTCGTTTGCCGCATTCAGCACTTGGTCGAAGTAAGCGCCCTGCACGAAGGTCTCGAAGGCAACCTTGCCTAGACTGCCCGCAAGTTTGCCCGCGGCCAGGCGCGCGAGCAGATCGATGGAGGTGAAGCTCTCCTCGAGCTGCGTGACATGCTTCTCGCCTTGCTCGAGAGCCGCAAGGCAATCCGCATGGCGAGCCACGAGCGTTTGCATGGACGTGAGCTTGTTCGCAAGGGCATCGCTGCGTCGCGCAAGCTCAGCTCGTCTCTCGCGTAGCTCCGCAAGATCAGGACTTTCCTGCTCTCCTTGCGCCTCGTGAGCGGCCTTGAGCTTCGCCTCCTGCTCGGATTGCGTGCGCACGAGCTTCTCGGCTGCCGCACGCGCGGTCTCGAACTCGTTCTCCATCTGCATCAGGCGTTTTCTCAAGACCACCAACGCCTCCTCGGCAGCCTTTTTGCTCGGATGCGCAAGCGCCGCAAGACGCGTCTCGAAGCTCGTCCGGGTCTGGGCGAGTTCGAGGTTGAGCTGCGCGATATGCTCCTGCAGCTCATGCTCTTGCTTGGCGAGCGTGTCAATTGCATCGCGCATGCTCGCAATCTGCGTCCCAAGCTCACGTTGGCGTTCCGCATCCGCGGCGCATGCCCTCTCGCCGGCAGCAAGCTCGTCAAGCGCGCTGCCGACCTGATCAAGTTGCATACGCAATGCATGCTCGAGATCGTCGGGCGTCTCGTCAAGAGATGCCTTGACGCGTGCGGCGAGCGCATCGCGGCCAGCCTGCACGTGAGCCGAAACCGAAGCCGCCTGGACGGCGCATTCATCGCGACGGACACGTGCCTCGTCAAGCTGACCGGCAAGTTGCTCAACTTGCGCATCGCTTGGCGCCTCGGTGCTGCGCTGCGCGAGCTGCGGATGCTCGACCGAACCACACACCGGACAGGGCGCGCCCTCCTCGAGCGCATCGGCAAGCATGCCCGCACGGTCAGCGTTATAGAGGCGTTGGGCCTCGAGCAAATCCGCACTCGCATGCGCAAGCGCATCTTCCGCATGGGAAAGCTCGTCATGACGCACGCGCAGCTCGTCTTCGAGTACAAGCTGACGCTTGCGCAGCGCCTCTAGTTCGGTGAGTTCGCGCTGCGATGCCTCCAGGCGCTCACGCATGGCTGCATGGTGCGCTGCCCGCACTTCGATATCCGCAAGTGTCGCCTGCTCCGCAAGGGCCGCCTCGAGCTTGGCACGAGACTGCTCGAGCTGCGGCCGCGTCTTTTCGAGCGCAGCCTGCGTCTCATGCTGGTTACGCTCGATCGTGGTGAGCCTCGTGCGCTGCGTTTCGAGCGCATCGTAATCATCAAGTGACGCATCGAGCGTATGCAGGCGCGCTCGCAGCTCATCACGTTGCGGAGCCTGAGCAACTAGCTCATCGCGCAGGGTAACGGCATCGGCTATACGCGCGGCGTTGCCATCAAGCCACTCACGGGCCTCACGGGCGCTTGCCCGCGTTTTCTCGAGCGCCTCGGCCGCGCCAAGCGAGGTGTCGACTGCAGCCACGGCTTCCCGAACCTGCGACAGCTCTCCCTTGAGCGCATCTATACGCGCGTTCTCATCATCGAGCGCAAGCCTGAGCAGGCTTTCGAACTCATGTGCGTGCACGGCATGGTCGGACAAGGCCATGAGCTCGTCGTATCTGACGAGAAGCTCTTCATCACAGGGGGGCGCAATGCGCGCAATTTCCGCTTCAAGCCCCGTACGTGCAGTGTTCATGTCCATCTCGAGCAGATGACGCCTCTCGTCGAGAAGCTCCTGGATGTGCGCATAAGCCTGCGTACCGAATATCTTGCGGAACAAGGTCTCGCGTTCCTTCGTCTTGGCATTGAGCACTGCGGCAAAATCATTCTGCGAGATCATGACGATGCGACTGAACTGCTCTGCATCAATCCCCAGAAGATCGCTCACCTGATCCGTAACATCCGAATCACGCGACGCGAGCGAGACACCGCCGGTGACATCCTCGAAAGAGGCCTCCGCACCAATCTCGCGCAGGCCCTCGCCGCGCTTCTTGGGACGGGACTGAGCAGGAGCACGATACACGCGATACTCGCGTCCGGCATGTTCGAAAACAAGCTCGACGTAGGTGAGCGTGTCAGCCGCGGCATGCGCCGAACGCATCTCGCGTGCCGGACGCAGCTCATCGCTCGTGACACCGTATAGGGCGAACTTGACGGCATCGAAGATGCTCGTCTTACCCGAGCCGGTCGGCCCGCAGATGAGGAACAGACCATGGTCAATGGCGGAGAAGTCGACGGTTTCCTGCCCGGCATATGGACCGAATGCCTGCATGGTGAGCATGAGGGGCTTCATCGTGTGGCCTCCTCGATGCATGCCTCGACAAGCGTGCGCTCGTCCGATGTGAGCTGCTCACCCGTCTGTTGCTCGTAGAAAGCGGAGAAGAGCTCGAGCGGGGTCGATTGCCTGACGTTTGCAAGACGTTCGCGCGCTCGGGATTGCGGCGCAACGACCTGCTCCCAATCGAGACGCAGGATGTTTGGATACAACGCACGAAGCTTTGCCATGGCATCGGGCAGGCTCTTGTCAGTAAGCGTGACACGCAGGTAATCGAGGGGGTCTCCCCCGTCAGCACCCGCACATATCTCCTCATACGAAGCGCGAATCTCGCGCATGTCATGCAGGGGTTCGAGCAGACACGTCCCGATTTCGATGCGGCCGTCTTCGATGTCGAGGATGGTCGCGCTCTTCTCGTGACGTGTTTCGGAAAACGAATACTTGAGAGGGCTTCCGGCGTAGCGAATCTGCGGACGCCCGACATGCTGGGCCCCATGCAGATGCCCGAGCGCCACGTAATCGTACGCATCGAACGCGGAAGCATCCACGTTGTCCGCACCGCCCACGCTCGCGATCTCAGAATCGCACGTGGCTGGCTGCACGCCCGATGCCGTGACGAACTGATGGGCGACGAGGATGTTGCAGGCAGCATCATCGAGCTCGTCGCAGGTAAGAGCCTGACGCACCGCGTCGTCATGAGAGACGATTTCCTCAGCTACATCCGGCAACGCCATGCGTACATCGGTTGGACGCACGAAGGGAAGCAGGTGAATGCAAACACGCTCGCCATCCCGCTCGACCGTGAAGCGATCGATACTGGCATCGAAGGCCTTGGCGATATGCAACCCCGAAGAACCGAGCAAACCAGAGCAGAACGAAAGCTGCTGGGGCGAATCATGATTGCCGGGAATGGCGAAGACCTCGATGCCGTTCTCGCAAAAACCCAAGAAGAGACGCTCACAAGTCTCGAGTGCCTCCCGCGAGGGAATGGGACGGTCGAAAACGTCACCCGCGATGAGGACGCCGGCGACGTCCTGCTCGCGGGCAATCGCCACAAGCTGGTCGATGATGTGAACCTGCTCCTCGACCATCGACAGGCCGTTGACGCGCTTGCCGATGTGGAGGTCTGCGATATGCAGCAGCTTCAAAAGCTAGAGCTCCTTGTAATAGAGGCGGCAGTGGCAGTAACCCTCGAACTCCGGATCTGCGATCTGGTCACGAAACTCCTGGCACATGCAGTGGTTCTCTTCGCTTATCTGCACTTTGCATGGGCAATAGCCCTCACGCTTGAGGATTCCCG
This sequence comes from Coriobacteriaceae bacterium, assembly GCA_025992705.1. Taxonomy (NCBI): domain Bacteria; kingdom Bacillati; phylum Actinomycetota; class Coriobacteriia; order Coriobacteriales; family Coriobacteriaceae; species Coriobacteriaceae bacterium. The sequence continues at coordinate 1,257,099 of DAJPGJ010000001.1, forward strand.
CGCGAATCTTGTCGACGTACTCGCGGTCCTCGTTCATCCTAATTCTCACGATGGTCCTTTCCACGATGACACATGTGAGCTTATCACGCGCGAGGGCCGTGCACGCACTCAGGCAAGGTTCGGTTACTCAGATGTTGCGGGAGCCTCAAAGACACCGGCGCAATGCGGGCAACGCGTCGCACCCACCTTGACTTCCTCGAGGCAGAACGGGCAGCAAGGGGCATCGGGTTCTGCATCGTCCTTCTTGCCCATGCTCCTCATCTTGTTCACGCCCTTGACAAGGCAGAACACGATGAAGGCGATGATGAGGAAGTTGATGCAGGCACTGATGAACGACCCGAAATCGATCCCCGTTCCTGGAATGACCAATCCCCCAACCTCGGCATTTCCGCCCGTGATGAAGTTGATGAGCGGTTGGATGATGTCCGAAGTCAGCGCCGTGACGATTGCCGTCAACGCACCGCCAATGATGATGCCGACGGCCATGTCCATCACGTCGCCCTGGTTGATGAACTCCTTGAACTCCTTGAAGAAACTCATGATGTGCTCCTCTGCTCCTCATGGCAGCATGCGCCAGGTATATCTATCTCGAATTCATATTATATGCGACCAAGAAGAGAATGGGGAGACCATGGCTCGCTTATGCCTGCTCCTCGGCGACAGCAAGTTCGCTGCGAGAGCTCTTGCGCGTGAGGAAGTAGAAGACGGGCGTATCGAGAGCAGCGAGGATGAACTTGCACACGTACTGCCCCACCATCATCGCGAGAAGCGTCGGCAGCATGGCCGCGTCAAAGGCCCAGCCAATGCCGATGCCGAAGGCGACCGTGATGTAGATGACGGTGTCAATCGCCTGCGAGCTCATGGTCGAGGCATTGTTCCACACCCAGCGCCACGTGCTGCTCTTGCCACGGCTTAGGAAGAACCCCCGAATCTTGTGAAAGACGAAGACGTCCCAGCTCTGGCTCGTGAGGTATGCGAGCAGTGAGGCAACGACAAAGACGACGTTCTGGCCAAGCAGCATCTCGTAGGAACCCTGCATCTCGGGATTTGCCGCCGGCAGTACCTGCGCGATGGCGATGAGCACGCAAGCGATGACCTGGCAGACAAAGCCCCACTTGACGATGAGCTGTGCTTCCTTGCGACCCCAGATCTCGCCGACCACGTCCGTCATAAGGAAGGTGATGAAGTAGCAAATGACCGCGCTGGGAACGACGACTGCCGTGCCGAACAGCGTGAAGCCCGTCGCAATCGTCTTGGCCGCGACCATATTTGACACGACGAGCGCGATGGCGAATACCATGCCGCAGAGCATGAGGTTACGTTGAGTTTTCTCCATGGTGATTCCTTAGTTTTTTATGGCTGGATGTTGCGAACAGCCCCCGTCGCCCATGCGGCGGATTTGCAATACGACGGGCATAGTAACACAGCATCGTCCATGACGCGAAGGATGCGGCGTGCGAAACTCGCCTCGACGGTCGCTTCCCGACGGCCCGCTTCGCGGTCCTTACGGCGCGCTCCCTTGAACCTCGGCTTTGTTTCGCACGCCACATCTAACGGAAAAGGGAGAGCGCTTGCATGAAACAGGCACCCTCCCTTAGATGAACTTTCGAACAAGTGATTAGGCCAGCACCCTACATTCCGTACCAGCCAATGTCCTCGTAGTTCCAGCCAATGCTCACGAGATGGTCACGCTCAACGTCACTCGTAGTGTAATGATGGCTTCCGGAGTTGTTGGTCGGCGCAGTGGGGTCAACGTAGGGGTTGAACAGGCGATGCAGACCAACCGTCTGGGTATCATCGGAGTACCAGCCTATCCCCTCGTAGCTCCAACCCGCCTCGACGAGCGCATCACGCTCGAAAGCCGAGGTCGTGTAATGGTGGTCAGTACCCGAATACAGACGGTAGACCGGCGCGTTCGACTCCACGGGAGCTGTCCAAGCAGTACCCTCGTAATCCCAGCCTGCGGCGGCAATCGCATCGCGCTCGAACTCGCTGGCGGTGTAGAAATGCTCACCGGAATTGGGATTGTAGAGACGGTACATTATCTGTGACTCAGTAGGCGTCTCCGACGGGTTCGAAGGTTCTGACGGCTGCTGGGGATTCGATGGCTGTTCCGGAGTTGCAGGATCTGCCGGCTTAGATGGCTGCTCAGGATTAACAGGTTCGGACGGCTTCGAAGGTTGCTCGGGAGTCGTAGGCTGCGTTGGCTTGGAGGGTTGCTCGGGTTCGGTCGGCTTGCTGCTCCCCTTCTGGACACTCGTCACCTTGAAGCCCCAGCCAGTCAGCGCCGCATCGGTGATCAGCTTGATCTTCGCCGTATCACCGGAAACGGTCACACTCTTGCCAGCCAACTCGGAGCCAGTCCACGAGCTTACAAGCTTGCCACTTGCATCATAAATACGGATATAGTCGCTACCCTGCTCGACGTTCGTACGCCCATCAAACTGCAGCACGAGGGAGCTGGCACCAGGAATCGAATAGACCCAGGCGTCCTGTGAATCGTTCGAATAGGGATGCGAGCTCTCCAACTGGGACACGGCTGTCGCCGTCACGACGTTGTTTATGACGGTGACCTCGCAGCTACGCGAACGACCGCTGCCGTCCTTGGCCGTGGCTGTTATGGTGGCACTTCCCTTCTTCAACGCCGTCACCTTACCGCTTTGGTCAACCGTGGCGATTGAGGCATTGGATGTAGTCCAGGTAATCCCCTTGTTATTGGCATCGCTTGGATACACTGAAGCCGTGAGCTGCACGGTCTCACCGCTTTCAAGGGAAGCTGAACTCTTATTCAGAGATATGCTCGTAACAGGCTGCGAAACGGTGACTTTGCAGGTGGCAGATTTCTCCCCCACCGCAAGCGTAATCGTCGCAGCGCCCGCGCCCACAGCCTTGACTTTGCCGTTTGCATCCACGGTGGCAACATTGGCGTCGGAGGATTTCCACACGACGTTGCCCGTGAAGTCGAGCGGCTGTATGTCGGCACCCAAGGTCTTGCTTTCGCCCTTGAGCATCGAGATATTGCTCTCGGAAAGCTTGACGCTCGCAGCGGGCTTAATGTTGAGGACGAACTTGGCGCCCTTGCTTTGTGCCCAGGTCTGGGCAGCGGAACCCGCCTCGCCATACACGGTCATCTTTGCCGGATAGCTAAATGCGCTATCCGCAATCGAAGTCGTTGCCTTGGGGATGGTGATGCCGGTGAGCTTGGTGCACTCGGCAAAAGCGTTATTTCCAATCTTGGCGACTTGATACGGAAGAACGATCGACGCGAGTGAATCGCAGTGACGGAAGGTCTCCGACGGAATCTCCGTGAGAGCCGTGCTGAGCGTCACATCCGTGAGCGCGTCACAATCGTAGAAGGCCTGAGTACCCAGACTTGTGATGCTATTGGGCAGTACGATTTTCTTGAGCGCATCACAGTCCCTGAAAGCACCGGATTCGATAGTGTCCACGTCTGGCGGAATTGAGATGCTCGCCAACGACTTGCAGCTATCAAATGCTCCGTTACGGATAGCAGTCAGTGAGTTGGGCAACGATACGCTCGTCAGACTCGTACAGCCTTGGAATGTGTTGGCAGGGAGATTTTTTTGGCCCTGATTGATCGTCATCGTTTTTAATGAAGTGCACCTTGCAAATACATATTCGCCCATTGAGGTGACCGAGTCGGGGATCTTGATGGTGGCCAGACTCGCGCAGCCGCGGAAGGCGTTCGCCCCTATCTCGGTGAGCGTCGAGGGAAGCGAGACCGATGCCAGCCTCGGGCAGTTGTCGAATGCGCCGCCCTCGATGACGGTGACGCCCTCGGGCACCGCGATGGACTCGATCCCGGTGCAGTCGCTCAGCAGGTTGTAGGCAACGCGCGTGGTCCCCCGCTCGAACCTGACCTCCTTCAGCCCGTCGCATTCGTTGAACGGCCCGCCATAAGACACGAAATCCCCGCAGCTCTCCAGGGAAGCCGGCACGGTGACGGACGCTATCGCGTCGTCGTCGCGGAACGCGGCTGCCCCCAGCGTCTTAAGCGAAGCGGGCAAGTTCACCGACGAGAGCGCCGGGCAGTAGGCGAAGGCGAAGTCGCCCATTGAGGTGACCGAGTCGGGGATCTTGATGGTGGCCAGACTCGCGCAGCCGCGGAAGGCGTTCGCCCCTATCTCGGTGAGCGTCGAGGGAAGCGAGACCGATGCCAGCCTCGGGCAGTTGTCGAATGCGCCGCCCTCGATGACGGTGACGCCCTCGGGCACCGCGATGGACTCGATCCCGGTGCAGTCGCTCAGCAGGTTGTAGGCAACGCGCGTGGTCCCCCGCTCGAACCTGACCTCCTTCAGCCCGTCGCATTCGTTGAACGGCCCGCCATAAGACACGAAATCCCCGCAGCTCTCCAGGGAAGCCGGCACGGTGACGGACGCTATCGCGTCGTCGTCGCGGAACGCGGCTGCCCCCAGCGTCTTAAGCGAAGCGGGCAAGTTCACCGACGAGAGCGCCGGGCAGTAGGCGAAGGCGAAGTCGCCCATTGAGGTGACCGAGTCGGGGATCTGAACAGTCATCAAATATGCATTCGACTTGAATGAGTTACTCCCAATCCCAACGACCTTATGTCCATCGAGCTCGTCGGGAATGATGAGCGCCCTCGTGTTCCCATGATATTTGGTGATGGTGGCGTTGCCTACATCATCTAGATCGTACTCGTAGGTTGCGTACTCCACCCATTCGCCGGCATCGTTATAGCCCCAGCCACTGCCGCTTTCTGACATTCCGTTCAATAAATAGCCATACTTGGAGCCATAAGACCCCATTCTCCATGATCCGTAGGTGTATTTCTTGCCCCTCGTACAACTCGAGACCGTCTTGCCATCCTCCACATGACGATGCATGCGCACGGGGCTGTTGTGGGCATTCCATATTTCGACACGCTTCGTAAACGACTTTGAGAACGGTCGTATGCCAAAGGTTGCCCCCGCATACCCTTCGGCATAAAGATGCGCCTCCATGTCCTGACAGGTTCTGGGCGTACTACCAACGTAGGTGTCTTGGACGTAGTTCGCCTCAAAACCGAATCCTGCACCAACAGTCGCCGATATACCGGGCGCACCGACGCTAGATGAGATATCGAACCCGAAACGTGCTGTGGCGGTAGCCGTGATGCCAGGTTTGTTTTTCTTGAACTTCTTGACCATGCGAAATTTGTTTGCCGGATCATATTGCATGCCAACTTCGAAGTTGGCGGAAACTGTCTTGCTGAGTTTTCCTTCCGCACTGGCAAAGACGCTGAACGTGGAACTAAACCCCGCAACCCACACGGCTCCAAGAGGCACCTGAGTTTGAATCGAACCCTTTGCTTCAGCCGTGAGCGACGCGGTGCCCGAGATGGAAACATAGTATTTGTTGCTTACCAAATTTGCGCTTGTCTTTACCTTGATGCCAGCTATGGCACCCGTTACCGAGCACGGACCGGCTTTTGCCGAATACTTAAGCGTGCCTTTGTCATAGGAAACTCCCTGCGTCTGCAAGCTTTGGACAGTGATACCGCCGGTATCAAGCCCGCTTGCGGCAGCCTCATCGATGTTGGCGAACATCTGCGTCTCAATGCCTTCGGATTCCTCGAAATCAGACAGGTCGAGCTCTTCTTCCTCGCCATACACGAGACTTTTGTAGCCCTCGCTTGCCTCGACATCTTCAGTGGATATGACAGTCGTCGTACCTTCTATGGAAATGCCAACCGCCTTATAGACCATGGGTAAGTCGCCGATATACACCGCAAACTTATCTCCACTTGCCAAGGTGACAGGACAATTCGAAATCGTAACCGAGCTCGTGTCCTCGGCAATGTTCACTTCCGTCGTCGCGGGAACAACCTTCACGTCATCGGCAAGGACGATGTTGTCCTCAACCGATGTCACGTCATCACTCGAATGCCACACCTCGGCACCATCGCCAATCATCGCATCCGCTTCACCTGCCGAAATGAATGCATTTGGATTGACCTTGCCGTCCGCAAGAGCAAACCATCCGCGATTGACGGCAATCTGGAGGTCGTCAGGGTGGGTAGCATCCGCACTATCCGAATAGGTGTACGTCTCGCCTTCCTCCAGCATGAAGCCCAAGCAGTAGTTGAGCGTTTGGGCTGCAAAGTCGCGGGTCACATAACCATCGGGATCAAAATTGTCACCACCTGCAACGTCAATGATGCCAAAATCCGTTGCCATCATGATTGCCGTGTAGTTTGCGTGAGAGCTCGTGACATCCGGAAAATAATCCTCCGGATACTCGTCGGCATCTGCCACTGTCACGTCAAAGGTATCCACCAGACGCGCCACCCAAGCCGCGCGCGTGATCTCACCTGACTGGGCAGTAAAGCCACCAGGGCCTTCGGCCAGCGCAAAGGCTGGACACAGGGTGGCAACAAGAGTAACTGAGAGAAGACAGGAGGGTAATCGCTTGCCAAACGATCCAATCGAGCCAACATCCATAACGACCTCCACGGCAGCTGGGCGCAAAGCGCCATATTAGTGATAACTACAGTGGAGTCATGATTGTGAGAAGGACATCCACCACAGCTACCACACTGCCGAGAAGTCGCGGACCAAAATGGTCAACTGCAAACAAGCTCGAAAAGGCAGATGCCCTTCTGGCAACTTGTTCACAATTAACAACTGGTGACTATTCAGTTGGTTCGCGACTCCCCATAGGGATTCGACAGTGTGGTACCACGTATTTTATCAGCTGAAAGATACCTTTTGCGGTGGGAAGAAGAGTCATGCAACAAACGGCTGACGCTTGTGTAAGCGCATGAGAGATTTCTCGACTTCGCTCGCTAAGCTCGCTCCGGTCGAAATGACAGAATAGCGCGAAAGGCGCATCGAGCCGAGGTCCAAGGGAGCGAGCCGTAAAGACCGCGAAGCGGGCTGTCGGGGAGCGACCGTCGAGGCGAGAGGTGCCTTCCGCGCTCCCTTACGTTGACTATGGCATTGAGGCGGAAGGTGGTGAGATTTCTCCACTTCGGCGCTTCGCGCCTTCGGTCGAAATGACAAGAGAGATCCGTTTCGCTCGGTCGAAATGACAGTAGCGGTGGTGAGATTTCTCCACTTCGGCGCTTCGCGCCTTCGGTCGAAGTGACAACGGGGAGACGCGCCAAGAGACACTATCCGCGTGCGCCGTCTCCCGAGTCGAGGTCCGAGAGCTGCGAGAACATGCGCTCGGTGGCAATCTGCTCGTAGCCCGCGCCAGGACGCGCCCAATTGGCAAACGGGTAGATGGAGATGCCGCCGCGCGGATAGAACATGCCACGCACCTCGATGTACTTGGGGTTCATGAGCGCGACGAGGTCCTTCATGATCACGTTCACGACGTCTTCGTGAAAGTCGCCGTGGTTGCGGAAGGAGAAGAGATAGAGCTTGAGGCTCTTGCTCTCGACCATGCGCTCGTCTGGGACGTAGTTGATGTAGAGCGTTGCGAAATCGGGCTGGCCGGTAATGGGGCACAGCGTCGTGAACTCCGGACAGCGAAACGTGACCATGTAGTCGTGACCGGGGTGCTTGTTCTCGAAGGTCTCGAGCAAACTGGGGTCATAGTCTTGCGCGTACTGGGTGTGCTGGTTGCCGAGCAAGGTGAGACCCTCGGCCTCGCGCGTGGCTTGTGACATGTTGTTGCGTCCCCCTAATCGAGCTCGGTTGCCGAGGCGACCATGTTGTACGAGTCCTTCGCACCGAGTGCCTTGATGAGCTTGGCGCGCTCTTCGAGCAACTTGGACTCATCGCAGGGGAAGAAAGCCACGTATACGGGAAGCTCGTAGCTCATGTCCGCATGCACGTAGAGATTGCCCTTGCCATCGAGCTGCTTGCGCATGCCCTCGAGCATGGAGGCAGCGGCCCCCACGTAGACGTCACGATAGGCACCGGGATCATCGGCGGCAACGTCGGGCTCGTAGGTGAGAATGGCAAAGCAACCGGGTTCCTTCGCAAAGGCGAGGTCATCGCCGGGAGTGTCTTTCTCGAGAGCCGCAGCCGGACGCAGGGCAACGGCCGAGGCGATGGTCTCGTCTATCTGCTTCTCGCGCGCAAGGGCAGCGGCGACCTGGCGTTTTTGGGCACGTAGGGCACGCGACTTGCGAATTCTATGGGAGAAGTGGGCAAAAGTCGCGACGGTCAATGCCGAGACGACAACGACGCCCACGCCGATGACGGCTGCGGCATGGCGACGTTCCTCGTTGCTTGAGCCATGACGTGCCTGGTCGAAGGTCTTCTCGACAAGCTTGGGGACATTGCCCGCCGCAGACTTCATGGCGGGAAGGGCGACTTTCCCCAGTTCGAGATTGGCGGCACCGATGTACTTGGTAGCCGAGCCGATGGCGACTGCGGCATCCTGCATGGACTTGAGAGTCGACATATCCATGGTGGTCCTCCTTGCTCTTCGTCGTGAAGCCGTTTGCTCATCGAGGCTGTCGCTTTGTACCAGCCAGGTAATTGGTTCTATGCCCGCACCCGGGTTCGCGATAAAATTATTGCTTAGATTTTATCATTCGCGAGCCACTGTAAAGGACGTGAACCGTGTCACAAGAACTTTTCACCTGGATTCCCGCATACGAGGCAATCGCTGACGCGCTCCTTGCGCGCAAGTACAACCGAGGCGAGATTCTGAGCGTCTTTGCCGAGATCACGGGCGATGACGAGCGAACCAACATCGACCCCTTCACGTTCTTCACCGCCTTCAATCGTTCCATGATCGAGGTCGACCGCAGGAGCGCGATCGAGACCATCATGCAGCGCTTTGGCGTAGACGCCCCCCTACCCCATGATTTCATCGGCATTCCTTGCTCCAACCAGGAACACTGGCAGTACTTCGATGACTCGGACCAGGGCGTGGACGATTGCTGGCGCCTCTTCGAGACCGCCCTTGCGTTTGCCGACCAAGGCGAGCGCGACGAGGAGACGTTCGCGAAGTTCTGCGAGCTCTTCGACACGGTCCACAAGCAAGATGGCATCACGAAGGCACGCCTCACGCGCACCCTCTATTGGATGCGCCCCACGTTCTACCTTCCCTTCGGCGAGAAGAGCCGTGAATACCTCCATGGCCAATTCGGCATCAACACCCCCATCGTGATGAAGGGAGCACGCTACGTACGCCTCCTCAAGGAAGTCGCCGCCGTGTGCGATGAGCCCTTCTTCGAGATTGCGGCGCGTTCCTACAAGGCTGCCGACGATTCGGCTTGGTGGCCCTACGCAATCGACTACGATCCAGACATGAGCATCCACCAGTGGATCACCATCCTCAACGATGAGGAACTCACCACGCCGGAAATCATCAAGGTGCTCAAGTTTATCCACGAAAACGGCGACGAGGTCACTACCGAGGAGCTCGCTAACCAGTTCCTGCACGATCGCGAATACTACAGCAGCCTTCTACGCACCTACGCGCGCAATGTCGCACGCGAGATGGAGCGCGGTAACTTCAAGGGTTCATGGTGGCCAATCATGTTCATCGGGCGCAATGCCAACGAGACGGACAATCGCCCAGGCGATTACATCTGGCGCATGAGGCCCGAGCTCGTCGAAGCCCTCGTCGCGCTTGACAAAGACGAGCTTTAGCTAGCGCGAGAAAAACTCCCGTTGGGCGTCTGCATCCAGGCGTCCGCTCATGCGTGCCCGGACCGCCTCCTCGACGAGCGCATTGAAGAGGTTTCCCATGTGCTTCTCGCCGAGGAAAAACTCGGGATGCCATTGCACTCCGAGCATGAAGGTCTTGTCGATGGCCTCGATGGCTTCGATGAGGCCATCCGATGCATATGCAACCGGCATGAAGCCATCGGCAACCATGCGCACGCCCTGGTGATGAAACGAGTTCGCTGCCGAAGAGTCCGCTCCGAGTATGCCATGCAGGCGCGATCCGCGCTTTACGTCGATGTAATGGGCCGCCTCTGTCGGCTCCTCGACCTGCCAATGCAGGATGGGCTTTCGCGTAAGGGAATCAACGCCATCGTACTGAGCGGGCAAATCGACATAAAGTGTCCCGCCATAGTGCACGTTCATGGTCTGCATGCCCCGGCAAATGCCGAGCGTCGGCACGTCGAAGCGATGCGCGAAATCGAGAATGAGCTCCTCGACGGTATCGCGCAGCGGCGTGATTTCGCCAAGCTTCTCGTAGTCATCGGCATCCGGCGAAACTCCGTAGCGCTCCGGGTCAACGTCCTGGCCGCCCGTGAGCACGAAGCCATCGACGATGGGCAATAGGCGCTCGTAGACTCGACGGTCTTGCGAAAGCGGAAATATGAGCGGCACGCCACCGGAAAGCACGATGGAGTTGATGTAGTGGTCATTCACGCGGAAGATGTGATCTTCGGGCATCTGCGTTGGCACGATGCCGATGATGGGAAGCGTCCCCCGTCCCTGGCTGTTGCGGGCGCTCATCTAGTCGGCAAGATACGCGAGCACGCGAGCGGTATCGACCACGCGCGAGTCATAGCAACGTGAGAAGTAGTCGAGGGCATATTCCTGCGTGCCGATGAGGAAGGTGGCCGTCGCATCGGCGGCAACGACGGTCTTGTAGCCGCGGAAGTATGCCCCTGCCAGCGTCTGGAGCACGCAGATGTTGGTATCCGCGCCTACGACGATGAGCGTGTCAACGCCAAGCTCGCGCAAGGTCAGGTCAAGGTCGGTCTGGAAGAAGCCATCGTAACGACGCTTCGGGATGATGTAATCGCTCGCGCACGGCTCAAGCGCTGCCGCGGGCTGCGCGTCCTCGGTGTCGACGATGCCGTGCTCGCCCCACAGCTCGAGCTCACGATCCAGGCCGGGAATATGCGCATCGTCAACAAACACGACCGGAACGCCCGCCGCACGTGCGGCTTTCGTAATGGCGGCGCTGTTCGACACCATCTCCTCGAGGACGGGCAGGACGGGATTCGACCCTCCGAGCACGTCAACGACAAGCACGGCCGTCTTGGCCAGGTCGATGCTGTCGGACTGCTGCCAGGTGGTTTCCTGTGCGACGGGAAGATACGCCATGAGATTGCTCCTATCGGTTCGAGATGACAAGAAGGAAGATTATGAAGATGACGAAGGCGATTGCCGCGACGATGACGACGGCGCGCGCCTTCCCCGATGCCGCCTTGCTAAGCGCATGTTTGGACTCGAGACTGCTGACCTGCGCTTCCATCGCAGCCGCCGTCCTCTCGTTCTCCTCGATGCGCGCGGCCATGGCCTCGGTTTCCTCGGGATGCTCGATAACGTACTCGCAAAAGCTAACGCGCTCATGGGCGGCGGCAAGGCGCTTCTCAAGCTCCTCGATGCGCTTTTCCGCCTTCTCCTTGTCGCCGTTGAGATGCTTGATGCCGTCGAGCGCGCGCTTCTGCTTGGAGCGCTCCTCTTTCTCACGTGCATCGAGAGCCTTCTGGGCGCTGCGTTGCGCGGCCTTGGCAGCTTCGAGTTTGCCGTTGACCTTGTCGACCACGGCATCGTGAGCCGCTTCCGTCGAGGCAACCGCAGGCGAGTCCGCATCGAAGAGATCGAGGGAGTCGCGCTGGGCCTTCACCTGCTTGAGCTCGTCTTTTGCCGAGGCAAGCTCGGCGTTGCGCAGGTCGAGCTCGTCCTCGAGCGGACGACGTTCCTTCGCCTGCCTGCGCTTGAGATCGGCAAGGTCATCGTTGGCCTCGGCGATCTTGGCCTCGATATCCTCACGATTACGCGTGGCGCGTTCGATATCGGAGTTGGTCGCCGCGATAATGTGCTCCTGGTCGACGAGTATTGACTCGTGATTGAGCGCGATGTTCACACGGTCATCGTAGGCCTGTTTGAGCGTGGCGAGCGTCTTTTTGTACTCGTCAAGCGCCTTGCGTTTCTTCTTGAGATCGCGACCCTGGGCCATGCTCGTCCCGAGCGCCGAGAAGCTCTCGAGATATTCCTCGGCATCAAAGAAGCTCTTCTCGCTCATATCCTGCGTGGCGTTTTGGTCATTCGTCCGCAGCTCAACGTGATCGGCGTCATCGTAACGCGTCCCACGGTTTGTCGTCGGTTCCATTCTGGTCTCCCTCGTACAGGCACCCGAATTATGCATGCTGCCCATTGTACTCGGACGAAACGATTTGCCACGCACCTTCTGAGAAAAAGTCTATTTGTCCAAATCGACATGAGGTTATATAATTTGGTCAGTTTTATGTATTTGTCCGTCATTCAATAGAAACGGCCTCGATATGCGCGATTTAGATTACAACGCCACCCTGCAAAAGCTCTTCACCCCCAGCATCGTCGCGACGCTCACCCAAATTCACGAGGGCAAGGGCATTCTGCCCATCGCGTCCGTCACGGGTCAGGACACGCTCGAGAAGCTCAACGAAATCGCCAAGACGCGCGATGCGGGCGCCTCATGCCGCCTCGAGGGCATCAAGGTGACCGAGAAGCATTTGCGCGAGCTGCTCGACGGCAAGGAGCGAGCCAACACGGATGCCGACAAGGCCGTGCTCGGCTATCGATCCGTACTCGAGACCATCGACAACAGCTACTCCACGCTGCGCATATCTCCGGCCATTATCCTCCAGCTGCACAGCGACCTCTTCCGCTACGCCGATGACGTGAAGAGCGTCGGCAAGTGGCGTGGTGGCGATCGCGCCCGCGCGGCATCGTATGGCCAGACGAGCTTCATGCCATCGGATGGCCCGGTCAAATATCACGGCATCCGCACCGACCTCGTGAGTGCGCCGGATGTGCCGGCCATGATGCGCGAGCTCTGCAATGCCTATAGCAACGCCTTGCGTGAGAAGACCTACAGTCCCCTGCTGGCGAGCATCATCTTCCTGCTCGATTTCGTCTGCATCTATCCCTTCGACGAGGGTACGGGCCGCATGTCGCGCCTGCTCGCATCGCTCATGTTCGACAAGATCGACTTCACCGTCGGTCGCTACGTCTCCATCGACTCGGAGCTTGAGGCAACCCAGGACGATTACTTCGGCACCATGAAGGAAAGCGCCCAGGGCTGGGAGACCGGCGAGAACGACTACACGCCCTTCGTCGAGTACATGCTCGATGTCATTCTCAAGTGCTACGAGGACCTCACCGACCGCACCTCCGCCTTGAGCGTGCGCGGCAGCAACGAGAAGACCATCAGGCAGTACTTCCAGTCCATCGACGAGCCGGTGAGCAAGATCGAGATTCTCGAGTCCAACCCGATGATGAGCCAAAAGACGCTCGAGCGCATTCTGCAGAAGATGCAAAAGGAGCACTCCATCGAGAAGGTTGGCGCCGCTCGTGCCACGCGTTACCAGCGCGTCGTGCGCCAAATCCCGATGTAGGGCCTAGTCGACCGACTTGAGGCTCTCGACCATGTCGATGGCCCTAATCTTGGGGCGCATGGCGAGCGAGACGATAATCGAGAACACGATCGTGAGCGCGAAGGCGATCACGAAACTCAAGAGGTGTATGTCGCGACCGAACATCATCTCGTCGACCTCTGCCGTCACCACGACGAAGCTCTCCATGCCAATGCCCAGCACGCAGCCGATTAGCGCGCCGATGATGGTGAGCAGAATGGTCTCGCGGAAGATGTAGTCGTTGGTCTCGCGCGGTGTGAAGCCGAGCACCTTGAGCGTCGCGATTTCGCGCATGCGCTCGTTGATGTTGATGTTCGTCAGGTTGTAGAGCACCACGAAGGCGAGCAACGCGGCCGCGATGATGAGCACCCAGACCACGGCATTGACGGTGCGCAGCATCGTACGATAGGTCTCGATAACCTCATCGTAGAAGCTCACGACCTCGACGCCACCGACGTCGAGCAGCTCGTTGGCAAGCGCCGTGCGCTGGTCAAGCGGAGCGTATGCCATGCAGATGGTCTCGGCGAAATCGCATGGCGTGCCCATGACGGCCGCATAGGATGCAGGTGACATGAAAATACCCTGGCCGGTGTAGTACTCGGCAATGCCGGATACGGTGACCTCGTGCGCTACGCCCTCGCGCTCCCCGACCATGCTTTGATCGTAGATCTCGATCGTGTCGCCAACGGAGATGCCAAGCTCGCTTGCGAGTTTCTCGGTAACGACAGCCCCCGTCTCGCCAAGCGTGAGCGGCGCATGGCCAACACGTTCGCGCAACGTGTAGAACGCGTCGAAACGTTCGAGATCGGCTGGTACGACGAGCGCTGCGCGGATGTCCTTATCGGCGCCCTCCCGCGTGACGATGGCGTTTTCACGCCCGATTTGCATCGTGTCGGTCACGATATCCGAATTAGCGAGAGTCTCCTCGACGATGGACGCGTTATGGGAGTCCTGCTCCGCATTCGTCGTGATCTCCAAGTTGAAGTGCTGGATCTGCCCGAACTGCTTCTCGATGATGTCGTTGATGCCATCGCGCAGGCCTAGACCCGTGAGCAGGAGCGCCGTGCAACCGGCGATGCCGATGACGGCCATGAAGAAGCGTCGCTTGTAGCGGAAGAGGTTGCGTGTCGTAACCTTGCTCGAAAACGAGAGCCTGCGCCAGATGGGCCCAACGCGCTCGAGCAAGATGCGCTTGCCGGCCTTGGGCGCGCGCGGCAGCATAAGGAGCGCGGGGCGTTCGCGCAGCGAGGAAAGCACGGCGAACAAGGTTGCCAGCAAGGTGATGCCCACGCTCAAGGCGAAGGCAAACAGCGCAATGGGGACATCGATGGGAGAGGAACTGATGGGCAGTGCGTAGATGATGGCGTACGAGTTCATGATGAGCTGGGGCAACGCCTGTGAAAGCAGGAGTATGCCGACGATGCTTCCCATGCCACTGGCAAGCAATGCATATATGAGGTACTTGGAACATATGCGCGCATTGCCATAGCCGAGCGCTTTATAGGTGCCGATGAGCATGCGCTCCTCTTCCACCATGCGCGTCATCGTCGTGAGCGAGACAAGCGCTGCCACGAGGAAGAAGATGAGTGGGAACACGCGTGCGATCTGGTCGATACGGCTTGCATCGGCCTCATGTCCCGCCATGCCCACGTTTTTGCCACGATCGAGTACGTAGAAATCCGGAAGTTCGATGGCATCGATGTCGGCCTGGGCCTCATCGAGTTGCGTCTTCGCGTCAGCGAGCTCGCGCAGGGCGTTTTCGCGATTCGTACGATAGGCCGCAAGCCCGCTTTCGTATTCTGCGCGGCCACTTTCGTACTCGGCTTGGCCACGCGCATATGCCGCTTCGCCCTCATCGTAAGCCGACCGACCGGCATCTGCCTGGCGAAGCGCCTCTTCGTATTGTGCCTTGCCGGCGACGAGTTGGGCGGCTCCCGCGTCGAGCTGTGCCTTGACTGCAGAGAGTTCGCGCTCGCCAGCGGCAAGCTGCGCTTCTGTCTGCGTGCGCTCGGCATCGAGCGCTGCCTGGGCATGGGCACGTTGCGCTGGGTCGGGAATCTGATCGACCTGCGCCTGGGCATTCGCAAAGCGCGCTTCGGCCTCGGAGCGCGCCGCCGCTAGCGCAGCTGCCTGCGTCTCGTACTCGTGCATGCCTGCATCGACCTTTTCCTGTTGCGCGTCAAGCTCGCGTTTGGCTGCCTCGAGCTGAACCGTACCTTCGGCAAGTTCGTGCTTCGCGGCATCGAGCTCGTTACGGCTGCTGGCGAGCGTGGAGGCCGCATCGTCCAGCTGGACCTTGGCAGAATCAAGCTGGGAAGCGGCATCATCGAGCTGAGACATTGCCGAAGCATACTCGCGATCGTATTCGGCACGGGCATCGTCGAGCTCGGCTTGGGCGTCGGCCTGCACTGCCGAGAGGCGTGCGACCCGGAAATCGAGGCTCATGCTCTCGAGACGTGCGACAAGCGCATCGACAATCGAGTCATAGCCATCGCCTGGATACAGTTCGTCGGCAGCGCCCGTTACCGTGACGAAGGCCCCCGTATAGGGGAAATCCTCCGCATATGCTTCAGGAGCAACGAAGACATAGCTGTCAACATCGCCAGACCCGAGCTCTGAGGAACCAAAGTTGGAGGTCATGAGGTAATACGGCGAGCGCACAAGGCCCGTGATCACAAACTGCGTGCGTGCGAAGGTATCCACAATGTCCCCCGATCCACCGACGATCTCGATGACATCGCCAACCTGCATGGGCTCGTCGAGCACGGCGTCAGCTGCGACGACGCATTCGCCCGGCCCCGTAGGCCAGTTTCCTTCGACCAATATGGGGCGGTTGATGTACCCCTCATCATCGCTGATGGCATGCATGCCATCAGACGTATCCGAGCTACGCGCCGCGTCGAGGTCGATGCTATTGAAGCGCATGACGTACTTCTCGTCATCATGCATGGCGTATGCGTCGGCCATGCGTACCGGCTCGACGCTACGCACCCCTTCGACCCGCGCAATGGCGTCAAGGTCGGCATCATCGAGGCCGAGCGTACCCGTCACGTATAGGTCGCTCGCATTCGTCGCGTCATAGAACTCATCTGCCGAGATGTTCATGTCGATCGAGGTCATGAGCAGACCGGCGAAAAAGCCGCAGCCGAGCGCCGAAATGATGGCAATCGCCAGGAAGCGTCCCACGGAATGCGTGATGGACCGGCGAACTTCCTTGTTGAATGCGCTTGCCATAGCCGTCTACATGCACTCCCCTACCACTCGATCGAAGCAGCGGAGCTCGGAGCGTCACTCAGCTCGACGGAGGCAACCTTGCCCTCGTGGATGTGAATGACCCGATGGGCAATGGGCTTGAAGGCGGTATTATGTGTGATGAGCACGACCGTACGGCCATGTACGGTCGAGGCATCCTGCAAAAGTTGCAAGATGGCCTTTCCCGTCTGGTAGTCGAGCGCACCCGTCGGCTCGTCGCAGAGCAGAAGCTTGGGATTCTTGGCAAGGGCACGGGCAATCGCGACGCGCTGCTGCTCGCCACCGGAGAGCTGCGCCGGAAAGTTGTCCATGCGCTTGGAAAGTCCGACCATGGCGAGTGCCTCGTCGGCTGGTAGCGGGTCATCGCAGATTTGCGCCGCGAGCTCGACGTTTTCGAGCGCCGTGAGATTCTGAACGAGGTTGTAGAACTGGAAGACGAAGCCAATCTCATGACGACGATATTGGACGAGCTCCTTCTCGGTGAAGGAGCTCACGACACGATCGGCGAGCTTGATGGTGCCCGAGGTGCACGTATCCATACCGCCGAGCATATTGAGCAGCGTGGTCTTCCCCGAGCCGGAAGGGCCGACTATGCAGGCGAGCTCGCCCTCGTCTATGTCGAAGTTCAGGCCATCGGCGGCGCATACCTGCGTCTCGCCCATCTGGTAGATCTTGCGCACGTCTCTGAACTCGACAAATGCCATCGCTGGCTCCCTTGCGATAGTTTTGACAATCATCTTCAGCTGATAGTAGCACGAGCGTCATGGTGATGACACGCGGACAGCGCGCTTCGACACGATGCGCTAGAGCGTGGGGCTTGGCAGATACGTGAAGCGAGAAAGTCCGTTGACCATGTCGGCAAAGGTCTGCTCCGTGATTTGGTCAGACCCGATGAAGAAGCTCTCAGACGGTGCGGTACCCTCGCCCTGCTGACCCCAGGAATGCGTATAGTCGTATTCGAGCACGGCCACACCCTTCGAGATGCTATAGAAACTAAACGTTTCCGTGTTGGTACCCATCGTGGCAAAGACAACCTCATGACGCGCGGTCGAATACCAGATACCGGGATCATGGTTGGCACCACCGGCCGCCGAGCACAGTTCGACGACTTGATGCGAGAAGGCATCGTAGGCGTAGACGGAGCACACGGCACCCATGGCGCTAGCGGAATTGCCCGCGATGAGCAGCTCGGGCATCTCGTCACCATCGAGGTCGGCGATCTGGTAGCCAATCCCCGTACTGCCAGCCTCCTTGGCCTTTACCTCGAGGGCATCGGTCGCCGTCGTAATGCGCTCGGCCTTCTCGGCTGCAGCTTGTGCCACCGCAGCGGCCTCGTCACGCTTCTGCATGAGAGCGTCTCGATACGCCGTCGCTTTGCCCTGCTCGAATCCGGACTCGATGGCGTAATCGTAGGCGAGGGTGATTTGCTCATCGGTGATATCCGCGGGATTGGCGAACATGAACTCGAACTTTGGATAGTTTGTCTCGACGACCTCGCCTTCGGAAAGATCGGTAGGCACCTCGACCATGAGTTGCGTGTCGGGAACCTCGTAGAATTGCGCATCGTCAAGCAGCGGCGAAGATGCAACGGTAATCACGTAGCTACCGGGCGAAAGCTCGATGCCCGTGCCGTCTGGTCCGACGAAGGCGACGACGTCGACGCCCTTGTTGTCCATGTCCACACCCTCGACATGAAAGGGAATCTTTGAATCGGCAAGGTCATACCCAGGCGCATCTACCTGCATCCAGACGGGATGGACGGCAAGTGCCTCCTGATGTTGACGATACTGGTAGATGAACCACGCCGCTGCAGCGACGAGCGCACAGGTGACGAGCAGAACGAGGAAAACGATGAGTCCGCGATGCCTGCGCGGCGATCCTGCCTCTTCCGCTATCTCCGACTGAGCATCCTGCGCATCTTGCGTCTTGGGCGCGAAGGCAGCATCGCCATCAGAAACGGCGTCCGAGGGAAGAATGGAATGCTTGCCTACCTTGAAGGGGACATCGAGGGGATTCTCCTCAGACAGCACGACGGTCTCGTCAGGCGAGAGGTAGAGGTTTCCTGTTTTGCCGGCAAGATTGAGCGCCTGCGTGAGATCTGTGTCCCGCCCCGTCATGTACGCTACTTGACCACGAGGACCGGTAGGTCGACGCCACGCAAGACAGCCGAGCTCACCGAACCCAGGGCCGCGCGAATGACACCGAGACCACGCCTTCCCATGGCGATGCAATCGATGCCATGTTCGTTTGCATAATCGCAGATAACATCCTGAGGTCGGCCGTTTTCGATGACGATCTGGATGTCGATGTTGTCGGGTACGCTCGCGAAGAAGCCTTGGATCTGCGTCTGGACGCTCTTGCGATGCTCGTTGTTGTAGTTGTCGCGCGTGGCACTCAACACGGCGGCATCGATCTTGGGAACGCCGGCCATGCGGGCGGCAACCTCGAAGGTCGAGTCGTCGAAATTCATGGGAGCCGCAACCTTGAGTACTGTGATCACGACGGGCACGCTCGAGCTTGACATCTCGATGGCGGCTTTAAGTGCGCGCTGCGAGGGTTCGGATCCGTCGAAGGGAACAAGTATGTTTCGATACATGGCAGCCTCCCGTTCATGATATGACCGTGATGTCATTATACTCCATGACGATATACCGATGCGAAGAGACGGGACCAGACAAATGTCGCCGGGGCGCTTTCGTGTCCTACAGGAAGAACAGCAGGCTGTCGATGATGAAGACCGGTATGAGGAACGCGAGCGCCCAGCCGATGTAGCCGAAGAAGCTCGGCATCTTGACGCCGGCGCCCTCGGCGATATTCTTGACCATGAAGTTGGGGGCGTTTCCGATGTAGGTCACCGCGCCCATGAACACCGCGCCGGCCGATATGGCGAGCAGGATCGTCGGATCCACGGAACCCACCGTAGTCGCCACCGCGCCGGCCGCGTCGGTGCCCAGGGCCCCGGCCGTGGTGAGGAAGACCACGTAGGTCGGCGAGTTGTCGAGGAACGACGACAGCGCGCCGGTGGCCCAGAAGAACCCCAGCGGCGAGTCCAGCCCGAGCGATCCGCCGTAGGCGCGCAGGATGGCCAGCGCCGGAATCATCGTGATGAAGATGCCGATGAAGAGCTTGGCGACCTCGGCGATGGGCGCCCACTCGAAGTTGTTGCGCGAGCGGTCGTCCTTCGAGGTCGTGACCCAGGACAGGGCGGCGGCCAGCAGTATGAGGGCGATCTGGACGACGTATTCCACCCCGATGTGCACCCCGAAGACGCCGAAGCCGAAGGTCATCCCCGTCTCGGCGTCGATGAACGCCTCGAGCTGCGGGATGAGGCCGTTGAGGATGACGCCCGCGATGACGAGCAGGAGGAGGAACAGGTTGTGCCAGCCCTGCAGGTGGATGGGCACGCGGTCGTCGGCGCGGGACAGCAGCTCGAGCTTCTCGCGGCTCTCGCGTGGCTCGCGGCGCGTGAAGTAGCGGTCGACGACGACGAACAGGCCGATGAGCAGGACGGTGTTGGCGAGCAGCAGCGGCCAGATGTGTTGCAGCGTCCAGAAGAACGGCACGCCGCGCAGGTAGCCGAGGAACAGCGGCGGATCGCCCAGCGGCGTGAGGCAGCCGCCGGCGTTTGCGACCAGGAAGATGAAGAAGACGACGATGTGCGCGCGGTACTTGCGCCACAGGTTGGCGCGCAAAAGCGGCCGTATGAGCAGCATGGCCGCGCCGGTGGTGCCGACCCAGCTCGCCAGCAGCGTGCCGATGAGCAGCATGATGACGTTGTTTCTCGTCGTACCGGCGATGGTGCCTCCCACGTGTATGCCGCCGGCCACGACGTAGAGCCCGAGCAGGAGCACGATGAAGGGAATGTAGTCGCCGATGACGACCTCGGCGAGCTGCTCGGCCGTGACCTCGGCCCCGTAGGCGAAGACGAAGGGCACGAGGAACAGCAGCGCCCACGCGAGGGCGACGAGCAGCTGGTGCTTCTCCCACCACTCGGCCTTCACGAGCGGGAAGATGGCAATGGACAGCAACATGCCCGCGAAGGGGATGATGCTCCATATGGGAAGTGTTTGGCCAAGTTCCATAGGATATTCCAGAGCGCTTTAGTACAATCGAGTGTTAACTATACCATTACACGTATGGGATTGGGTCAAAAAACGCACGTCAAAACAGGTGACGGCATCGAAGCGGAAGGACTATCCATGGTTAAGCTCACTGACAAAGGCGCCTACCTTATCGATGGCACACAGCTCGTCTTGGAGGATGAGCAAGAACGCCTCGAACAGCTAGGCATCACCTCTGCTGAGCGCGACAAGGCACATGAGGGCACGATTGCCCATCGCATACTCACGTCACATACCATCACGGACAATCCTGAGCACCTTCGCATCAAATTCGACGCGATGGCAAGCCACGACATCACCTACGTTGGCATCATTCAGACCGCGCGCGCGTCTGGCATGGAGCGCTTTCCCCTGCCCTACGTGCTCACCTGCTGCCATAACTCGCTATGCGCCGTGGGTGGCACGATCAACGACGATGACCACTTCTTCGGTTTGTCCGCGGCCAAGAAGTACGGCGGCATCTACGTGCCGCCTCATATCGCCGTCATCCACCAGTTCATGCGCGAGAACTTCGCCGGTTGCGGCAAGATGATCCTCGGCAGCGATTCCCACACCCGCTACGGTGCACTTGGCACGATGGCCATCGGCGAGGGCGGTGGCGAGCTCGACAAGCAACTGCTTGGCGATACCTACGACATCGCCTATCCCGATGTCGTAGCGATCTACCTCACGGGCGCACCTCAGCCCGGCGTCGGACCGATGGACGTGGCGCTTGCCATCGTGAGCGCCGTCTACAAATCCGGCTTCGTGAAGAACAAGGTCATGGAGTTCGTCGGCCCTGGCATCGCGTCGCTTCCCACCGACTACCGCAACGGCATTGACGTCATGACGACCGAAACAACCTGCCTGTCGAGCATCTGGCAAACCGACGACGACACCAAGGCATGGCTTGACCTGCACAAACGCGACGATGACTACCGCGAGCTCAAGCCCGCACATGTCGCCTACTACGATGCGCTCGTCGAGGTCGACCTCTCAGCAATCAAGCCCATGATCGCTCTGCCCTTCCATCCTTCTAATGCCTATACGATCGACGCGCTCTACGAGAACCTCGAGGACATCCTGCGCGAAACGGAACTTGCTGCCGAGAAGGTCGCCGAGGGACGCGCACACTTCAGCCTGCTCGACAAGGTGACGAGCGACGGCAAGCTCGCATGCCAGCAAGGCGTCATCGCCGGATGTGCCGGCGGCACCTACAGCAACATCGTCGAAGCCGCCCATGCACTCAAGGGTGCCTCAACCGGCTACGATGAGTTCTACCTTTCGGTATATCCCTCTTCACAGCCGGTCTTCATCGACCTCGACCGCAAGGGGCTGCTCGCCGACCTCATGGATGCCGGCGCCATCGTGCGCACGGCGTTTTGCGGCCCGTGCTTTGGCGCGGGTGACACCCCGGCGCACAATGCCCTGTCCATACGTCACGCGACGCGCAACTTCCCCAATCGAGAGGGTTCCAAGCCGCAAAACGGCCAGATGGCCGCCGTCGCGCTCATGGATGCCCGCTCGATTGCGGCAACGGCCGCCAACGGCGGAAAGCTCACGAGCGCGACCGAGCTTGACTGCTGGGGCGATATCCCCGCCTACAACTACGACGACCGCGCCTATCAATCTCGCGTGTACTGGGGATTCGGCAAGGCCAATGAGGAGCAGGAGCTGCGCTACGGTCCCAACATCAAGGACTGGCCCGAGCAAGAGCCGTTGGCCGACAACATCCTGCTGCGGATCGTCTCCAAGATCGAGGACGAGGTCACGACGACCGACGAGCTCATCCCGAGCGGAGAGACCTCCTCGTATCGCTCCAACCCTCTGGGACTTGCCGAGTTCACGCTCTCACGCCGCGATCCCGACTACGTACGTCGCGCCAAGCAAGTGCGTGACTTCGAGCAGGCGCGCCTGGCCGGCGAACTGCCCGACGAGCTTTCCGCAATCTACGAGGCCATCCACGGCATCACGGGCTTCGAAAACGTCGATGCGAGCAGTATCGAGATCGGATCGACCATCTACGCACGTAAGCCGGGCGACGGCTCAGCACGCGAGCAGGCGGCGAGCTGCCAGCGCGTGCTCGGTGCGTTGGCCAACATCGTCGAGGAATACGCCACCAAACGCTATCGCAGCAACTGCATGAACTGGGGCATGCTGCCCTTCCAATACGCCGGCGATGTCGAGCTTCTCAACGTGGGCGACTGGGTTTTCGTGCCGGGCATCCGCGACGCGCTCGATGGCGACCTCTCGCATATCCGCGCCTTCGTCATCGGCGATGCAGGCGCACGAGAGATCGAACTGTCGATCGCCGACATGACAAGCGAGGAGCGTGCCATCGTCAAGGCAGGATGCCTCATCAACTACAACCGCGAGAAGTAAAGGTTAAACCCTCGTTTCGTCCATCAAAAGAAGGGCGCACGCGAAGACATTTGCTATAGAATCAATGGCTACGTGAACACACGGCCGATGGATGGAGATGATTGCCGTGACGCAGAAGAAGGACCTGGATTGGGGCGAGCTTAGCTTCAGCTACATGGAGACTGACTTCAGCTACGTCTGCGAGTACAAGGACGGTGCCTGGGGCGCAGGTGAGCTTACGCCCGACCACAACATCACCATAAGCGAATGCGCCGGCATTCTACACTACTGCCAGGAATGCTTCGAGGGCCTCAAGGCATACACGACCGAAGACGGGTCGATCGTCTGCTTCCGCCCCGACCTCAACGCCGAGCGCATGTACGAGACCGCGGAACGTCTCTGCATGCCGCCCTTCCCCAAGGAGCGCTTCATCGAAGCCGTCAAGGAAGTCGTCAAGGCAAACGAGGCCTGGGTCCCGCCCTTCGGGAGCGGTGCCACGCTCTACATCCGTCCCTTCATGTTTGCATCGGGCAAGGTCATCGGTGTCAAGCCGGCCGACGAATACCAGTTCCGCATTCTTGTCACGCCTGTCGGCCCGTACTACAAGGGCGGCGCCGTGCCTATCCACATCTGCGTGAGCGCCTACGATCGCGCCGCACCGCGCGGCACCGGCAACATCAAGGCGGGCCTCAACTACGCGATGAGCCTCCAGGCCAACGTCGAGGCCCATGCCAACGGCTTTGCCGAGAACCTCTACCTCGATTCGCAGAGCCGCACCTACGTGGAAGAAGCCGGCGGCGCCAACATCATCTTCGTGAACAAGGAGGGCACGCTCGTCGTTCCGCAAAGCCATACGGACTCCATCCTGCCTTCCATCACGCGTCGCTCGCTCGTGGTCGTCGCACGCGACATGCTCGGCATGAAGGTCGACGAGCGCCCCGTCAAGATGAGCGAGGTCGAGGCCGGTGACTTCGTCGAGGCCGGCCTGTGCGGTACGGCAGCCGTCATCAGCCCCGTCGGCAAAATCACCTACAACGACGAGGTCATCGAAATCAGCGGAATGGAGAAGCCCGGCCCCGTCATGACCAA
Source organism: Coriobacteriaceae bacterium (assembly GCA_025992705.1). Lineage (NCBI taxonomy): Bacteria > Bacillati > Actinomycetota > Coriobacteriia > Coriobacteriales > Coriobacteriaceae > Coriobacteriaceae bacterium. The sequence continues at coordinate 1,281,189 of DAJPGJ010000001.1, forward strand.
GCTGCGCGAGACGCTCACCGGTATCCAAAGCGGCGAAATCGAAGGTCCTGAAGGCTGGGTCGTCACGATCGACTAGCGGACTCGCCATTTCGGCCAGAGATGCAAAATGAGACAGTTGCTCAGAGCAACTGTCTCATTTTTTCAGGTGGGACAAATGACCTGTCCCCTTGTCCCACCTGCCCGCTTATTCGTTATCGCGACCGAGGGGCTTCTTCGAGCGCGCTTCGTACTCCTCCTGGGTAAGTGGTGAAACAAGAAAGTCGTCATTGAGCATGCGCAGGAAGTCGTTAACCTCGCGGTTGGTCGTAAGCATGATTTTGCCGTCCTCGTTGAACTTGAGCTTGCGGCTGTAGTACGCGATACGATTGGCACGCATCTCGAGCTCCTCGGGCTCAAGCTCTGCAACAGGCGAACCCTCGCGCTGCATCTTGAGAAGCTTGTTTGCCACGCCCCTGCTTGCGTCGATGCGCTCATCGAGCTTCTCGAAATCGGCGACGATGCCGTCGAGTGTATCTGCATAGTCCTTGGCGCGTTGGCTCACGAGCTTGTTGAACTTGAACAGTATCTCGAGCGCGCGCAAGTTGCGGAAGAAGACATTGTCGCCGAAGAGCACGAAGTCGAAGGTCGTCCCCACGCGGATAGAGCGGCTCGCAAACGCTTGCGGCTCGCTTTGGGCACCGTCAAAGAGCAGGTAGCTCGACTTTTGCTGAATCCACATACGCTGCGTGCGCTGAAAGGCCACCACGCACTGCGCACTGCCATCAGTACCCGTCACGTACTTGAAGAGAAGACCGCATACCTGCGCGACATCCTCGGCAGCGAGCGTACGGGCAGGAGCGCCGTCAATTACACGACCGTCAATCGCCTTCAGGAAGTGGACGAAGCGCATCACATCGTCGGTCTCCTCGACTTCTTCCTCCTCGGCACCACGCGCCATACGCACGCGTGACAAGTCGTCATCGAACATCGAGCGCGGTGCGACGCCGATGCATACCTTGTCGGTGAAAAGTTCCTCGATGGGTGCATAGACAACACCCTCGAGGTTGTCCTCGCCACGCACCTCCTTGTAACCGAAATCGAGAAAGGCGCGATCGAAGAGACGCTCGTTGAGCAGACGGGACGCGTCATCCTCATTGCCGCAATCGTGCACGAGGCAGATCTCGAATGGCATGGCAGGGTCTTCGGTCTCGATGACGGCGTAGGTGGCGACATGAGCGTGCAGGTTGGCATCGGCTTGCTCGAGCGCACTGAGAAGCGCGACCTTGTCGTTCTTGTACTCTGCAATCATGAGACGTCCCTTCCGGCTAAATTGGTCACGGGCGGGTATTGTAGCTCATAGCCGGGACATTGTCGGGTATCATGCGTACAAGCAATACGATGACAACGAAGGTTATTCCATGGATACAGATACACTTGCCCGCATGCTCACAAATGCAATCGATGCCGAGAGGCTCCAGGCCAACGAGCCCATGAGCAAGCACACCACCTTCAAGGTGGGCGGTCCCGTTGACTTCTTCATCTCGATTGCCTCTGTTGACGAGCTCGTCGCCATCCTCGAGGCATGCCGTACGGCAAACGCTCCCTGGCATGTCATCGGCTGCGGCAGCGACCTTCTCGTCGCAGATGCCGGCCTCTCGGGCGTGTGCATATGTCTCGGCGAGCACTTTTGCGATATCCGCATTGATGGCACGCGGCTCATCGCCAAGGCAGGTGCCACGAACGAGCAGGTCGCCGAGGCAGCTTGCGCGGCAGGGCTCACGGGCTACGAATTTGCCAGCGGCATTCCCGGCAGCATCGGCGGTGCCGCCATCATGAACGCAGGCGCCTATGACGGAGAGTTCGCCCACGTATGCATCGAGGTCCAGTGCCTGACCCCGGATGGGCGCATCATCACCGTTCCCGCATCTGAGGCAGACTGGCGCTATCGTCATTCCATGATGTCGGATGAGGGCTACATCATCCTCGAGGCAACGCTTCAGCTCGTGCCCTGGGACAAGAAGCAGATTCGCGCTCGCATGGACGAGCTCACCGAGCAGCGCTGCGCCAAGCAGCCCCTCGAGCTCGGCAGCGCCGGTTCCACCTTCAAGCGACCGCTTGGACACTATGCCGGCAAGCTCATCGATGATGCGGGCATGCGCGGACACACCCGTGGCGGTGCACAGGTCTCTTCCAAGCATTGCGGTTTCGTCGTCAACATGGGTACGGCAACCGCCCGCGACGTGCGCCAGGTCATCGAGGACGTGCAAAACGCCGTCTTCGCCGACTCCGGCGTCAAACTCGAGCCAGAAGTCCGCATGTGGGGATTCGACGACTAGACATCCCGCGTCTGATAGAGCGTGCCATCCACGAAGCCGAGCTTGCGATAGTAGTCACGCGTCCCAACGGAACTGATGACGTTGATGCGGGTAAACCCCGCATCACGCGCGATGGCGCAGGCCCGCTCGACGAGCTGTTTACCCAGCCCCAAGTGCTGCGCACTGCCATCGACCCGATGCAAGTTCGCGACTTGCCCGTAGACGTGTACCTCGCGAATCATTGCACAGCCAAGTTCCTCGGGCAGTTCGCTTGTATGAATGGTCATATATTCCACATGCGGTAGTGACAGACGCAGAAAGCCGACGATCTTTCCCTGCGGCGTCACCCATTGCAAGAAGCGCTCACTCGTATTCGTCGTCTCGTAGGCGACTTCGTCGAGTCGCAAATCATTGGTGTCGACCTCCTCGCCGGCGATTTCGCGGTAGCGAATCTCGCGTACCGCCTGATCGTGCAGGATCTCGGAAGCCTCGACCATTTGACGCAGGTTCGTTTTCTTGCTGCCGGCAATGATATCCTGCGCCGATATGTCACGAATCATGCGCGAGACGCGCGTGAACGTTGGGGTCACGCATATATCGTGCGCAAGCAGGGCGATGAGCTCGTCTTCGCTATAAGGACGCCACTCCCCCGCATCATGCTTGGCTACAAGCCCCGTTCCTTCCACGAGCACGCAGGGATAGAGCTTGACCTCATCGGGCTGGAAGGCGACATCGCCCACGAAACGCTCGTAATCGCTCCTGTCACCCTCTGCGTCGGAGCCATACAGGTTAAGCATGAAGTGCGTATGAATCTTGAAGCCGAAGATGCGCAGCAGCTCGAAGGCACGACGCAGGGAATCTTCGCTTGCAGGGCGATTGTTGAGCGCGAGGACCTCCGGACGCAGGCTTTGCACGCCGATTTGCACTTTCGTGCATCCGAGCAGACGTAATCGCGCAAGCGTCGCCACATCGAGGGCCTCGGGACGCGTCTCGACGACGAGCCCGACGACGCGGTGCGCACCGTGTTCGTTGATATGCTGTTGCTCGCCAAGCTCGACAAGGTCAGCCGTCTGCCACGATGCGATACGCTCCCACGGACTTTCCGTACCGTAGAGGCTACCGATGGCTTCGTTATAGTCGAGCAGACCTTCGTTTACCTGGCTCTGAACCTCACGAGTTTGCTCTTCGAGAACCTTGTCACGTCCGTCGATACCAGCCATACGATAGCGTTCGCGTCGAATCCTCAGCTTTTCATCTGAGACAGGCGCCTCGTTGAGCGCACGAAAGAGCTCCGTCATGAACCAGGTCTGATAGCCCTGCGGGTAATCGGTCCAGGAGCCACCGAGAATGATGAGCTCGATCTTGTCACAAGCATGCCCCATCTGCGTAAGCGCACGTAGACGCGAGGCAACTTGCAAGTAGGGATCGAAGTAATTGCGCTCGGCGCGCTGACAGGCCGGCTCGCGATGCAGGTAGCTCTTGGGCATGCGCACGTCATTGGGACAATACAGGCAGTTGCCCGAGCAAGGCGCGGGCTTGGTGATTACCGTGATGGTGGCGACACCACTTGCCGTACGGCGCGGTTTCATGCGCAGCGTCACGAAGAGCTGACGTTCGAGCCCCTCGTCAACGCCGAGCTGCGCCCAGGCAGCCGAATCTTCTTCCTTGAGCTTGAGATAATATGGCAGCAAACGCTTCTTGGAATACTTGCGCTCACGTGTGCCGGCCCGCTTGTTATGGCGATTGAGGATCTGGCCAAGTGCAAGGGCGTCAAGCTCCCCTTGGGCACGTATGGCATCGAGTATGTCAACGAGTACTTCGTACATGATGCACGATTTTAGCGCGATACAAAGCGCGTGGGCAGCACGCCTCGCCTCGATGGTCGCTCCCCGACGGCCCACTTCGTGGTCCTTTCGGCTCGCTCCCTTAGACCTCGGCTCGGCGCGCTGTCCGCGCTTATGCTGTCTATATACGTCGAAGCACGAGGTAGCAATTGAGGTCGTCATTGGGACCATCGGCGTTGAAGCGATCGATGAGTTGCACCCTGTCGGCTACGTGACTGACGAACGCGTCAATTTCGGCCTCGGTGAAGCTGTGACAGTAGCGCCAGGTTTCGGGCTCGCTTTGCCAGTCGAGCAGCCAATCATTCTCGTCAAGTTGCAGGTTAGGGCAGCGTTCAAGGGCAAGATGCGTCGCACGAGCCGCCTTGCGTGCCAAGCGTGCATCGCGTTCGAATTGCCAGAACGAGATGAGAAGGTATCCCTGTGGTTTCGTCTTTTCGAGCATTGCATCGAGAAGTGCCTGACGGGCTTGCGCGCCCGGTATGTGATGCATGAGGCCGAATGCGCAGCTTATGTCACATTCGGACACATCATGCAAGCATGACCGAAGCGTTCCATCCCATAATCTAGACACGATGTCCATATCGATGAAATGCACATCGTGATCTTTTGCGAGGAGCTGCGGACAGGCGTCAACACCATATATGTTCAGGCGTGCACGCGTATTTGCCTGGAGAAAATCCTCGAAACGAAGGGTACCGCAACCAAGGTCGAGGACGAATAGTTCGGGTTTGGCAAGCGCATCGGGAATCGCGTTGATGCAACGCTCCCAGCCGCGCCAGGAACGCGTCCTCGTCTGCGCGAAGGAAGCGGCACAGTTAACGTAAAAGTCGCTGGTAAGGGCATTGAGCATGCGCGCGGTCTTGATATCCATGCGTCGCATTGTACGGCATTTATCTTGTCAAATGCTTGCGGACAGGCAACACGGCGTGCGAATAAAACCAAGCGCGGATAACGCGCCAAGCCGAGGTCTGCACCTTTACCCAAGCGCGGATAGCGTCTCGAACCGAGGTCTAAGGGAGCGCACCATCACGTAACCTAGCGTCGGGTAGGCCATCGAGCCGAGGTCCAAGGGAGCGAGCCGAAAGGATCACGAAGTGAGCCGTCGGGGAGCGACCATCGAGGCGAGACGGCCTGCCCGACGTCTCCGCGGAGCGGTCCGTCGGGAAGCGACCATCGAGGTGAGAGATGCTATCCGCGCCCCTTAGGCGACGAAGAAAACCCCGTCAGGTTGGTCGACAACGCCCCGCCGTTTGTCTCGCCATGTTCCCAGCCATGAGAACACAAGCATGAGCACGAGCGAAAGGCTTGCTCCGATGACGATCTGGTGCAGGTCGAAGAGCTTGAAACCCATCGCCATCGTGATGCAGTACGCTGCCACGCCTCCAACCATCGAGGCAAGGGCACCCCAGGCATGTGCCTTCTTCCAGAACAGTCCCATCACGAACACCCAGCAAAATGCCGTCTCGAGACCACCGAAAGCGAACATGTTGATCTTCCAGATGACATCGGGTGGCGCTATGGCGATCACGAGCACGATGATGCCAACGGCATACGTGAAGATGCGGGAAAGGGTCGAAATGCGTGTTTCTGCGACTGACCTGCCGCTCTTCTCGCAATGATGCATGTACATGTCTTTGATGATGGACGAGGAAGAGCTGATGAGCAGCGAAGAGACCGTGGAAATCGATGCGGCGATTGGCCCCACGATAGCTATGCCGGCGAGCCAGGCAGGAAGACTATTCATGATTGCAGATGGGATGATGTTATCTACCGAGCCGCCATATTCGTCAAGGGACCCGGGAAGCACACCCTTGGAAAGCACACCGAGCGAGGTGACGCAAATCATCATCAAGCCGATGATGACCGTGCCGACGACCATGGCGTTCTTAAGGGCCTTCTCGTCCTTGAACCCCATACAGCGCACGACGGATTGCGGCAGACAGAACGTGAGCACGCCCACGAGCAACCACTGCGTCACGTACAGTCCGATGGGCATCTGCCCGTCGGAAAGCGGATCCATCATGCCCGGATTCTCCACCATGATCGTATTCATGATGTTCTCGTAGCCGCCACCAGCGATGAGAATACCCGCCGCAAGGATGACGATGCCGACGATCATCATGACGCCGCAGATGGCATCCGTTATCGCCACGCCACGAAAGCCGCCAACCGTCGTGTACGAGATGACGACGATGCCGAAAATCAGCAAGCCGATGACGTAGCTGTATCCCGTAACAGACTCGAAGAGCTTGGCACCACCGACGAACTGGGCAACCATCATCGCGGCAAAGAAGAGCAGAATAATGACAGCGGAGATGTTGGCGATGGCATCCGACTTGTAACGCGCACGCAGCACGTCGATGACGGTGACGGCTCCAATCTTGCGGCTGATGAGGGCGAGCTTCTTGCCCAGGATGCCGAAGAGCAGGAAGAGCGCGGTCACCTGGACGGCCGACATGTACACCCAGCCCCAGCCTACGGACCAGGCCTGTCCTGGTCCACCAACGAACGAGCTAACCGAGCCGTACGTTGCGATGGTGGTCATGGCGAGCACGAAACCGCCGAGGCTTCGATTTCCGATGAAGTACTCGGAGACAAAACTGCCGCCCTGCAACGCCCTGAACCTACCAATGCTCATGACGACCGCAAATGTAACGAGCAAGAAGATGAGAACGGGTATGAGAGTAAGGGGATTACCTTCCATTGTCGGCCCCCTCCCCTTCACCATCTTCAAGGCCAACGTCATGCATGACGAACTTCGCCATGATAATTGACAAGACAACGGCAAAAACGAAGGTGCCGAAGCAGCCAGTGATAACCCAAAGCGGCGTGGAGAAGACGACTATGCCCGTCTGCGCCACGCCGAAGCCGAGCAACGCCCATACGATGATGGTCGCAACCAGGCCGATGACAGCAGCCAGCGCCTCCCTATTTGCCTGTTGGAGCTTTTCCTTGTACGTCATATGCGAGTCCCGTTTCTCTTCGAATACAAGCTCTGTACGTGGGCAATGTGATGCCCTATGGCACATGGGGCACGGCATATGCGTGTGCGGCCCCGAGGCGTACGGGTGTCGCCACCACCATGCTCGCATGCTCGGCGTATGATAGCGCAGATGCGAGGGCATGCAAAGGGGCACGCGACCCAAGCGGCCACGTGCCCCACCGAAAGGCATTCGATTGCGTTCGCGAGCCTATTCGCGCCAGGAACCTTCGAAGGTCGAGCGACCCATCTTGGCACCGCCGATGACGTGCACGTGCATATGCGGCACTGTCTGAGCAGAATCCGGACCAACATTGATAATGCAGCGGAAACCCGACTCGTTGACGCCCTTGATCTTGGCGACCTTGGGAATTGCCGCCATGATATGACCGAGAGCCTCTGCGGGCACTTCGTCGTTAAGCTCATGGTAGTGCGTCTTGGGGACGACGAGCACGTGAACGGGAGCTTCGGGCTCGATATCGTCGAACGCATACACGTATTCGTCTTCGTACACCTTGGTGGACGGAACCTCTCCTGCGACAAGTTTGCAGAAAATGCAATCGTTGCTCATGACCACTCCTCACTTACATATGAAACATGTCGTCTATACTTGCGCCACTTTATTCCCGCGTCAAGACTCACGCGCCATGACGATGCAATCGTAGCGCACGGCCTTGCCCTGTAACGTGTAGTCGGGTTTAATGCCCGCGAGGTATGACCCCTTGACCGGTCGCTTGATGACGATCTTGCGCGGATGGGCAGCGCGTGCCGCCTCGAGTAGCGCCGTCTCATCCTCGCAGGGTGCCTCGAGCCGATGCAGGAGCTGAAACTTCTTCTTCACCGCAGCACTCTTGCTGCGTCCGGGAAACATCGGATCAAGATAGACGACATCGGGCGGCGTCGAAAGCTCGCGCAAGGCTTTCAAACTGTCGCCTTCGATAACCCGCATGCGCCCGGCAACGTCCGCAAGCTCCGGGTCACGCCGTGCTTGCTCGACAGCATCGGCGAGCATCGCGGCGATGATTGAATTGCATTCGAGCAGCGTCACGGAGAAGCCGGCAGCCGCAAGCAGCAGGGAGTCCTGTCCGAGGCCGGCCGTCGCATCTACGAGCGTCGGCGCTGCAACGCCCTTGACGCGTGCGGCACGCACGAGAAGCTCGCCGTTGAGCCTGCCGTGAAGCAGACGTCGCTTCATATCATCGAAGCTCGCGCGCAGGCGCATGCCATCACCTTCGAGGATGAGTCCATCCGCATCGCGCCTCAAATCGAGTCCAGCTCGTTCCAATTCATTGACACCGTCTGCGTCCATGCATCTTTCCCTCGTGCCTTTCTAATATCAACTGAGAAGGTTGCCCGATTACGAGCATCTCAAGTCAGCGTTAACACAAAGTAACACCCCAGAAACTCGATGGAAACATTGCTCGACGAAAAATTGAGGTGTCAGGAGGAGAAGAAAGGAAGGGATACACATGTTTGATACGGGAACAACATCCTTCATGCTCATCTGCACCATGTTGGTGCTCCTCATGAGCCCTGGCCTGGCCTTCTTCTACGGAGGCTTGTCCAGACGCAAGAACGTGGTCAATACGATGATGATGGTCATGGGTGCCATGGGCGTCGTGGGCGTCATCTGGGTCTTGTTCGGATGGTCCTTCGCCTATGGTGGCGATGGGTCGATACCGTTCTTCGGAGGCATCGATCAGATCGGCTGCTTCTCGACGGTAACGGACATGCTCGCCGAGGCGAGCGAAAACGCCGAGGGCAATGTCTACCCCTCCATCGTCAATATCGGCTTCCAGCTCGCCTTCGCGATGATCACGACGGCCATCATTACCGGTGCCGTCGCCGGACGCATGAAGTTCGGCGCCCTCATGCTGTTCGTCATCCTATGGGTCCCGCTTGTGTACGCCCCGCTCGCGCACATGGTATGGGGCGGTGAGGGCAGCCTCATCGGCAGCATGATCGGAGCACTCGACTTTGCCGGCGGTGATGTCGTTCACATTAGCTCCGGTGTAACCGGTCTCATCCTCTGCCTCGTCATCGGCAGACGCAAGGGCTTCGGCCTCATGAGCTACCGTCCCCACAACGTGCCATTCGTCATGCTTGGTGCCGGCCTGCTGTGGTTTGGCTGGTTCGGCTTCAACGCCGGTTCCGCCTTCGCGGCAGATGGCATCGCTGCCCTGGCCCTCCTCAATACGGTCGCGGCATCGGCAGCGGGCATGCTCTCCTGGATCGTGGTCGAGCGTGTCAAGGTCGGCAAGCCAACGCTCGTCGGCGCCTGCACGGGCCTCGTGGCAGGCCTTGTCGCCATCACGCCCGCTGCTGGCTTTGTCGAGCCCTGGGCGGCAATCGTGATGGGCATAATCGTCTCGCCCTGCTGCTATTTCGCCATCTCGTACCTCAAGAGGAAGATCGGATACGACGACGCCCTCGACGCCTTCGGTTGCCACTCCATCGGTGGTATCGTCGGCGGCATCCTCACCGGACTGTTCTGCGTGCCGAGCCTCTCATGGACGGATTACGGCGGACTCTTCTATACGGGAGACCCCTCCTTGCTCGTGAGCCAGATACTCGGCATACTCGTGACGCTTGCCTTCGTCATCGTCGCCGGTCTCATACTGAGCTTCATCGTCAAGGCGGTCTATCGCGGCAAGGCCCGCGTGGACGAGAGCGACGAGGCCGCCGGCTTGGACGTCGCACTTCATGGCGAGAGTGCGTATCCCGCATATCTGGGTCTTGACTAAGGGAGGAAGACAATGAAGCGAATCGTTGCAATCGTACGCACGGAAAAGCTCGAGCCCCTCAAGGAGGCCCTATTCAACGCCGATATCGCGGGCATGACCATCTCGCAGGTCATGGGTTGCGGCAATCAGCATGGCTGGAGCGAGTACTACCGTGGTACCGAAGTGCTGCTCAACATGGTCCCCAAGGTGAAGTTCGAGCTCGTGGTCGATGATGACCGCGTTCAGGATCTCGTGGATATCATCTGCAAGACGGCCCGCACCGGCGAAGTCGGAGACGGCAAGGTCTTCGTGAGTCCTGTCGAAGAGGTCGTACGCATCCGCACGGGCGAACAGGGCGTTGAGGCCATCTAGCCACCTTCGGGCATATCGGATTTGCGCGTGCAGGCGCGGGGATTACCCTCGCGCCTGCGTTTGTCTGCGCATCGGAAAGCGCGAAGTTGTACGAGACGGGTTGCAAAAGCCATAGAAGGCTGCGCGCAGCATGGCCTGTGCGACGAGTGCACACAGCATGGCGAGAACGACGGCGATGATCCGAAACGGGGGCACGAGGCAGGCGAGCACGATGAAGCATGCCGCCGAGAAGCTCAGGGCAAATCCATAGCCGCGCTCGGCCTGCCATGTGACAACGCACGACAGCGCCGCGGGAACACGCCCATGGGGGTTGGCCCCGGTATCGATCTCGAGCGAGAGCCTGTGCATACGCGCGTTGCTGGCATACTTGTCGAGCGCTGCGGCGATGCCGATGCAGACGATGGAGATGAGGGCCGCGATCCACGGAGAGAGCGGAACGTCCATGTACTCCGCGGCAAGCAGCACGAGGCAGCACGCGGCCATGACGCCCACGCGCAATGCGACAGCGAGCAACTCGAACAGCGTCTCGGGACCATTCCACCCCGGTTGTCCCATGACGCGGTAGGCACGCGCGATGACGAAGACGAGTAACAGGCCCACGACGCAGGCGATGGTGCAGGCGCAAAGGGAGAGCCAACCCAATACGAGCGCCGTAAAGGCATCAACGCGTGCAAACGGAAGCGTTCCCGATGCGATGAGCGCGAAAACGAGCCACACGACGAGCACGCCCCAGAACGCCGAAACGGCGAGAATCTCACGCGAGAGCCAGGAGCTCTTCACGTTGGCAAGCGAGCGTGGAGCACGTAGGGGCTTTGCCAGATGCATCACGGACGCAAGCATGCCGACCGTCGTGAAGACGACGGCGAGCGCGGCAAAGCGCCAGCCCCCAAACCACAGCCCCGTGCTCGAGAACGCGACGATGCCTTCCATAAGCGCAACGAAGGCGACGCCGAGCGCCGCAGGCGCGCAGGTGGTAAACGCGATGAGCGGCAGCTCGTCCACGATCATCGTCTTGAGCTTGTATTCCCCGTTGTTCACGAGACGACCTCCATCATGCATCCCCGTGCTAACGAGGCATGCGTTGTGCCGCCTGCTGACGCACCCCGCGCTCGGGCTCGCCAGCTGGTCCGATGCTTATGGCCCCACCACAGCAATTCTCGACACAGGCGGGCTTGAGACCATCACGCAGGCGATCGATGCACATGTCACATTTCTGCATGAGGCCATCTGCGCCAAACTGCGGAGCGCCGAACTCACAGGCCCACGAGCAATAATGGCAGCCAAGGCACTTGCTCGAATCCACGAGCACGGCACCGAACTCGGGGTCGCGGTATATGGCCTTGGCGGGGCAGACGGCCATGCATGCCGCCTCCGCGCAATGCATGCAAGCCATCGAGACATACTGGATGGGACAGCTGGCATCGCGCTCGTAGGTGGTCATGACCTCGCGATAGCGCGGACCGGTGCTACCCGGTTTGTCCTGAGCGTTCGGACGCAGGTTATGGGCCGACTTGCAAGCGACCTCGCAGGCGAAGCACTGTGCGCAGCGATTGACGTCAAAATGAAGTTCGTAGAACATGGCCGCCTCCCTAGAGCTTCTCGATAGTGCCGAGGCACATGGTGTAGTTCGCCTGGCTCGAGATCGGATCAAGATCCTCATCGATGCCGAGATAGTTGTAATTGGCATCGACCCAACCACCGGGGACATAGATCCAATCCTCCCTGAGTATGGGCGTGACCTCGGCCTTGATCGTAATCGACCCGCGCGGCGAACTCACCCTGAGCCAATCTCCGTCCTCGATGCCCAATGCTGCGGCACGGTCGCTGTTGACCATCGCGCGTGCCTCGGGCTGCATCTCGCGCAGCCATGGGATCGTGCGGCGTTGCTCGTGCACGTACATGGGGCCGGAACGGCCCGTGAACACGACATAAGGATACTTCTCGGCAAGTTCGGGCTTGCTGCGGGGAGACTCGGAGCTGTCCTCCCAGTTGGGAAGCCCGTCGAAACCGTTTTCGAGCAGCACCTCGGAGACGATGTTGACCTTGCCTCCCGGTGCACGGAAGCCCGCCTTCGCGAACTTCTCGTACTCGATGATGCCGTACTCGAGCCCATGCGGATGAGCGAGCAGCTGCTCGTAGGTGATGCCCGAGGGCTTGAGGCACTCGTCGATGTACCAGGTGATGTCCTCGCTGGGGAACTCCTCGACAAAGCCGCAAGCGCGCCCGAGCTCGATCATGATTTGCGTGTCCGGCTTGGCCTCCCCCACTTGCACGGTTTTCTGGCGTAGCGTGATCTCCGGGAACCATGAATCGGACTTGAACCACTCGGGCTCGGTGCGTTCGAGATACGTTGCCGCCGGTAAAACGAGATCACCGCACTGGGCGGTCTCGCTCAAATACGGATCGATGGTCGCGATGTAGTCGACCTTGGCAAGCGCAGCCATGGTGACATCGGGCTGCGGTTGCGTGACGACTGGATTGGCACCCTGGAAGATGGCGACCTTGATCTTGCCTTCGGCCATGGTACGCAGAACGTCAGGTGTGGGCAGCAGCCCCTGGCCATTGAAAAGCAGGGGAAAGCGCGAGTCTTCGGGATTGTAGGGCGGAACGTGGAACATCATCGTGGGACCGGCGGGTTCGAAATCGGGCAGCACTTTGTCGATGAGCGTGAACTCCGGATTGCGCGCCGGGCTCTTTTGCGTGAAGAGATCGCAGCCTTCGCGGTCAAGATGGCCCGTGATGGTGCGCAGGATGCAGAGCGCACGCGTGGTCTGCGTGACGTTTACGCGTCCCTCGAGGCCGTGCCCGGAGGTGATGGAGGCCCGTGGCGTGGTCGCGTACTCGCGGGCCAGTGCCGTGATGTCATCGGCCGGAGCGCCGCAAATCTCGGCCGCCCACTGCGGCGTATACGCGATGCCGAGCTTGTTGTCGCCATTGATGTGCGCCGTGAGCTTGGCGAGACCTGGGTCGTTGGTGTACTCGTCGACGAAGTCGCGATCCCAGAGGCCCTCGTTGACGATGACGTGAATCATGGCGAGCATCATGGCGAGGTCGGTGCCGGGCTCGACTTGGATGAAGGTGTCGGCATGCGCGCCAAGGTGGAAATGCAGCGGGTCGATAACGACGAGCTTGGCTCCGCGTTCCTGCGCATCGTAGATCTTCTTGATGGCGGGTGCGCATGAAAACGCCGGTTGCTTGCCCCAGAAGATCATAAGGTCGACGTTAGGATAGTCGACAAAGGACGGCATGCCGCCGTAGGTCATCCCCTCGGCAATCGCACGCGGCACGAAGCACTCCGAGGCGCCCATCCCCACCTCGGTGCCCACGCAGTGCGCGAAGCGCTGCGTCATGTCGTAGGTAAAGCCCCAACCGCAGGCCTGACCGCGGCAGATGGAGACGGACGTGGGCCCGTACTGCGCAACGGCCTCGTTGATGCGCGTGGCCAGTTCGCGAAGCGCCTCGTCCCAGCTAATCCGTTCGAACTCGCCACTGCTACGCTCGCCCACGCGACGCATGGGATATATGACCCTGCGCGGATCATGCGCGATCTGCGGCGCGGCAAGCCCCTTGGAGCACAGGGCGCCGTTCGTGCGCTTGTTGCCGGGAACGCCATGAGCGAACACGACATGGTTGTCGCGCACGTCAACGAACATCGGACAAGTGTTGTGACAGCCACCACACACCGTCGCGATGGTCTCGACCTCCATACCAACAGCCGAACCCTGAACAGCATCGCTCATACGATTGCCCTCCTTCTCGTACATGAAGGCCCGCATGCATGTGCAAGCGGGCCTTTCTTCGCAATAAAATGATCGCACGGGGTGGCTATGACGCCTGGTCACCCCGTGTGAAAATCATCGTTGTCTCGCCGTCATCGCTCGTGAGCTTGCCTTCTGCCAACGTGAAGATGGCATCACCCTCACCGGCAAGCGTGAGCGTCATCTGCGTGGCGCTATTGACCTTCCACGTGGCATCTATGCTCTGGCCAAACATGATGAAGTCTGCCGAGCCATCCTCGTTGAGCGTCATGTTGATGGGCATGTTCATCTGCTTGAGGATTGTCGCGTCCACCGTACCCAGATCCGCATCCTCGATTGTCTCGAGCTCCCAGGCACCGACGAAGTTCGCCTTGGAGTCTCCGCCGCCGCAACCGACAAGCGCGAGGCACAGCGTGCACGCGCAGGCAAGCGTCACGAAAACGGCAACTAGTTTCTTGGCCATGTTGGTCTCCCTCATCGCAATGAAAAAACACGTCGATTATATCGCGATGCACGGGGAATGCCAAAGACTGCGGCACGCCCAATGATGCGTTGCAAAGAAGGCCGTCACCACGCGCTATGCAGGAAGCAGGACACCCTCCAACGCAGTCAGCAAACCGTCAATCTCGATTGGCTTGGCGATGTGCCCATCCATGCCGCAATCAAGCGCCTTCTGGCGATCCTCTTCGAATGCATCGGCGGTCACGGCCAAGATGGGAATGTGCGAGATAACCGGATCGTCCATGGAACGCACGATGGCCGCGGCCTCATACCCGTTCATGACCGGCATCTGGATATCCATGAGCACTAACTGGTAGTAGCCGGGTTCGGCATTGGACAGACGATCGATCGCATCCTTTCCATCAACCGCCTGCTCGACCACGAAACCCGCATCCTCCAACAAGGTGGTGGCGATCTCGCGATTGAGGAGATTGTCATCCACGAGCAGGATGCGCAGGCCATGCAGCTGTTCGGAAAGCTCCTGGCGTGCGTATCCCTCCTGAACCGCAATGGCGTCCTTCTCCAGCACCTCGAGGGGCAACATTACGCTAAAGGTGCTGCCCTCGCCCTTCACGCTAGTCACGCTGATGTCTCCGCCCATCATGTCCACAAGACGCTTGGCGATTGACATGCCCAGGCCGGTGCCCTGCGTGCCAGAAAGCGTCGAAGTCCGCTCGCGCTCGAACGGGTCGAAGATGTGTTTGATGAACGCCTCGTCCATGCCGATGCCGCTATCGGCGATCGTCATCGTGTAATTCGCCTTTCCATCGGCATCCGAGGCGGCTTCGGATATCGAGAACGAGACCGAACCGCCGGAAGGCGTGAACTTGACGGCATTACCGAGTATGTTGAGTAGCACCTGCTTCAGCTTGAGCTCGTCGCACATGACAATCGGATGATGCAATCCGGAGAGGTCGACATCGTAGTGCAGACCCTTCTCGCTGACCTCGGACTGGACGATGGAGCCGAGGTGCTCCGTCACCTCCATGAGATCACACGGCTTTTCCTCGACCGAGGCCTTTCCTGATTCGATACGGCTCATGTCCAAGATGTCGTTGATGAGATCGAGCAAGTGGGTGCTGGAGGCCTGAATCTTGTTCAGGTAGTCCTCGACACGCTCGACATCGTCGATGTGATTGGTCGCCAGCGTCGTGAAGCCGATGATGGCGTTCATGGGCGTACGAATGTCATGGCTCATGTTGGAGAGGAACAGGCTCTTTGCCTCGTTGGCACGGTTGGCGCGCTGTAGTGCCTCCTCGAGCTGTTCCTTTCGCTCGATCTCCTCGCGCGTCTCGCGATCGACGTTGCGCAAGCCCATGACCACCAAGCGGCCATCACCGGAGTCCTCCGCCCATGATCCGGCACGCACGAGCGTCACCTGGCGGTACCCCATCACGCCGTCGACAAACGAGCGGTACATGACGTTGATGCGCTTGCGCTCCTCGAGTTCCTCGCGCACGCGGTCGCGTGCGAGCATGTCGCATAGCATGGATCGATCGTCAGGCAGTGTTCGGATGTTCACGTAGTCGTAGAGGGACTTCTCGTAGGTCAGAGGCCCGTCAAAGATGTCCTTCAGCTCTTCGTCCGCGTCGTCCGAGATGCGCAGGAGCTCTCCCCTGCCGGTATTCAGGTCAAACGAACACACGACCAGGTAGTTTACGCCCAGGGCGCGTATGAAGGACTGTTGGCGCCGTTCACGACGTTCCTCCTCGTGCTTCTGATCGGAATAGTCCAGCAAGAAGCGCTGATACAAAAGCTCGCCTTCTTGCTCTATCAGCTTGGCGCTCCCGAGCACGTGCAGAATCTTGCCGTCCTCGTGATGAACGCTGTATTCAAAGCTCACGCTATCGCCCGCCTGTTTGAGCGTAGCGAACTTCTCGCGTAGCATCTCCTTGTCGGAGTCGACGACCGAATCGGCCACCATGTCGAATCCGTGCGCGAGCAGGTCCTCCTCGGATTCGTACCCGAGAATGTCAAGCGCCGCCTGGTTCACGCCGATGACGCGCGTACCGTCAAGTGTGTGCGTGAGAACGCCGCAATCCATGGCGGTGAACATGTTTTCGAGCGTCTGGTTCTTCTGAAGCAAGTCACGCTCGTAGGCACGCTCTTGCGTCACGTCAATCGCGACGCCCACGGTGCCCATGACGCTACCATCGAGATCGTATAGCGGTGACTTGTAGGTTGTCAGGAGCTTCGTGCCACTGCCGCTCTGAACCACCTCTTCGGAAACGCAGGTCTTGCGCGTGGCCATGACCTGAGCCTCCGACTCGATGCAGGCGGGATCATCTGTCTCGACATCCCAGATGTAGGCATGTCCGCGCCCCTGCACGTCATCCTTCTCCTTGCCGACCGTTTCGCAGAAGCTATCGTTGACCTTCTCGTGAATGCCATCGGCCGTCTTGTACCAGACGAGGCAGGGAATCGAATTGATGGTGACTTCGAGGAACTGCGCGGTCTCCTGCGCATCCGCCTGCGCCTTGCGATGCTGTTGCCAATGATCGAAACGCCAGACGAGCTCCTCTGCGGGCATGCCGTCGGGCCAGACGTCATAAAGCTCGGGCAAGAGGCCCATCGTCTCGGCCGAACGCTCGGGAGCCACGAGCGCGATCACGTCGCAGTGCTCCTCCTTGTCCTCGAGGAAGTCCTGCAAGACCCAGGTATCGACCTCCCTGCCCAGCGAAACGAGCGTGAGATCGGCGTCAAGCGCCACATGCGCATCGAAAACGGGTGCGGAAACGAAGCGGTGCGTGAAGGGAGCGAGAGCGGGAACTGCCCGAAGGGCCTGTACGTTCTCGTCATCGAGGCCGACAAGATAGATGCTGAGTTCCCCTTGGTACATTGACTCATCTCCTCTTCCGCACAATGAGGGCCGGCGTCATCGCGAGTCCGCGATGCACCATTCTGCATATTGTATGATTTCGCGCGCACGCATGGAACGAAAGCGTGCATGTAAACCGCTCCGCGTCGATGCTGCTCCCCCAGTCGGTCGTTCTGCGACCGCTGAAGCGCACCGAGAGACGTGTGATGCGCTAGAATCACGAAAACGAAAATCGACATTACGTCTTCGAGGAGGAAGCGCATGGACCCCAACAAGCGACCCGACGACATGGAACGTATCACGACCCCCGAGCTCGCCCAGGCATTCATCGACGAGCAGGTGCAGGCCATACGCGAGCAGGTCGGCGACCGCAAGGTGCTGCTGGCTCTTTCCGGTGGCGTTGACAGCTCGGTCGTGGCTGCGCTACTCATCAAGGCAATCGGCAAGAACCTCATCTGCGTGCACGTGAACCACGGCCTCATGCGCAAGGGCGAGTCCGAGCAGGTAGTGGACGTCTTCCAGAACCAGATGGACGCCAATCTCGTCTACGTGGACGCCACGGACCGCTTCCTGGACCTGCTGGCCGGCGTCGACGAGCCCGAGACCAAGCGCAAGATCATCGGCGCGGAGTTCATCCGCGTATTCGAGGAGGAAGCGCGCAAGGTCGGCGACGAGGTTGACTTCCTCGCCCAGGGCACCATCTATCCCGACATCCTCGAATCCAAGGACGGCGTAAAGGCGCACCACAACGTCGGTGGCCTGCCCGAGGACCTGCAGTTCGACCTGGTCGAGCCCGTCAAGCTGCTCTACAAGGACGAGGTGCGTGTGGTCGGCCGCGAGCTCGGCCTGCCCGAGTCCATGGTGGAACGTCAGCCCTTCCCGGGTCCGGGCCTGGGCGTGCGCTGCCTCGGCGCCATCACGCGCGACCGCCTGGAGGCGCTGCGCGAAGCCGACGCCATCGTGCGCGAGGAAATGGAAGCGGCCGGCGTGGGCGCCTGGCAGTACTTCGCCGTGGTGCCCGACATGCGCGCCACCGGCGTGCGTGACGGCGTGCGCGCCTACGAGTGGCCGGCGATCATCCGCGCCATCAACACCGTGGACGTCATGACCGCGACGGTGCCCGAGCTGGACTGGGAGCTGCTCAAGCGCATGACCGACCGCATCACCCACGAGGTTCCCGGCATCTGCCGCGTGTGCTACGACCTCACGCCCAAGCCCGTCGGCACCGTGGAGTGGGAATAGTAATAGAACATTTGTTTGTGATTTTCATACGGTTTCTAGCGGTTCCAATGGCGACCGATGACGACATTTCAGAACGTCCGCACCTGCAAACCGCATGATTCCGAAATCAGATAGAAACTCACAAGGCTCCTCGAAAGAATCGAGGAGCCTTTTCGTTTCCGCAGGTAGACGCATGGTCGGTTGTCACCCCATGGCAAACGGGCATGGGTCGAACGAGCCTGAAACGACTCGAACGGAACCGAAGGGAACCGACGCGAACCGAAGAACCTGCAAGCCGACGAGAGGCAATGATGGCGGGAGGCTTGCAGGTGCCGCCGAAAATCGACGAAACTCAAACGAAACTCACCCGGAAAAACGAAACTCAAGAATGACGGATGCCCCTGGCGGAGAGCCTGGAAGTGTCATTCTCGCAAACTCACGAAGACGGTCGGATTTCGCTATTACTCCTCCCGAGTAGCAGCAGAGGGCTTGCGGGCCAAACTACCAATCCCTGGAAGTGGGCAAGCGCAACCCTTCGAGATCGTCCCTGAATTCTTCGAGCATGCGCTTGAGGATGGGAATCGCTTTCAGCTCGCGGGTGGCTTGGTCCTTCGCCTCCTGGGGATAGTCCTCGGGAAGTCGCTCTGCGCCGTACGGGTCGGGGGCCTCTGACATCTCCTCCTCGAATTCGGAATGACGTTCGCGAAGAAGGATCTCGAAGCCTTTACGTTCTTCCTCGTCTTGGAAGATGACGACGGTTTCGAGGAACCGCCTGCGCGCTATCCTGGCATCGCCGTAGTTCTCGTCGAAGAAGAACTCGTTCAGGTTCCAATCCAAAGAATCCCTTGTGTAGTAGCAATACATGAGATTGAAATCCAGGCTGCGCCGATTCCAGCGCACGAAGGAACGCGACGGGGCGGGCGCGAAATACCTGCCGCCGTCGAGGGCGATGCCGAGAGTGTCGAATATGCGAGTCTGGAAATAGCGGATCTCGATCATATACCAGCTCGGACTAGGGTCTGTCTGGTTCAGCATGTAGTACTCGTAGCCGTCCCGCTCGTCGTCCGAATAATGGCAGACGGTAAACTCCGGAGCGTACAGATAATACTTGTCCTCCGTGCCGACCACCTCGGAGAGAAACCTCCAATGCTCCTTGTCTTCGAGCATCACCTTCACCCTCGCAAGAGGAGATTCGTCGAGCGAGAAGTGATGGCGCCAGATGTCCTCCACTTCGTTCCACGACGCTCCTTCGTCTATGGGCGTGTTCGAGTCGACGCGTCGCGTGTGGACCATATGCGCGCGCACTTTCCCCGACCCTTTCGAGAGGGAATAAGGCATATCCTCCCGCCTGCTCACGACGCATAGGATGTCTATTGTTCCCCCGTCAAGCTCCATTGGCTCCACGACCGCGAAGGGAGGCTGACCGTTGTCCCATTTTGTCTTCGAGAGCATATCGACGATCATCTGGTTCGCCTTCCGTTCGGCATGATCATTGTTCTCGACATCGCACACCGAATAGCCCTCTTCCTCGTCTATGCCGATGAAGAGGTACGACACGTCGCTCTCGAGATTGTTGGCAAGGCATAGTATGTCGTGGATCAGCTCGGAATTGTCTTTGTGCCACTCCTTCTTGAAGTCCCAGTAGGCGCCTTCGCGCTTCAATGCGATGAGCTTCGGAGCCTCTTCTTGGATTCTTGATAGAAGGCTGCCGATAAGGCGCGCCCTCGAAATCCTCCTCGAATCGCCTAGCATCCGCCAATCCCCATCTTCCAGGACTCGTATTCCTCGGGGGTTATCTCTCCGCGGTCGAGCGCATCCACCTGGGATTCCCAGGCCTTGATGGCGGCGGCGAGCTTAGGCGCCTTCTCCGCGCCGGGCGCGACGGCGAGCCTGCCTCCGCCGACGGGCCTGAGCCCGAACTCCTCCTCGATCCTGAAGAGGAGCTCGAGGGCGTCCCTGACGGATTCAGCCTGGACGGGCATGAGGGCCTCGGGGGCGACCCCGAGGGCGCCTGCAATCGCATCCAAGGCGGAGCCCTTCAGCGCCCTCCTGCCCGCCTCGTAGTTTCTGATGGCCGCGTCGGTGCAGCCGGCCCTCTCAGCGAGCTGCCGTTGCGTCATCCCCCGCGACTCGCGCAATGCCCGTATGCGGCTTCCCGTCGTCATCTCTCCTCCTCTGATCGTTTTCCCCATGATACTAGAGAACAAAAACGTTCTCAATTTGTCTTGACCGAACATTTTCGTTCTGTTAGTGTCACGAATTACAGAACGTTTCTGTTCTGTTCATCGAACGAAGGAGGAAGATATGGAGCAGAATTCTAAGCCGGTGATCATGGGCGTCGAGGAGGTCATGCACGCCCTCGGCATCAGCAGGCCCTACGCCTACCGCATCATCAGGATGCTGAACTCCGAGATGGAGCAGAGAGGCTACACCACCATCAAAGGGAAGGTGAGCCGAAAGTATTTCTACGAGCGCTTCCACTGCGGAGACGCCGCCCCCAGACAAGAGGCCCGCTGATGCCCGCCTACATGAACGGGAAGACGGGCTCCTGGTACGTCCAGTGCTACTACAGCGACATCGACGGCAACCGCAAGCACAAGGTGAAACGGGGGTTCGCGACCAAGGGCGATGCCTTGGCGTGGGAGGCTGATTTCCTGGCCTCTGCCGACGGGTCCATGTCGATGCCCTTCGAGGCGTTCGTGAAGAGGTACTCCGAAGACGTGAGGCCAAGGCTCAAGCTCAACACCTGGCTCACCAAGGAGCACATCATCCGCACGAAGATAGTGCCGTTCTTCGGGCCGAAGAGGATGTGCGACATCACCCCCAAAGACGTGGTTGACTGGCAGAACAGGATGGTGGGCTCGTACGACGACGAGGGGAAGCCGTACAGCGGCACCTACCTGAGAACCATAAACAACCAGCTGAGCGCCATCTTCAACCACGCGGTCAAGTACTACGGCCTGGGAAAGAGCCCCGCCACCCCGACAATCAAGATCGGCGAGCGGAAAGGCGCAGAGATGAGGTTCTGGACGAAGGAGCAGTACCTCGCGTTCAGCGAGGAGGTGATGGACAAGCCAGCCAGCTTCTACGCGTTCGAGATCCTGTACTGGTGCGGCTTGAGGGTCGGCGAGCTCCTCGCCCTCGAACCGAACGACATCGACCTTGGAAAGTGCCTCATCCACGTCACCAAGAGCTACCAGCGGATTCGGAGGGGGGACGTCATCACCTCCCCCAAGACGCCCAAATCGAAGAGGGATGTGGTCATGCCGGAGTTCCTCGCGGACGAGCTCGCCGATTTCCTCGGATCCATCCCTGAGGAGCGGCGCGCCTGCCGCATCTTCTGCTTCACCAAAAGCTACCTGCACCACGAGATGAAGCGCGGCTGCGCCGCATGCGGGCTCGAGCCCATCCGGATCCACGACCTTCGCCACAGCCACGTCTCGCTCCTCATAGAGATGGGGTTCAGCGCGATCGCCATAGCGGACCGGCTGGGGCACGAGACCTACGAGATGACGCTTCGCTACGCCCACCTCTTCCCCAGCAAGCAGTCGGACATGGCAGCGGCGCTCGACCAGGGAAGGAGGCCCTGATGTCCAGGCCGATCGTCGACTACAAAGGGCGCCGGCGCACCAAGACGATAGCGTTCCGGGTCTCGCCGGAGGAGGACGAGGTGATAAACGCCCTCGTCGCGGCAAGCGGCATGACCAAGCAGGACTACATAACCTCCAGGCTCGAGTGCCGCGACATAAACGTCAGCCCGAACGTGAGGGTCTATAGGATGCTGCGCGACCAGATGAAATCCGTCTACGTCGAGCTCAGGAGGCTCAGGAGCGCCGACGGCATCGACGAGCGCCTCATCGAGCTCATGCAGGTGCTGACGCGCGTGTTCGTCGACCTCGGCGCCGACGAGCTCGGGGCGGTCGGGGACGACGTGGCGCAGCAGGACGCGGCGGTTCTCAGGATGGCGAGGGGCTAGCTCCGCCGGGCGGCCCGGCAAGGGCTTCCCCCGAGCAGCCGACCCTCAGACAGCCTCCTGGGGGCATTCGCGGCACGGCGGGCTCCGTTCGATCGGATCGCCTTGCCTCCTCCTTGGGCATCAAAGGCTCGCACAGCCGCCCGATGCGCCCCGCAAGGGTCGCGATGCTTTTCCGATTTCTTTTGCCGCCCGAGAGAAAAGGCGAAAGCGGCAAAACAAAGCGCCCTCCGGGCTTCGGAAAACCAACGGCCCGATGGGGCGAGGAACGCGCCTTCGCTTCCTCCCTTGCGGGGCGCGGCAGGCGGTGCGGCCCCGATGCCACAAGGCGGGGCAAGGGGCTCCGCCCCAACCGAACGGAGGTCACCATGAACACCAATCCCACTCTCCAGGACAGGGCGGTCGAGGCGGCGGCCCGCTTCCTCGAGGTCCGCGGCTACGAGACGCTCGCGACCGGGTGGAAGTCGCCCGAGACGAGAGGAACCATCGACCTGGTCGCACGCGACCCCGAGTCCGACGACCTCGTGTTCGTCGACGTCTCCGCGCGCCCGAACTCCGGCGCCGGCTTCGGCGACGGGAGGAACGATCGCGAGACGATGGAGCTGCTCGCGGTCTCCTGGCTCGTCGAGAACGACTTCGCCGAATCGGTCGGCGTGAGGTTCGACAAGATCAGCATGATTGTCGTCGGAGAGGACCGCGCGCTGCTCAGGCACCACATCAACGCCTTCGGCGAGGCCTAGGACCTCCGGCCCGCCTGGGCAGGCCCCCTCCGGACGGAGGGGGCCGTTTGCAGGCGGCTCGCCCCATGGCGAACCGCCACCCCATGGCGAACGGTCAGTATTAACAGAACGTTTCCGTTCTGTATACTCGGGGTAAACGCCATCGACGATCGCAGAGAGGACGGAGGAAGCATGAGGACGCTCGCGATATCGAACTACAAGGGCGGGGTCGGAAAGACCACCACTGCAGTCAACCTCGCCACCATCTACGCCAGGCGGGGCCTGAGGACGCTCCTGATAGACCTGGACCCGCAGGCGTCGGCCACGGACTTCTTCGGGCTCTACGACCGCGCCGCGGCCGAGCGTCGGGGAGCCGTCGAGCTCCTCTACGGGAACGCGCCCGTCGGCGACGTTGCCTTCGAAACCGAGGCCGATGGGCTCTCCGTCGTGCCCTCGACCATAGAACTCGTCGACCAGAACGAGCTGCTCCTGCGCGAGCAGCGCCTTCGCTTCGCGCTCGACGACTGCGCGGGCGACTACGACGTCTGCATCGTGGACTGCAGCCCCACGATGAAGCGCCTCGCCTTCAACGCCTACCTAGCCGCTGCGGGCGACGGCATGGTGATCGTGCCGGTGAAGCTCGACTCCACCGTCATGCGCGGCACCGCCCTCACGGTCAGCGCCATCGAGTCCATCTCCGACGCGCTGCGCGTGCCCACGCCCGCATGGCGCATCCTGCGCACGTGCGTGCCCGGGCTCATGACCAACGCGGAGGCCACCGGGGCCGACGTGCTCGACGCGTACTTCCCCGACAACCAGTTCGCCACCGTCATCCACGCGAGCTCGAAGGTCTGCGAGGGAAGCTGGCAGTGGCAGCCCGTCGCGGCCTTCAAGCCGAACAGCCGGCCCGCCAAGGACTACGAGGCGCTCGCCGAGGAGGTGCTCCATGGCTAAACCCACGACATCGGGGTTCACCATCTCCGGGCTGCTCGACAGGAGCGCATCGACCCGCAACGACTACCCCGTCGAGAGGATCCCCATCGAAGAGATAGCCGATCACCCCGCCAACGCCGCCTACTCGATGGACGAGGCCGGCATCGCGCAGCTCGCGAAGAGCATCGAGGAGGAGGGGCTCACCGACCTGCCGCTCGTGCGCAAGCTCGACGACGGCGGCTGGCAGATGGTGAGCGGGCACCGCCGAAAGGCGGCCTACGCACTCCTCGCGAAAGAAGATGAGAAATACGCCCAGATCCCCTGCCGCGTCATCCGGGGCATCACCGACGAGCAGTCGGTCATGCTGCTGCACGCCGCCAACTACTTCGTGCGCAGCCTCACCGTGACCGAGCGCGCGGCGGCGAGCCGTGCGCTCGGCGTGGAGGTCGAGCGCATGCGCGCCGAGAACCCCGAGCTTTCCGGCGTGCGCACCGAGGACATCAAGGCGGCGATCATATCCGAGCAGACCGGACGCAAGGTATCGGGCAAGACCATCCAGCGCCAGGAGTCGCTCGCGCGCAAGATCGAGGAGAGGCTCACGCCCCAGTGGCGCGAGGCCGCGCTCGCGGACGCGCTCTCGGCGGACGCCGTGGGGATCCTCGCCGATCTGGATTCCGATGCGCAGGACCGGCTCCATGCGACATGGCGGGCGCAGCCCCTGGGCAAGAAGGAGACGACCGAGTTCCTCAAGAAGTCGACCGCCGAGCCCGCCGCCGAAGAAGACGTGAAGGGCCCCGCGCCCAAGCCCGCGGCGGCGCTCGCAAGCGCCCTTCGCGCGCTCAGGCGCTACGAGTCGAAGGCGGAAAACCCGCCGAGCGGGCTGGACAGGCAGGTGCTCGAGAAGATCTCGAGAACGGCCAGCAGGCTCCTTGGACGCATTTAGTCCCATGCAGGCGCCCGAAGGGGCTCCTGCACCGTTTCCAGCAAGTAGCCTATCTCGTATACACGAGATAGATGGCGGCCTGGGCGCACGGCGCACCCCGCCCCGGAGCCCAGAGCCCGAAGCGGAGGCGACGCCGCCGGGCGCGCGAAGCTGCCGCAAGCTCCCCGGCCCGCGCCATGCGGGGGATGCCCCGCGCCCCTGGAAAGAGCGCCGCCCGAGCCTCCACCGCATCGGGGCGGCGGAGGATGCGAAGGATGGAGAAGATGACGAAGGTCTTGAGATACGACAACGTGCTGACCGCCCGCGTGAGCGACGCGGACTTCCGCGCGGTCTGTGAGCGCGCCGACGAGGAGGGGCTCACCCGCTCCGAGTACCTGCGCTACGTCGCCCGCATGGTCGCGGACGATGCCGAGAACGCGAAGCGCGGAGGCGTGCTGCTCGACGGACTCTCAATGCGCAGGCTCTCCCGCGAGCTCGTCAGGTGGGGGCACCACTACAACCAGGGCGTGCACGCCCTCAACTCCATCAAGTTCGCGCTGGACCACGGAAGGGGCGACCTGGAGTGGGTGTCCAGCAAGCTCGACGAGTGCGCGCTTCTGCTCGCGCAGGTCGACGAGGGTCGCTGCGAGATGGCGGGCGAGCTTGCCTCGCTCGAAGGCCGTGCCATAGTGGGCGGAGACTAGCATGCCGCTGCTGAAGCCCATAGCCGGCCACACGGGATGCGCCGGCATAAAGCACTACCTCGAGAAGGGAGGGCGCGCCCTCGGGATCATGGTCATGAACTTCGCATGGCAGGAGGAGCGCGCCTTCGAGGACGTCTCGGCCGCCCCGGCCGGGTTCGACTGGGCGGACTCGATGGACGCGACGAGGCGCGCCTGCGGCAACGACACCCCGTATCGGGGCAAGCCGGCGAGGACCTTCAAGCATTTCGTCATGTCGCCCGATCCTCAAGACGGCTTGACCGCAGACCAGGTGGCGGAGCTCGCGAGCGCCTGGGCGCTCAGGCACTTCGCCGACTTCGAGGCGGCGATTGTCCTGCACGACGACAACGAGCGCAGGATCCCCCACGCCCACATCGTCGTCAACAACACCAACCTCGCCACCGAACGCAGGCTGCAGACCCCCGACCCGCTGGAGCTCAACCGCAGCCTTCAGGATCTCGCAGAGGAACGCGGATATCGCTTCATGCGCAACGACACCGTGAGGGAGGAGGACGAGGGGCAGACGCGCAAGGCGACGCCCGCGACGCTGCAGAGCGTATACATGCGGCGCGCCGAGCGGGAGATCCAGAAAGAGGGTGGCTACTCGTGGGTCGCAGACATCCGCAACCGGGTCACGGTGGCCAAGGCGCTCGCCCGCAACGAGGACGAGTTCATGGCCGTGCTCGAGGCGCTCGAAGTGGATGTTTCGCAGAACTCGGAGAAGTCGTGGCGACGTGACTGGATCTACTCGCTTTCAGACCACCCCACCTGGCGCATCGGAGGCGAGAAGCTGGGGCTCTCCTTCGGCCAGGAGGCGCTCAGGCGGCGCTTCGACAGGATCGCCGCCTGGCACCCAGCCCCGGCGGCATCCCGACGGATACTCTCCGAAGCCGAAAGCGCCATCGAGCTGAACGACCTGTCGGAGCTGGAACGTCTCGCCGGCGCGATAGAGGCGTTCATGTCCGCGAACGCGCACAGCCTGGCAGACCTCGACAGGAGGATCGAAAGGCTCGAAGGCCGCGCCGACGGCGATTCCGCCGAACGGGCGGAAGCGCTGCGCGAGGTGCGCGCATACGCGGCGGCGAACAGGCTCCTGCCCGAAACCGCGCAGACAAGGCGGCAAAGGCAGCCGCAGGGCGAGGAAGCGCCCGTCAGGCGCGGCGACGCGAAACCGCGTAGCCGCGAGACGCAGGCACAGCAGGAACGGCGGCGAGAAAGGAGGGAGCTCCGATGAGGGTGGAGGTCGCCTACCGCGGGCGCATCGAGGCGTTCGACACCGACCGTTTCACCGAGGCGCAGCCGTTCTCGGGCAAGAGCATGCTCGCCGATCTCACGCTCGACTACGCAGACGTCGAGAAGAAGGGCCTCTGGCTCACGGCGCACTGCTACGCCGCGAACGAGGCCTACCGGACAGACGGCGGAGAGGCCCCCGAGGCGAGGCGCGAGAAGGGCTGGAGGTTCCAGCTCGCCACCCCGAGAGAGGCCGCCGGAATCGAGAGCGTCACCCTGGACGGCTCGACGGTGCTCGCGAGGCTCTTCGGCGAGCTCGTGGACGTCGCCAGGGTAGATCGCGCTTGCGCCCTCTTCGTCGGGCCCGGAGGGTCGCTCGCCAGCCGCATCGTGAGGCTGAGCGGCTACCTGGCGAACGACGACGAGAGGCTGGCGGCAAGCCAGGCGCTCATGGCGGAGGCGGTCGGCGTCACTCCGCTTACACTCGAAAGGGCGGTCGAGGCCGAAGCGGCACAGGAGGTGCCAGCAGACGACATGGAAGACGATTGGATGGAAGGATTCGGAAATGATTAAAGCGGTGTTCAGGGGAATCGGGGCGTTCGTCCGCTGGATGTTCAAGGCGGTGTTCCGGTTCATGTAGGCAAGGCGCACCTTCCAATCGCCGTTTCACGCGCAATTGCATGCGAAAAGAAGGATAATTGAGAAACGGCGCGCATTCCGTCCCTCGAGACCGATCCCTATCCAAGCACGAAAGATCGAAGCTATGAACGAAATCGCAGAAGATAATAAAAGAAAGCCCAAGCTCACCGTCGAGGAGCAGATAGAGCACCTGAAGTCCAAGGGCGTGACCTTCGAGCTGTGCGACGAGGGAGAGGCCTCTCGCATCCTCTCCGAGCAGGACCACTACTTCCGCCTCGCGGCGTACCGCGTGCTCTTTCCCAAACGGGTGGGCGGCAAGCACGACGGCGAGTATGCCGAGCTCGACTTCGGGCAACTGGTCGACCTCGCGGGGATAGACCAGGAACTGCGCAGGTTCCTGCTGCCGCTCACACTCGACGTGGAGAACGCCGCCAAGACAAAACTCGTCGAGAAAATAACCGACAATCGCAACGAGGACGGCTACTCCGTCCTCGCCGACTACCTCACGCACCTCAACCACGCCGAGCGCAACAGGCGCGAAGGCGAGATCTCGCGCTTGGAGAACGACGCCTACCTCGGACCGCTCGTCGAGCGCTATCCGCTAGACGAGATGCCGGCATGGGTGTTCCTGGAGCTGTCGTCGTTCGGCGCGTTTGCCAGCTTCTACCTCTTCTGCGCAAACCGATGGGGCGATACGGAAATGAGAGATGACCATTACCTTCTCAGGCGAGCGAATTCGCTCAGGAACGCCGCTGCCCATTCGAGCGCCATCATCAACGGCTTGGGTATCTCCTCGGCCACGTCGACGAGATACCCCGCATCGGTCGCGAAAGCGCTCGGCGACGCAGGTGTCTCGAAGCGCCTGAGACGATCCAAGATGCGCAATCCGCGAGTGCTCCAGACGACGGTGCTCGCCTATGCCTGCAACCGTTTCGTCACCCGAGAAAGGCAGGCGAGAGCATACGACGGATTCCTGGCATTTAGGCAACGTGCAGAGGAGAACTCGGATTGGTACAGGGGGAACACGACTATCATCTCGGCATACGACTTTCTGTCAAAGGTCTTCCAGGCATGGCTGAGCCAACGGTGATACTGGTAAATCCTATATGCTCGATTTGACAAACGGGCCGCAATCACGATAATTATAGCCAGACAGAAACCTTCGGGTTTGCGGGGCGGGATCGCGAAAGCGTTTCTGCCCTATTTTTTTGGGGTATGTAAATATAGGGCTATGTTTCAAAAAGTGTGTCCGGCGGGACATCACTGACGGTACCTCGTCGGCATGTGAAACTCGTTCCAGTCGATGGCCTTCCCATACCTCTCCGGGCTTCCATCCGAATGCCGGCCCTCGCCCGAGACGGTTGCGAAAAGCCCGTCGACGTCTTCGTCCCTCGGCATGCGGCGCAGGATCTCCGCCGGGCTCTCGGGCTCTTCGGTGTGCATGTAGCACCACCACATGACGGCCTTCACGCGGTGCAGCAGCGGCAATCCCCGATGCAGCCTGAGCATCTCCCTCAGTTGCGCGTTCAGGCTCTCGATCGGGTTGTTGGTGGAATCCCAGCGCCCGCCGCGCTCCCTTTGCATCTCGATGAATGTGAAAAGCGTCCCTTCCTTCACCAGGCGGTTGAGGCTTCCCCTGGCCCGCCGCAGCCTCTCGTGCGTGTAGACCCTCCTGCCGTCTTTCACCGTGAACTCCTTCAGGAACTCGCTCCAATCGGAGCACCACTGCGCGTAGTCGACGAGCCACTCCCTCATCGCGTCCTCGTCTTTGGCCCTCGTCAGGCGGTTCGCGATGCCCAGGAGCTCGCGGCCGCACTCGAGCTTGGGACTCTTGGTCGTGTAGCGCTTGACCTGGCGCGCGGCATGCACGACGCAGCGCTGTATCCTGGTGCCGGGCCATACGGTGCGCGCCGCCTTCGCGAGCCCGGTGGATCCGTCCGACACCACCAGCATCGGAGCGGGTATCCTCATCATCAGCGCCGCCCAGGAGCTCGAGCACTCCCTTTGCGCCAGGTGCCATGCGATCACGTGCTCCTTGGAGCGCGCGACGAGCACGACGGCGTCGTGGGAAAACCAGATGCCGTCGAGAAAGACCGTGTCGAAGACCTCGCCGGTGAAAGGGGCGATGGGCCAAAGCTCCCAGAACCCGGCGCACTTTCGCCAGAAGGTCGACCTGCTGTATCCGAGATCGGCGATCGACCTCTTGGAGAGGATCCAGGCAAGGAAGGCCCGGAGCAGCTTGGCGGCGTTGTCAATCCTTCTCGTCTTGGAGGCACCGCACGACTTGCACCGCCAGCGCTTGGTCCCTGCCTTCGTGTATCCGTTCCCCTTCATCTCGCTTCCGCAAACGTCGCATCTCGGGCTACTCAAGGCGTCATCCTGTCCACTAGGCAACTTTTCCCTTCGGAAAGCTTGCCTGAACAGGCACGTCAAGAGGAAAGCGGACACACTTTTTGAAACACCTTCGAGTTGGGCGATTCCAACTCAAGGACCTGATTTGCTTGTGTTCAACTGGGGTAACGGGTCTTATTCGGACACACTTTTTGAAACATAGCCCTAAATATACTGGTTGAGTTCGTTAAATCAGTGGTTGGTGATACCACTTACCAGATTTGTTGAACAATTGGTTGGCCATTAACCCAAATGAGGGACCTAGGTTGTAAAATACATGGTTGGGAATGTATTTTACGGGCTATGTTTCAAAAAGTGTGTCCGGCGGGACATCACTGACGGTACCTCGTCGGCATGTGAAACTCGTTCCAGTCGATGGCCTTCCCATACCTCTCCGGGCTTCCATCCGAATGCCGGCCCTCGCCCGAGACGGTTGCGAAAAGCCCGTCGACGTCTTCGTCCCTCGGCATGCGGCGCAGGATCTCCGCCGGGCTCTCGGGCTCTTCGGTGTGCATGTAGCACCACCACATGACGGCCTTCACGCGGTGCAGCAGCGGCAATCCCCGATGCAGCCTGAGCATCTCCCTCAGTTGCGCGTTCAGGCTCTCGATCGGGTTGTTGGTGGAATCCCAGCGCCCGCCGCGCTCCCTTTGCATCTCGATGAATGTGAAAAGCGTCCCTTCCTTCACCAGGCGGTTGAGGCTTCCCCTGGCCCGCCGCAGCCTCTCGTGCGTGTAGACCCTCCTGCCGTCTTTCACCGTGAACTCCTTCAGGAACTCGCTCCAATCGGAGCACCACTGCGCGTAGTCGACGAGCCACTCCCTCATCGCGTCCTCGTCTTTGGCCCTCGTCAGGCGGTTCGCGATGCCCAGGAGCTCGCGGCCGCACTCGAGCTTGGGACTCTTGGTCGTGTAGCGCTTGACCTGGCGCGCGGCATGCACGACGCAGCGCTGTATCCTGGTGCCGGGCCATACGGTGCGCGCCGCCTTCGCGAGCCCGGTGGATCCGTCCGACACCACCAGCATCGGAGCGGGTATCCTCATCATCAGCGCCGCCCAGGAGCTCGAGCACTCCCTTTGCGCCAGGTGCCATGCGATCACGTGCTCCTTGGAGCGCGCGACGAGCACGACGGCGTCGTGGGAAAACCAGATGCCGTCGAGAAAGACCGTGTCGAAGACCTCGCCGGTGAAAGGGGCGATGGGCCAAAGCTCCCAGAACCCGGCGCACTTTCGCCAGAAGGTCGACCTGCTGTATCCGAGATCGGCGATCGACCTCTTGGAGAGGATCCAGGCAAGGAAGGCCCGGAGCAGCTTGGCGGCGTTGTCAATCCTTCTCGTCTTGGAGGCACCGCACGACTTGCACCGCCAGCGCTTGGTCCCTGCCTTCGTGTATCCGTTCCCCTTCATCTCGCTTCCGCAAACGTCGCATCTCGGGCTACTCAAGGCGTCATCCTGTCCACTAGGCAACTTTTCCCTTCGGAAAGCTTGCCTGAACAGGCACGTCAAGAGGAAAGCGGACACACTTTTTGAAACACCTTCGAGTTGGGCGATTCCAACTCAAGGACCTGATTTGCTTGTGTTCAACTGGGGTAACGGGTCTTATTCGGACACACTTTTTGAAACATAGCCCTATTTTACGCAGAGAGGTCCGACCATGGCCGATAAGACCGCGTTCGACTACGTTAATGAGATATGGAGCATCGCGAACTACGTGCGCGACGTCATCCGCCCCGCCGACTACAACAAGCTCATCCTTCCCTTCGCTGTGCTGAGGCGCTTCGAGTGCGCCCTCGAGCCTACGCGGGCGGCCGTAAGCAGACAGGCCGCCAAGGGAGTCTGGGACGACGACGACCCGAAGTACTGCGCCCTCTCCGGCCACTGCTTCTACAACGTCACGAGCTTCACGCTCTCCAACCTCGGGGCGACGAAGACCTGTGACGCCCTCATGGCCTACATCAACGGCTTCTCCGTGAACGCCCGCGAGGTCCTGCAGCGCTTCGAGATGCGCCAGACCTGCGAGAAGCTTGATGAGAAGGGCATGCTCTACGAGGTGTGCACACGCTTCTCGGGCTTCGACCTCGGGCCCGAGACGGTCTCCGACCGCATGATGACCGACATCTACGAGCACCTCATCCAGCGATACGGCGAGGAGATCTCGCAGGACGCCGAGGACTTCATGACGCCGAAGGACGTGGCGAGGCTCGCCACGGCGCTCCTGTTCGCGAACGAGGACACGCTCCTCAACGCCGACAACGGCGACATCCGCACGCTCTACGACGGCAGCTGCGGCACCTGCGGCTTCATCTGCGACGCGCTCGACCAGCTCGACGAGTGGCACGACAAGGGGCACTTCAAGAGCCCAACCAAGATTGTCCCCTACGGCCAGGAGCTCGAGGACGCGACCTGGGCCATGGGCAAGGCCGCGCTCATGCTGCGCAATATCGCCGGGGGCTCGGGAGACGTGCTCGACCAGATGACCGACCTGTCGGCCGGCATCATGCTCGGCGACACCCTCGACGACGACAGGTTCGAGGGACGCACCTTCAACTACCAGCTCACGAACCCGCCCTACGGCAAGGAGTGGAAGAAGGAGAAGGACGCCGTCCTCGAGGAGATGGGCCGTGGGTTCGATGGCAGGTTCGGCGCCGGCAAGCCCGACATCGACGACGGCAGCATGCTCTTCATGCAGAACGTCGCGGCGAAGATGGCCCCTCCCAAGGAGGGCGGCGGGAAGGCCGCCATCGTGCTCTCGGGCTCCCCGCTGTTCAACGGGGATGCCGGCAGCGGGCCATCGGGCATCCGCCGCTGGCTGTTCAGCGAGGACCTCGTCGACTGCATCGTGAAGCTGCCGACCGAGATCTTCTACCGCACGGGCATCGCAACCTACATCTGGGTGCTCAACAACCACAAGCCGGAGAACCGCAAGGGGTACGTGCAGCTCATCGACGCCTCGGAGGAGAAGACCGCCCTGCGCAAGAGCCAAGGGAACAAGCGCTACGAGATCGGCGAGGACCAGGCCGCGTGGATCGTGCGCACCTACGTAGACGGGCACGACCACGGCAGGTCGGTCATCGTCCCGGTCGAGAACTTCATGTACCGCAAGGTGACCACGCAGCGCCCGCTGCGCGTTGTCATTGAGCCCTCGGTCGATGGGCTGGATGCCCTCTTTACCCTCAGCAAGCCCATGGAGAAGCTGTCGGACGCGAGCCGCGCCGCCATTCGCTCCTGGGTTGAGAAGAACGAGGGCGCCTCGCTCACATACAGCGAGGTCCTGGCTGCGACCGAGAAGCTTCACAAAGCGATCGAAAAGCCCAAGCCACAGAAGGCCGCCCTCGCCGACGCCCTCGTCAAGGTCTTCGGACGTCGAGACCCGTCCGCGACTCCCGCAATCGATGCGAAGGGCAATCCGGTGTTCGACCCCGAGCTCAAGGACACGGAGAACGTTCCAATCGGCATGGAAATCAACGACTACATGGCGACCGAGGTGCTGCCCTACGCTCCCGACGCCGTGGTGGACGAGTCCGTAAAGGACGAGCCGAAGTACGACGCCAAGAGCGGGCTCACGGCCAACCCGCTCGGCGACGGCGGGGTTGGCGTCGTCGGAACGACCATCTCGTTCAACAGGTATTTCTACAAGTACGAGAAGCCTCGCGACCCGCAAGTCATCGCTAAGGAGATCCTCGAGCTCGAGGACGGCCTCGGCGAGCTCATGAGGGGGTTCCTGGCATGAGGGAGACGAAGGACAGTGGCGTTGACTGGATCGGCGAGGTGCCGGTCAACTGGGAAATCGTTCCGATAAAGGCGGATGTTTCAATTGGACATGGCTCCGACCCCACAACGCCTGGTGATATTCCGGTTTGGGGCAGCGGGGGCGAACCCTTTAAAACCTGTGGCGAGCATAAGAATGGGCCAGCGGTGCTTCTTGGACGAAAGGGAACATTAGATTGCCCCCAACTTGTTACCGGGCTCTACTGGAACGTCGATACAGCTTTTGATGCGAAAATCACAAGTAAAAAGCTCTCACTGAAGTTCTTCTACTATGCTGCAACCTGTGTTGACATTAAGCCATATATGACCAACACGGCTAAGCCGAGTATGACTCAATTTGACTGGGACAATTCGAGAATCCCCCGCCCTCCACTTGCGGAGCAGCGACGAATCATCTCATACCTCGATGAGCGCTGCGCGGCCATCGACGAGGATGTCGCGAAGCGTCGCGATGTCATCGGGAAGCTCAAGGAATACAAGAAGTCACTCATTGCGCATGCCGTGACGAAGGGCCTCGACCCGAACACAGAGATGAAGGACAGCGGAGTCGACTGGATCGGCGAGGTGCCGGCGAATTGGCGTCTAACGAAAATCGGACAGGTCTATGACCTGCGCAACACGAAAGTCAGCGATTGCGATTACGAGCCATTGTCCGTAACCATGCAAGGCATCGTTCCTCAACTTGATAGCGCTGCCAAGACCGATGCGCATGACGATAGGAAGTTGGTTATGGAGGGAGACTTCGTAATCAACAGCAGGTCAGATAGACGTGGATCATGCGGAATAGCAAGACAAGATGGCTCCGTATCCCTTATCAATACGGTACTTATCCCCCGAGAACATATGGAGCCACGCTTCTATGACTGGTTGTTTCACACGACCCTATTTGCTGATGAGTTTTATAAGAACGGTCACGGAATAGTAGACGACCTTTGGACCACAAAATGGGCAGAGATGAAGGGCATCACCATAGTTGAACCCCCATTTGAAACGCAAATAACCGTCGCGAACTACCTCGACGAGCGCTGCGCGGCCATCGACGAGGCAATCGCCCGCCAGGAGCAGCTCATCGAGAAGCTCGGCGAGTACCGCAAGTCCGTCATCCACCACGCCGTGACCGGCAAAATCGACTGTATGGAGGCCTAACCATGACAAAGGTCGATATGCATATCCCAGGCAAATCCGATCTCGACGTCAGTTTCGACGGCAGCCGGAAGATCCATCAGGAGGCGCCGTTCGAGCGCTACATATCTCGCAAGGTCGCAGGGCTGGAGCATTCGGGCTGGGCCCTCTCACCTGACGATACGGGGTTCGACCCGAACGACGCACTCGTGTTCGACGACTTCGTCGCCTGGCTCGAGGCCACCGCGCCGGAGAAGCTCGACAAGATGCGCCGAGAGAAGGGCGCCCGCTGGGCCGACCAGCTGAAGCGCGCCCTGGTGAAGAGTCTCGAGAGGAACGGCACCGTCCTCACGCTGCGCAAGGGCTTCCAGATGGCGGGCTATCAGACCATCGAGTGCATGGCGGGCTACCCGGACGACGAGCGCGTGCCCGGGGCGAGGGAGCGCTACGACGCCAACATCCTGCGCTTCATGCACCAGGTCCACTACCAGACCGCCGGGAGCAAGTCTCTCGACTTCGTCCTGTTCGTCAACGGCATCCCCGTCGCCACCGGCGAGGTCAAGACCGAGCTCACCCAGACCGTGCGTGACGCCATCGACGAGTACGCCGACGAGCGTAAGCCGGTGGAGCCCGACGGCGGCAGGAAGAACCCGCTGCTCATGTACAAGAGGGGCGCCGTGGTCCACTTCGCCGTCTCCGAGGACGAGGTCTGGATGTGCACGAACCTCGGCCCCTTCCCGAGCAAGTCGGCGAGGCCCCGCTTCCTCCCGTTCAACCTGGGACGCGACGGCGGGGCGGGCAACCCGGACGCGCCGGAGGGCGAGTACAGGACCCACTACCTCTGGGACACCATCCTCCAGCGCGACAACTGGCTGTCCATCTTCGACCGCTTCGTCTTCGAGGAGGTCGAGGACAGGCAGGACGCGAGCGGCCGGTGGCGCAGACAGGCGACCCAGATCTTCCCCCGCTACCACCAGTTCGACGCCGAGAGGAAGGTCCTGGCCGACGCGCGCGAGCACGGGGCGGGGCGCCGCTACCTCATCGAGCACTCGGCCGGCTCCGGCAAGACCGAGACCATCTCATGGGCTGCGCACGACCTCGCGAGGCTCCGCCGCGCGGACGGCGAGAAGATGTTCTCGAGCGTCGTGGTGGTCACCGACAGGCTGTCGCTCGACCAGAACATAAAGAAGACCATCTCCCAGCTCTCCAAGGTGACGGGACAGGTCGTCATGATCGGCCGCGACGAGAGGGGCAACGCCGTCTCGGACGGCTCAAAGAGCTCCCAGCTCGTCGAGGCCCTGCGCCAGAAGAGGGAGATCGTCGTGGTCACCATCCAGACGTTCCTCTACGCCTGGCCGGACATCGCGGTGCTGCCCGAGCTCGACGGCGCCGGCTTCGCGGTGATCGTCGACGAGGCGCACAGCTCCCAGGAGGGCAGCTCGGCGGCGTCCCTCAAGACCGCCTTCAACGCGGCGGCGGACAAGCTGAAGTTCGAGAGGATGCTCGACTTCGACGACGACTCGGGCGACGACGGGTCGGTCATGGACGCCTACTTCGCCCAGATGCAGGCGAGCAACCTCATGCCGCCGAACGTCTCCTTCCTCGCGTTCACCGCGACCCCCAAGGCCGAGACCAAGACCCTCTTCGGCACGCCGACGGGCGAGGAGGACGAGGACGGCAACCCGGTCATGGGCAGCTTCCACCTCTACCCGATGCGGCAGGCGATCGAGGAGGGCTACATCATCGACCCGCTCTCGGGATACGTGCCCTTGAAGACCCTCACGAGAATCGAGGACGAGTCCGAGGACGCCGACGGGAGACTCGTCGACGAGCGCCGCGCCAGGAGGAAGATCGCCAAGTGGCGCTCGCTCCACCCGACGAACGTCATGGAGAAGGCCAAGTGGATCATCGACCACTTCGTCGACAACGTGGCGCCGCTCCTGAACGGCGAGGCCAAGGCCATGATCGTCACCTCCGGGCGTCCCGAGGTCGTGCGCTACAAGTACGCGATAGAGGCGTACCTCCGCGCCCGCCCGGACCTCGACCCCGCCAAGGTCGAGCCGAGGCTGCGCTTCAAGGTGCCCGGCGAGCCGCTCGTCGCCTTCTCCCAGAAGGTCCTGGGCGACAGGTGCGTCCTGCCCGAGGACGAGTACCTCGAGGACAACCCGTTCGCCCTCATCGAGCGCGGATACGAGTACACCGAGGCCAACATGAACCCGACCGGGCAGGGCCCGGTCGAGAGGGCGTTCGACCGCCCCGAGAGCAGGCTGCTCATCGTGGCCAACAAGTTCCAGACCGGGTTCGACCAGAAGAAGCTAGTCGCCCTCTACGTCGACAAGCCGCTCGGCAACGCCATCGAGATCGTGCAGACCTACTCGCGCGTCAACAGGACGTGCTCCGGCAAGGACAGGGTCTTCGTCGTCGACTTCGTGAACGACCCCGAGACGGTTCTCGCCGCCTTCAAGACCTACGACAAGGGCGCGACGATGAGCGCGGCCCAGGACCCGAACGTCGTCTACGACCTGAAGGACGCCCTCGACGCGGCCGACGTGTTCGCGACGCGAGACGTCGAGGGGTTCAAGGAGGCGCTCTACAGGTCCAAGGGCCTCGCAGCCGGCGGGGAGAGCGATGCCTACAGGACCGCCCTCTACTCCGCCGTCTCCGGGCCCGCCGAGATCTTCCGCGAGAGGTTCGCGGCGGCCAGGGACTCCTACGAGACTTGGCTGGAGTGCGCCAACCGGGCGGAGGCGGCCGGCGAGGCCGAGGAGGCGGAGAGGGCCAAGAGGAGCGCGGACGAGGCGGCGGGACGCGTCGCGGAGCTGATGACCTTCAGGAAGAAGCTCTCCAAGTACTGCTCCGCCTACACGTTCCTGTCCCAGGCGCTCGACTTCGGCGACCCCGACCTCGAGGTGTTCTACAGCTTCGCAAAGCTGCTCGGCCACAGGATCGCGGGCACCTCGCTCGACGACGTCGACGTGCGCGGCCTCGTGCTCCGGGACTTCCGCATATCGGCCCAGAAGGTCCCCGAGGGGGTCGAGGGCGGCGAGCTCATGCCGATGGGCGCGGGCGGCTCAGGCGCCGCTCCCAAGCGCGACACCATGGCGAGGATCGTGGAGAGGCTGAACCGCACGTGGGGCGACGAGGGCGACCCCCTCGTGAAGGCCCGAGCCGTCAATGCGGTCTCCGACGCCGTGGCGGCAGACCCCGTGACCAACACGCAGATCACGAACACGAGCAACACGAAGGAGGCTGTCCTCGCGGACGGGCGCCTGCGCAACATCGTCATCAGGGCCCTCATGTCGATGATGAGCAACGAGCTGGGAGACCTCGCCGAGCAGGCGCTCGACGACCCGCAGGCGATCGAGCCCCTGGCCGACCAGGTGTACGACCTCATCTCGCAGGGGAAGCGCTACGACATCGCCGAGCTCGCCTCCTACCTCTCGAAGGGGGAATAGATGGGCGCGGCGGGCTACGTCGAGGAGCTGCTCGGCGTCCGGGGCTGCGAGCTCATCGGCAGTGCGACCAAGGTCGATTGCGGCAGGAGGCTCCAGCAGTTCGACCTGAGATACCGCGGGCCCGTCCCCGCATCGTGCCCCGAGTGCGGCGGGACGCTGCACAGCCACGGCGCGAGGACCGTCGGCGTTGTGTCGACGCCACACTTGGGCATCCCGACGAGGCTCGAGATAGGGTTCCCGCGGATGCGATGCCCGGAGTGCGGCTACGTGTGGCGCCCGGCGATAGGCGGGGTCGACGCGGGTCACCGAATGACGGAGGCGGCATACGCCGACATCGCCCAGCGCTCACTCAGGCTCACCTTCCGCGAGGTCGCCGAGGAGTACCCGCTCTCGCACGTCACCGTGAAGAACGTCTTCGAGGACTACGTCCGCGAGAACGCCTCGAGGCTTCGCTTCAAGGTGCCGGCGTTCCTGGGCATAGACGAGAAGAACCTCAAGAGGGTCGGCATGGTGACCGTGATCACCGACCTCGAGCACAGGACGGTCTTCGACATGGTGCCCGGCAGGACGCAGTCCGACCTCGACGCCTATTTCTCCTCGTTGGAGGGCCTCGAGCGCGTACGATGGGTCTCGAGCGACATGTACCGGCCGTTCTGGAGGAGCATAGCCAAGTACACCCCGAACGCGACATGGGTCATCGACCACTTCCATGTCGTGAGGGGAGCCAACGAGGCCTTAGACGCGGTCCGCAAGGGCCTCCAGGGAGCCCTCGACAGGAAGGGCCGCCTTGAGCTAAAGAAGGGCCTCGCCTACGCCCTCAGGAAGCGGACACGCGACCTCAGCCCCTACGAGGCGTCGGCCCTAAGGGCGCTACGGGAAGACCCCTCCTACTCGACGCTGATGACCGCGTACGACCTCAAGGAGGACTTCTTCGGCATTTACGACGACCATCCGTCCTCACGCGAGGAGGCTGAGGCGGCGTTCGACGCCTGGATTCGGGAAATTCCCGATGGCAGGGAGTTCGATCCGTTCAGAGCCCTTGCTCGGACCGTCCAGAACCACCGCGAGTTCATCTTCAACTACTGGGAATGCCCCAGCCGCATCTCGAACGGCTACACCGAGTGCGCGAACCGGCTCATCAACGAAACGGACATGAGAGGGCGCGGATACTCGTTCGAGACGCTTCGGGCAAGGACCCTCTACCGCAGGCAGAACCTCGACCGCATCATCGCGAGCAACGGGCTCACGATCGGCCCTCGCATCGATGCTCCCGGCCCGCTCTTCGTGACCGAGCCCGACCGCGAGGACGAGGCCGTGGACGAGTTCATAGACCCGAGGTCGGGAGTGAAGGTCGACGCAACGACTGGGGAGGTCCATTAATGGGGAGCATATTCACCGAGCATGTATTTCCTAGATACGTGGGGCGTCAAGTGATGAAGCCCCAGATGAACGGCTTTAACGACCCCACCCTGAGGGATTTCTCCCTGCTCGACTCATCCGTCTTGATGAAGGAAAAACTCAAGGGCGAGATGTTCGAGGAGGAGTTCATCCGCTCGTTCCTCAACGCCGCGAAGGAACTGGCGGCCGCCGGAAGAAGGGCCATCGACCGACCTGGGATGTACGTGATGCTGAAGCACTCCTATGCGATCCCGGTCCTGTTCCTCACGAGACACTGCATGGAACTAGCTATCAAGAGGGTGATTAGGAAGTGCGGAGTCGAGCCCAAGAGAGAGCACAGCCTCACGAAGCTGTGGAGCTCACTGCTCTCGAGGTTCCCAGGGCAGAGGTGCCGTGAGGACAACAGGGCCATCAAAAATATGGGCGCATTCGTAGAGGCCGTAGCCGACATCGACGACAACGGCATCAGTCTTCGCTATCCGCAGGACAGTTCAGGAAGGCTCACGCAGGATAGGCCGCTCTTCGTGAATGACGAGGAAGTCGCCTCATATCTAGAGAAGTTCGTAGAGCAACTAGAGCTGATTGACTTCGACATGATACATAGAGACGTTAAATAAGTGGTTGGATTATTGCAGCTCCAGCTGTTAGAAAGATGGTTGGATGAGTTGATTTAGACTCAACAGCAACCAACCAGAGATTTACCAATTTCCAACCACTTGTTTTACATACCCTTTTTTTGCCGAAAGCAGCCTAGGGTTCCCGCTTGCCCTCGGCGAGCATTTCCTCACGTTCGCTCATGGCGCCCACCCGAATGCAGGCGTACCCCACGATCGCGCACGCCATCATCGCCATGCCGATGAAGAAGCATATGGTCGATTGCATCACACCACCTCCTCCCGCGCATACACTATCGTCCTCTCGTGCCCGTTCCACCTGCCGTAGCTGCAGGTGCAGAACGCCTTGACGCTATCCGCCTCAACGTCGACGTCGAGCACGACGTCCGCTTCGGCCAGCAGCCTCTCGAGCCAAAAGCCGAGCTCTCCGTCGTCGGCGAACTCCAGGCGCTTGTGCTCAGCGTTCGAATCCACGACGTCCGCCGCGATGACATTCAGGCGAATGTCCCTCTCGGGTGTCTGCAGGAGAATCTCCTGATGCTCCTGCGCGAACCCCCTGTCCGAGTAGTTCGCGAATGCCGAGAACATGCTGCCGTCGTTCATGTGGTGGCCGAACATGAGAGCGAGCGGGCTGTCGATTCCCCGCCCCGCGCAGCCGGCGTCGAGGTAGGGGCATCC
Organism: Coriobacteriaceae bacterium; assembly: GCA_025992705.1. Classification (NCBI taxonomy): domain Bacteria; kingdom Bacillati; phylum Actinomycetota; class Coriobacteriia; order Coriobacteriales; family Coriobacteriaceae; species Coriobacteriaceae bacterium. Next base: position 1,322,263 of record DAJPGJ010000001.1, read on the forward strand.
GTAGGGGTTCCAGCCGCGGTAGACGTCGTGGTCGAGGTAGAAGGTCGGATCGTCGGCGCTCGCCTGTACCACCGGATAGTCAATATCAGTCCCCGGGACGCTCACCCACGCCACGATGTCGGGGTTCACCGACAGCCAGAATTCCCAGTCGACCGTCGGGGCGCCATCGGATGCCGCATCGCTTCCCGAAGCATCTGCCAAGATAGGAGAGGGGTCTACATCTGCCGCCCTGTCATGGATGCTGAAGAGCCACAACCCCAACGCCGCAGCACCGACCAGCGCTGTCACCGCCACCATGATTGCAAATCGCTGCTTGATATTTGTGCTCACTTGAACCTCCAGGAAGACGGGCGGGGAGGCTCATCGCCGCCCCGCCCTCTTCGATCGACCGGGACCCGGCTACTTCTCGGGACCCTCGTCAGTGGATCCCTCGCCAACTGATGCGTTTCGACGGATGCGGCCGCGAAGCGCGTATGCGCCCGCAGCGCCGCCGCAGAGGATCAAGGCGCTGATCAGAACCCATACGGGAAGCAGGTCGCCTCCCGTCTTGTCGTAGGGGGTGCCGAGAGTCTCGGGGTTGTCGACGACCACGGTCTGCCCCTCGTCCTCGAGGTCCTGATGTACCGCGATGACGTTCCCGTTCACGTCGAGCACCTCCTCGAACGCCACGAGGGAGGCGCCCTCCTCGAGCTGGAAAGCATCGAACTCGAAGGTGATCTCTACGGTTCCCTCAGAACTTTCCGCCACGAACTCCGCGGTTGAGGTCACCGGATTGCCTTCCGAGTCCTCAAGGGGCATGCCAGTCGCCTTGTCCATGATGGTGCCGTGGGCAGTATAGGTTTCTCCTGCGACGAGCCCCTTGTACTCGACGGTATCCACGACGGTGACCGTCCCGTTCTCGACCATGTGGTCGCCGTCGGCGGCGTCGACGAGCGTGGTGCCGATCTCGACGACCGTGACGGACTGGCCCTCGTCCTCGATATCCTCGTGCACCGCGAGGACGGTGCCTTCGGCGTCGAGCAGCTTCTCGAACACCACCAGGCGGTGACCGCCGAGGCCGGAGGAATCGAATGAGAGCTCTACCGTCTGGGTACCCTCGGCAGCTTCGGGCGTGAACTCGACGGTCGCGGCCACGTCAGTCGCGAGAAGCCCCTCGCCGCTTTTCAGCGGCTCGCCCGTCTCGGCATCCATCAGCGTCGCCTCGAGCGTATAAGAGCCTCCAGGGGTCAGACCCTCGAAGGCCACCTCGTCAGCGATGATGACCTCGGAGCCCGTCACGAGCTTGTCGCCGTCGGCGGCGTCGGCCGCCGTGGTGCCGATGTCGACGAAATGGACCGTCTGGCCCTCGTCCTCGATATCTGCGTGGACTGCTACCTCGATGCTATCCTTCACGAGGCTCTCGAAGGCCACGACGTCCTCGCCCGCGAGCAGGCTCGCGTCGAAGGTGAACTCGATGTCCACCGACCCGTTCGTGTTGTTCGCCGTGAACTCCTTGGTGGCGGTCACGGGATTGCCCTCGGCGTCGAGCAGCGGCTCGCCGGTGGACTTGACCATGAGCGTGCCCGTGAGGGTGTACGTGCCTCCGAACTCGAGGTTCTCGTAGTAGACGGTATCCACAATCGTCGTCTGCTCGTTTGCCTGGGCGATCTGGTCACCGTCGGCCACTTCGGTTGCCCGCGTTCCGATCCTCGGCCCCTCCTGGTCGTCGAGCGTCATCCAGACGGCCTCCGCCACGCCGGAGTCGCGCTCGATCCAGAAGGCCTTGGTCACGAGCTCGTAGCCCTCGTTCGCCTCGCAGGGAAGCTCCTCGAGCGTGTACTGGCCGTACGGCAGCGCGCCGAGCGCGTCGTTGGCGGGAGCCGACGAGCCGTCCTCGCCCAGCCCGAACCAGATGCCCGCCGACGGGTCCATCATACCGGCCGTGATGCGGTCGGCTTCGAGCAGGACGTCGTTTCCGTTGGTGTTGGCGGTGTGCCTGTTCCAGCTCGCCTCGGTCGAAGCCTGGCCGTTGCGGTCGGTGACCAGCACGTGCGTCTCGCCGGTCGCCACGTTGGAGATGGCGAAGGGAACCTGCAGGCTCGCGTTGGTGTCCTCGGCCTTCTTGGAGAGCTTGAGGTCGTTGCGGACGACCTGGTTGTAGAAGGTGAGCTCGCCGCCTTCCGCGTCCGCCGTCACGACAAGGCCGTCGGTCCGGATCTCGAAGGTCTTCGGCTCGCCGTCGGTGAGCAGGTAGGAGTCGTTGGTCGCGGTCTCCTGGATGGTGTAGGTGCCGTAGGGCAGCGCGTCGGGCGCGGTCTTCGCGATGTAGGAGCCGATTTCCTCGTCCCACTCGGTCTCGATGGCGGCGACGACCTCGCCCGGCTCGTACCAGGCATCGCCTACGAGGACCTTGTTCTCGGAGGCGTTCGTTATGGCGAACTCGATGCCGGAGAGCGTCGTGCCGACGCCTTCTGCTGCATGCCCGTTCCCGCCGACCGCCTCGGACTCGCCGAGCTCCGCGTCGGCCTTGGTCACCTGCACGCCGCCGCGTATCGCGTCGTCATGCACGGGGTCGCCGGAAAGGTCGACGACCTGGCCGTCGCCCTCGATGGCGAACCCGAGCTCGCCTTCCCAGGGAAGGTAGCCTTCCGGAGCGTTCGCCTCAACGATGCGGTAGGTGCCGCACGGCAGCGCGTCGCTCGCGGTCTGCGCGGTGTAGGCCGAGCCGTCCCAGGAGGTGGAGATGGTCATGACCGTCTCGCCGTCTGCGTAGCTGTGGCCGTTCACGTAGGAGTTCATCCCCGATGCGTTGACGATGGCGAACTCGGCGCCCTCGAGCGAGGCGTCGCCCTGCTCGCCTGCGCCGGCTTGCGCATCGACCTTGGCGATCTTCACGCCGCCGCGCTCCCACGTGAAGCTGGCGAGCGTCTGGGCGTCTGATCCCGCATGGATCCTGATGGCCGAGAATCCCGTGGAGACCTCGTTCGCACGTGCGTTGACCTGGCTCCACACGTCGCCCGCGATCTCGCGCTCCGCCCAGGAGGCGAACTCGGCGCTCGTGCCGTAGGTCGCCTCGGCGGCAGATCCCAGGTTGGCGTACGAGAGCAGGATGTGGCTCGCCACGCGGTACTTGTCCTCGTCCATGCCGCTTCCGTCGTACCAGGAGCTGGGCCACATGGACGCGTCGAAGCCGGGTGCCCCATAGGAGAACCACATGGCCGCCGCCAGATCTCCCGCCTCACTCGTCGGATAGGTTCCCGCATCGGGCGTGGAGCGCGACGGCTCGATGCAGTAGGCGTCGTTGCCGTTGGCGCTCATCTGGGTCGTCTCGTATCCGGCATAGGGGATGCTCTTGCCGATCGAGACGTTCACGTTCCCGGAGGCATATGCCTTGGTCGGGACGATGGCGACGGACAGCACGAGCGCCATCGCCATGGCGACCCGCACGATTTTCGAGGAGGTTATCCTCTCCATCGTCTTCTCTTTCATTTCTCGCGCACCTCCTCCTACATCGCGATGCTCTCGCGGCTCTGGGCGGCGCGCCTATCGCCGTTTCCCAGGCGCTCCGAGCCCTCGCGCGCGCCGCGCGCCTTCTCGGAGAGGCTCTGCAGGTACTCGCTGCGGTTGCGGTCGAGCGCCTCCTTGATCTGCGCCGGCATGACGCGCACGATGTCCTTGGCGGGCTTTCCTCGCTCGTCGAGCACCGGCTGGCCGTCCTCGTCGAGCACGCTTTTCTTGAGCCACACCTCGCGATCCGTCAGAAGCGGGATGTCGCGGTAGTTCTCGCCGCGGTAGCGGGATTCGTTTACGAACATCGGGCTGAACTGGTAGTAGCTCACGTCAACCCCGTCGACCACCGTGCCCTTCGGCAGCGTCACGGAGTTGAAGGTGCGTACCTCTCCGGTCTCCCGGTCGGTGTACTCGATGTCGGTCCGCACGAAGTTCTTGTGGAGCGTGAGGTAGGTGTTCTTCTTCTCAGGCATTCCATGCCCCTTTCTTTGCATCCTCGCAGGCGGTTGTCGATGTGGAAGCCCGCCTGCCTGTCCGTACCGTCGAAAGCCCCTCAGCCGTCCAAGGCGATCACCCCCTTTCAGAGATCCTTCCGACAAGATCAAACCCCGGATACGATGTCGCGCGCCCAAGCGCCGCTCTTGACGAGCGACAGGATCAAAAGCACGCACATCGCCAGGTACTGGAGCGCGTAGGTGAGCCCGGTCGCGATGCCGTCGATGGGGGTTCCCGTCGAGGTGCTCGCCCCGGTGAGCCCGCCCAGGATGAGCGGGAAGGCGACGAGCAGGATCAGGATGATGAGCCCCGCCAGGCACACCGCGGTGAAGTTCTTCAGGTAGCCGATGCCTATCTGGCGCGTGTCGTCGAGCGCCATGAGCGAGAGCGGGATCGGGCCGAACGCCGCCATGACGTAGAGCTGGATGGCGCGCGCCCAGCACACGACGAGCGCCACGATGTAGGCCCCGAGCACCACGACCCAGCTGATGACGGATACCAGGAGCAGCGCGATGAGGGCCGGAACGTCGTCGTCTTCGGTCACCACGCTCACGGCAGAGAGGTCCATCGCGCCGCCCGCGCCGAAAAGCGCCATCGTGCGGTCGATGGCGAGCCCCACCACCGAGTAGATCGCCTCCATGAGCTCGAAGCTGTTCTGTATGAGGAACAGGAACACCGCGAAGAAGACCAGCAGGAAGACGACCTCCTTCACGCCGGGGAAGGAGGCGTTGCCGTCCATGCGCTGGCTTATCTGGATGAGCTTCACCGTGAACACCAGCCCGAGCACCCCGCATCCGATGGGAAGCACTGCGGCGTCCCAGACCCCTCGCGCGATGTCGTACATGGAGACATCTCCTGCGGTCGTGAGCATCTGCGAGAAGTCCGCGCCGATGATGCCCTCGTAGCCGATGCTCGAGAGCACCGCCACCTGGTTGGTGAACATCCAATTGCACGCATCCCGCAGAAGCCCGGCGAGCCATGCGTTCACGTCGTCGGCGATGCTCGCGTAGGCGGGAGACGCCGGGACGAGCATGAGCGTCGCGAAGAGCAAGGTGGAGGCGAACGCGATGCGGAAGCGCCTGTCTGAGATCATCGTCGCCACCCGCCTCATAGCGCGCTCAGCTCCCCGCTCGCGCGGTCTAGGGAGAGCTGAACGATCGTCGATGCTGCGTCGTTCAGGTGGAAGGACGTTGTGAGGACGTCCTCGTTGCAGTCGATGTAGACCTCGCCGTCCCAGGTGGCGAGCGTCGCCGTCGGGGATGCGATCGACGCCCTCTGCGCGATGGCGGAGGCGATCTCGGGATCCTCGGCATCGAGGAGGTCGTTTAGCTCAGAGGGGTGCGCGGCAAGCTCGAGCCCGGCATCGGAGCCTTCGGCGATGAGGTAGTTCTTCGACAGCGAGAACGCGTCGCAGGAGATGCTCTTTCGGCCTCCCGCATCGCTTATGGAGAGCAGTGTCTGGGAGGCGGCCTCACCCGCCGAGCGCGTGAAGGATATCTGCGCCGAGACGCCAGCGTCGGCGGACTCCTCTGAGAGCACCTCGTAGTACATCACCTGCACCCCGGCCTCTCCAGACTCGACGATCGTCGAGTCGGAAAGCGTGAGCGTGCACGCTCCGTCCTCGCTTTCCCAGGTGGTGCCCGCATAGCCCGCGAGCGACTCGTCCGCCTTCTCTATCTTCTGGCTTCGCTCCTCTACGGGAACGACGGCCTCGGGTTCGCTCGGCTCTATCGCGCAACGCGCGAGCCCTGCCCCTATCAGGATCGCTGCGGCGCCCGCGGCGCATATGGCCATCAGTTTCGTCTTCTTGTCCATCTTCTTGCTCCTTGTCTATCGATACGACAGGGCGCAGGTGAAGCTCGAGATCCCGCTTGCGATCTTCACGACCTCGCCCCGATGGGGCGCGTGGATGTAGCGGTCGCCCCCTATGTAGATGCCGACATGCCCCATGCGGTAGAGGATGTCGCCGGGCTGCGCCTCCGAGAGCGCGATCTTCTTTCCCTGCGCGTACTGGGCCTCGGTGTTGCGCGGTATCGAGATGCCGGCCTGCTTGTAGCAATACTGGGTGAGCCCGCTACAGTCCAGGCCGACGCCCGGGGTCGTCCCGCCCCACACGTAGGGGACACCGAGCTGGCTGTAGGCGGCGGAGACGATCGCATCTGCCAAGACCGCCCCGGACCTGAAGTCCTCCAGGCTCATGCCGTCGAAACGGTAGAGGTTGTAGGTCTCCATGGTGGATTTCAGGCTCTCGACGTAGCTCGAGCTCGTCGCCCATCCCGCGTCCTTGAGCCCCTCGGCCATCTTGTCCGAGTCGTGGTTCGCAATCGCCTCGCGTATGAGCGCGTTTGACGCGTAGCGATCGGCCTGCAGGAAGACGCGGCTGCGGAAGCGGATGCACTCCGCGTCGCCGACGAAGCTGATGAAGTCCGCCGTGATGGTGACCTGCTCGCCGCCGTACTCCTCGCCGGTCCTCCACGAGCTCTTCCCCGCGACCTCCTCGCACAGCGCATACGAGCTCGACCACTTCATGCCGAACAGGTTGTGGTCCTGCGTGGCGAGCCCCGAGAGGTGGTCGCCCTGCCCCGACTCGACGATGATCTGCGCGATCGTGCATCCTGCGGGGTGCCCGTACTCCTCCTGACACGCGAGCGCCTCCTCGACCATCTCGTAGGTGATGTAGGGCGGCAGCCCCTCGAGGGAGGCTTTGGACGCCTCGTTTTCCCAGAACCCGAAAAGGGCGCTCACGATCTGGGAGATTGCGAGCACGGCGAGCAAAAACGCCATGATCGCCGCGAGCACGCCCGCCACGGGGACAGCAACCGACGAGCCCGCGCTCACGACCGCGCCCTTGCCGCCGGCGGATGCCGCAGCCTTCGCAGCCCCGGCAGATGCCTGGCTGACGGCCGCATGCCGGGCCTTCGCGGCAGCGCCTTGACCGAAGGCCCCCGCCTTGGCATGCTTTGCGGCCCCTTTCAGCGGGCCTTTAGGCTTCGAGGCGGCAGTAGCCTTCTTGGAGGCGGAATGCCGTGCGATGACGGAGCGTGCGCCGCGGAAGGTGTTGCTCGCCTGTCCGATGCCGGAGAGCTCCTCGGAGTCGTCCGCCTCGGACGCGGCGGCATCGGCGATCGCGCGCTTGAGGTTCCCCTTGGCCTGGGCGGCGAGGCGGGATTTCACCTTCGGCCTGCCCGCACCGACAGGGGAGGGTTCGGCGAAGTCCGCCCTGCCCCGCCCCGGAGATTCGCCCTTCGATGAGAGCACCTCGCCCGCGCGCTCGGTCGATCCTTTCACGATCCCCGCCGAGATGGCGTCTGGCCGGTCGTCCATCCCGAGCGCACGCGCCTGCTCGCGGCTTGCCGCCTCGAGCCGTGCCGATCCGTCCGAGTATGTCGCCGCGCTCTCAGGCATCGCCGCCCTCCCGGGCCCGCGCGAACGCCTGGGCGCGCTTTATCTGGGCGATCTCCTCGGGCTTGGTGTTGAACAGGTCGTAGAGCGCGCCCTTCGGGAAGTCGTCCTTGAGCGGCACGCGCACGCCTCCCGCCACCAGGAGGCCCTCGCCGGCCTTGATCGAGTCGTCGATGTAGCCCTCCTCCTGGGCCGAGAGGGCCAGCAGGTCGACCCAGCTCTTGCGGTCGAGGTGGCTCTGCTTGTGCAGGAGCACGAAATCCGAGTTCAGCACCATGTTGCGGGCGTCCTCGTGCTCGAGCATGTAGGTCGAGTTCTGCGTGATGCCCGTGCAGATCAGGTTGAACTTGCGGCCCTCCGCCCAGAACTTGGAGAAGTAGCTGATGATCGCCGGGTGCCCGAAGAGGCTCTGCACCTCGTCGATGTAGAGCCAGGTGGTCACGCCGCGCTCGAAGTTCGCGTACATGCGGTTGCGCACCGCTTCCAGCGCCGTGAGCATGCCGAAGACCCTCATGTTCTGCGAGAGGTCCTTGAAGTCGACGTTGGTGATGCGGTTGGTGAAACCCACGTTGCTCTGGTGGTTGAAGAACGAAAGCGCCCCCTTCACGTAGCGCTCGTAGCGAAGCGCGATGTCGCGCGCCTCGGGCTCCTCCTGCTCGAGCAGCAGCTCGTAGAAGTCGCCGAGGACGGGCAGGCGCCCCTTGCCCTCACAGCGCATGTAGGCAAGCTCCACGCAGCGGCTGATGATCGACTTGTCCGCCTCGGGCAGCCCCTCGCGCCCCTCTGCCATGGTCGCGCTCGAGAGTGCCAGTATCGCGTCGATCTTGAAGGCGAGCTGCGCCTGGTTGGCCTTGTCGGCGACGTCGGAGAGGTCGAAGGGGTTCATGAACGTGTCGGTGTCCGGCGAGAAGCGTATGCAGGTCCCGCCCGCGGGCTCCACGACCGGCGCGTACTCGCCCGCCGGGTCGAAGACGATCACCTCGTCGTCGGGATAGGCCAGGATAGTGTTCATGATCTCGCGCTTGACGCTGAAGCTCTTGCCCGAGCCCGGCTTGCCGCAGACGAACCCCATGGGGCTCGCGAGCTTCTTGCGGTTGCAGATGACGAGGTTGCCCGACTGCTTGGACTGGCCGTAGTAGCCGCCGCCTTCCTGGTTGAGCTCCTGGGAGGCGAAGGGCATCTGTATGACGATCTGCGCGGTCGTCATGTAGCGCGAAACCTCCACGTGGTTGAGCCCCAAAGGCAGGATCGAGTTCATGCCCTGGCGCTGGCGGTACGAAAGCGGCTCCACCTCGATGGAGCGCTGGCGCGCCGCCGCCATGATCTGGCGGGTCTGGTGGTCGAGGGCCTCTGCCGTGTCCGCGTAGGTGAACACGAGCCCCGTGTAGGTGAACAGTCGCTGGTTCTTGTTCTGGAGCTGGTCGAGGAGCTCTTCGGCCTCCTCCTTGGAGTGCGAGAGCTCGGGAGGCAGGATGGAGAAGTCGTAGCCCTTCTTGACCGCGCTCATCTGCTCGTCGATGACCTCCTTGTCCATCCAGGCGATGCGCTTCTTCACGTAGGCCACCGCGGCGGCCTTGCCCATGGGATGGATGTGGAGCGTGACGTTGAGCGGCATCGGCAGGTCTACGACGTTGGCGATGCAGTCGTCCTCGAGATCGCTGCCAAATCCGCGGAAGACCAGCACGCGGCACCAGGTGCCGTCCGCCCGGTAGCAGTCGGCGCGCCCGTCCGGCTTGAAGTCGAGCACCGAGGGCGCAATGAGGTCCTTGGTGCGAAGCCCGCTTAGCTGGGACAGTTTGTCCCACGAGAAGGTGAACTCCGCTTTCGGCCGCAGCTGTGACTGGACGAGCTCGAGGCGCTCTGCCCCGTCGAGCATGCGCGCCTCGCAGCGGATGCGGGCGAGCGTCTGCATGCAGTCGCCGCGGGCTCGGGCGAGCCTGGGCGCTGCGGCATCGAGGTCGTCCGCCCCCACGAGGAAGGTGAGATAGCGGTGGCGCACGAGGTTGGAGACCCCCTCGCGCATCTTGTCGTTGAGGATGCGGTTGTACTCCTCGACGTACTCGTCGACGCGCGGGTCGCTCTTCTCGAAGAAGCGCTTGCGCCCGATCTCGCGCTCGGGTATGGGAGTGTTGGTTATGGTGAGCTGCACGGAGGTCTCCGAGCCGAAGTAGTCGTAGAGCTCGCTCATCGCCGCGAACACCGACTGCTGGTTCTCCTCGCGCGCGGACTGGTAGCTGATGTCCCCGAACTCGATGGTCTGGCTGAAGAGGCCCTCCTCGACCTGCGCGGTCCCGTCGGCGTACATGGCGTCGTAGCCGATCGCGGAAAGGACGTCTTTGGCCTCGGCTCGCGCGCGCCTCTTGCGGCGCGCCGCCTGCTCGACTTTCTTCTCCTCTTCCTCGAGCCTCGTCGTGCGGGCATGCGCGCCGCGCACGGGCAGCCTGCCCTTGCGTGCCGCCGCCTCCTTTTCCTTGGGTTTCTTATTGGTCTTATCGAACAGCAGCATTCGCCTCCGCCCCCTTCCTCTTCGCCTTGCGCTTGGCCTTTCGCGAAGGGCGTCCCGGCACGGGAGAGGTCTGCGCACCCTCGAGCACGGGTGTGGAGCGGTAGAGGATCCTCTGGTCCTCGAGCTTGAAGTCGAGCCAGAGCGGGACGAACTTCTCGAATTTCATGTGATGGGGCCGCCAGAACCCCGCGAGCCAGAACGGCATGGATGCGCACATGACCGGCAAGGCTGCATCGCGCACCTCGATGCCGAGGGCGAACTGGCAGAGCGCCGCGGCTCCGACGGCGGAGGCGAGTCCGCCTGCGAGGTACGCGAGCGTGCGCGCGGAGAGCTTGCCCACGATCTTCTCGGTGTACTCGCCGATGTCCTTCTGGACCCTTACGGATAGCATTTGCACATCCTCCTTCCCTTAGGCGGGGAGCCAGGACGTGTCGAGCTGGCCGAAGTAGATGGCGGCGGCGATTATGATCGCCCCGCCAGCGATGGTCGAGATCGCGCTGGCGATCTGAGCGCCTCCCTGCTGCTCTCGGATGGCGAGGCCGAGCGACACCGCGCCCCAGACGATTAAGAAACCCCCTAGGAACGTGACGCAGCCGGAGACGAGTCCGATGATGTTTGAGAGCATCTTGGCTCCTTTGCATGTCTTGCTTGTGGGCGGCCGCAACGGTTGGGTTTGAGGCGGCCGCCCCGGTTGGTACAATTGGTCGTGGAGCGCATCTCGCGCCCCTTTGCATCCGGGACGGCGCGCGGCGGGCTTGTGTGGAAGCTGGCCGCGCCGCGCTTGTCAAGGGAGTGTCGGCTCCCGCCGTCCCATCTCTCATCTCATGGGCGCATCACCGCCTCTCCTTTCCCGGTACTCCTTGAAGTCGAAACGCTCCTCGTGCCTCGCGCCCGCATGCCCGGGGTCCACCTCGGGATAGGAGGGATGCTCCTCGATGCGGTACTTCGCGCCCTTCAGGGGGTAGGTCCCGCTGATGAGCACGATCGACTCGTCGCGCGGGAGCCTTCCCACCTCGTCGGGCGTCATGAGGTCGCGTTCGATCACGTTGTAGTTCTGGGTGGTGGAGCGGTTCGCGCCCCTCGAGTCGCTTTCCGTGAGCACCTTCACGGTCTGCTTGCCGACCATCTTGGAGATCATCTCGTTGGTCTCGGTCGACTTGCCGCCGAGAAACACCACGGTGTCGCAGCAGTCCAGGATGGTCTTCGCGCCCTCCTTCTTGTAGGCGCGCTCGAGCTGGCTGGCCGACTGCAGGATGATGCTGAAGCTCACGTTGCGCGAGCGGGCCGTGGCGATGACGCGCTCGAAGTCGGGCACCGTGCCGATGTTGCCGAACTCGTCGAGCAGGAAGTGCACGGGGCGCTTGAGCGAGCCCCCGAAGCGAGCGAGAGCCGTCTTGTAGAGCACGCTCGTGGCCTGCCACATGAGCAGCGCGAAGAGGAAGTCGAAAGTCGAGTCCGAGTCCGACATGCTCGCGAAGATGGCGTGGCTGCCCTCTCCCGAGCCGAGAGAGTCGAGCGCCATCTCGTCGTATGCGACGAGATCGGAGACCGCATCGACCGAAAGGGGCTTCAAGCGCACGTTGCAGCTAATGATGATCGACTTCAGGGTCTTCCCGGCCGCCACCTTGAAGGCGCGGTAGTTTGACAGCGCGAAGTCCTCCTCCGGGTCGCGGGGCTCGGCGATGCGGACCCAGCCCCAGTCGCCCCCGTCGTCGAAGGGGCGCTCTTCCCGCGCCTCGCGCCCGCGCCCGCGCTCCATGAAGCGCATGCCCGTCTCGAGCTCCTCGAATATGAGGTCGAGCGGGCTCATGTAGGACTCGTCCTCCTCGCGCGCCTCCGCGAGGCTCAGTAGCAGCATGAGGGAGTTGAGGTCCCTCTCCTCGGGTCGCGCGTGGTAGACGAGGTAGGCCACCAGCGCCGTGTAGAGCAGGCGCTCGGAGTTCTCCCAGAAGGGGTCCGACCCCTTGCGGTCGTCGGGCGTGGTGTTCTTGATCAGGCACTCCACGAAGACGAGGATGTCGGCCTGGTCCTTCACGTATGAAAGCGGGTTGTAGTGCATCGAGCGGGAGAAGTCGGTCGTGTCGAAGGTGCGTATGTCGTATCCGGCGTCCTCGAGCATCCAGCCGACATCGCCGAGGAGGGTTCCCTTGGGATCGGTGACGAGGAAGTCGGCGTTTGCCTGCATGAGGTTGGGCTTGACGTAGTAGCGCGTCTTGCCCGATCCGGGGCCGCCGAGCACGCAGACGTTGCGGTTTCGGTCGTGCTTGAGGTCGAAGCGCTTCGGCTTGAGCGCGAGCGCGAAGTCCCTCGAGAGCAGGATGTTGTTCGCCTTGTCTTTCCTGTCCATGAACGCTCGTCCCTCCTTGAGGGTTCCCCAGCGGGCGGAGCCGTGCTCCTCGCCCTGGCGGTACGTGCCCGCGCGCACGAGGCTGCGCGCCCAGACCGCCCAGGGTATGCATGCGGCCATGAGGCCCACGGCAAGCGCCATGGGCTCCGCCGCGAGCCCCGTTTCGGGAATCGCCGACAGCAGGACTGGGGCGTCGCATGCGGGGAACCCCGACGCGGCGGCCGCAGCCGCGAGCGCGTCTCCGGCGCAGAAGCAGGCGGCGCTTGCGGCACCCGCCGCGAGCGCCTGCGCAAGCGGCCTCATTTCGCCCTCGTCTCGACGCCGCGCGACATCTCGCGCGACTTTCCCTTGGCGGCCTCCAGTCGGGATGACGCCTCCCTGGCGCGCGCCGCCTTCTCCGCGATGGGTTCGCCCTTGATACGCTCGCGCATCTGCGAGAGTTCCTTTCCCGCGCGCTGGGCGGATGCGCGCGTGGTCTTCTCGAGGTCCTTGAAAGCCTCGTTCACTGCGGGCGCATCCTCGACCATGAAGACGAGATGCTCGCCCTCCGGCATGGGCGCGAACTCGTGTCGGATGCCCTCGCGCGAGAGTTTCTCGTCGATGGCCTGGCGGATGGTCTCGTACTCGGGAAGCGCTGTGAATTCGGACAGGTCGAGCTTTGCCCACTCGGCCACGCTGCGGCCAGGTTCGGCCCCGCCTTCGATTGCGTCTTCGCCGCGGGCGCGCCTGAATGCCGATGCGAGCCGCTCGCCGCTGGCCATCATGGCCGCCTCGCCGGCATCCTGACCTATGCGGATCATCCAGTCGACGAGTTTCTCTCCGGAGTCGTCGCCGAAGTCGTTTGTCATGCTTCTTGTCCCTTCCTCTTGGTGGGACAGACTGTCCCAGTCGCTTTCCGAAAACAGAGAAGGCGGGGTGAACCCGCCTTCGTAAGTGTGTTCAGCGAAGCTCCGCCCGCGCGCCGCGCGTGGGCGTCATCGCCGTTTTGTTCAGTTGCTGGATGGAATCGCGTGCGCGTCTGGCGGCATCCTCGATGCTCGGAACCGCCTCCATGTACTCGAGGCGCTTGCACTGCTCTGGAGTTGCGCGATGCATGCACTCTATCGCATGTGAGAACCTCTCGGGCTCCTGCACGATGCGGCCGAAGGACCAACTCTCGAAGGCGAGCCAGCCGGAGTCGGTGCGCTTCAGCGTCCACCACTCGTCGCCGCCGTCGACCTGCTGCACGAAGGCGAGATCCTCGTACACGATCCCCTGGCGCAGCGCCCAGTTTCCGTGCGCGAAGAAGCCGCGCAGCTCTTCCACGCTGCCGGCCTTCGCGAACTCGTAGGGGTATTCCTCGAGGTAGGGGTCGTCTTGCCAGGGGTATCCGCCCCGCCTGAGCCAGCCGTTCTCCTGGCATTTGTCGGCGAGCTCCCGCTTGGTTCTCTCGTCGGCTTCCTTCAACCTGCCCGTCATCGTTCCTCCATCGCCTTCCGGAGTCGGCTGCCATCCGCACGCCGACTGCCCTCGATTCTTGTCGCGATTTACTCACAGACTCGCCGATGGCGTCGGCGGGAGAAGGCGCCGTCGTCCCGGCAAGTCCCGTCGGTCACATCCTTGACGCAATCCTCATATCCGGCCCCGTGAGGTGGATGGGGATGGTGGTCTCCGAGAGCCGGCTCGCGATAGCCTCGGCGGTCTCCGTCTCTCCCTTCCTTCCAAGCCTTTTCGATAGCGCCTGGGGCGAGTAGTTCGAGGTGAAGATGGTCGGCCTCATGTTTTCGTATCGGGCGTTTATCACAAGGAACATCATGTTCGAGGACCACTCCTTGGCATCCTCTTTGCCGAGGTCGTCGAGGACGAGGACGTCGCATGCAGCGTATCTGGAAATGACCGAATCGGTCTCCCCGTTCCCCGAGAAGCTCGCCTTGATCCTCTCGAGCATCGCCGATGCCGTTGTGAACACCGTGCGGTAGCCGGCGTCCACGAAGGCGTTCGCCAAGGCTGCGGCTGAATAGCTTTTCCCCCTTCCGACCGAGCCGTATATGTAGAGGCCTCGCCCTGCGCTGCCCTCGAACGACTCGAGGTAGTCGATGAGGTCCTGGTGCTGGACGGTCGCGCCGAGGAACCGCTTCGGGATCCCCGCGCGCTTGCGGCGCTCGGCCAGGCGCGCTTCCCTCTTCGCGGCTTCCATCCTCTCGGCTCGCGCCCTTTGCCCGCGTGCGCCCTCGCAGTCGCATTCGCGGAACCCCGCGACGATCCGCCTGGCGCCGAACTCGACCACGCATGGAGCGAGGGGGCGCCCGCAGTATTCGCAGCAAGCCTCCGAATGCGTCGGCTTCGATTCGCCCATGGCACGTCCTATCTGTAATCTTTGTTTTCCGTCTTTGTTATTAGCTGGCAAGGCGTCAGGGGTCGGCATGGCGTCTGGTCATGCAGAAGGCGGCACGGGCGCGGCCCGCGGTCATCCGATGGCATTTCGCCATGCGTCGACTGGCCGGCCCCCTCGATTGCCCCCTTCGCCCTTCGGGCCGCCTCGAAGTCTATGCGGTAGACCTTCGTCTCCCTCCCTTTGGAAAGCTCTTGGCGGCCTACCTCGAACACAAGGCCCACCTCCTCGAGCTTCCTCACCGCTCGGACAACGCTTCGCGTGTCGACTCCGAGAATCTTGCCCAGATGCGCCTTGCTCTCGAAGTAGGGGGATCCGCTTTCGCAGAAGCCGTAGATCCGGGCGTACACAAGGAGGGGGAGGCCTGTGAGGCCGAGCCCCCTCGTCATGAACTCCCTTACGATGATGAAAGCCTCGTCGCTACGCTCCGCCATGCCGGTCGTTCCCCGCGTCCCTAGACCGCATTGCGCTTGCTCCACTCGAGGAGCTCGTCGCGATAGGCGAAGAACCCGCGCTTCTTGCCGTTCATGCGCCTCAAAGGCAGGGGGTCGTCCTCGCGCTTGTGCCACTCGTAGACGCTGTTTCGGCTTACGCGGAACAGAATTGCAATCTCCTCGACCGAATACGTGTCCTGGACAAGGACGGGCGTCTTGACGAAGACGCCAGATGTTTTTCTATCAGAAATCATATCGAGTGCTCCTTCCGAAGGCGGCGGAACGCGGCAGCGCGCGCAAGAGCGCCGTCAGCATGCCTACCGCCTTCCAAGGGCCCGGTCGACAGCTTCGATATCGAAGCGAATGGTCTTCGCGCTGAGCCTCACGCAGGGAATCGAGCCCTTGCGGGCCATCGACAGCACCCTTCTGGGCGTTATTCCGAGATGCCGGGACACTTCCTCCGCATCAACGAGGTCGGACAGCGATTGGCTCGATCCTCCGAATCGCCGAAGGCCTCTGATGCCGTCTTCCGATACGTCCATGGGTTTCCTTTCGTCTCCACAAGGCGCTCTTAAAGCGTTTCGAGCACCGATAGCTCCAATAAAGTCCTTTCGGTCATGTTCGAGCCGGAGTCGAATGGGGTCAAAACGGGAAAAGCGGGCTTGTCCCGCTAAGTCCCTGCATGTCATTCGTTGACGAAATCTGCGCAATCCGCCGCAAGCGCCACCCAGGTAGTAGTTTTGCTTTATGTGCCTTGATTTTCGGGATGCGTCCTGCAACTTGAAGGCCTTGGCCGCAGATAATCGAGATGATGAGGTGGGGACCTGACAAGGAAGAAGAGAACGACATAGCAAAGCGGCCCCGTCCAATTCGGAGGGCCGCTTTGCTGGTAGGGGAACTCACCAGATGAATCGGGGCTATCATGAAAGATAAGCCGACTCCGCATTGCCGAAGGCGATGAGGCCGGTCGCTTGGTGATGCTGATCCCTTATCGAAGGGAATCCTGAATCCGCCCTAGGTGGGAGGAGAGCTTCTCGAAAGAATCCGTGGAGATGCAGTGCTCCATGCGGCATACCTCTTTGGAGGCAACTTCCGCATTCACCCCGGCGTTGGCGAGCAGACGCTCGAAGAAGCGGTGTTTAGATAGCGTCTCCTCGGCAAGGTGCTTTCCAGCTGCGGTCAAGCGAACGTCGTGATCGACCACCTCGACAAGGCCCTTACGAGCCAGGTTGCCGAGCGCCTTGGTGACGCTCGCCTTCGAGAAGCCCAGGCGCTCGGCGATGTCCACGTTGCGGCACGACCCGCGCAGGCGGCGGATCACGAGGATGGCCTCGAGGTAGTCTTCGGACGACTTGGTTGTCGCCCTGCTCCGTGAGCCGCGGCTCGCATCGGCTTCATCCCTCATTCAAATCATCCTCTCGTTCGCCTAGTCCCTGCAGGCGACACGGCTTCGCGAACAGTCCGCCGCACGAGCCGACCCCGCATCGGCGAAGACGATGGGGCCGGCCGATTGGCGATGCCGATCCCTCATCGAAGAGAATCCTCGATCCGCTCCAGGCAGGAGGAGGGGTTCTCGAAAGAATCCGTAGATGCACTGCTCCATGCGGCACGCCTCTTCTGCCATCCGGGAAGGGACGTGGAATCGGCTTCCGCTACGTCGAGTGAAGACAACTAGCGAACGCACCCCATGAACCTAAGGACGCTTTTGCTGGATCCGGGCGCCCGCAGGTCGACCTTCTCGCAGCCGTCTCGCCCCACCATCAGAGCCGAAGTGCAGACCTTGAACAGGAACTCAAGGTCATGGGTGATGACGGCCACGGGACGGCCTTTGGCAAGCTCCTCGATGAGCCCGGCAATCCTCGCCATGTGCATGAAGTCGAGTCCCGATGTCGGCTCATCCAGAACGACAATCTCCTTGCTGCTCAGAAAGGCGCAAGCCAGCGCCAAACGCTGCTTCTGGCCTCCTGATAGGTTTTGCGGATGCTCGGTCCTCTTGTCCCATAGGTCGATGGCCTTGACGATACGCGCCACCTCGTTGAGACGGTTGTCGTCGATGCTTTTCTGGTCGGTCAGGATTTCGTTTTCCACCGTGTCGAAGAACAATTGGTAATCGACGTCTTGCATCATGTAGTACGATCGGCGAAGCCTCTGCCGAGGCCGAACTCCCCACGAGAAGGCCTGTCGACCGCCCGCAAGGCCGCACATCGCCCGGGCGAGCGTGCTCTTTCCGACTCCGTTTGCCCCAAGGACGCCCATAACCTCGCCCTCTCGCAAAGAGAGCGTCAAGGGCCCGATCAGGGCTCGCCCGCCTGCGGAGACCGAAACGCCTTTCATTGAAGCGACCTCCGCCCCGAGCTGACGGTGGTTTTCCGGGTTCAGGCCGTGTAGATCGAGCGCGCGAAGTCCATAGCGCGCGCAATCCTCCGCGCGAAGCCGACCCGCTGCGAACGAATCGACGATTTGGCCGCCCGCCATGACGTGGAGCCTGTCGTAGAGATCCGCCAGAAAGTAAAGCCTGTGCTCGGCGATGACGACGGTCTTGCCGAGGGCCTTCAAATCGGCGAGGATTCGGCGAAAGTCCTCTATCCCTTCGTGGTCGAGGCTGGCGGACGGCTCGTCGAAGAAAATCACCTGGGTGTCGTAGACGAGCGTCGAGGCTATGGCGACGCGCTGCTTCTCTCCTCCCGAGAGGCCTATGAGGTCCTTGCCCGCCAGATGCGCGATTTTCATGCTCTCGAAAGCCGACTCGACCCTTTCGATCAGCTCCTCGCGAGGCATGCCCAGATTCTCGCCGACGAGGGCCACCTCGTCGGCCGCCTTGCGGGTGAAGAACTGATCGGTCGGATTCTGGAACACGTTGCCGATCGTGCGGGCGAGCTCGCCGGAGGAGAACTCTCCCAGGCTTTTCCCGAGAAGCTCGATTCTCCCATCGAGCTCGCCTTCGTACTGATCGGGAATCAAACCGTTCATGGCGCGCAGGAGAGTGGTCTTCCCGCACCCGGAGTTGCCGGTGAGTACGACGAGCTCGCCGCGCTCCACCGAAAACCGCACGTTCTTCAATGCCGCGAGATCTTCTCCCTTGTATGAGAAAGACCGAATGTCGACGTCAATCACATCCATACCGCGACCCCCAAAAGAACGACTCCGACGCCCAAGGCGGCTCCGTCAAGCAGACCGAAGGAGAGACTTCGGTAGCTCGTCTTTTCGCAATTCGCTTCGATTCCTTTCGAAATCACGGAGGAGACGAGCGTCTCGCTCACGTGCAGGCACTTGTACACAAGGGGAACGAAGTAGAGCTCGAAGGCGTGCACGGGACGAAGCGGGCTCGGGCGCAGCCCGCGAACCCGCATCCCGCGCTTTATCTCCTTCACGCGATCGCCCATCTCGTCGAGGAAGCGCAACCCTATGACTGCGCCGACTGCGGCTCTGTTCGGAACGTGCAGCTTGCGCATGCTCGCCAGAAGCTTCGAGGAGCTCGTCATCATGAGGGCGCAACCGATGTTGACGACGGGGAAGACCCTCACCACCAAAACCGCCACGCCCAGGAAGATGCTCGTGACATAGCCGATGTCGACATGCAGGATCAGCTGCACGACCCCGCATGCCACCGCAAAGAGCGCGAGCTGCCTCAAGAAGGACGCCGGCGAGACGTCCAAAAGGACGAGAAACGACAGCGCCAGAACGAGGGCATATACCAGCTGATTGGCGAGAAACGCTTGGATGAGCGCCAGAAGCGTCAGCGCGAAGAGCGTCAGCGGGTGCAGATGCCCCTCGCGCCCGCTGTCGAGCAGACCCGTTCGCCCCATCAACCCAGCCTGCTTTCCTTCGCGCCCTTTTCGAAGAACTTGTCGTTGATGAACATTCCGAAACGCCCGGCCAGAAGCTCGGTCACAATATTGATCAGCACGCAGATGACCATCATATCGACCGTGTACATCGCCACCATCTGCTGCGCCTGTTCAAGCGAGATGCTCTCGACGAAAGTCGCCAGCCCATCGGATCCCAGAACGAGCACGAACACTATCATGTGCATCGAGTAGATGAACATCGATGCCGAAAACGACAGCCACACCCTCTTCTTGTTTCCGTAGTCGCCGGCGATGATCTCTGCGACGATGCCCGCGATCAGGCACAGGGGCGTCGCGACGGCGAAGCCCATGATCGCGTAGAGCACGCCGTAGATCAACCAGAAGCAGAAGGCCGTCCCCCGTTTTTGCACCTTGCGCGCCATGATGGTGTAAACGGGACCGACGAAGAAGGCCGCGAATCCCGCCGAGACGTACATGGAAAGCGCGCCGAACATGCCTGTTATCATGCCGACGCCCATCCCGAGGGCGAATCCGATCACTCCCAGTACCGCTATTGTCGCGATGTCCTTCAGTTTCATGTGAGCCTCCTTTTGCTCTGTTTGCTAGACCAATTGCCACTGGGAGCTCGCGTTGCGCTTGTCCCAGAAGTCTTTGTATTCTCCTTCGAGGGCGATCAGCTCGTTGTGCGTCCCTGTCTCCGCAACCTTGCCCGAGCTATCCATGACCACGATCTTGTCCGCCATGCGCACGGTTTCGAGCTTGTGCGCGACCACGATGAGCGTGGAGCGCCGTTTGAGCGTCTCTATTGAGCGAACGACGTTCTTCTCGTTTTCCGCATCGAGAGCCGACGTCGCCTCGTCCAGGAGCACGATGGGGGCTTGCTTGAGAAGCGCGCGGGCTATGGAAACGCGCTGCCGCTCGCCGCCGGAAAGCGAGCGACCCCCTTCGCCGCACAGCGTCTCCCAGCCCTCAGGAAGGCGCTCGACGACCTCCGTCACCCCGGCAAGGTCAGCGACCGCGCGAAGCTGCTCCTCCGAAGCATCCGGGTTCGCCATAAGGACGTTGTTTCGCAGCGTGTCGTTAAAGAGATAGACGTCCTGGAAAACGAAAGACACCCGAGCGAAAAGATCCTCTGTCGTCATATCGCGGACGTCTACGCCGCCGATCCTGACCGCTCCGTCGTCGACGTCGTAAAAACGCGCGATTAGCTTGAGCATGGTCGTCTTGCCGCAGCCAGACGGGCCCACGATGGCGACCATGCTGCCTTCCGGAACGTCGAGATCGACTCCACGAAGGATTGGCTTCTCCTTCACGTAGGAAAAGCGAACCTCTCCCATCCGGACGCTTGCGTCGGTCGGACAAGCTTTCGACGCGTCCACAACCGGCAGCTCGGCCGCTTCGACGACCTCGTCCATGCCGTCGAGCATTGCCCGACGGTCCTCCATCCCGAATAGGGCTGAGGCGATCTCGTTGAGGAGCGTGGTGAACCTTAGTGCGACGCCGATCATGACCACTGTTTCAAGCGCCCCGATGCTTCCGCTTGCACCCAAGTAGCTCACCGCGATGATCATGCTCACAACGAGCATCTGCACGCTCGCCCCGGAAAGGATTTCGCCGAGGGCGCTCCACCACAGGCCGCGGACCGACCGCTTTCTGCCTTCTACGAAACTATCCTCAAGCTCCGCATAGTCGGCACCCGCACGGCAGGCGCGCAGGGCTCCCTGGCATCGTGCGAACTCGACTATCCTCGCGGCGATGTCCCGCTCGGCGGAATCCTCTAACCCGTTTCCTTTTCCGACGCATGCCTGTGAAACGCGCAGAAGAAGGAAAAGGATTGGGATGGAAAGCGTCAGCATGATTCCAATTTGCCAGCTCCAAAGCCACACGGCAGCACAGAACACGATTGCGGCGGCAGCGTTTTTTATAAGCTGGCCAACATAAAGAGCAGCGGCCTGTCCGGTCGAGATCATTTCCTGCGTAACCATGCGCGAAAGCCTTCCGGCACTATCCGCCTTAAACCAGCCAAGTGGCAAACGCGACACCTTGTTCCCGATGACCACCTGCATATTGCGCATGAAGCCTAACCCCGCTGCATAGCTGAGCTTGGTACCGAAGAACGAGGCTGTTGAGCCGACGACTGTCACCGCCGCAAGCGCGACTGCCCAGCCCCAAAACGTCAAGCCCCATTGGGGGTCGCCGGACTGGAGAGCCATGGTCGCCGGCATCATGATGGCGAGACCGATGCCGCACATCACGCCGGAAAGGGCGTAGAGCAAAGTTCCCAAACGGTGCTGGCGCCTATCACCCTCGTCCATATAACGACGAAGTCTCGGTAAGAAGCGTTTGGAATTACTCATCTGCATCGCCCTCTTCTTCACTGCCGCAGAGGCCTCCTTGCTTGAGAAGCGCCTGATAATGCTCGTTGTCTTGAATCTCCGCATGCGTTCCAAGGGCGACGATCTTACCTTCTTCCAACACGGCAATTTGATCGGCGCCTAGGATTGCGTTGAGCCGGTGGGCGATGGCCAGAACCGTTCGGCCTTCGACCAAGGAACTTAGTGCTTTCTGGATCTCGAGCTCCGAATCTGGGTCGGCAAAAGCGGTGGCCTCATCCATGATGAGGATCGGCGTGTCGGCTAAAAGGGCACGCGCTATACTCACGCGCTGGCTCTCGCCGCCTGAGAGCGAGCAGTCCGTTCCCAAAACGCTGTCGTATCCCTTGGGCAGCGACATGATGAAATCGTCGATCTGCGCCGTACGGGCAGCCTCCCGAATCTCCTCCAGGGAAGCCTCCGGCTTAGCTAAAGAAATGTTTCTTCCGATGGAGGCGTTGATCAGCATCGGGTCCTGGAGCACGAACGAAACCGTGTTGTAGAGGTCACGGGAGGAGATGTCTCTCAGATCGACGCCGCCGAGACGGATGGAGCCGCTTTCCGGGTCGTCGAAGCGTGCAATGAGTGTGGCGAGCGTCGATTTACCCGAGCCTGACGGGCCGATGAGCGCCGTCGTGGTACCGGGATTAAGGACAAGACTGACACCGCGCAAGGCCTGGGTATCGCCGTAGGAGTACGATACGTCGTTCACCTCAACGACGACCCCGTCGGGCTTCTTTGGGGTTTTCGGCTCGGGAATCGACGGCGTGTCCAGAATCTCGCACAGCCTGACTGCGGCAGCGCCGGCCATCTGGTACGACCACGTGCTGTTGGCGACAGCGCTGATGGCGGTCGGAAGCACGATGGCTATCAGCGCGCACGCGAGAACCTGGGGGAGGCTGGCCAACCCTGCCCCCATGACAAGCGCGCCGCCGCAGAGGTTGATCAGCAGCAGCAAGGGGGAGGAGATGAGCTCGCCGGCAATCGAGCAAAGCCCGATGAGCGGGGCGCACCAGTCCCAGTACGACTGCGAGAATGCCGATGCGGCGTCCGCGTAATTACGATGCGCCTCTCCTGTTTTTCCGAACGCTTTGACCACCTTGATGCCGGACACGAGCTCGACCATCGTCGAGGACACTTGTGCAAGGTGCCCGTTCATCTCGGCGGTTTTCGGTCCCATATCCTTCATAGAGAGCGCCTGCAGCAGGAAATAGAAGGGGATCGTGGCGATGCCGATGAGCGCCAAGCGCCAATTGATCCAGAACATGAAAGCCAGAAGAACCATCGGCTGCAAAACGCCGTTAAGACGGTCGACCGGTCCGTGTGCGATGACGGTGTGGACCGTCTTCGTGTCATCCTGCACAGCGCTTCTGACCTTGCCGGATTCCGTAGCGCTAAACCAAGCAAGAGGCGCGCGGCTCAACCGCTCAACGATACCCTTGCGAATGACGTAGCGCAGTTTCATATCGGCAAAATGCGTGATGATGAGCGCAAGAGCGCGAAAGAACAGCTGCGAGAGGAACGCCATGACGAGGAGGAGGGCAATTTCGTGCACCTTGGAGGCATCGGCCTGCGCGAGCGGGCCTTCCCCCGCCAGAAATAGGTCTCCCAGCCATACCAAAGCCAAATACGGGGCAAAGGATAAAAGCGCCGAGAGCACCGTGAACGCCTGCGCCAGCATGACGCGTCCCTTGACGGGGCAAGACAGGCGCCTGATAGCCTCCCGCCCCGCTTCATCCCGTTGCCGGTCTTGTTCGCTTGTCTCTGCCATGGGCACCACCTCAAGTATAGTTTCGGTTAATAATGACTTAGTTATCTTTGACGCAAAAAAAGAAAGAGCCGTCAAAGCGTGCGATATTTCTCCCAGCCCGCATTGAAGAACGTTGAAATGACCTCGGTCGTCGCGTTGAGCTCCTCGACGCTCTTCGCGTGGATGATATTCTCGGAAAGGGCGCTGTAGAACGCGTGGTTGACGATGTGGAGAGACTCTTTCGAGATGACGGTTCGAGCCTTCTCTGCGCCGTGGATCAGCTCGAGAACGCGGAGGGTGGTCCTGTCCTCCTCGTCGACGAGCCAGTCAAGGAAGTGCTCGTAGGGGGTGCCGTAGGAGCGGAACACAAGGAGCTCGTAGATGTCGCGATGGGAGTACAGCATCGCCGTGGTCGCGAGCGTCCCCGCCGCCTTGGCCTCGAGCGCGGCGCGCACCTGCTCCGGGGTCACGGGCTTCCCTTCGTCGTACCCGGCGAAACCTCGCTTCTCGCCTTGGGCGTAAGCTTTGCGAATCATGCTCGCCAGCGGCTCGACCAGCTCCGAGAAGAGCGCCTCCTTGTCTTTGAAATGCTTGTAGAACGCCCCGGTGGTCACGCCGGCAGCCTTGCAGATCCTGCGCAGGTTCGCCTTCTCGAACCCCTCTTCCAGAAACGCCGCAAGGCCGCTCTTCAAGATGCGCTCGTGCGTCTCCTGGTAGTTGCCGTTGCTCACTGCAGTCACCTCCCTCCAATAATAACTTAGCTATCTTTCGTGTTGGGAATTCTGCCACCAAAGTTAGTCACTGTCAACTCTTATGCTCATGATATCTCAGTAGAAGCGGCCTTGGCTTGATAGACGGAGGAGCCTCGATGAACCGCCTAGTTAATTTGGGCGGGAACTATCTCTACTCGAATCGAAGCGGGGCGTCCTGAAAGGTTCTGTCTGACTACAATCACGTCGCGTGCCGTTTGCTCCACTCGAGGAGCTCGTCCCTGAACGCGAAGCGCCCCCTCTTTCTGCCCATCATCCTCCTCAGTGGCAGGGGGTCGTCCTCGAGGAGGCTCCATTCGTAGACCGCGTTCCTGCTCACACGTAAGAGTATCGCTATCTCCGCCACCGAGTACGTGTCCTGTATCGGCACGGGGATCTTGACGTACGGGCATCCTGCTGATTCGACTGCCATGCGTCTGCTCCTTCCGGAGCGGCAGACGCTGCACCTCGGCGTCGCGGGGCTTGGCGGCGATGGCGCGATGCTCGTTGCCATCGCCGCCGCTCGATATCGTCCCCTCGCTCAGCGAGGAGTTGCCTAGTGGGCGGTATCCGAAACTGAGCCAGTCGCCCAGTCTGGCCTGCAAGCCGCCCTCCGTTTACCCGCCATCGCCCTCGTCTCGTCGGCTCCCGAGATAGGCCGCGAAACGTCTGTAGGAGTCCTCTGACAGGCAGTGCTCCATGCGGCAGGCCTCCGCCGAGGCGGTCTCGGCGTCCACGCCTGACTCGACGAGCAGCCGCTCGAAGAAGCGGTGCTTGTCGAGGGTGGCCTCGGCGAGGCGCCCGCCCTCCTCGGTCAGCCGCACGTCGCGGCCGACCACCTCGGCGAGGCCCCTGCGCGCCAGGTTGCCGAGCGCCTTGGTGACGCTCGGCTTGGCGACGCCCATGCGCTCGGCGATGTCCACGTTGCGGCACGACCCGCGCAGGCGGCGGATCACGAGGATGGCCTCGAGGTAGTCCTCGGAGGATTCTCGCCCGCCCATCCGCTCATCTGCCCGTCGGGACATCGGCGGCATCGCCCCTGTCGGCGGGAACGGTCCACGACGAGCTTTCCTGCTGGAGCCTCCACAGCCTCGCGTACAGCCCGTCCTCGGCGAGCAGCGTCTTGTGGTTCCCCTCCTCCGCCACGCGCCCGCTGTCTAGGACGACGATCTTGTCCGCATTGGCGACGGTCCTCAGTCGATGGGCGATGACGATCACCGTTTTGCCTGCGCACAGGGTTCCGACCGCTCTCTGGATAAGCGTCTCGTTCTCGGGGTCGAGCGAGGCGGTCGCCTCGTCGAGGAGCACCACGGGCGCGTCTTTCAGGAGAGCCCTCGCAATGGAGAGGCGTTGGCGCTCCCCGCCCGAGAGGGAGGCGCCGTTCTCGCCCAGCACCGTGTCGAACCCCTGGGGAAGCCTCTCGATGAACTCCAGGCAGTGCGCCGCCCTTGCAGCCTCGGCCACCTCTTCGTCGGAGGCGCCTTCGCGGCCGATGCGAATATTGTTCGCAACCGTGTCGTCGAAAAGGACCACGTCCTGGAAGACTATGGAGACGTGCGCGAGCCACGATTCCTCGGAGAACTCGGCGATGTCCTTTCCAGAGCAGAGGACCCTGCCGCTGTCGGGCTCCCAGAATTTGGCCGCCAGCTGGGCGCAGGTCGACTTGCCCGAGCCGCTCGGCCCGACGAGCGCGGTGACTTCCCCCTCGCGCGCGACGAAGCTTACGCCGTGGAGCACCTCTTCGTCGCCGTACCCGAACCGGACGCCCTGGAAGGACAGGTCGTGGCCGGGCACATCCGCCGAGGCGGACCCCCTCGCTTCGGGCTCGTCCATGACCGCCTTGATGCGGGCGGTCTTCGTCGAGAGGTTGAGAAGGTTGGGCAGCTGCGAGACGAGGGCGAGGATGGGCCCGTAGACGCGGGAGACGATGAGCAAGAACATGAGCAGAACCATGAAGTCCACGCCGCCGGAGGCGAGAAGCACCGCCCCGACGCAGGCGGTCAAACCGACTCCCGAGCGGAGGATGGCGCTCGCGAGGGAGACGGAGACGTCGACGGCGAGCTCGACCCGCATCGTCACCCTCTTGAGCTCGAGCATCGCCTGCTCCATGGCGGCGGAGTCCTTGCCCACCGCCCTGCAGGCCCTCATGTCCTTGATGCCCTCGAGGTAGTCCTGCACGCACGCCAGCGCATCCAGGCGGACGCGGTTCTGCCTTTCGAAAAGGCGCGACTGATGACGGCGGCTCAAGGCGATGACCCCTGCCGAAAGCGGAAGCGTGACCATAACGCAGCAGGCGAGCCGCCAGTCGAAGAATGCCAGCATCGCGCAGATGACCACGGTCGACACGATTCCGGCGATGAGCTGCGGGAGCGTCGACGAGAGCATGGACTCCTGCGCCGTCACGTCCCCCATGATGCGGTCGGCCACGTCGGTCGTGTCCCGGCGGTTGAAGAAGCTCATGGGCAGCTTCCTCAGGTGGTCGGCGAGGCGCAGGCGGGTGCCTTCGGACTCGGTGTACGCGGCCACGTAGGTTTTCTTGTAGTCGTTTCTCGAAGCGACGAAGACCACCACCATCCCCGCAAGCCCCACGGCGAAGATCGACCAGAGCGCGGCGGCGTCGAACGGCTCGCCCGCAAGGGTCCCCACGAGAGCCGCGAACGCGGCGACCGTGCAGACGAAGGGGATCATGAGCGCCAGATCGCTCAAGGTGCAAGCAATGGCCGAGCGCTTGAGGCCGACGTAGCCCTCGTCGGAAAGGTTGAACGTCCTCTGAAGCCAAGGCGCCCTGCCGCTCGACGGCTTGCCGGGTTTCTCCGCAGGGTCGTACTCCTCGGCGGAGACGCCCTGCGTTGCATGCGGGGCGGTCGCTTCGGAGGATCGGGTGTCGTCGCGCGGGGCCGCTTCGATGCCCCATTCGACCGCTTCCGTGTACTGCCTCCACATCTTCGCGTACGTCCCCGATGCGGCGAGGAGCTCTTGATGGGTGCCTTCCTCGACTTTGCGCCCGCCGTCGAGCACGACTATCTTGTCGGCACCGACGACCGTGGAGAGCCTGTGGGCGACCATGATCACGGTCTTGCCGGCCATGAGCCTCTCGAACGCCTTCTGGATCAAATGCTCGTTCTCGGGATCGGAGAACGCGGTCGCCTCGTCCAGCACCACGATGGGCGCGTCCGAGATGATCGAGCGCGCGATGGCTATCCGCTGCTGTTCGCCGCCGGACAGGTGCACGCCTTCGGAGCCTATTACCGTGGCGTAGCCATGGGGAAGGCCGTTTATGAACGCGTCCGCCTGGGCGGCCTTCGCGGCCTCGACCACCTCGTCGTCGGTCGCCCCCGGCCTGCCGCGCCTGATGTTCTCCGCGACGCTCTCGCGAAAGAGGTGGGAATCCTGGAACACCAGGCTGAGGCTGCCCATCAGCTCATCCTGGCCCATCTCGCGGACGTCGACGCCGCCGACGAGAACCTGGCCCGAATCGACGTCCCAGAAGCGGGCGACGAGGTTCGCGAGGGTCGATTTGCCCGAGCCGCTCGGCCCGACGACCGCGCACACCGTGCCGGCGGGGATTTCCAGCGAGACGTTGCGCAACGCCGGCTCCGCGTCGTCTTCGTAGGAGAAAGTCACGTCCCGAAGGGACACCGAGGCGTCCTTCGGGGCTTTCGGCGCCTCGGGACAAGAGAGCTCTTCGATGCCGAGCACGGAGTCGATGCGGTCGATGTTTGCCTGGGCGAGCATCCCGTCCTCGCTCACGTAGAGGATCTTCGTGAACACGCTCGATATCGAATGCACGAACAGGAGGTAGAAGACGAGCGAGAGCACGAACGTCGGCCAGTCCTGCGCGCCCGGGGCGAGGAGTATGCCGACGGGCAGAACGAACAGGTACGCGTTGTTGAGGACCGCCGTGAAGCCCGGCATGGAGTTCCTGAAGAAGAGCGTGACGTCGAGGGAGAGGCCGGTGTAGTCCTTTATCGCGTCGGAGAGGCGCTTGAACGAGCGCGCCGTCTGGCCGAAAGCCTTCACGACGCGCATTCCGCGGACGTACTCCACGGAGGCGTTGCCCATCTGCTCCTTGACTTCCTGGTAGCGCCCCATGCTCGCCATGACGCGCTTGTCGGCATAGCCGGAGAACTGCACGACGCATGCGACGGCGACCGCCGCCAGCGTGGCGACGCCGAAGCGCCAGTCGAAGACGAAAAGCAGCGCCGCCAAAACGACGGGCGCGGCGGCGGTGGCCGCCAGGTCCGGGATGGAATGGCCGATGAACTGCTCGATCCCGCCGACGCTCTCGTCCATGACCTTCGAGATCCTACCCGTGCCGAGCCGCGCTATGTGCCCAAGAGGGATCCTCCCGAGATGGGCGGCGATATCGAGCTTCGTGCGGTACTGCGCGTCGAACGCCGCGGCGTGAGAGCACAGCAGCGCGGCAAGATAGCACCCCACGTCAACGACTATGCCTGCCACCGCCAAGCCCGCGTAGCCCGTCATCGCCGAAACGTCGACGGCGGCCAGGTTCGGATAGACCCCGACCGCATCCCTAATCATGAAGTAGATCGCCACGTATGGGACGAAGGACGCCGCCGCGGATAGGACCGCCAGCGCCATGGAGGCGAACACGAGGGGCTTTCTTCTCCCCGCGAACCGCAGGCAGCGGGAAAGGGCCCCCGGCTTCCTTCCTTTGCTTTCCTTGCTCATTGAATACCTCTTCTCTCATGTTGCTTTGAAAAAGGGCGCTAGGCGATTCCCGCGCGCTCGAGGTGCTTCTTGAACACCGCCCGTCCGACCAGCGAGCCGATGATGCCGCCCGCGAAGGTCACGACCGCGATGATCGCGAACGTCTCGGGAGTCACCGTGGACAGAAGGGCTTCCATGTAGGCCGGGTCGATGCTGTTGGACCCCATCAGCTCGCGGTAGTAGTCCTGGGAGGCGAACATGGGAACGAAAAGGCCCGCCGCCCAGCAGGTCTCGAAAAGCGCGTACCCCACGGCGACGCCTGCGAACCTCCCGTACCCGAGCGCTTTCCGCGCCAGCTCGGAGACGGCGCCGCCGACGGCGAGGCCGAGCGCCACGGGCCATCCCGACCCGATGACGAAGATGACCACGGCGAAGACGAGGGCCATGATCAGCGAGGTTCCTGCGCGCGGCACGCGCGCATGCATGTAGACCCAGACGATCCCGGCGGGTATCGCCGCGATGGCGCAGCAGCCGCAGTACGCCACGACGCTCATGGAGGTGATTCCCACGACGAGCATGCTCACCACCATGAACAGCAGAGAGAAGACGCCGAGGGCTATGAGGTCCCTGGAGCTGAGGCTGCCGCTTTCCTTCTGTTTTGCTTTTGCTGTCATTTCCAAATCCTTTCTTTCATAGGAATCCTTCTCAGTCTTTGCAGGCCGGCTCACTCGATGAGCACGATCTGGTCGCAGGCCTTAGACAGGAACTCCGTGTCGTGGCTGACGACCGCCACCGTCTTCCCGCGAGACGCCTCTTCGCGCAAGATGAGCGCGAGGCGCTCCATGTTCCGGAAGTCCAGGCCGCTCGTGGGCTCGTCGAGGAGAAGCGCCTGCGCTCCCGATTCCGACGCGATGGCGCAGACGCACCGCTGCTTCTGCCCTCCCGAGAGCGATGCGGGATGGCGGTCGGCGACATCTCCCAGGCCGAACTCCTCCAGGACCGCTTCGAGACGAAGTTCGTCGACGTCGGAAGGAGACGGGGCCGCGGATGCCAACTCGTCGCGCACGCTCGGGCGAAAGAGCTGGTAGTCGGGGTCTTGCATGACCAGAAACGCATGATTGGGTCTTCTCTTGGGAGGGACTACCGAGCCTTGGAACCGGACATGCCCGAGCTCTTCTTTCTTGATCCCCGCCAGGCACTTGAGCAGGGTTGACTTGCCTGCCCCGTTTCGCCCGACCACGCCGACGACCCTCCCGGGGTCGAACGAGACGGTAATCCCCTCGAGGACCGGCACACCCCTCTCGTACCCCGCATAGATTCCCCTCGCCTCGACGGCGGGAAAGGCGGAGGCGGGACGGGAAAGGCGCTGCATCAGGTCGGCGAGCTTCGGCGGCTCGGAGGATCTGAGCCCGCAGGACTCTCGCTCCGCGTCGGACAGCCCCAGGAATCGCTGCGCGTCCCATTCGGCGGCGACGGAACCGCCTTCGAAGAGCAAGTACCGGTCGGCGACGCTCGCGAGGTAGGAGAGCCTGTGCTCGGCGATGATCACGGCAGACCCGCTCGACTTGGCTTTCGAGATGAAGGAGGCGAGCTTCTCCATGGAGGGAGGGTCCAGATTGCTCGAAGGCTCGTCGAGGACGTAGACGCTCGGCTTGCAGGCCCATGCGCTCGCGAAGGCCACCGATTGCATCTGGCCCCCGGAGAGCTCGAAGATGCCTCTGCCCATCAGGCACTCTATGCCGAGCTCGCGCACGACGTCGCGCACGCGCCTGTGCATCTCCTTCCTGGGAACGCCGAGGTTCTCCATGCCAAACGCAATCTCGCCGGTCGTGTCGAGGTTGAAGAACTGGGTGCGGGGATTCTGGAAAACGCTGCCCGTCAAAGACGAGAGCTCCCAATCCTCCAGGTCGTCGATGTCCCTGCTTGCTACAAGGATCTCCCCCGTCCGGCTGCCCTCGTAGAACCCTCCCGCCAGCCCGTTGACGATCCGGGTCGCGGTGGTCTTTCCGCAGCCAGACTCCCCGCAAAGAACGATGCATTCGCCCGGTGCGACGGCAAGGCTCACGTCGTCGACCGCCGGGGCATCGAACCCCGCATAGGTGAAGGAGACGCTTCTGAGCTCGACGGCGTTTTTCGTCACAGCAGGCCTCCGATCCCCTGATTGACCTTCACGGCTACGAGAAGCGAGCAGCAGATAACGAGGAACGCGAGCGACAGGAAATCGACCCGTCCGAACCGGGGCGCGTTGTAGGAGGTCTTCCTCCCGGGCCGGTCGATGCCGCGCGCAACCGCCGCAGCAGCGAGCTCGTCTGCGATCTTGGCGCAGCGCAGCATCACGGGCACGACCGCGGATTCGAACATCAGCGCCGGCTTCGAAACGAGATTCTTAAGCGAAAGGGCGAGCCCCCTCACCCTCATCGCGTCCGCTACGGCAGAAGACTCCTCCTTGAGCGTCGGAAAGAACCGCACCGCTATCACCAGCGGAACGACAACCGTCTTCGGCAGCCTCATCCCGTAGAGGGCGGCCGTGAGGTCGCCGATCTTGGTGGTAGTCGCGAAGACCGCCGCGAACAGGCAGATGGGCATGCAGGTGCGGCAGGCCAGGGCGAACGAGCCGAGGGCTCCGGCGGCGTTCGGCGGAAGCATCGTCGTGACCCAGAAGATGCCCATGAGAAAGAGATAGGCGAAAGAGAAAGAAGCCGCCATCCTTCCGCGCCCGATTGCGAAGGAGAGGAGGACGACGACGGCAAAGAGGACCGAGCCCAGAACGTAATCCTTCACGATAGCCCCGGTCGCTATGAGCACGACGAGCATGGCCACCTTCGTTCTGACATCGATGTCCTCCGCGAGTGTTTTCCGTGTTCTTCTTCGCAAAACCAGAGAGCCTTTCTTTTATCGCTATAATTGACAAAGAAATGTTAGCCTTGGTTAATATGAATCAGGTTGCACCTGGAGGGAAAAGTCCGAGCGCGCAAGAATTGCGTCCGAACGCGAATAAAAGGATCGGAAGATGTACGACAGGGAAACGATGTTCTCCCACGCCGCCCAAGCCGCGGCGGAGACCTTTGCGGCCTCGCTTGAGCCAATCGGCCTCGTCTTGGCGGACGGTTGGAACGGCGAGGGAGCCCTCTTCGAAGGCGACGGATGCCGATGCGAGGGGTGGTACTGGGCGTGGGAGGCGCGGCGGTTCTTCTCCGTCGTCTGCTGCGATTTCACTTTGAAAGAACCCCTGCCCTTCTGTTTCGATTCTGGCGGTTATTTCGCCGTCCGCCGCGAAAGACATGGCCTCATGCCGCAATCAAGCGTTTCCGCCTTTCTGGAAGCAAAGCCCAAGACAAGCTCGATCCTGCTTCCAAAAGAAGCGAGATTCTCTTACACGGAGATCGAGTACTACGACGAATACTGTCAAAGCGTCTTCGGGGAAAGAATCGACAAGGCGCTAAAACCGCTAGCGACCAGCCTGAAGGGTCTTAGGAACCAGGCTTCCTGGGATCCGGAAATAGCGGAGATGCTCGGCGAGATAACTCCAAGGGAGATCCCGGGGCCGGAAGCGAGCCTCCTGTATTCCGGAATCGCGAACTTGGTGATGGCAAGGCTGCTCAGGATGGGAGAGAGCCTGTGCGAGGGAGTGGCCGAGCAGGACCGCCTTTCGATCGCGAGAGCCGTATCGTACATCGAGAACAACCTAGGCGGTGCGATCAGGCAGAAGGATCTGCTCGAGGCCGCGAACATGGGGTCAACCAAATTCAAGAAGACATTCAAGCAGGTGACGGGATTGACAGTGACCGAGTTCGTCTCCTCGGAAAGAATCGAGCTGGCGAAAAGACTGCTCACCGACCATGATATGAGCATAGACGAGGTAGCGCATCGTTGCGGGTATGCACGAGCAACAAGCTTTTCCGCCCTCTTCGCGAAATCGGTCGGCATGCCCCCACGCAAGTGGAGATCGATCGCGAAGGTCGCTTTCGATGACGACCCGGAATCGAAATTACTGGGTGTTCTCGCAAGCGGGCGCTCCTGCGTCAGCGAGGCGGAATCTCATTCTTAGCTATCTTCGGAGACGTCGTGAGTTTGCCCTGAAATGACAGCGAAATCCTTCTGAAGAGCGAACTTGCCCCCTTTGAGTTTCGATCAGAATGATGCTTGGCAAGCCGACTCGAAATGAAGGGCATCAAGAACCCTTATCGTAGTCGCGTTCTCGATGGGTGTTTCATTCGAAAGAAAAGGATTCAATCGAACGGGGATAGCGGGTTTTCGCAGGCCGCGCACCAAATCCATCCTTCGTCGAAACTCAGGCGTAAAACTCACGAAATGGCAAAATGAAAAGAGCTGAGTTTGGGATGAGTTTTCTCTGAGAGAGGCTAACCGAATACAGCTGACAACGAGAAAAAACCACGGATAAAACGAGGACAAAATCGTAAAAATGAAACACTATTGTTTTATCGAGTGGGAGTAATCGCGCAAACCCCTAATCCTCCATGCGCGCCTGAAGGAAGGTGCGGTACTCCTCTTTGAGCCGTGCCGGGCCTGCGATTCTCACCGTGCCACCGAGGCCGGCGAGCCAACCAAAGAACGGTTCCGATACGCGAATCCTCACCGTTGCCATCGCGGTATTCGCGTCGTATTCGTGAAGCTCGGCTGCATCTCCGAAACGATCGAGCATAACCTCGATCTTGTCGGCATCGACCAGGAGTTGCACCGTGACGAGGTCTCCCCCGGAGCGGTCGAATGACTCGTACCCATCTTCATCGCAAGCATAATGCGCTATCTCGTCATTCTTCACCGCTTGCTTCCTGGAAACCCGCAGCTTGCCCATACGGTCAATGCGAAACTCGCACATCGAATCGCGCTCTTCACTCCAGGCAGTCAAATAGTAGAAGCCATCCCAGCAGGTGATATCAACTGGCGTTACCTCGTGCTTCTTTCCATCGTTCGTGGTCTTGCGCTCGCCCTCGAGGTCGTAGCGGTAGTACAAGAACCTGACTTGCCTGTGCGTACGCATGGCCTCGTGAATCAGATCGATGTTGCCGAACACGCTGTCGTTCTTCGATATGATGCGTCCGGAGACATGTATGTTCCTGTCGAGCATAAGACGCTCGCGATTGCTTGCAAGCGATTTGAGGCTCGTGACGAGGGCGACGCTCTGCCGGCGCGTGAGAGATTTGCACGACTCCACGGCATCGGCGAGAAGCATTAGCTCCGGAAGCGTAAGGGTATCCCGAATCAAGGCGTACTCGACTGGGGACCTCTGGAAGGACTGGATATCCAAGCCGAACTCCCTCAAGGTCTTGAAGTCACGATAGACGCTCTTGCGCTCTGCCGGGATGCCATACTCGTTCAGACGCGCGATGATCTGGGACATCGTAAGGCCATGCTCAGCATCGGTTTCCTCCTCGAGGATGCGCTTGAGGTAGAGCAGCTTCAGCTTGGACTTGGGGTTGTTCGCCATCTTCGTGCACCCCTAGCACATCAGGAAGCTATCGAGGTTTTCCATGCGTCGACGTAGCAGCACGTAGGAGACAATCCATCCGCACAGGCCACTGATGAGCAGAGGGAAAGGATAGAAGTCGTTGAGAAAAACGGCAGTGGCGGCGCCAATCGCCGTGATGATCAGGAACGTGACGGCACTGATGCAGGCGCCTTTGTAGTCCGAGAAGTAATAGAACACGACAATGGTGAAGTACATGCAAAACACCGTGTATACGCCCAGGCTCAGTATGACGAAGTACTGAAGAATCTGCTGACTGCTATTCAGGTACGGAAAGAACACCGTAGCCAGGCATATGACAACGATGGTGATGATGAGCTGGATCTCGTATACGAAGAAGAGCTGATGCCGCAAGGTCCTCACCATGACGCTGCGCTCTTTTTGAATCATCTCATGCGTTCCGTTGTTCAGGGCAGACACGTATCCCGTGTATTTCTCATAGAACGACGTTTCGACCTTGACGACGAAAATGACCAGGGACGGCATGTTGGCAACGATTGCCATGAAAAGCGCGATGTCGTAGACGCCAAACGAATGGAAGATGCTTACCCACTCCCCCATTGGCGAAAAGGACCAGTAGATGATGGTGGGAGTGTAGAGTCCCAACGTGTACGCAAATCCGGCAAGGGTGAGCATGGGATATTTGCGAAAGTAGGCCAGGAAGGCGAAGCACCTTCCCCGAGGCAGCCCAAACGTCTTCACGCACTGAAACACGAGAGCAAACAGGACGACAAAATAGCAGCAGGTCAGGGCAAGGCAAGCAGACGTGATCTTGCTGATTCCCAGCAGGCTATCGCAAGTGAAGTAACATAGCAGGCCCAGCACCATGCCAAAGAGGAAGCTGAAGGTCAGCGCCCTATAGTGCTTCAGCGCGGAAGCATAGGTCATCATGCTGAACCCGTCTGTGACCAGGACGCCCAGGAAATAGTAGTTCACCAGATAGGTCAGGGAGATGTCGCCGAGCGAGAAATACATCAACGTACAGGGTACGAGCATTATGACGCCGGACACCACGGTGGATAGCGTCAACACGCCAAAGGCCGACGGGCATATGTCAGATTCCTTGTTGAGAAAGATGCAGTCCGAGATATATCGCGAGACAGGCGTGGCATAGAGCACCGACACGAGCGTTGCGATGACGAACGCATAGGTTGACGTCGCGATGAAGAACCTGCTCTCGAGCATCGTAAGCCCCGTCTGCTCGAGCATGAGGACGAGCGCCAGCATGAGCACCGCAGAGATGACCGCAGGGCCCACCGTAGTCATGGTTGCGTAGATAGTGCCCCATATATTGGCAGCCAGCGTCTTTCTGCCATATATCTTGTTGAGCTCAAATCCTATTCCCGCCACGGGAATCCTCCTCTAGGTAGTTATAGATCGCACGGAACGCCTCGAGCATCCCCTTGCGGCTGTAGTACGTCTCGACACGCTTTCTCCCGGCCTTTCCCATTTCCCTCAGCATGGTCGGGTTTCGCACAAGGCGCAGAATCGCCTGGGCCATGGCCTCGCTATTCATAATGGGTACGATGATTCCCGCAGGACCGAAGTCGTCATCTTCGCGTTCGCCCTCGAGCAGCGCCTTGCAATCACCGACGTTCGTGGCGACGAAGGGCTTCTCGGCTGCCAGTCCCTCGAGTATCGCGAGCGGCTGACCCTCGCTTATGCTGGAAAGCAGCAGAAGGTCCACCTCGGGCAGATGCTCCCGGATATTGACCTGGCCAAGAAACTCGACGTCATCTGTCCCGAGTTCTTCGAGCAAATCAAGGCATTCCTGGTAATACGACGGGTCTTCAGCCGTATTACCCATGATCTCAAGCCGGGCATCCGGAACCGCATGCTTCACGATGTCGAAGGCGAGAAGCATGGTCTTCACGTCCTTGATGGGCACGACACGTAGCACGGTCCCGATCACGAAGGGACCGTCATGCTTCTCGCTGCGGCAACATGCGTAATCCTCGGCATTCACCCCATTCGGAATGATGGTGATTTTCTCGGGTGGGCACTTGAGCTCTATCTGAAGGGATCGATTGGTGCCGAACAAGGTCGTGACCACGCTTGCCTGCTGATAGGCAATGTAGGAAAGCTTCTTGAAGAAGTCGATCCACAGCTCCTTGAACTCGCCGGCAACCCAGTTCGATCGAATGATGTCCTCTTCCCGCTCACGCGTGTAAATGCCATGCTCCGACAGGAGGAAGGGCGCCTTGTTGATATACGATGCGCAACTTCCCAGAATGCCACCGTAGCCCGCGGAAACGGAATGGTAGATATCCGCACGTGGAATGTCCTGAGACAGCAAGTACATGAATGGAAAGTAGATTCCCCGGAAGTTCCACAGGAACTGGAGGAACACCTTCTTGGAATTCTGGCGATAGTACTCTTCCTTGCATATTTCGTAGAAGGACTCGCTCATGAGCAGGTCGCTCATGTGTTTGTGGTGACGCTTCGCAAGGTCAAGCACGCCAACCCAGTCTATTTCGTTCGTTGATCCGCTGACCAGCTGCTTCAGAACCGCTCGTTCGGCCTTGCTCAATCGCACCTTGCTGCCGCTTTTCGCAAACGTCGTATCGCCAAGATATATCGTGCGAATTTCCTTGACGTTCTCGGGGATCTTGTATGCGTATTCCGACATCTCCTCCCTGCTAGTTGCGATGGACCAGATCACGAACTCCACGTCGCTGAACTGCGTGCAGAGCATCTGAACCCAACTGGAGACGCCTCCTGGAATGTAGGGATAACTTCCCTCGCAAATCAAACATACGCGCATATGCGTTTATCCCTCCTCCAGCGTTATGACTCCGTGACTGTCTTGCATGCGCAGCAGGTAGTACCCGTTTCCGGCATCCTGATATGTCAGCCCCTGCGCACTTGCGATGCGTTTTTCGCAACGGTAGAAGAAGGCTTGTCCCACAACCGCGGCACCGCAGTCGAGCGATATCTGATTACCCTGTCGTTCCCAGCCGTAGTCCAAGTTCAAGTAGCTCTTCACGTCATCGCTGGTCTGGGATAGGGTCCTCCCCTCAAGCCACGGGGCCTTGCTCAAGACGTCCGACTCGAAAAGGCCAATTTGGCTCTTGTCCGCATCCCAAGCCGGACTTACGCCATCCTCCGTAATCAACGTGTCTGCATCGAACACGTGGGATACCATGCCGTAGGCACCAATTACCGAGCAGATGGCAAGGAGATTGCCATCCTCCATAACGTTTCCCCTGGTGGCGGCAGGGAATACGCAGATTTCGCCATCGTGGACAAACTGGAGCTTCTCGTCTCCCAGAACGCCTCGCACGGTCTTGATCTCCGCTTTGGGTATATCGAGCATCTGCGGAGCGTACGCGTCCGTTCCCAAAGTCAGGCTCTGGATCGTGTATTGCGGGAAGAGCTCCGTGAATTGCGCGATGAGGGTTTGGTCAAGGACCACATCCCCGGCCTCGAGACAATCTGAGCCCCATGCCAACTCTCCGTTGAACTTCAGAACCCACTTATCGATGTTCGAAAGTAGCTCTTCGTCAACCCCGCGCATGTCTTCTGCCGAGGAGGCCATGACACGCGCGCTTGTCGTGTAAGGGGTGTTCGTGCGAAGGGAGATCCCCTGGAAGGCCGGCCAAATCACCTCTTCCACGAACCCGTTGGCAGAATAGCCATACGCCCTCTTGCAAAGCTCGTCATACGAAGCGGTGTGCATGGGGAAGTCGTCGATGAAGACCGCCTTGACGCCCAACACCGGATATATGAAATCGGAGAGCATCGCCCCGATGCATCCCGTGAGGAGTCCCGCGTAGCGGATGTCTTCCAAAAAGCCTCCGTTAATCAGGCACGCACGGCCTTCTTGCCAATCGTTGACATAAAGGAGCGGAACCGCGTCCTCCTGACTTTGGAGGTACACGGACGCTTCGTCGCTCACGGCTATGCGACGGGAGCCGCTGCTCTCGGCGTAATGCGCTTGCGATGGCTGAACGGGAAGGAGTGCATCCTCGAAGACGAGCGTGTGGTAGTTCCTCGTTTCGCCGACGCTTTGGATGCCCAGCATCGGATATAAGTCCCTGTCCGCGTCCTCGTCGCTGATTCCCGCCGCGAAAATCACGTGCCCGCCTTGAGCCACGAACGCTTCCAGGGCATGACCGCTGTTATAGCGGCCTATATGACTGTCGCAGATGATCAAGACATCCAGATCAGTAGATGGAGTTGGCTGTGCCCCCAGGCTCGCTATTTCGGGCTCGACTATGGTGAAGTGGAGGCTCTTGCAGAGCTGCCTCACGGTAGCGTACACGCGGCTGGAGGAAGCATCTGATGCAGTGCCGATAATCCCCACTTTGAACGTGCGCTCTTCTGGTATCTTGACCTGCCCGATATACGTTCGGTCAGATCCAGCGCTGTTTTGCACCCTGGCACTCGAGGCGTAGTTTTCGTATATGCCGTAAATCAGGAAGATGCCGCCGAGGACGGCTACCACCAAGATGATGTAGATGAAGCGCTTGATTTGCACTATGTCACCACCGTACGATTCTCGTCATCAGGTCACCAGGCTTCCGAGCGTCTGCTTGCATCAGTCATGCACCGGCGCATTTGCAAGACGACTTGACCAATACCGAAGCTGCTCGAGCCCTTCGGGCGAGAGGCGCACCTGCCGGTTCTGCTGCAAGTCCTCCAGGATGTTTTCGAATTTCTGGCGATCTCCCATCTGGTAGAACATCTTGAGCATGCCCTGATAGGACGCCTCGCTTTTCATTCGGCCCTTGTGCGCCTGCCAGAGACCTTCTGCCTGCGCATACCGACCAAGCTCGACGAGGGAATCCAAGTACTGTTCGAACTCGTTGAGCGTAACAACGCTCTCGTCAGCGTCGATCTGATGCTGGACGAGATCGCACAGGCGCTTACGGTAGGAGTCCTGCTCTCGCGCGGAAAACACGCCGCTGTCGAGCACGTCGAATAGGGCTGCACAGGCACCGTGGTACGCCGCGGGATCAGCCGGATTCTCCTCGTAATCCTTTCGGCACTCCATCCATCGCGCCTGCTGGATACGGTAGATCTCCATCTTCGCAGCAGCCATGTAATGCGCGGATTCCGAGTCCTCGTCTTCCTGTGCCGCGAGCAGGGCCTTGTAGTTCTCGCGCATATCCTTCTTGAGCTGGTTGAGCAGCAGGGTCCTTCTCTCGGTAGTGCCACTAATGGCCATGGCATCTTCCACGGGAACGACATCGAGCTCTTCTCGAACGTTTGGGTGCTCTGGCTGGCGCTCGATGTCGTGCGCATGAGTCAGAACCGCCTCTCGATCGACACCGACCCTGTTCAGGAACGATCGAAGGAGAATGGGAACGAAGTAAACCAGGAAGCCAAGACCAGGCAGGAAGATGAAGAAGAGCGTGAGTCCCGCGCCCTGACGTCGCGCTCGTTTCACAAGAAAATAAAGCAACGAAAGGGCAAGGTTTGCTAGCAGAAGCGCTCCCAGAGCAATAAGCCTATCATCCATGGCGAGCTTCATCTCGCAGTGCGTCTTGCTCGGTAGAAACGGAACGAATGGCCATGTCGCTTTCGATGAGACGCCGCTGCAGGTTCTCGAGGTTGTCCGGACTCGTATTGTTCAGCAACGCGAAAAGCCTGCCTTCGCCATCCGTGCCGAGGCAGTCCGTTACGCGGAGCAGCTCGCCAGCTGTTTCCGCAGCCACAGCAATCGATCCCGAATACGGAAACTCCACGAGGCAATACTCCGCAATGCCCTTTTCCGCCTTTTCCTGGGCAAGGCTGATTCGCCGACGGAATGCCTCCGGCTTCAGAATGTCCGTCTTCTCGTAGTAGTGCTCCTCCCGCGACATCTCCTCATACTGCAGGGCCTTTTCCATCGAATCCCTGAGTAGCAGGGACATGGTCTTGAGGAGGTTGATGTGATAGAGGCTCTCGGACTCGTACGGCATGGTTCTGATGACGACGACGGCCTCCGTTACATCCTTGCAGATGACGGGGAGAACAATGGCGGGCTCGTCGCTTCCAAGCTCGCCCTGGTAGAGCTCGCCGCGCATGACCGCATCGTAAATGCGAGGATACTCGGAGATGTTCCACGTCTTCCCGCCCATCGTCGATTCTTCGTTCAAGGATCCGACAAGACGCAGCCAGGGGCTTCCTGCCTGCCCTTGGTAAACGGCAACCGTATTCGTGCGCACCAGCTCCGCGATGACCTGCATCGTCTCCATGAGAATGCGATCTGGCTCTTGGACCATGAGGCGACTTATCATCTTGTAGAGCTTCGGGAAGCCCGTCCTCGAGGTGAGCAGGCGCGATTCGTACTCGTTCTTGATAAGGACGTTCTCCTCGTTGATGGCCTTGAGATCAGCGTACTCGTCTTTCAGAATCTCAAGGTCAAGACGAAGACTTCGGTTCCGTTCCTTGAGCATGCTCGTCGTGTAACTCACCAGAAGGCCCAGGAACACGAATTCCATGATGGTCAACACGCTACCTGCCGCGGTGTCAAACGAATTGAAATCGAAGATGGCGAGCTGCTGGCCAAACAAATACGCGGCACTCGCGAGGATGGCCGCCAAGGCACTCTGGTAAATGTTGTATGAAACGGATATGAGGATGACGTAGATCATCATCCAGTTGACTTGGGAAAGAAGGGCGTTTTGCCCGCTGAAGTAATCTATGGCAAAGAAAGCCGCGAAAATGAGCAGGTTCTCGATGAGTTGGCGGAGTGCCTTGGGGACGATTGGTTTCTTCTCACCCTGCGTTTTACCAGAAGGCCTTTCGAAGACGATCTCGCCATCTGCCAGCTGTCGTGCGAGGTCGTGAAAATCCTTCCAGCCCAACTCATCGCGAATGAGCTCGCTACTCGCAATGGTTATGCAAGCGGGGTTTTCCCAGGTAACAGAAGAAGGCTTCACATGCTGCTGCTCGCAGATGAGAGTGCAGAGTAGGTCTGCGCCGAGCTCACGGCTTCCGCAGACGTTGAGTACCGGGTGACTTGTGTCCTCTAGTACGCGCTTGACGGCATCGGCAAGGTCAGCAACATGGAGCGGTTGAGAGACCCCCCCCCCAGGCTTCCTTTACCAAGAACAATCGCGGCGAAACTCCTACTCAGGAAGTCCTTGCCATCTGCCGTTGGGCGATCACCGTAGAGTTGCGATGCACGCAACGTCGTCGCTTCCATGTTGGGGTGCTGTCGATACAGGTCGAGGAGCTGCTCCTCGCGAGCAAACCGCATGCCGCGCTCGCTCACAGGAGCGCATGGTGATTGCTCGCTTGCTGGTTTCTCGGTATCCCCGTACACGTCCGTCGAGGAGAGCAAGACCACCTTGACACCCGAAAGCGCCGCAGCTGCCCGCAATGTCGAAGCGAGGAGCGCAACGTCTGCATCCGATTCACTGGGAAGAGGGGCCACGTCAAGATAATGATTTCCGGCAAAGACGACACAGTCGGGGGCGATGGATTGCAGGAGGTCCTGGAACGTCTCGCCCTTTCTCGGGGTTCGGTAAAACCGATGCCTCGACAGGCTTCTCCTCTTGGGAAGGGCCTTGTCCGACACAAGATATACGTCGTGTCCCTCTTGCACCAAACGCTCTACGAGCGTCTCGGCCAGTATGTCATTCGATCCTATGTAGGCAATCTTCATAAGTGCTCTTACGCTTTCTGGCAGCGCGCGTACCGTGCTGCCAACGCGACAGCCGTCTGCGCATCAGAATCAGTCATCTAAGCTCGCCGAGCAATTCTACTGCATTTCTGGAGGAAA
Source organism: Coriobacteriaceae bacterium (assembly GCA_025992705.1). Classification (NCBI taxonomy): domain Bacteria; kingdom Bacillati; phylum Actinomycetota; class Coriobacteriia; order Coriobacteriales; family Coriobacteriaceae; species Coriobacteriaceae bacterium. Next base: position 1,363,860 of record DAJPGJ010000001.1, read on the forward strand.
TCTGTCTTCACGTAATACTTTACCGCGTGCGCCGCAAGACACAAGGCCAATCGATGCATATCGCCTCGAAGAAACGGCACTGCTCCCCCATGAATTTCGCCAATTGTCCCATGTATGTATGGTGCCCAGTGGTGTTTCCCACCTGTCTTTCATGAGAAAATCCGAAATACTTGCAATCGCCCCTTGCTCGTGACGCGGCGTCACGTTGTAGAACTCGGTCCTGAGGAGGTGAATCCATGACCGAAGACAACACCTACACGACCGGAGAGTTGGCCGATGCGTGCGGAACCACCGTGCGCACCGTGCAGTACTACGACCAGAAGGGTCTGCTCGCCCCTTCGGGATATTCCGAGGGCGGCAGGCGCATGTACGCCGATGACGACGCGGAGCGCCTGCGCTTCATCCTCATGCTGAAGACGCTTGGACTCAAGCTCTCGCAGATCAGGGGAATCCTCGAGAGCCCGAACCGCGGGGCGATTCTCGAGACGCTCCTCGAGGAGCGCGCATCGCAACTCGAGGAGGAGATCGCGCAGAGCACGGCGATGCTCGACAGCATCAAAATCATGCAATCCGACCTCGAGCTTTGCGGCCACATCACCATGACATCGCAAGCGGCCATGGATACAAGGATGAACGACGAAAGAGCACGGAAGCGTCAGTGGATCACCATGATCATCGTGGGCATCTGCATGGACACCGCATGGATCGGCACGCTGGTATACGGCATCGTATCCGGCATCTGGTGGCCATTCCCGGTTGCCTTGGCGTTCGTCATCGCGGCAGGACTATGGCAGGTCTTTCACTACGGCGCCCATGCGACCTATCTCTGCCCTGCCTGCAAGGCGGAGTTTCGCCCACGCATGGGCGCATTCATCATATCCGGACACACGCCGCGCACCCGCAAGCTCACGTGCCCCTGCTGCGGCATCAAGGACTGGTGCGTCGAGCGCTACCACGCAGAGCCGCTTGAAATCGCACCGGGAACTTGCGTGCCCGGCACCTGCACCTGCGAAGGCGGTGATCTGCGATGAAGCGCATCCGCAAGACCAGCCTACAGCGCCGTGCCGCGCTTGGGAACGTAGAGCTCCCCCGTGTCCACGCCCTCATGCTTCAGCAGCCAGAGCTTGCGCTCGATGCCACCTGCGTAACCAGTCAGGCTTCCATCCGATCCGACAACCCTATGGCACGGGATGATGATGGAGATGGGATTGTGCCCAACCGCGCCACCAACCGCAAGAGCAGACGCCTTGCCCCGCTCACGCTTGAGTTCGGACGCGATTGCACCGTATGTCGTGAGTTCGCCATGCGGAATCGCGATGAGCCTCTTCCACACGGCTTGCTGAAACTCGCTTCCCCTGGGAGCCAGCGGCACGTCGCTGATTGGCTGCGGATCGCCCGCGAAGTAGGCCTCGAGCCACGTCCGGAGCTCCGCGAAACCCGCGGCATCATCATCGGGCACCATCTTCTCGGGAATCGTGGCACCATGGTACTTCTGCCCATCGAGCCACAGACCGCAGACAGCCTGCCCGTCACTCGCAATCGTGAGCGTACCCACAGGCGATTCGTATTCGCTGCAATAGAACATACGTGCCTCCTTGGCTATTCTCGTACATCATCCTGAAAGGGAGTCCCAAAGCGCCAGTACCGCATAGCTGCGCCACGGACGGCAATCCTCGACCAGAGCGAGTCGCTCCTTCGGCGCGAGCTCGGGCAGTGCGTGCGCAACCCCCGCGTCGGTCTCGAGAAACGCGTCGGGATAGCTCATGGTACGCATGGCGATGTAGTTGGCAGACCACGGACCGATTCCCCGTATCCGAAGAAGCGCCTCCATCTGCTCCTCTGCAATGGCGCCAATATCCAGATCGAGCTCTCCCTCGTCAATGGCCGTCGCCATCGCGTCGATGGCACGCGACCTCGTCTTGATCAGGCCGAGTTCCCCGAACGCGTCCTCGATATTCGCAAGCGAGCGCACATCGGCGACGCGGGGCCATGCCCTGTCGAGTCCCTCGATTCCCGTCTCGATTCTCTCGCCGTAGCGCTCGACGATGCGCCCGGCGAGCTTGTTGGCCGCTCTCACGCTAACCTGCTGTCCGATTACCGCACGGCAGGCTATCTCAAACGTATCGAAACAGCCGGGTACCCGAATTCCGTCGATACGCACGCTGGGAACGGCCTCCTCGAGCGGCAAGAGCGCCTGCGAAACCACCACGGGATCGCTGTCCGTGTCGAACATGCGCCGCACGCGGGCGATCACCTCGGAAACCGCGGGGACAAGCTCATCGGACATCGTGACGACAAGTTGGTTGCCGGCTGGATCGTCCTCGACCCGTACCCACCCGCATGCGACGTTTCCGTCATGGCCCTCAAGCCGGACCGTACGGGTATACGACACGTCATCGACTAGCTCGACATGCGCAAGCGCGCGGTCCCGGAAAAACGCGAGCAACTCCGAGAAGCGATATGGTGGCCGATAGCTCAGATGCACGGTGATCGTTCCAGACTGAACGGTTGCCTTCTCGCGCCTCTTACGCAAATCACTCGGAGTGAGCCGATAGTGCTCCTTGAATGCATCGTTGAAACGCCGTACGCTGCCGAAACCGGACGATTTCGCCACGCGCGAAACGGGAAGGTCAGTGTCGGTAAGCAGGGATTTCGCCAAAAGAAGCCTGCAGGTCCTAAGGTACTGGGCGGGCGTCACTCCGTATTCGGCTTCAAAGGCACGTCTGAGATGTCTGCCCGTATAGCCGAGTTTGGCGGCGACCGACTCTATGCTCATCGAAGACGCGCATCTTGCCTGCAGCATTCGGGCGGCTCTTCTCGCAAAATTTGACCTGGCATCCACGAGCGAGAGCCCCGGGGCGAGCTCGGGGCGGCAGGTCATGCAGGGGCGGAAGCCAGCTGCCTCGGCTTCCGCCGCCGTGCGAAAGAACGTGCAGTTCTCGTACTTGGGCATCTTCGCCCTGCATACCGTTCGGCAGTAGATTCCCGTCGAGGAAACGCCCACGAAAACCTGTCCGTCAAATCGCGTATCGCCGGATTCGAACACCTTGTAAAGTGCCCTTCTCTGCTTTTCCGAAGCGTTCAAATCTTCGCCCATCGCCATATCTGAGAGAATGGAGTTCAAGTTGTCCCGCTTTCTCCGCTTTCCATATATGTTCGCTCATCGAACATTTGGCTTGCTGATCCATCTGCCAGACCAGAATAGTCACAACGAAACAAACGAATTGGCTGAAATCGGACATGCAAGCGTTTTGCTTTTCTCTCGGCACTTGCCCGCCAGTTGCAAGCAGCAGAGACACCCTCCTCCATTGTCAATCCTGCAGTTCGTCTTCGAGCAGGCGACGGCGCTTGATGGCATCGTTGATGGTGAGGGCGATGGCGGCAAAGCCGATGGCGAAGCCCATGAAGAAGAACACCACGCCGATGGCAAGGTCACCGAACCATGCGACGTTTTCGATGCCGACGATCTGGATTTCCGCCAGAATGCGCATGCCGCAGGTCAAAACCCCAAGAACCGCCCCGCAGAACAGCGCGAAGCTGGCGACGTAGTCCCAGGGAATGCGATCCACCTCGGCATAGCGCTTGTAGCTCGAAAACGCCCCGCCGCGAATCTGCATGCCCACTGACGCACAGCCCGCGGCAAGAATCGTCAGTATCAGCAGAAGGTCAACGGGAACGACGGACGCGCCAAGGGGCGTGAGCACGGGATGATCGGTGGTGTTTGCGACCTGGTTAACCATGATCCAGTAGTACAGGCTCACGGTCGACCCCACGAGCAAGATATAGGATGCGACCTTCATCGACTTGTTTTCCTCGGCCTCGAGGCGCTCGTCCTTCGGGCCCATGTATTCGTTCCATTTTCGAATCAAGTACATCGTCATTCCCCCGCTTTCCAGAACAGTTCATCCAGCGTCTTACCGAGCGTTTTGCAGATGGCCATGCAGAGTTTGAGGCTGGGGTTATAGCGACCGGCCTCGATGAGCCCGATGGTCTGGCGAGTGGCACCGACCGCATCCGCAAGCTCCTGCTGCGAGAGACCGCAATCGGTGCGTGCCGCCCGCATGCGCTCGTTCTTCTCGTCTTCCAATGTGATTCCCTTGCCCTGTCTTCGTTAATGCAATATATATCGTACATGCAAAATATATATTGCACAATATGCGCATCTACGTCAATAGAAAAAACGAGACAAAAAAGGAAGCGCCCCGCAGGACGCTCCCCCTTTCGTAGCCTTATGTTATGCGACGTTTACGCCTTGTTGCGCTCGGTATCCCAGTCGACGTAGCACACGTGCGTCTCGAGGTACTCCTCGACGCCCAGCTCGCCGTCCTCGCCACCGATGCCCGACTGGCGCACGCCCTGGTGGAAGCCCTGGAACGCCTCGAAGTGCTCGCGGTTGACGTAGGTCTCGCCGAACTTGATCTCGTTCATGGCGCGCATGACCGTATCGTAGTCGGTCGTGTAGATGGAGCTCGTCAGACCGTAGACACTGTCGTTGGCCATCTCAATGGCCTCGTCAAGCGTCTTGAACGTGGTGATGGGCAGCACGGGCCCGAAGATCTCGTCGCGCATGATGCGCATGTCATGCGTGCAGCCGGTGATGACGGTGGGCTCGTAGAACCAGCCCTTGCCATCGACCTGGGCCTTGTGACCGCCGCAGGCGACCGTGGCGCCTTCGGCGATGGCGGACTGCACCATCTCGTCGACATGCTCCTGCTGGGCCTTGTTGACCATGGAGCCCATGTCGAAGGTGCCGGCGAGCGCCGGGCCGTAGGTCAGGGTCTTCATCTTCTCGATGACCTTCTTCGTGAACTCCTCGGCGATGCCCTCCTGCACGTAAACGCGCTCGGCGGCATTGCACACCTGGCCGGTGTTGATGACGCGCGAGGCGACGACGTAATCGACCGTCTCGTCGAGCTTGCAGTCGTTCATGACGATGACCGGCGCCTTGCCGCCCAGCTCGAGCGAGACCTTGGTGACGTTATCGGCAGCGGCCTTCATAATCTTCTTGCCGACCTCCGTCGAACCGGTGATGGTGACGATGGAGATCTTGGGATTGGAGGCAAGCGCGTTGCCCGTGAGCGAGCCCGATCCGGTGATGACGTTGATGACACCCTTGGGAAGGGACGACTTCTCGACGATCTTGGCGAACTCGTATGCGCCGTTGGGGCAATCCGATGATGCCTTGAGCACGACGGTGCAGCCGGCGATGAGCGCCGGGGCGACCTTGCGGCCGATGAGGAACAGCGGGAAGTTCCACGGCATAATCTGGCCGGCTACGCCGATGGGCATCTTGTAGAGGAAGATGTTCTCGTTGGGGCGGTCCGACGGGATGATCTGGCCTTTGAGGTGACGTGCCTGGGCAGCCATGTACTGCACGTAGGCGGGCAGCCAGCCGGCCTCGTCCATGGCCTGCGCGAGCGGCTTGCCCATCTCCTCGGACGTGGTGCGGGCCAGGAGCTCCTGGTTTTCCTTGAGCAGCTCTACGAGCTCCATCAGGTAGTTGGCGCGCTCGATGGCGGGAACCTTCTCCCACGACTTCTGCGCCTCATAGGCGGCATCGACAGCCGCCTCTACGTCGGCCTCGGTGGCCATGGGGAAACGCGAGATTACCTCCTCGGTTGCCGGATTGACGTTATCGCGCATCTCGCGATCGCCGTTGTCGAGGAACTCGCCGTTGATGAAAAGCTGGACTTCTTTCATTCAAATCCTCCTTTGACTTGAATGTAGGCGCGCATGCGCCTGTTTCATGAAAGCGACTCCCGTTTGGAAGCCGCTTGATCTTGAAGATAATTATACTCTCGTCCGAAGTATCCACGGAGATGAAATGCAGCATGCACCGAAAGCACATGTCTGAAGCTGCGCGGATATAACAACAACTTACGGCATGCACATCCCCCAACGCTTTGCAATGACATTTTCCAGCCAATCGTTCCGAGTTCCCCGTTCTGCGCATATCAAAGTAGTAGTATGTGTGGGCATAGACACAAATGGTACAAGCGGAGGTCATCATGACCGTGTTCCATCGCATTACCGAGGGCAAGCTCGGATCCCATGACGGATGCGTCATCGAGGACGAGGTCTCACAGGAATTTCTCGACCGCATTCCGGGCGGTCTATTTCGGTATCGTGCCGACGATGAGGGAACCATCGACTACGTGAGCCATGACGTCCTGGACATGTTCGGTTGCGAGACCTACGACGAGTTCTGCGCCATCACCGACAATACCTTTCCCGGTATGGTTCACCCCGACGACCGCGAACGCGTTCTCTACGAAATTGACGAGCAAATCAAGGTAGGCGACAGAGACGCCGTCACCTACCGTCTCAACCGTCCCGACTTCACGGAGCTCTGGGTCGACGACCGCGGCCATTACATCGTCGACGATAGCGGCACCGCCTGGTTCTACGTCACCATCATCGACATCTCCGACAAGGTGAATAGCCAGCGTCAGCTCGAGCGCGCCGAGGAGCGCGTCGACATGCTGACCATGCTTTCCCGCGACGTCATGTTCGATATCGATTGCCAGGACCAATCTGGTGAGCTCTTCGGTGATTTCGAGACGCGTTTCGGACGTCCTCCTCTCTCGAGCGACCTCATCCTGCGCAAGCGCTGCGACAAGGATTGCAACGTAGACCTCGAGATACACGACATCGATTCCCTACGCGAGATAGTCGAGAAGGGCGACTTCATCGACATCGAGACATCACTGCCCGATGCCGAGGGAAACCCCATCTGGTGCCGCTACCAGTCCTTCGTGATCTTCGATGATGAGACCGGTCTGCCCGTGCGCCACGTCGGACGCTTGCTCGACACGCACGCGATGGTCATGCGCGAGGCGTCCTTGCGCAAGATGGCCGAGCTCGATGGTCTCACGGGCATATTCAATCGCAACGCGGCAATGGCTCGCATCGAGCAGGCTCTCGCCAGCGAGGAATGCCAGGACGGTTGCTGCCTCTTCCTCATCGACGTGGACGACTTCAAGCAGGTCAACGATTGCTTCGGTCACCCCGAAGGCGACCGCGTGCTAAAGGAGATAGCGCGTTTCCTCCGACGCAGCATGCGCAAGGACGATATCATCGCCCGCCTCGGGGGTGACGAATTCGCCATCTTCGCCGCCGGCCTGGGCAACGACCCCGCCCTGAGCCGCGTGCTCGGCCAGCTTTCGGCAGGCCTCTACGCGAAACGCGAGCGTCCGGCTGACATGCCCGATGAACTGAATCCTTCCATCACCATCGGAGCGGCTGCGACCACGCGCTTCCCCGTCACTTTTGACGAGCTCTACCAGATTGCCGATGAGGCGCTCTACGTCGCCAAGCGCGCCGGCAAATCACGCGCCACGCTACGCAGGCTAGACTGAGAACGACGGCACATAGCGCAACGGTTAGCGATCCAAGGACTCCAGGGGCAAGCGCAGGGTAAAGGTGCTTCCCGCACCCAAAACGCTCTCGACCTCTATGTCCCCACCATGATAGAGGGCGGCATGCTTCACGATGGCAAGACCAAGACCCGTGCCCCCCGTCTCCTTCGAACGACTCTTCTCGGTGCGGTAGAACCGCTCGAAGATCTTCTCGCGATCCTGCTCCGAAATGCCAATGCCGTCATCGCTCACACGCACGGCAATGCACGGCTCCTCGGGCGATTCGTCAATTTCGACGCGTACGTTGACCGTGCCCCCATCGTCCGAATAGCGGATACCGTTTTCCACAAGATTCGAAACTGCTTGCTCGAGAAGCGCCTCATTGCCCAAGGTGCGTAAATCGACACCGGAAAACTCGAGGTCGATGCCGTGCTCGTGCGCAAGCGGACGCAAGCGCTCGCACGTGCGTTGCGCGAGTTCGAGCATATCGACGGGGACACGCTCGGCACTTGCAAACGACGACTCGTCAAGACGCGAGAGGGTGAGGACATCGTTGATGAGCGCCCGTAGGCGTTGCGATTCAAGATAGATGCGTCGTCCGAATTCTCCCACGTCATCGGGATCGACTAAACCGCTGGCGATCATCTCGGCCGATCCGGAGATAACTTGCAACGGCGTCTTCATCTCGTGCGAAACGTTCGCGGAAAACTCACGGCGCAGGCCATCCGCTTCCTTCAGCTCCTCGTTCTGTCGTCTGAGCTGCTCCTTCTGCTCGTCGATGCGCAGCAGGAGCGGACGCATCTCCTCGTAGGCATCTCCGGAGAGCGGGTCATGCACGTCAAGCTCGTCGAGCGGGCGCATGATGCGCGAGGTGAGGAAACGCGAGAGCATGATGACGAGAATCACGGCGATGACAAGCACCACCCCGACGGGCAAAGCCATCGAAGCGAGGAAGGCCGGCAGGGAGAGGCGCTCCTCGCTCACGCGCACGAAGTAGCCATCGGAGAGGCGCTCGGCAACATAGACGGTATCTCTTTTCAAGGTGTCCGAATGGCGTACCAGAACCCCCTCGCCTGCATGCTCGGCGGCGAGCATTTCAGGACGTTCGAAGTGATTCTCGAGAGCACCGTCCCTGACGGCGGTATCGAAGATGACGTCACCGACAGGATCGATGAGCGTGAATCGCTCGGGACCGGCAAACTGTTCCTCGAGCACGTCAACACGTGCATCAGCGGGATATCCATCGAGGACCTGGGCGCACGACCGCGCCTGTTCGACGAGCAGGTCTTCCGAACGTTCTTCTTCGGAAAAGTACGCAATCGTCACCAAGGCGATAGCCGTCGCGAGAACGGCGACGAGCGTGAAGACGAGTACCGTCACCAGGATGCTATGCGAGAGACTGCGCACGTGACGCGCGGAAACGGCGTCGCTCATGCTTCGTCCTCAAGACGCAAGCGGTAGCCGATACCGCGAACGGTCTCGAGCACGGAACTCGAACCCGGATCGGCTTGCTCGAGCTTCTGGCGCAGAGTCTGCATGTGAACGTCCACCGTACGCGTCACGCCGACAAACTCCGAACCCCATACCTCCTCGAAGAGCTGCGCGCGCGAAAGCGCGCGACCCGGATTCTCCATGAGCACCTTGAGAAGCTCGAATTCCTTGAACGTGAGGTCAACCAGGGTTCCTCCCACCTCGACCCGTCTGGCGTGGGGGTCAAGCACAATGGAATCGTAGACAAGATTTCCTTCCCGCATGGCAACGGACGCACGTCGCACGCGTCGCAAGAGTGCGTTCGAGCGCGAGATGAGCTCCATCATCGAGAATGGTTTCGCGAGGTAGTCGTCGGCCCCGGCATCAAGTCCGCTAATCGTATCGAACTCGGTGCCCTTGGCCGTGAGCATGATCACGGGGACGTCGCAAAGGCGCGTGTCGGCACGCAGCCGGGCGAGTATACCCAGGCCATCGATGCCCGGCAACATGATGTCGAGGAGCACGAGGGCGGGAACGTCATCAGCGCATGCCGCGAAAAACGCATCGGCATCGGGAAAGCCCCTTCCCTCGAAGCCGGCCTGGCGAAGCGCGTAAAGCGTGAGGTCACGAATGTTCTCGTCGTCTTCGACGTAGAAGACGAGTGTGGCGGACTCCCGTGTCGTCATGCATGTTCCCTTCGGGTCATCATATACGCGGCAATTCTACCCCAGTATGCTCATGCCGCAGAACACTCCCCAGAACCCAGAGACCCAGACGGAGCGACGATGTCATGCGGGCGCACCGGGCGCTCGGGCAATATCAGCATGACAAGCTTCATCATGAGCGAGACGAGCGGAAGCCAGATGAGCGTCATCACTACGTTGAAGCACGTATGCGCGTTGGCAATCTGCCGCGCGATGATCTCGACTCCCTCCCCTGCGGGAGGAATGGCTGCCACGACAGTCGCAAAGGGCCCGGTCAGCCCGACGAAGAGCAGGCAGCCCGACAGGTTGAAGATGCAATGCGCCAGGGCAACGCGCTTGGCATCCCGCGATTGGCCAATGGAGGCAAGAAGCGCCGTGACGGTCGTCCCCAGATTGTCTCCAAGCAAGATGGGGATGGCGCCCTCGAGACCGAGGACACTCGCCCCGTCGGCACCCGGCTGAGCGGCGAAGTTCTGCAGCACGGCAATGGTCGCGCTCGAGCTCTGCACGACGAGCGTCATCACCGTGCCTACGAGGACTCCAAGAACGGGCACACCCGCAACCTGGGCAATCATCTCCGTGAAGACGGGGCTCTCGGCTAGGGGCTTCATGACCGACCCCATGGTCTCTATGCCGACGAAGAGCAGGCCAAAACCGAATATTGCCCGCCCCGTCAGCTTCACGCGCTCGCCTCTGGCAAGCGCCATGACGAGGAAGCCCACCGCGACGAACAACAAGATATAGTCCGAGAGCTTGAACGCGATGATCTGCGCCGTGATAGTCGTCCCGATGTTCGCGCCCATGACGATGGGAATCGCCTGCCGAAGGCTCATGATCCTCGCGCTCACGAATCCGATGACCATGACCGTCGTAGCGCTTGAGCTCTGCAGCACGGCGGTGGCAAGCGCGCCGGCCAGGACGCCCATGATCGGGTTCTTCGTCACGGCGGCAAGGATGGAGCGCATCCTCTCGCCTGCCGCTTCCTGCAAGCTGCCACTCATCGTGTTCATGCCGTACAGAAAGATCGCCAGGCCTCCTGCAAGCCCCAAGACGACCTTCATGATCTCGTTGACGTCCACCTATGTCCCTCTCCTCTACTATCTGACGTAAGGAGAAGTCTACGGAGGCAATGTACGGGCAGCGTAAGGGGAAAGTAAAGTCTCTGTAAAGTCATTGCTTCCCATACCGGTAAACAGGATAATCTCCGCGTCGCGCCCTCCGAGTGAAAAGGGCGCTCGCTTGCACGAAAAGCTCTCGACCGTGACGGCTGGATGAAGGATAATATCTGGAATGGTACCCCACCACCTGAAAGGCTGGGTCACAGCATATGAAGAGCATCGACAAGTCACTTAATATCAGGCGCAACAGAATCCTTGCCGCATGCGCGGCAATCGTCATCGTAATCGCAGCGCTCCTGATATTCATGAACGTCAACACGGAGCGCATCACGCAGCAAAACGCCGACTATCTCGAGGGTACGACCGAGCAAACCGCACGACGCGTCAACGACTTGCTCAACAATGGCCTGGCCACGGTCGAGACGGCAGCAAAGGTATACGGGCAGACCCTGACCAGCCCCAGCGTCGACCCGGACACAGCGCTCCAGATGATCAACTCGACCCAGTTCAACTACGCCTTCCTCATTACTGCCGATGGCATAGGACACAACATCGACGGTCGCACCGAAGAGGTGAGCAGCCGCGAGTACTATATCAAGGGCATGCAGGGCGAGAGCGGCATCTGCGCCGTCGAGAACGCCGCCTTCAACGAGCATCGCATCATCGCGTTCTACGCCCCCATCCTCTACCAGGGAACGCCCGTCGCCGTCTTTGCCTGCGTCTACAACGAGGCGACGATGGCGCAATACATGAGCACGAGCTTCTTCGGCGTCGAGACCGCCACCTACCTCTGTGACCGTGACGGCAACGTCCTGGCAAAGTCGAGCATGAACGACGAGATCGACTACTCGGTGCTCGACTCGAAGCTCAGCGACTCGCTCAAGGACATCACTCCCGAAGAGCTCGCGCAATCCCTCGCCCAGAGTTCCTCGTTTAACTTCAGCTACAACGCCTCATCCGGCGAGGGTAGCGTGTATGTCGCCCAGCTCGCCTCGTCGGATTGGATGATCCTGCGTATCTTCCCCGAATCCGTCACGGCAAAAATGGTGTCTTCAGCTAACGCGGCGGGCATCATCCTCGTTGCGGGTGTCGTTGTCGCCTGCTTGCTTTTCATCGTCGTGCTCGTGTTCCAATCGCGCAAGCAGAAGGACCGCCTGCTGCTCGAGCGTCAGGAGGCAACACGCATCATCGACGCCTCCACCAACTTGTTTAGCCGGCTGCTCGCCATCGACCTCGTGAACGACAGCTACGAGTACCTCAAGCGCGAGGGGCTGGATGACTCCCTCCCGACGGACGGCAAGTTCAGCGATTTGCGCTCGTACTGGAAACGCGTGGCAAGCGACAGCGACATCGAGCGCCTCTGCGAGCTGGAAGACATCGAGACGCTGCGAGAACGCCTGCAGCCGGGTGTCCCCTACCTCCAGTGCGAATACCGTGTCATGCGAGGCGACGAGGAACGTTGGCTGCAGGTCTCCACGCTTTGCATCGCCCGTGACGCTCACGCGCTGCCCACGGACATACTCGTCACCATCCAGGACGTCACGGAGCAAAAGGCAGCCGAGCTCGCATCACGTCAGGCCCTCGAGGATGCGTTCCAAGCCGCCGAGCACGCTTCGCAGGCCAAGAGCGACTTCCTCAACTCCATGAGCCATGACATCCGCACGCCCATGAACTCCATCATGGGCCTCACGGCCATCGCAAGCATGCACGCCGACGACCCTGAGCGTGTAAGCGAGTGCCTCACCAACATCTCCTCTGCGAGCCATCACCTGCTCGGCCTCATCAACGAGGTCCTCGACATGGCCAAGATCGAATCGGGCTCCATCGGGCTCACGGACGAGGAGTTCGAACTCTCCGATTCCATCGAGAAACTCCTAGCCATCGTGAACCCCCAGATTGTCGCCAAGAACCTCGACCTGCGCGTCGACGTCGTCGACATCAAACACGAGCACGTCATCGGCGACCTCACGCGCCTGCAGCAGGTCTTCGTGAACATCATGGGCAACGCAATCAAGTTCACACCCGAAGGTGGCAGCATCTACATGCGCATTTCCGAGCTGCCAAGCCGCGTCCACGACAGTGGCTGCTACGAGTTCGTCTTTTCGGATACGGGCTGTGGCATGAGCAAGGAGTTCATGGAGACCATCTTCGAGCCCTTCACGCGCGCCAATGATTCGCGCACCACCGGTATCGAGGGCACGGGTCTGGGCATGGCGATCGTCAAGAGCGTCGTCAGCCTGATGAACGGCACGGTCGACGTCGACTCCGAGCTTGGAAAGGGCACCACGTTCACCGTGACGGTGCACCTCAAGCTCCGCGATGGCGCGGCGGTCGATCTCAGCGACCTCAAGGACATCAGAGTGCTCGTGGTCGATGACGACGACGTTGCCTGCGAGGGAGCCTGCGCCCTGCTCGAGGATATCGGCATGCGCGCAAACTACGAGATGTCCGGCCCGGCGGGCGTGCAGGCCGTGATCGATGCCGACGCATCGGACGATCCCTTCAAGGCCGTCATCCTCGATTGGCGCATGCCCGGCATGAGTGGTCTGGAGGTCGCTAAGGCGATTCGCGAGAGGGTCAAGCAGGCGCCCCCCATCATCATTCTCTCCGGCTACGACTGGTCGATGATCGAGCAGGAGGCGCGCGAGATAGGCATCGACGCCTTCATTTCCAAGCCCCTGTTCCGCTCGCGCCTCATCCAGGTGATGAAGGAGCTCCTCAGTGGCGAGGTTGCCGAGGGAGTCGATCCCAAGGCAATGCTCGAGGAATGTGCCTTCGACGGATACCGCGTGCTTCTGACCGAGGACAACGTCATGGCGACGGCCATCGGGCAGGAGATAATCGGTCTCACCGGTGCAGAGGTCGAGCATGCCGAAAACGGCCAGGTGGCGGTCAACATGCTACTCGAGCACGAGCCAGGCTACTACGACTTCGTGTTCATGGATATCCAGATGCCGGTCATGAACGGCTACGAGGCGACAACGGCTATCCGCGCGGCGGCGATCGACAGGCCGGACCTTGCGCAAATCCCCATCATCGCGCTTTCGGCCGATGCCTTTGCCGAAGATGTCAAGCACGCGCATTCGGTGGGCATGAACGACCATATGGCAAAGCCCATGGAAATCGAGTCGCTCGTCGCCATCATGCGCAAGTGGATGCCGAAGAGCAACGAGAACTAGAGCCCACATTGGCTTTCAAGACGAGGGGTGCCCGTCCACTTGATCGGACGGGCACCCCTATGTTTACGGCGTATCTTCCCTAAGCGAAGACGTGCAACTCCGAGCCGTCGAGGTCGGCCTTGTCCATAGGATAGGCCTCGATGGCTGGGTTCTCGTAGGTGTTCATGTAGTACGTCTTTGTCGCCATGGAGATACCGCCGGTATAGACCGTCGTCTCGAATTCGCCGTTTTCCATCTTCGCCTCGCCATCGATCATCGCAACACCGGCGAGCGTATGGAACATCCTGGAGACGTTATCTGCCTCGCCGGACTTCTGCGGATAGTGGCTGTTCAGGTAGGCGACCCTCACGAAACGGTCGGGCGAATAGCTCGAACCGGGCAGGCCCACGAGCTGTCCGCCGCTCCCGTAAGGCGCAAGCTTCTGCTTGTCCCACTGAACGTCAGCGACGTATTCAGGACTCAGGTTCATGTAGCTGCGCAGGTGCTCGACGTGCCAGTCGAAGGTGGGCTGGTTGGTGAGCACGTCGACGTCGTCGTGATGGATGTGCATGCCATCGGCCATGTACTCGACCACGATGGAACGGTCCTTGTCACCGATAAGGTAATGGAGAAGCGCGACCGGAAACTGGTCGTTCACGGGCTTGGCGACGATGGCCACATCAGCCAGCGCCTCCTCCAACTCGTCCACCGTGGCAAAGTTGCTAGCTACCCACAGGGGAAACTCGTATGCGGCGAGGTTGGTCTTGCCCTTGACGGCATCTGCCTCGAACTGGGCATAGCCGGGGAAGTTGAGCCCGGCGATGGCGAGCCCCTTCTCGTTGGCGCAGTCGAAGTAGAGCGGAACGCCCCCAATCACGATGCACGGGCCGATGACCGCGTAATCCTGCCGGGACTCGACCCCGAAGGCATAGTGGCGCTCGTAGCCGCGGGGAGTCACGGTGACCTTCTGGCCGTAGCCGCAATTCCAATCGAGATTGCGGGCAAAGTACATGTTGCCCTTGTCATCGGTGAACCTGATTCCCGAGCACATGGCTAGCTCCCTCCCACGTAAAACCGTACGTATCTTTGTTCTTGTAGGAATAGTATATAGCAAAAACTACCGTTCGCTATTTATTTTCTACCGTTCGCCAATAATTTTTGTCACTTTTCGCTATGAAATCTAGACATTTCGACATTACTTACTCTGATTTGTGCTACCGTACGGCGCAACCCGAAAGGACGAATGTGAACTACGTACACGCACATAGCATGTTTGCCAACGCGCAGGCGTTTGCCGGTGCTTGGTGGTGGCGTAGTCGAATATCGTAATCGGGTTATCGGACTTCACGCTTCTCATCACATACCTTGAAGGCCCTCGGTAATCCGGGGGCCTTTTTTATTTCCCAAACCATGAGATGCGTAAGAACGGCTAGCAAGGCAGGAACGTGGACGAGAGTCCAAAGGAAAGAGAGGAAACGACCATGGCAGACGCAAACAAGAAGCAGAACGAGGAGATCCCCTACAAGCTCTACCTGCGCGAGGACCAGATTCCGACGCAATGGTACAACCTGCGCGCGGACATGCCCGAGCCGCCCGAGCCCATGCGCCTGCCCAACGGCAAGATCGCCGAGCATGACGACATCGCCCCGGTGTTCTGCGACAAGCTCGTGGACCAGGAGCTCGACGACGAGACCGCGTACTTCGACATCCCCGAGGGCGTGCAGGAGATGTACAAGGTGTACCGCCCCTCCCCGCTGTGCCGCGCGTACAACCTCGAGCGCTACCTGAACACGCCGGCGAAGATCTACTACAAGTTCGAGGGCAACAACACCTCCGGCTCGCACAAGCTCAACTCGGCGCTCGCCCAGGCCTACTACGCCCAGGAGCAGGGTCTCGACAAGATCACGACCGAGACGGGCGCCGGCCAGTGGGGCACCGCGCTTTCCGAGGCGGCCGACCACTATGGTGTCGACCTGGACGTCTTCATGGTGAAGTGCTCCTACGAGCAAAAACCCTTCCGTCGCTCCATCATGCAGACCTTCAACGCGACCGTCACGCCGTCGCCTTCCGACACGACCGAAATCGGCAAGAAGATGCTCGCCGACCATCCCGACTCCACCGGCTCGCTTGGCACGGCGATTTCCGAAGCGGTCGAGCGCGCCCTCAACGTTCCCGAGAACAAGGGGCGTTACCAGCTCGGCAGCGTGCTCAACCAGGTCGTGCTGCACCAGTCCATCATCGGCTTGGAGAGCTATGAGGCCATGAAGGAACTCGGCGAGTACCCCGACATCGTCATCGGCTGCGCCGGTGGCGGCTCCAACCTCGGTGGCCTCATCGCACCGTTCATGCGCGACAAGCTGCGCGGCGACAAGCCCGATACGCGCTTCATCGCCGTCGAGCCCGCAAGCTGTCCGTCGCTCACGCGCGGTAAGTACGCCTACGACTTCGCCGATACGGGCCAGACCTGCCCGCTCGTCAAGATGTACACGCTGGGCAGCGGCTTTCTGCCCTCCCCCGACCATGCCGGCGGCCTGCGCTACCACGGCATGAGCCCCATCGTCTCCAAGCTCAAGCACGACGGCTACATGGAGGCCGTCGCCGTGAAGCAGACCGACGTCTTCAAGGCGGCCGAGGACTTTGCCCGTCTCGAGACCATTCTGCCGGCACCGGAAAGCGCTCATGCAATCTTCCAGGCTATGGAGGAGGCGCGTAAGTGCGCCGAGACCGGCGAGGAGAAGACGATCCTCTTCGGCCTCACGGGCACGGGCTACTTTGACATGTACGCCTACGAGGCCTATAACCGCGGCGAGATGACCGACCACATCCCTACCGACGAGGAGCTCGAGGTCGGCTTCGCGACCATCCCCTCCATCGAGGGAATTCAATAGCGGAGACTTCGCTTCGTCGCGGGGTCTTGTCCCAAAATGCGCTCTGGTGTTCGTCGCGGCGACCACCAGAGCACAGCTCTTGGCATCGACTCAAGACACCGCCCGGTTTTGTGGTGTGGTGGTCGAGCTCACAGCCACAGGAGCACATTTTGAGGCGAAAATGCCTGGAAATGCTGCGTAGTGGTCGGGAGCGCAGTCACAGGGGCACAGCTCTTGGCACCGACTCCGGATACCGCCCGGTTTTGTGGTGTGGTGGCCGGGAGCGCAACCGCGAGCACACATTTCCTGGCAGCAGTCCGACATTCACGCACGCGCCTCACGACGCACATTATCTAAGCCTCGTTTTGCAAATCGTTTATGTCTCGAAACCCACCCGTTACCAGGGGATACTCCACTCAATTGGAGTTGTAGACACCCCTTGAAGGAAAGGTGAGGATACTCTGGTTCGTGCCTCATGAAAGCCACCGCCAGACGCGAGGCTCGTATACTTCCGTTTGGATATACGCAAACGACATAAGACCAGTCTGGAGATACATGGGCAAGAACCTCGGCACGCACGATATGACAAGCACGAAGACCAAGGCCACGTCAACCAAACGACAATCGCTCGTCGTCAGGGCGCGTGGTCTTGCCTCGTCATATCTGCGATTGCAGGGCACGGCCATCGCCCACGAGGACACGCTCGTCATGTCGCCGGTCAAGCTACCCGGTGCCAATCACGCCCGCAAGCTCGACGAGAAGGCATCGTCACTGTGGCGCAAGACCAAGCGTTTCTTCTCGCAGCTCGCGCTCACGAAGGAAGACGAGACTGGCTATTTCGAGCCCCGCACTTGGGCCTTCTGGCGTGGCATCATCATGTACTTCTTCCTCTTCAGCGTTGTCGGGCACTGGATGGAGATTCCCTACTGTCTTTCGATGGATGCGCTCTTCGGCATCGTCGATACCGATTACGCCATCTTCCTCGACGAGCTCTACGTCCCCTATTGGGTCTACGGCGCCGGTGCCGCGGCGATAACCATACTGCTGCTCCCTCTCAAGATACGGCTCGTGGGCAAGCGAAAGACCATGTGGGGTGCGGCACTCGAGTTCTTCGTGCTGGCAATCGTGCTATGCGCCGCCCTCGAATGCATCATGGGTTGGATCGTCAACCAGCCAGACGCCCTGGGCGAGTATCCCTACTGGGACAACTCGCAGCTGCCTTTCAACATCTTCCAGCAGGCCTGGCTCGTCAATGACATTTTCCTGGGCCTCGTCACGCTCGGCTATGTCTGGTTCGCATTTCCCTTCTGCCAGAAGTTCTGCAAGCTCATCGGCAATAAGGCAGCCGATGGATTGTTCTGGGCCGTCATCGCGATTTTCGTGATAATCTGCGTCCTCACCTACGCCCTCTAGACCGCAAAACGGGTATCATGCGCCTATATGATTAGTGCGCGAATGCGTTCGCGCCGACATGAGGCGCGTTAGGCGTCCCGAAGGAGAATGACTATGGAAATCGATCGCAAGGCATTCCGCTCCCTGACCAGCGGACTCTACATCATCTCGTCTATCGACGCCGATGGCAGACTGTGCGGATGCGTGGTCAACACGCTTCTGCAGGTTGCATCCGATCCCGCCCAGCTGCTCGTCTCCATCAACAAGCAAAACGCGACGGCAGAAGCCGTGTCCACTAGCAAGCGTTTCTGCGCGAGCGTCCTCTCGCAGGACACGACCATGGACCTCATCGGCACCTTCGGCTTCAAGTCAAGCAAGGACATCGACAAGTTCTCCGAGTTCGACCATAGCGTATGCGAATCGGGCCTCCCCCGTCTCACGCACGACACGCTTGCCACGTTTGAGGTGCGCGTCGATTCCACGGTTGACGTGGGGACCCACCTCGTCTTCATCGGCACCGTCGAGGATGCCGAGGTCGTGGGCGAGGGAACGCCCATCACCTACGATTACTACCATCGCGTGCTGCGCGGCAAGACGCCTGCCAAGGCCGCCTCGTACAACGACGGTGACGATCCGGCAAAAGACGAGATCGTCGAGGCCGAGGAGACGGCATTCTCGGAGCAGAAGGTCGCGTGGCGCTGCAGGATGTGCGGCTATACCGTCGAGGGCTACCCGGACGGCCTCCCCGAGGACTGGCGCTGCCCCCTGTGTGGCGCGGGGCGCGACTACTTCGAAAAGGTGCTTATCTAACGAAGCGCATCCCGCATATCGGAATTAACACAGCGGACATATCGGCCCGCTCTGTCATCGCTATATAATGTGCCAGTTGCACACTTCGCGAAAGGACGATCATGGGTTTTCTAGAAGGTAAGACTGCCATCATCACGGGCGGCGGTTTCGCCGCGCTCAAAAACGGCGAGCCCGGCTCCATCGGCTACGGCATCGCCACGGCGTACGCCAAGGAGGGCGCGAACCTCGTCATCACCGGCCGCAACGTGAAGAAGCTCGAGGACGCCAAGGAGAGGCTCGAGGCCGCCTACGGCATCCAGGTGCTCCCCGTCGCCGCCGACGTCTCCGCCGGCACCGACAACAAGGCTACCGTGCAGGCCGTCGTCGACGCCGCCATCGAGAAGTTCGGCCGCATCGACGTGCTCGTCAACAACGCGCAGGCATCCGCCTCCGGCGTCACGCTCGCCGACCACACGACCGATCAGTTCGACCTGGCGATCTACTCGGGTCTGTACGCGACCTTCTACTACATGCAGGCATGCTACCCGTACCTCAAGGAGACGAAGGGCTCCGTCATCAACTTCGCCTCCGGCGCCGGCCTCTTCGGCAACTACGGCCAGTGCGCCTACGCCGCTGCCAAGGAGGGCATCCGCGGCATGAGTCGCGTGGCCGCCACCGAGTGGGGTCCCGACGGCATTAACGTCAACGTGGTCTGCCCGCTTGCCTGGACAGCGGCGCTCGAGAACTTCCAGGAGCAATACCCCGAGGCGTTCGAGGCCAACGTACACATGCCGCCGATGGGCCACTACGGCGACGTCGAGAAGGAGATTGGCCGCGTCGTCGTCCAGCTCGCCAACCCGGACTTCAAGTTCATGAGCGGCGAGACGCTCACGCTCGAAGGTGGCATGGGCCAGCGCCCGTAGGTTTCCTCGCATCGTGCGTCATCGCGCCCGGTTCGGCATCACGTCGAGCCGGGCGTTTTTTTCGAATGGGATGCGTTGCGTGTGAGACACATTGGACGGGTACGTCTGTCTCATTTTGGCTGCCAAAATGAGACAGACGTACCCGTCCAATGTGTCTCACACGTCATCCTTCTTGTCCTAGAATACAGATGCACGCTTTCATCGCATGAGGAGACGCATGAAGAAGAAGGACCTCATAACCCTGCTCGCGGGTGTGGCCGTCATCGTCTTTCTCGCGGTCTTCTTCATGCGCGGTGACCAACTGCAGCATCTCATACAGACCATCGAGCGCGGAACCCCCGTCTTCCTGCTCGCCGGCCTCCTCTTCCAGCTCGGCAAGTATTTCACGCAGGGACTCTCGTTCACCTGGTGCTTCAAGGCGGCGGGTACGTCGATGCCCATCGGCGAGAACGTCGTCCTCGTCTTCCAGACCTTCTTCATGGACACGATCATTCCCTCGTTCAACATCTCGGGCACGTCAGTCGTCATCGAGGCGGCCACCAAGCGAGGCATCGAATCGGGGCGCGCCACGGGCGCCGCCCTGCTGCGTCAGGTCTCGATCAGCGCCGCCTTCGTCATCATCATGATCGTGGGATTTGCCATCCTGCTCGTCATGGGAAAGCTCGAGACGGGTTGGCTCGTTCTCGGCATCGGCGCCGTCGTGGCCGTAGGCGCAATCGTCGCCGCCATGGCGCTCGCCGCGCTGCATCCACAGTTCCTGCTCAAGATCATCGCACCCGTCGAGCACGTCATCGACAAGATGCTCGCACGGCTACACCGCCACGATATCGACGCCTCAGTCAAGAAGCTCGTGAATACCTACTCGTCATCGGCCAAGGGCATGGTGCACAACATCTCGAGCATCGTTATCGAGCTTGTCTGGGCCGTGCTCGCCAACATCTGCGAGATCATCTGCTTCGCCTTCGTGGGACTCGCTTTCGGCGTGAACGATTTCACGGCCGTCATCTGCATCTACGTCGTCGTCACGCTCGCGGCAATGGCCTCTCCCATTCCCCAGGGCGTGGGTGTCGTCGAGGCAGCCGCACTCGTCGCGTTCACGATCTTCGGCATAGAGCAGGCAACTGGACTAGCCGTCATCATGGTCTACCGCGTCATCTGCTTCTGGCTTCCCTTCGTCCTGGGAGCCATCCTCATGCGAAAATGAGACAGGCGCCGAACCGGGCGTGACGGGGAGGACGGGGGTTCTGTCACGCCTTCCTGCCTGTCTTATCTCGAGCCACGTGGCTCGAGCCACGCCAGCCAGGCTTCGGCATCCTCTTGCGTCGCATCGATAAGCGCGTAGGTGGTACCGCCAACACCGGCCGCCGTTCGCGCCTTGATGGTCGCGGTATGCGCCATGCGCTGCAGCGGATTGGTCTTGGTGTAGCCATACTGGATCTTCTGACGCGGGAAGGTCACGGTCGACGTCGAGAAGCCGCCGTTGGTTACCTGCATAAAGCGGTGATTGAAGGCGAAGCTCGACGACCGTGCCCATAGAACGGCGCCGATGGCGCTCACGATCGTGATGACGACGGCGAGCACGTAGCAGATCATGCAAATCGAATTGCACAGCCCGTATACATCCATGGTTACGTATCCGCCGGGAACGTGCATGCGCACAATCCCGTCATCGAGCCAGAGCCCCATGGTGAGCTGGAAGACGGCCACGATGACGGCGAGCCAGAACCCGGTGCCCTGCACGACGCAACGTCGCGTGAGGGCGCGGCGCAGCGCGACGGGAGCGACCTTGCGCCGGTCGGTCGGGACGTCCTCGAATTCGGGGACGAGCCCGGCGAGAATCTGCGGGACCTTGGCGAGCTTCACAAAGGGATGGATGACGATGCCGCGCTTGGCCCGGGCGTTCTTGCCATCATCGCCCTCGACATTCGCATCGACTTTGGCAAGCGACACCTCGCAATAGCCAAAGAGCCTGCGAATGAACGACTGGGTGATCACGACGGCCTGAACGCGCTCGATATCGACGCCCTGAAAGGTGTGCTGCAACAGACCGTACTCGACCTCGATGCGACTCTCGCGGCGACGCGCCCTGAACCCACCGTAGCCAATGCACGAACCGATGACCGAAAGAATCCAGACGACGAGGATGATGCCGATGACGGTGGCGGCAAGCGCGAACATGCCCGACTGGATGACGTGCATGCCCGTATCCCGCACCATCGTCGAAAACACATCGACCTCATCAGCGGGCAAGATGTCGAGAGCCGAGCCGATGAGCTCGACGATGCCGATGACGATGCCCATGAGCAGAACAGCGAAGCTCGTGTTGTTGGAAAGCCCTGCCAGGACGAGCTCCTTGTTGGAAAGACCGTACTCGTAACTCACGCGCCCACCATCATAGGCCTCGCCGGCAAACACGCCGCCCAGCTCGTCCCATGCTTCCTGGCCTACGTCGAGTATGTTGCATCCCTCGCGTTCGTCTTGCGGTGGCACGGGGGCTTGCGGCTTCTGGGGACACGTCGCTTGCGTCTGGGGACGAACGGATTCCTGATAGCTCACTCCGCGAATCGAGGCATCCTTGCGGGCGAAGAGCTCGCTTCTGAGCCATTCTGCATCGTGTTTGGTGACGTAGGGAACGACGATGGCCTTGTTGTTGGCGCCGCCGGCCGTGTCGATGTAGAGTGTGCGCACGCCGGCGATACGCTGCAGAAGCGACGCCTTCTGGTCGACCGACTGCACCTTGTTGTACGGCACGTGCACGCGTTTCTTGGTGATGATGCCGCTGTAGAGATTGAACTCGTCGGGACCTAGGACGTAGTACAGGCGCTTGTAGGCCAACCAGTGAACGAGGAAGACTAGGCCGGTGAAGACGACAAACGCGGCGAACGAGATACCCGCCGTCACCGCGATCACGAAACCGACTTCGGCTTCCCCACCATGCATCCCTTCGGAAATGGCGCCGATGATGCTCGAGAACATCGAGATGACCACGGCGACGAACACGACGAGAACGACCCGCAACGTCCCAAGCCAGATATAGCTATGGTGCACCTGATGCCTGACGGGCTCCGAAGCCGTCATGGTGTCTTGGCTCTGCATATCCTGCTCGCCCATTACACGTCCTCGCGAGCCAGGCGCGCAAGCTCGGCGGCACGATCACGCAACGCCTCCGCGCTCTGGGTGTCCAAACCGGGAATCTCGTGCGACCCGGCTGCGGTGGAAACCGTGACCGAGGCGAGCCTGAAGGCCCGCAAGATGGGCCCTTGGCGCGTGTCGGTGTTCTGCACGCGAATGAACGGGATGATGTAGCGCTTGCGCCAGATGATGCCCTTGGCGATGTCGAGGTATTCGTCAGAGAGCTCGTAGCGCCAGCGAACGTAGCGAATCGGCGGCAGAATCACGAGGAAGATGACGAGCATGACGACAAGTGCGGCTATAAGCGCGATGCACACGGTAGCTACCCACCCTTCGCTGGGGTCAACCGCGGCGATGATCGCGAACGGGACGAAGCAGCAGAGAAACGCCAGAACGATCCAGATAGCGTCGTTTATACGCCAAACATTCTTGATTCTCGGATCCAGCTTCTGTTCTGGCAGCGCACGCATGATTTGCCCTTCACTCGACGACGGGATTGTTCATGAATCGAGAGTATAACAGGACGGGGAATGAGACAGGGGGCCAGACTGGTGACGCAGGGTGACGCAGGACGGGGATAATGTCACCTATAAACGGTGACATTATCCCCGTCCTGCGTCACCCTGCGTCACCAGTCTTGAGATTCAGCTCACTCAAACCTGACACGCCAATGAGACAAAAGTGCTCTGGCGCGTTTTGTCACATTACAGATTTCAATAACATTCTCATATTATTCCGTGAACGGATACAAATAGCCCATAAACGTGCTATTCTATCTATAGAATATATATGGCGAGAGAAGGAGGCTCCCCATGAATAAGGAAAGAATGCACGAGCTCGTCGAGGGCATACACATGATAGACGAGGTCGATCCCGCGGACTTCAAGACCATCAAAACAGACTTCGAGTTCGAGGAGCCACCCGCCGTCTCCATCTACATGCCCGTCCAGCACACCGAACGTGACATGCGCCGCAACAACTGGGATCGCATCGAGTTCAAGGACCTGGCAAAGGAGGCCAAGCGCCAGCTGCTCGCCAGCTGGGATGAGCGCGAGGTCAAGCCCATCCTCGAAAAGCTCGACTACATGTCCAAGCGTCAGGACATGGAGCTGTGGCTCGAGGCCAAGAAGGGCCTCGCCTTCTTCCTCAACGTCAAGACCTGCTACGTCTACAACATGGACATGACGCCCAAGGCCCAGGTCGTCGTCGGCGACGATTACGACTTCGCCCAGCTCAACGGCGAAATCATCGAGGACACGGCATCGCGTTTCAAGCTTCTGCTCCTCAACGCCGATTTCTTCGCCGTGCTCGACGGCAACGACCAGGGCGTGCACTTCGAGGAGTTCCCGGAAGACGTCAAGCACTACTTCGCCGAGACCTTCCCGGAGTTCGACGGAGAGGTCACGGCGCTTGACTACTACAGCCTCGAGGACCATCTGCCCCCCTATCACGGGTGGAAGTCTCGCAATGACGTCAAGCAAGAGGAAGCGCGCAAGTTCTTCCGCTATGTCGACAAGGTGATGAACGACGAGATCGTCCGTGACGAGACCGACATCCCCGTCATCCTCGTGACCGCACCGGAACATCTCCACGACTTCCGCGAGGTGTGCACCTTCAAGGCCCTGTACCCCAAGGCAATCGAGAAGGACCCGCGCGGCCTCACGGGCGGCGAGCTCGTCGCCGACGCGCTCGAAGTGCTCGGCAGCTAATTCGCGGGTAGGCAATCATGACGAAGGGCAAGGGCAAGCGCATCGCACTGTGGGCCATCGGCATCGCGGCGGGCGTGCTCGTCCTCGCCCTCGTCGTCATCAACGCGTACGTGCGCGTCGCGTACCACACGTACTACTCCGAGGCGCAGCGCGAGTTCAACATTCCCGGCATCCATGACGGGTTCGTGTGCCAGGACCTCGATTATTACGATGAGGGCAGCTGCTGGTTCTTCAGCGGCTATGACGCAAGCGGTGGCCCTTCGTATGTCTATCGTCGCGATGCCGATGGCACCGTCGCCCGTCTGCTCGTGACGCTCCCCGACGGCTCGATCTACGATGACCACGGCTCGGCCATAACGACGAACAGCCAATATGCCTTCCTGGCGAGCGAGGATGGCTACTTCGTCCTCAGTGCATCAGACCTCGCCTCGGCAAGCGCCGGCAGCGCGGTGCAGACCATCTCCGCAGTCGATCTCGACATCACGCCGGCCTTCATGAACATCGAAAACGACACGCTTTACGCGGGTACCTTCCACCTCATTCCAAGCTATCCCGCCCCTGCGGAGCATCACCTCATCGTGCCTGACGGCAGCGAGAATGCCGGGGTCATACTCGCCTATCCGGCAGATGCAAACGGCGCATTTGGCTACGCCACGCAGGCAGCCTACGTCTATTCCATCCCGGATGCCGTCCAGGGCATGGCAGTGCTTCCCGATGGCAATATCATGCTCTCGAGCTCATACGGGCTCACCTCCTCGCACCTGCGCACCTACGACGTGCACGATGCGCAGCAAGGTGCGGCCTTCCTCGTCGATGGGCGCGAGGTGCCTCTATACTTCATCGATTCGACCAACCTCGTGGCAGACCTCGTTGCCCCGCCCATGAGCGAGGGCATCGAAAGCCACGACGGGCGCATCTGGATATCGGAGGAATCCGCAGGTAACAAGTACCTCTTTGGCAAGCTCTTCGGTGCCGGCTCCGTGTACTCGATCCCGGCTCAACAGCTCTAATGCCCGATCTCGTCCTCGTAGAAGGCGAAGTGTCCCTTATCCAAGCGCTTGACCTTGTAGAGCGCTTCATCGGCCTGCGCGTATAGATCGGCAAAGCTAGCCTTGCCCTCCGATGGATCATGGACGCGAATGCCCACCGAAACGCTCACCGCCATGTCACCCGCAGGCAAATCGTCGATGCGTTCGAGGCTCTGGTCGATGCGTTCGAGAATGGCATGCAAGGTATCCTTGTCAGTCGTCCCGGAGATGGCAATGGCGAACTCGTCACCGCCCATGCGGCAGGCAATGTCGGAAGAGCGGATGACCTTGCTGAAGACCCTGGCAACGCTACGCAGGACCTTGTCCCCCATCGCATGACCATAGGTATCGTTGATACCCTTGAGATCGTCGAGATCGATCATGAGCAGGGCGAAGGGTTCCTCGCGCTCGATCATGGCGTTGACCTGCATCGTGAAAGCCTGGCGACGCATGAGATGAGTCAACTCGTCAAGATATAGACAGTCTGACCAAAAATGGTTGTAGACATCCCGCAGGGCGTAGCGGACCTGATGGACATCACGTACATCCTCGAGCGTAAGCACCTGTGCCTCGCAGCGCACCTCTTCGTCGAGCTTGCTCGGCATGGGCAGCGACTCGGGCATGGACGTCGTGCCCCGCCAGCGTGGCACCGGCAACACGAGCAGCACGTTATCGGTGAAGGTGCCGCACATGAAGCCACTGCCCGCATACGCGACCTGCTCGTTGACCGCCTTCATTGCGCGCACGACCTCGGATTCCTCGCCAAAGAAGAGGTAGCAGCCCAGTTTGACCTCGTCAGACTGGGCGATACGCTCCTGGAGCATGGTGCTGCAGGCCAGAAAATTGTAAAGCCCCGTCTTGGGCGAGATATAGAGACGCGCATCCTCCATGGTGACCATGAGCCCAATCATGATCATGACAAGACCAGGGCTCGTGATGAGGATGTAGGGCCAGATCACCTGCACGATGGCGACGGCGATGAGCACGAGGAAGGATGCGAGAAGCACGAGATTGTTGATGTGCCCGAGCACCGTGCGATAGCGCACAAGCAACACGATGAGCAGGATGATCGTATAGGCCACCATGATGTAGAGCACGTAGGCCTTGGGTCCGAGCGAATACGAGCCTTGTGGCGTGTCGACGTACTCGATGGGCAGGACAAGCTGCGCTGCGATGATGAGCGCGCAAATCACGCAGCTGAAGATGATGAGGTTTCGCTGGCTTCCCCCGCCCATGCGCTCGATGAGCATGAGCACGTAGATGAGCAGCAGGGCGCACCACAGCGCGAGCGTGACGAGGAAGACGAGATGCCATCCGTAGTTGAAGGCATCAGGAACGAGCGTACGATTGTTGACGGTGTACTCCGTCACCGAGGCGGCGCAGAGATTCGCGATGCTCACATAACCCATGCAGGAAAACACGCGAGACGCCTTCGTGGGCAGGCGGCGCTTGCGCAGGAAGAGCGGCAGGCAATAAAGCATGATGACGAGGCACGCCAAAGGCAGGCGAATCTGCATGTACATCCCGTGCCCCTCCCCTCGTGAACGCCAAGAGAATCAAGCGCAGATTATACCATCGCGGCCGCTCTACGCGCCTCGAGGGGAACGCCGACGCGCTGCCGTCATGCGGCGGCGGACTCGACCCTGATGCCCGGTGCCCCGAGCTTCACGAGCATGCAGGCCCCGGTGCCAAGCAGGCTCTCGATGCGCTCCACGAAGGGCTCGACCTTGTCATTGGGCACGACCACCTGGATGGTGCCGCCAAAGCCACCACCATGAATGCGTGCCGATCCACACAGCGTGCCATCGACGGGGACGGTGAGCTCCGCGAGCACGCGTTGACACAGGGCAAGCGTGACCATGGCGTCCTCGTGATCTCCGGGGAAACCAACGTTTTGCAGGTGTTCTGCCGACACGATGCTCGAGCGATTGGTCAGGTATACGAAACTTTGGGCATCATCGCGACGCAAGGCCTCGACGCGCCGCTGCACGAGACGAAACTCCTCGAAGAAAGCCAGGCCGCGCAAGGCAACGAGATCGCCGTACTCCGCACGAACGCGGCCGATGTCGTTGACATATTGGTCCATGGAGATGTCACGAAGCTGTGCGACGTCGAAGGCGTCAGCCGCATCCTGCATGTCCTGTGCGACGCTCGCGAAGGAGCTCGTCGCGTCCTCGTGCCCACTTCCGCAACTTACGAGAAGATAGGTATAGCCATCGCAGGAAGGCGGCAAGATGACTTTGCTTATCGCAGGATTCACGCGATTGGCGAAATCCATGAGAATGACGCCGCCAAACGCGCAGGCGATTTGGTCCATGATGCCACAGGGCTTGCCAAAGAAAGCCCGCTCGGCATGCAGGGCCATCTGAGATAGATGCAAGGGCGTAAGGCGCTTCTCGCGAATGTCGTCCTCGAGTGAGACGCCATCCCTGTGCGCGATGATGCGCCAGCCACCGATAACGGCAAGTGCGGCACCCACGCAAAGCTCGAAGGCAGCCGAACTGGAAAGCCCTGCCCCAGAAGGGATATCCGAATGGATATCGAGCGTACAACCTTGCAACTCGACGCCCTGCTGCATGAGCTGGGCAGCCATTCCGCGCACGAGCGAGACGGTCGTGTTGCGCTCACTTGCCCGCGAGGTCCAGCAATTGGGATCGGCAAGGTTGATGGAGCATTCTCCATGTCCGTAGGAACGCACGCGAATGCGGCTACCGGCATCCACATACGCATCGCAGACGATACGCCTGTCGACGGCCGAGGCAATGACACAGCCACCTTGATGATCTTGGTGGTTTCCTGCAACTTCGGTTCTGCCGGGAACGCTTACGCGACAGTGGTCGGTGAATCCAGACGCCTGATGGTGCTCGGGTGACACAATATCCATGGCCGGCCCTTCCACACGTATTTTGATTTTTGAATTGTTCGTCTGGCAAATAATCTATATCGCGTATGATTGTACCACCAGACGTTCCGAATTGCCTGCAGGCGAGATAAAAAGGATGGGGCACCAAAGATGTTCGATTTCAGACGCGCGCTCAAGAGCGCCCTGCAGACCCATCCCGATGACGAGCTCGTGCAGCTTCTCACGCCTTGGGGCGAGACACTTGACCCCCATGACCTGCTCCAGGAATATCCGCGTCCCCAGATGCGCCGCGAATCATACGCGAACCTCAATGGCTGGTGGGAATGCACGATACGCACGGACCAGCAAGAGGGAAACGAAGCCGACTCCGTCTATAGCGGGCAAATACTCGTTCCCTTCTCCCCCGAATCAGCGCTCTCGGGAGTGGGCCACCAGCTGCTTCCCCACGAGACCATCTGGTATCGCCGTAGCGTATCGATGCTCAAGCGCCCGGGCAAACGCTATCTCCTGCACTTCGGAGCAGTCGACTTCGCGTGCGAGTGCATCGTCAACGGACATCCTGTCGGAAGCCATCGCGGTGGCTACACGCCCTTCAGCTTCGATATCACGGACGCCCTGCAGGCCTTCGGCGACGCAGAGTCGGTCGCCACGATCGACCTTGCCGTACGCGACCCGAGCGAGACAGGCACGCAACCACGCGGCAAGCAGCGCCTCGACCGTGGCAGCATCTGGTACACCGCACAAAGCGGCATCTGGCAGACCGTCTGGATGGAAGAGGTCAGCGACCCGTATATCGAGAAGCTCGACATACGCACCAGCGAGGACATGCTGCAGCTGCGCGTGCACGTGGCGGGCAGCATCGACGATGCCGAGCGTGCGCTCTCGGTCGACGTCTTCGACGAAGGTGAGCTCGTCGCCTCTGCAAGCACACCCGTGCAAGGCATTGGCCCCCATGATATCGAGCTTGCGCTCGAGGACCCCCATCTCTGGAGCCCCGCTGATCCGCACCTCTACGACCTTGGCATCTCCTATGGCGAGGATGCCGTAGGCAGCTATTGCGCATTTCGCAGTTTCACCATCGAGCACGTCGAAGGCAAGAGCATGCCGGTCTTCTGCTGCAATCACGAGCCACTCTTCCTCAAGGGCGTGCTTGACCAGGGGTACTGGTCCGATGGCTTGCTCACCGCGCCAAGCGACGAGGCTCTGCGCTACGACATCGAAGTGGCTCGCAGCCTCGGCTTCAACATGCTGCGCAAGCACCTCAAGGTTGAGCCGGCACGCTGGTACTACCATTGCGACTGCCTCGGCATGATCGTATGGCAGGATATGGTCAACGGAGGCGCCCAGAGCTATCCCGCATTTTGGACCAGCCAGCTACCCACGGTCTTTCCCGGCATCGCACGTCATGTCGATGACACGAAGAAGCTCGCTCGCTTCGGTGCCGAAGACGCATCTGCGCGCGAACTCTGGCTTGAGCAGGCGCACGCCACCATCGAGAACCTGCGCAACTTTGCCTGCATCGCGAACTGGACCGTCTTCAACGAAGCCTGGGGACAGTTCGAAGCGAACAAGATGACGGACGCATTGGCACAGCTTGACGACACGCGCCCCTTTGACCAGGCAAGCGGTTGGTACGACCAAGGCGGCGGAGATTACGTCAGCGAGCACAACTACTTCCGTGATCTGCACCTGCCCAAGGGCCATGGATGCGATGACGAGCGTGCACGCGTCATATCGGAGTTCGGCGGCAGTGCGTTTCGCGTCGAAGGACATAGCGCGATCGAGCGATCCTACGGCTACGATACCCACGAAGACGCGGAAGAATTCGCCGCGGCCGTCAGACATGAGCTCGAAAAGGCCAATGCGCTTGAAGCCGAGGGGCTTTCCGGTTACGTCTACACGCAGCTCACGGATGTCGAGGAAGAGGTCAATGGGCTCATCACCTATGACCGGCGTGTCGTGAAGGCACGGCCCACATCCGTTGACGAGGCGTAACGTTTCGGGCCCGAATCTTGGGGCTATGTTTCAAAAAGTGTGTCCGGCGGGACATCACTGACGGTACCTCGTCGGCATGTGAAACTCGTTCCAGTCGATGGCCTTCCCATACCTCTCCGGGCTTCCATCCGAATGCCGGCCCTCGCCCGAGACGGTTGCGAAAAGCCCGTCGACGTCTTCGTCCCTCGGCATGCGGCGCAGGATCTCCGCCGGGCTCTCGGGCTCTTCGGTGTGCATGTAGCACCACCACATGACGGCCTTCACGCGGTGCAGCAGCGGCAATCCCCGATGCAGCCTGAGCATCTCCCTCAGTTGCGCGTTCAGGCTCTCGATCGGGTTGTTGGTGGAATCCCAGCGCCCGCCGCGCTCCCTTTGCATCTCGATGAATGTGAAAAGCGTCCCTTCCTTCACCAGGCGGTTGAGGCTTCCCCTGGCCCGCCGCAGCCTCTCGTGCGTGTAGACCCTCCTGCCGTCTTTCACCGTGAACTCCTTCAGGAACTCGCTCCAATCGGAGCACCACTGCGCGTAGTCGACGAGCCACTCCCTCATCGCGTCCTCGTCTTTGGCCCTCGTCAGGCGGTTCGCGATGCCCAGGAGCTCGCGGCCGCACTCGAGCTTGGGACTCTTGGTCGTGTAGCGCTTGACCTGGCGCGCGGCATGCACGACGCAGCGCTGTATCCTGGTGCCGGGCCATACGGTGCGCGCCGCCTTCGCGAGCCCGGTGGATCCGTCCGACACCACCAGCATCGGAGCGGGTATCCTCATCATCAGCGCCGCCCAGGAGCTCGAGCACTCCCTTTGCGCCAGGTGCCATGCGATCACGTGCTCCTTGGAGCGCGCGACGAGCACGACGGCGTCGTGGGAAAACCAGATGCCGTCGAGAAAGACCGTGTCGAAGACCTCGCCGGTGAAAGGGGCGATGGGCCAAAGCTCCCAGAACCCGGCGCACTTTCGCCAGAAGGTCGACCTGCTGTATCCGAGATCGGCGATCGACCTCTTGGAGAGGATCCAGGCAAGGAAGGCCCGGAGCAGCTTGGCGGCGTTGTCAATCCTTCTCGTCTTGGAGGCACCGCACGACTTGCACCGCCAGCGCTTGGTCCCTGCCTTCGTGTATCCGTTCCCCTTCATCTCGCTTCCGCAAACGTCGCATCTCGGGCTACTCAAGGCGTCATCCTGTCCACTAGGCAACTTTTCCCTTCGGAAAGCTTGCCTGAACAGGCACGTCAAGAGGAAAGCGGACACACTTTTTGAAACACCTTCGAGTTGGGCGATTCCAACTCAAGGACCTGATTTGCTTGTGTTCAACTGGGGTAACGGGTCTTATTCGGACACACTTTTTGAAACATAGCCCGAATCTTGGCTATCATAGGTAGTCACAATCCAATTTAGACGAATAGCAACGAAGGGCTGATGAAGCATGGCACTGGATGTGAGCAGAAGAGACATGGTAATGATCGGCGTGCTGCTGGCGGGCACGCTACTGGCGGTGCTTAACCAGACGCTGCTCTCCCCCGCGCTTCCCGCCATCATGGCAAGCCTCTCGGTCGATGCGACCACCGTGCAGTGGCTCACGAGCGGCTACTCCCTCGTCGCGGCCGTCATCATCCCGCTTTCGGCTTTCCTCATCGGACGCTTCACGACGCGCCAGCTCTTCAACACGGGCTTCGTCATCTTCGCCGTTGGTAGCCTCGCTGCCGCGCTCGCGCCCAACTTCTGGGTGCTGCTGCTTGGCCGCGTGCTGCAGGCCACGTGCACGGGCATGGTCATGCCCATGGTGTTCACGGTGATCCTGCTCGTCTTCCCTCGCGAGAAGCGTGGCACCGCCATGGGCGCCATCGGATTGATCATCGGCTTTGCCCCGGCCATCGGCCCCTCGGTTGCGGGCTTGCTCGTCGACTCGGTTGGTTGGCGCTGGCTGTTCGGCATCGTCACGATCCTGACCGTCGTCGTCCTCGTGCTCTCGCTCGTGTTGCTGCGTAACTACGGCGACTTCAAGCGCACGAGCTTCGACCCTCTCTCCGTCCTGCTCTCCTCCGCGGGTCTCATCTGCCTGCTCTATGGCCTCTCGACCTTCTCCTCGAGCGATAACCTCCTCGTGACGGGCGCGCTCATCATCGTCGGCCTTGTGCTCGTGGGCCTCTTCGTGCGCCGCCAGCTCAAGCTGCCCGTCCCGATGCTCAAGGTCGACATCCTCAAGACGCGCAAGTACGCGACGACCGTCATCATCATCGTCATCGTGCAGGCCGCCCTCATGGGCACGGGCGTCATCACGCCGCTGTATATCCAGGGTGTCTGCGGCTACTCGGCCACGATGTCGGGTGTCGCCATGCTACCCGGTGCGGTCATCGGTGCCTTCATGGGTCTCGTGAGTGGCCGCCTCTTCGATCGTTTCGGCGTGCGCAAGGTCGTCGTGCCCGGCTCCATCGTCGCGCTCTTCGGCGCTTTCTGCCTCACGCTTCTGGGTATGGATACCGACTTCATCTTCATCATGCTCGCCTACACGATTCTCACCATCGGCCTGCAGTTCACGATGACCCCGCTCAACACCTGGGGCGTCAACTCGCTGCCCAACGACGTCATCCAGCACGCGCAGGGCCTGTCCAACACGCTCAACCAGGTTGCCGCCTCGCTCGGCACGGCCGTTCTCGTGTCCATCTCGGCGCTCGCGCCCGTCTTCGCGCCTGATGCCGTGGGCATCGAGCAGATGTTCATCGGCGACCACATGGCGTTTACCACTACGGCGGCGATCATGGTCATCGCCGTACTCGTCATCCTCTTCTTCGTGCGTGACAAGGCGAGGGAGAAGGGCGCCGTGGAAGTCGAGGCACAGGCAGCCGGCGAGGAGACCGTCGATTATGCGGCCGGCTTTGACGGCGTGACGGTGGATGCCACGGCAAACGAGAACATCGCGGCCGAGGTTGGCAGTGACGCCTCCGGAGAGATGCAATATCACGTCTCGGACGCCATGAACCGCAATCCCCTTGCCGTCCTCGCCGGTACGACCATGGACGATGTCATCGAGTTCATGGCGGCACATGACGCGAGCGGCTTGCCCGTCATCGACGAAAACGGCAAGCTCGTCGGCTTCATTTCCGATGGCGATGTGGCCTCCTACCTTGGCAGCAACGACATCTCGTTGCTCGATTCGACGCTCAACATCTACCGTTTCGAGGATGACACCGCGCTCACCTCGCGCTTGGTCGACCTGCTCAACCTCGACGTCATGGACATCGCGACAAAACGCGTCATCTCCGTGCACGAGGACACGCCGCTCGACAAGGCAGTCCACACGCTCTCTGAAAAGCGCATCAAGAAGATGCCCGTCATAGACGGGGAAGGTAGGCTCGTGGGGGCCCTGAGCCGCCGCAACGTCATGCACGCCATCGCCGGCGCAATCAGCGAGCTCAAGAGCAAGTAAGGAATGACAAAGGGGGCGGCCTTGCGGCCGCTCCGGTCGAGATGACGCCTACCGGAAGCGCTTGAGCAGCAACGAGTTGCAGACGACGCTCACGCTCGACAGCGCCATGGCCGCACCCGCCAACGCCGGTGCCAAGATGCCCACGGCGGCCAGCGGAATCATGATGCAGTTGTAGATGAGGGCCCAGAAGAGGTTCTGGCGAATCTTGCGCATCGTCGCCTTGGAGAGACGCAACGCAACCACCAAATCACTCAGGTGATTGCGCATGAGCACGACACTGCCGGCATCCAAGGCCACGTCCGTGCCTGATGCCATGGCGATGCCCACGTCTGCCGCGGCAAGCGCAGGTGCGTCGTTGATGCCGTCGCCGACGAATGCGACGATGTTCTTTGCCTCGGCGTCTTGCACTCTCTTCGAAGCTGATTCGAGCATGCGCACGTCTTCGGCAGATTTCACTTCGAGTACGCGACTGGCCTTTTCAAGCGGTTTGACCCCCGCAAAGACATGGGCATCCGCGATGCCGACTTCGGAGGCGACAAGCCTCGCGGTCTTCTCGTTGTCACCCGTCACCATATACGAAGCGATGTCGAAGTCCTTCATGAGGGCATGCACCGTGGAAGCCGCATCCGATTTCGGCTCATCTTTGAATTGAATGTATCCCATAGGCTCGTCATCGATGCTGACGAGAACGCCCGACCCAGCACCACCTGGCGCAACGCTCGTGCCGACAAAGACGTCATGCCCGTCGACCTTGCCCCTCACGCCCTCACCGACGACAGCCTTGAAGTCGGTGACCTCGGGAAGGTCGCCAATACCTCGCATGGCGGCATAGGAGACAATGGCGTGGGCAAGCGGATGCTCGCTTTTCGATTCAACTGCAGCCGCCATGGCCAGCGCCTCGTCTGCGACATCGCATGTGACGACAGTGGGCTCACCCCTGGTAATGGTGCCGGTCTTGTCGAAGACCATGGCCGAGAGCTTCACGAGCATCTCGAGCACGGAGCCGTCCTTGATCAGAATGCCAAGCTGGGCGCCCTTTCCCATACCCACCATGAGGGCAGTCGGCGTAGCAAGGCCCAGCGCACAGGGACACGCCACGCAGATGACCGCGATGGCCGGCATCAACGCCTGCTGCAGGCGATGGGATGCCACGTCCGGTTCCACGAAGAAGAACCAGACGCAGAAGACGCAAAGCGCGATGATCAAGATGGCCG
This sequence comes from Coriobacteriaceae bacterium, assembly GCA_025992705.1. Lineage (NCBI taxonomy): Bacteria > Bacillati > Actinomycetota > Coriobacteriia > Coriobacteriales > Coriobacteriaceae > Coriobacteriaceae bacterium. The sequence goes on from DAJPGJ010000001.1 coordinate 1,398,998, forward strand.
GCACGAAGATCGAGGCGATCTTGTCTGCGATGCGCTGAATGGGGGCTTTCGAGCCCTGGGCATCCTCGACCGCACGCACGATGCGCGCCAACGTGGAATCCGCACCCACGCGAAGAGCATGCACGGTGACAGATCCCGTGGTGTTCTGCGAACCTCCCGTCACCGCGTCTCCCTCGCTCTTGACGACGGGAAGGGCCTCTCCCGTGAGCATGGATTCGTCGACTTCGGTCGATCCTTCGATCACGACGCCATCGACCGGCATCTTCTCACCGGGAAAGACGACGACGGTATCACCTGCGGCAACCTGTGCCAGGGGGATCTCCTGCTCTTTGCCGCCGCGGATGACGCGGGCGGTGGGTGGGGTGAGGTTCATGAGGGCCTCGATCGCCTGGTTGGTGGCTCCCTTCGCCCTTCCCTCGAGAATCTTTCCCAGCAAGACGAACGTGATGAGCATGGCGCAGGTCTCGAAGTACGGCATGCCGTCGTTTATCTCCATGGCAGCACTATCAGGACCCCAGTCGTTGGTGATGACCGGCAGAAACGTGATGTAAATGGAGAATGCGAACGCAATGGTGGTACCCAGGGCGACCAACACGTCCATATTGGCGGAGCCGCCCCTGAGCGACCCCCATGCGCCTTTGTAGAACCGTGCGCCACAGCAGAACTGCACGGGAATCGTGAGCGCCATGAGCAAGAGATTGCAGGCAAACATCGACTGGGCATGCGTAGGATCTGCAACGAAGATTCCCGCAAGTGCGTCTCCCACGCCCATGTGCCACCCGGGAAGCATTCCGATGCAAAAGACGACGACGGTAAAGACACACGCCGTCACGAAGACCTTCGTGTCCCGTTTCGCACGCGCCATTTCTCTCGCACGGCGCTTCTCGTCCACGAGAGGGGCATCTTCGGGGATGATCTCGGCAGTGAACGAGAGGTTGTCGAACACGGCGAGCATGTCATCTACGCTTGCTTGCGAGGGATCGAACGTGACCTTGCCCGTGTTGTTTGCCAAATTGACCGCGACATCGACCACCCCGGGAGTCGCACGATAATGTTTTTCGATGTTGGCCGCGCAGTTCGCGCAATGCATGCCATCGATGGCCAGGCGTACGGTGCTTTGCATGAACGCCCCCTTTCGCGTCTTTTCTCTATAATCCTGAGCTTAGCATAAAGAATTCGACACATGAAAGAAAACAGGGTGGCTCCCCCATGGGGAACCACCCTGGAATTGTCGCAGATGCCTGCCTTACAGGCTCTTCTTGAAGTCCTCGAACTTCTGCTTGATCTCGGCACGCTTCTTCTCGATGGCTTCATGACGATCGGCCTTGCGCTGGGCGCGAATCTTTTCACGAGCCTGCTTGGCCAAGTCCTCCTGGATTTGCTCGGCCTGATCGACCTCATCGGCGATCTCTGCGGCATCCCAGTGCATGACCGCGCAGTCCATGCCCTCGAACTGCATGTCGAAATCCGCGGAATCGTCCTCTTGCACGAGCGCGATGAGGGCCGTCTGCCCCGGAAGCAGCGATCGACTGCTGTAGGCAAGCAGCGAGGTGTTGTCCGCAGCATCGCTCTCGTCGACGAGGCTTCCCGCGAGCAAGCCCACGCCACCGCCGAGCAGGATGCCGATGGGGCCTCCGAGTATGCCCACGGCTGCTCCGAGCAAGCCGCCCATCCACGTGTCGTCCGTCGTGTCCTGGCCCGAATCGAACCCGTCCTTGGGAACGACGTTTCCATCGACGTTCTTCACGATAACCATCTGGAGAATCGTGTAGGACGATGTGACCGGCTTGTTCTTGAGGTGGGAAAACGCCTCGTATGCCTGGCTCTCGACCGGGAAAGTTACCATCGTTACGTATTCCATGGCATAGCTCCTATTCTTTGCTACACAAATTGCATGTTACTAGTATACACCGTTAAACTATTAATACATGCCGTTTACCGAAAACTAGTTGTATCAATAAAGTACCAAGTAAGCCAAACAATCGATTGAACCTGACTTTAGGTCAAGCTATCATCACGCAAGGCGAAAGGAGAGCCTTCATGCAGTATTCCATCGGCGAGATAGCGGAGATGACGGGACTCTCGCCTTCGACGCTTCGCTTCTACGATAAGGAAGGCCTGCTTCCCGGCCTCGAGCGCCAAGGTGGTAAGCGGGTCTTTGACGAGGGTCACATCGAGACTTTACGCATCATCGAATGCCTGAAGCGCTCCGGCCTGGAAATACGAGACATACGAAAGTTCATGGAGCTCACGACCAAGGGCAGCGCAAGCTATGCACAGCGTCAGGAGCTGATGGAAGAAAGGCGCCTGAAGACCCTCGAGCAGATCGAGGAGCTGCAAAAGACGCTTGCCGTGCTCGAGTACAAGTGCTGGTATTACGATGAAGCTCTCTCGCGGGGCAACGAGGATTTTGCCCAAGGTGCTCCCGACAGCCTTCCCCAAGAGGCTCGCGAACTCTACGAGCGTGCGTTTCTCCAAAATGCGAACCATCTGGAAAGGGAATCGGAATGATCGGAACCATCGCGAACACTGCGGCCATTGTCCTGGGAAGCTCGATTGGGGCCGTAGCCAAGCGCGGCCTCGGCGAGAAGTACCAGGACGTGCTTTTCCTCGCCATGGGTCTTGCTGCCGTGGGCATTGGCGTCAATTCCATCGTCAAGGGCATGGGGCAGAGCGTTTATCCGGTTCTCTTCATCGCAAGCCTCGCCATCGGCGGCGTCATCGGCACGGCGCTTGACATCAACGGCCGCTTCGACCGCTTCGTCGACAAGCGTTCCAAGTCGGAGTCAAACCTCTCCCAAGGGCTCTCCACGGCAATCATGATCTTCTGCTTCGGGGCGCTCTCCATCATCGGCCCCATTAACAGCGCCCTCTACGGTGACGAGACCTTCCTGCTCACGAACGCCACCCTGGACCTCGTGACCTCGATGGTGCTCGCCTCGTCCTTCGGCATCGGCATCGCACTCGCGGCCATCGTGCTCTTCTGCTGGCAGGGCGCGATATTCCTACTCGCCGCCCAACTCCAGCCCTTCCTCACGGCAGATCTCATGGCAGAGATCACCATCGTGGGCGGCTTTCTCATCCTGGCATCGGGCCTTGGCATACTCAAGGTCAAGGAAATACCCGTGATGAACCTGCTGCCGGCATTGCTCGTCCCGCCCCTATGGTTCCTCGCCATCCAGTTGCTGGCGCCCTTCCTGTAGACCACCAGCGTCCTTGCCTCATTTCACGACGGTAAAGTCAACGAGAAACGGATTGACGCTGTTCATGAATTCCTTGCGATGGGCCACGGTTGCCTGACCTTCGGGAATAGTTTTGAAAGCATTGGCAACTTCGGATGCCTCGCTGAAAAACAGCTCGAGTATCCCATCAAACGGGAGCCTGTCATGAGTAACATGACGACCATTTATCATACGGTCGATAATGAGATGCTGGTTATACCCGTAGAAAATGTCAGTAGGCATCTTCGCCATGCATCCCGAATGAACGACAAACCATTCGCGAGTGAAGTCCTCAAATGACACATCCGGCACCGTGCGGCCCAGCAACGTCATCTTCTTCTGGCATCCATCCTCAACGCGCAGGGGAATGGACACGTTTTCAAGGCAGACGTAGGTCTCTTCGTACATCACCGCGTTTACGCGCTCACACAAAACCGCTGCATATGCATTGGATCTTCTAGCCTCCTCGTATGCGTCGAGATCGACATAGCGCTCGATGGTAAACGCATCGGCAAGAATCGCTTCAGAAGAGGCGTCACCGCGTTCCTTGGCAGTGACCCGATCGAACTCGAAGGATTCGAGCTCGGGGATTTGAAGACACAGGGGTGCATAGACATCGTGCAGAAATGCGTCAAATTCGCTGTCTGAGATAGTCGGATCTTTGCGTAAGAGGTTAATGCAGGAAATCATAGCACCTGCCCTTTCTATTTGAAAAGTGCCTACATCATAAAGACCTTGTAGGCATTGGCGGTGTTGACACTCATGTCAATCGCTCCTTACAAGAGGCTGAATCCGCCCTCTTCGTAGATGGTCTCGCCGGTGATGAACGAGGCATCATCCGAGGCGAGAAAGAGAGCAACGCTTACCATCTCCTCGATCTCGCCGTAACGACCAAACGGCATCTTGGCCAGGAAGGCGGCGTTGCGCTCCGGATCGAACCTCGTGCCCTCCGTGATGCGGGTCTTCGAGGTGCCCGGGGCAACGGCGTTGACATGAATGTCATATTTTGCAAGCTCAAGCGCCATGACCTGCGTGAGCATGCTCACGGCCGCCTTGGAAGGACCGTAGGGCGTGATGCCGCCGATAGTCTTGCGTGCGCTATTGGAGCTCGTGTTGACGATATATCCCTTGATGCCCTTGTCGACCATCGTGCGTGCGACGGCCTGACCCACGTAGAAGACGCCGTTCAGGTTCGTGTCCATGACATCGAGCCAGCCCTCCTGACTGCACTCGAGGAAGGGCTGACGATGGGTGATGCCCGCGTTGTTCATGAGGACGTCGATATGGTCAAACTCCTCGATGACCTTGGCGACGCTCTCCTGCACTTGACCATAGTCGCGAACGTCGCAGTGCATGCAATACACGCGCTCGTTATCGGCATAGACCTCTTCCATGGTGTCGTCTTCGATATCGAAGACGATGACCTGGGCGCCTTCCTTCACGAGCTGCTCGGTCATGCCACGGCCCAGACCATTGGCACCACCGGTTACCAGTGCGATCTTGTCGATGAATCTTTGCTTTTCCATGGGTGCTTCCTTTCGGTCCTATTGCTTGTCAGCCGTTGCCAGATGAAGATAGGTTGTGGCGCCGCCATCGGCGGCGATGGATTCGCCATTGATGAAACTGGCGTCATCGGATGCAAGGAACAGCGCGACCGAGGCAATCTCTTCGGGAAGCGCATAGCGCTTCATCGACGACGCTTCGCTGAGGCCCTTGCGGTTCTGTCCCCGGGGTAGTGTCATATCCGTAAGGATGAGCCCGGGGTTCACCGCATTGACACGCACCCCGTAGGCCCCCAGGTCGGTAGCTGCGGCACGGGTTGCGCCCAAAGCCGCGGCCTTGGCCATCGCGTAGCCGATAAGATTGCCAGGACCAAAGTGATTGCCCTGGTAGGAGCAGGTATTGACGATAGCACCACCACCTGAGTCGATGATGGCCTGGGCACAGTAGTGCATGCCGTTGTAGACACCCCAGCAATCGACGTCCATCATGCGCTCGAGATCCTGGCGGGATGCCGTGAGAACCGACCCGTTCACGCAAATGCCGGCATTGTTCACGAGCACGTCGAGATGTCCTTGCTCGTCGAGTATCTTCTCGACGAGCTTCCGCCAGGCGACCTCGTCGACGACGTCCATGGGAAAGACCACGGCCTCTCCCCCGTCATCCCTGATCTGCGCTTCCACACGCCTGAGCCCGTCTTCCTTGACGTCGGTCATGTAAACCGTCGCGCCTTGCTGAGCGAACATCTTGGCTTCCATCTCGCCTTGGCCGCCAGCGGCACCGGTCACGATAACCACCTGGCCCTCGAACTTCCCGGAGCCCTTCTCGACCCGAGGCCAGCGCTTCGCTTGCTCCTCGCCATAGACCTTCTCCTCGAACTCCGCCTGACCAGGCCCCGAGAGGATGACGTCATCGAAAAATTCCGCGCGCTTTGACTTCATGGTTCTCTCCATTCAGGAAAAAGCGGCCGCATCGAATTCCATATCCGATGCGGCCGCATGAATCGACTAGTCTTCCAGTTCGACAGGAACCGCTTCGACAAAGTAGGTCGTCACCGTTCCGATGAACTCGGCGGCATGGACGCTTGCGCGCTTCTTGAAGCCCACGCTGCCATAGCATTCGTCGAAGGCTTCCATGTCCTCGAACCAGAACTCGACCATACCCTCGACCGGGAGATCCTTATAGTGGACCTCTTCGTCACCGATGCAGCGGTCGATCACCAGGTTCTGGTTGTAGCCGCAGCATCCTCCCATCAGTTCCACCAGTATGGAGTGGACGTACCACCACTCGAAGTGGAAGGTCATGGCATCGACGCCCTCGGCGCGGTCGCAGAACGAGACGCGCTTGATGATGTCGCGACCCTTGAGGTACTCGGGGACGAGCTTGTCGAATTTCCTGACCGTGACAAGCGCGGAGATTGGCTCTTCCACGATGGGTTCGAGCACGTCGCGAAGGGCATCGCCGGCCTGGGTCATGCACTTTGCCATGTCCCCGTAGCTGTCGAAGATCATCTCTATGAAACCGTCGATGTCAATCGCCCCGCGACCCAGATGCGAACGCTGCTGCTTATCGGTCACGAAGTTGATCTCGCACTTGCGCAGCAGGGGCATCTTGGCGATTACGTCACGCGCCTCCCCCATCATCACCGCGCGGAATTCCTCTTCGGAAATTCCCTCCTTGCACTTGAGTAGATTAATTCTGGAAATCATGACTACTCCCCTTCTTCAAGGTTGTTTAGTTCTCGGCATTCTTGGCTTCCATCATGGCAGCATCGCGAGCCTTCATCTTGTTGTAGATCGGCAGACCGATTGCAAGCAGGATGATTGCGATGATGCAAAGGACGCCCAGGATGGGAAACGCCGTGCTATAGCTGCCCGTTGCGGCGAGCGTGTTGGCGGAGAGCATGGGGCCGATGACGGCCGCAAGCGCATAGCCCCAGTACATGAAGCCGTAGTTCTGGCCCATGTTGGCCGGGCCAAAGGCATCGCCGGTAAGCGAGGGCATGATGGCCATGATGCCGCCAAAGCACATGCCCAGGACGATCGACTCGATGATGAAGGGCATCGTGGAATCGGTGTTTCCATAGAGGAACAGGTGAATCACCGCGGTGATGCCGATGACGATGAACAGCGTCTGGAATCGTCCGATCTTGTCGGAGAGAGTGCCAAAGCCAAAGCGTCCGGCGGCATTGGCAACGGCGAAGATGCTGACCATCATGGCGCCCGTCGCGGCATCCATGCCCGCTTGCGTCTGGCCGACGAGGGATGCGGTACCGAGCATGAACACGCCCGTGCATGCGGTGAGCGCGAATACGATGACCATGATCCAGAAGAGCGGGGTCTTCATCATCTCGGGAGTGGTGTAGCTCCTGCGGTTCTTGGCCTCCTCGTCAACGGGAGGATTCCAACCCTCGGGCTGGTAGTCTGCAGGCGGCAGAACGTAGCAAAGCCACGAGAAGATGAGGAACATGACGATGCTGAACGCGCCCACGACCATGAACGAGGGCATGGGACCGATTGCCTGCACGATCATGTTTCCGACCGGGGCAGTCCACAGCGGCCACAGGGCCATCGTGGCGAGCGAGATACCGTTGACGAGGCCCTTCTTGTCCGGGAACCAGCGCGTGGTCAAGGCCAGCGACGTGTTGTAGATAATGCCATCGGCAAAGCCGACGATGATGCCGAAGGTGATGAGCAGCATGATGGGATTCGTGGAAAAGCCCGTGAGAATCCAGCCGATGCCAAAGACGATACCACTGACGAGCATGATCTTGTGAGCCGCGAACTTGCGCTGGAACCAGCCGCCAACGGGGCCACCCGCAAAACCAATGACAACGATGGCGAGCGTGTAGGCGAGTGCCACGATCTGCGGCGACCAGCCAAACTCGGCCATCATGGGTTTCTGAAAAATGCTGTAGCAATTCAATGATGCGGTGGTCGCTCCGCACATTGCCGCGCCGACGAGAACCACCCAGCGCGATTTAGGCTTCATTGCCATGTGTTCCTCCAATATAGCTTCCGAAAGATTACGTGCATGCGAAAGGCATCGCCTTTCCCCCAAACCGAGACCCCTCCTCCTTTCGTTTCGACGTGCAAACCGTTCTATACGCACATGATTCCGATGCTGCGATACGTGCTGATGTGCCGGAGTCAATTGATGCCGAAACTGGACTAGATCCTCACCGCTGCGTTGCGGTTCATGCCAAGAAGCCAGAGAAAACAATGAGGAAGATGACCCCACTTGCCTTGAAGGTATCCCTCCTCACGAGATGTATGCTATGAGGGTTTCAAGATGACCTCAATAACGCACTTAAAAGTAAGAAGCTGCCGTATACGTAAGTACGACAGCCAAATTTGGCTACAGAAAGCCAAGTCCTCTCATGAGCATGACGCTGGCGATGAGAAGGGCTGCGGTGATGACCGCATAGGGCCCGTTCCACTTGAGACTCGCCTCCATGGGAGATGCCTGCACCATGTCCGCAACGGCGATGACATTTGCCGAGGCGGGGCAGATCGTATTGCCCAACGCCCAGCTCATCGATAGGACAAGCGCAAGGTACGCAGCCGATATTCCGCACAGCGCAGGGTCAATGGCACCTCCTATGACGGCCGTTGCCACGATGGGATGAATCCCCGCCGCACAGGTAAGCAAGACGATGATGACGATGGCCGTCGTCAGAAGCAGCACGCTTTGACCGGTGGTGAGCACGAGGGCTTGCGCGATGACATCCCCGATGCCCGAATAGCCGATGCTCTGGGCGAGCATGCCCGCTCCCGCGAAGAGGACGATCTGGTTCTTGGCACCGGGAAGCTTCTTCTCGAAATACGCGTTCTTGAGCTCCTTGCGATACAGGGAAAACCGCCTGATGACGAGCATCCAGACAAAGGGCCACACCAGCGATGCCATGGCGACGACGATGATGGCCGAAAGGCCGAAGAGTTGGGAGACCAGGGCGATGAAGACTATGAGAAGCACGGAGAAGACGGCGAGCTCCGCCACTTTCGCTTTGTCGATGCGTCCGGAGACGTCCTTGGATGCACTCGCGCCATCGTCCATCGCGGGAGCATTTCCGCCCTTCTTGCGCGAGAACACCGTCATCAGGATGCCGACACCCTCTGCGACAAGGGCGCAGACGATTGCACAGGGAGCAAAGCTCACCCATTCTGCGCTTGTCACCGAAACGACCAGGGCGATGGTCGCCGACGTGGGCGCCCATATCATGCACGTGACGAACCCACGCGCAAGGGCCGTCCCCAGGAGCCTCTTGTTGGCTCCCAGGCGGCTTTCACGCGACATCTCGAACGTGAGCGGTACGGCGGCGATGCTTATGAGCGCACCGGCCACGGCCGCCATGCCGCTTACGAGCGAATAGTATCGTCCCTCTGAGTTGGCGTATCGCGCAAACAGGCTCCTCAGCGATTCGTTATAGCCTCCATGTTGGACGGGTATGCCAATAAGCGGAATCAGGATGAACATGACGATAAGGTCGGCGTTCTTGCGAAGCGCACGCACCCATTCCTCGGCCGGTGCCTGGGCATAAAGCAGCAACCCGACGCTTATGGCAATGAGGATAATGCCGATGAGCCGTGACGATCCTGTCGAGACGAAGACGCTCATCACGAGCACCACGACCATGAGGATGATGTTCACATCATCGAGCAGCGGAGCATGCAGAAAGACATTGATGATGTAGCACACGGCGAAGCACAGGGTGATGACGCTGCGCACGGTACGCACGGCAACGGGCTCTTTCATCGAATCCTCTCCCTTGAAAAGGCAAACGAGAACTGTATGGGCGCAGGAGGACGTTTCCCCCTGCGCCCATATGACGGCGCGAGACGAACCAATCTGCGGCAGAGCTAGCTATTGACCGGCGTACCATCCTTGCGGTAGTAGCGCTTCATGAGGAAGATCGCGACCACGATTGAGACGACGTCAGCGGCGATGATGAAGAAGGCCAGGGAAATGGCATTTCCCGTCCCCGCAATAATCGCCGTCGCAATGGCCGGAGCCATGCCGCCGAAAACGGCGGCTGCGAGGTTATAGGCAAGGCCGACACCGCTGTTGCGCGTTTCGGTGGGGTACACCTCGGATGCCGCCGTCGCCACTGCCACCGCGTTGAGTGACTGGAAGGGAAGCAGGCATGCAAGGGCGCAGATCATGATCATCACGGCATGCCCGTTGATGACGGCCCAGAAGACCGGGTAGGCAAGCACGATGAATCCCAGGCACGCGATGATGACGGACTTCCTGCGCCCGAACTTATCCGCGAACATGCCCGCAAACGGGCAGAGGACCAAATATACGGCAACGACGGCGGTATTGACGATAAAGCCCTCGAGCATGGTCCCGCCGACGAACTCCTTGATATAGGTAGGCAGGTAGGTCACCAACAGGTAGTAGGAGACGCTGGTGCCGGCAAGCAGGCCGATGTTGGTGATCATGGCGACCCAGTGCTTCTTGAAGAGGACCTTGACGGGCGTGTGATCTTCCTCGGCGGCCTTCTTCTGCTCCTTCATCTTCTCGAACTCGGGAGGCTCGGGCACGCTTTTGCGCAAGTAGACGCCATAGATGGCAACGACGATGCCGATGAGGAACGGAATGCGCCAACCGCAGGCGTAGAGGTCGGGCTGGGATAGGACCGACGTGCAGATCAGACCGGTGATGGATCCGATGAGCATGCCGACGCCGACGCTGAACGGCTGCCAGCTGACGAGGAAGGAGGTGTTCTTGCCGTTGTTGAACTCGGAGATGAACGTGAGGGCGGATCCGAATTCGCCACCAGTCGCCAGACCCTGCAGCAAGCGCAGGACCGTGAGCAGGATGGGCGCCATGATGCCGATCTGCTCATAGGTCGGCAGACACCCCATGAGCATGGTGCATATGCCTATCGCCATGATGGTGACGGTGAGCGACTTCACGCGCCCGTGCTTATCCGCGTAGGCTCCCATGATGAGGCCGCCAATGGGACGCACGACGAAGCCGACGCCAAACACCATGAAACTCATGAGAATGCCGACAACGGGATCTTCGGACGTGAAGAACTCCGCGGAAATGACAACCGCAAAGTAACCGTATAGGCCATAGTCGTACCATTCCAGGACGTTACCCAGGCATCCAGAGAGTATCGACTTGAAAAGCGATGCGTTCTTCTGGGCGGGTTGAACTTCTTTTGCCATGCGTGCTCCCCTTTCGTGAAGACCTCCATGCGCCCCAAAACAAGCTGCTCCATGTGCGGGAGTCCGGTATCGCGAGGCGCCTTCCCATCTGCATCTACGCCCGTGCAAAGCATTGCGATCGACACGATCGGGCTACGGGAAGATGCATGTATCCCATCTAAGGGAAATGGTATGGCCGGCAGGGAACGGCGCTCAATAACGCACAAATAAGTTAGTCCTTACCAAAAGGTAAGATATGGAGGGAAAAGGCTTCCCGCCTCGACCAAAACGGGAAGCCCTCGAGCAATGGTTCGAGCGACTAAATCCGGCATGCAGCCTCTCTGCCATCGATGATGGCGTGCTTGACGAACGCGTTATCGCCTCCCAGCGTGGAACCAATCTCCACGACCTCGACACCCGCGTTCCTGAGCTCATCGCAAAACGTGGCATCGCGCTTCTCGGGAAGCATGACGAGAACGCTGTCGCAGCCAAAGGTGCGCTCCCTGCCATCCACCTCCGCAATGACGAGACCCTTGCGGATCTCCTTGCATGTGGCATTGTGCACGACCTCGACGCCGTTTTCCTCGAACCAGGGCTCCAAACGCACCTTGTATGGCACGGGCACCAATCCGCCGATGTCATCGTCTTCCGAGAGCAGCGTGACATCCTTTCCGCAGTGGGCCATGAACGTTGCGCACTGCGCACCCTCGGCACCGGCACCCAAAACGACTATCTTCTTGCCCACGGGCATGAAATGCCTGCTCGCCTTATGTATGAACTCGGGGCTGAAGAGCTTGAGCGGGAGTTTCGCGAGCTTCGAAAGACCGGGGATGGTGTACACGTTGCCGCCGTCGATACCGGGAATATCGGGAATCAGATATGGCGAGCTGTTGGCGAGAATGACCACATCGGGTCTCTCTCGCCTGACGAGCTCTGCCGAGGCCTCCTCGTTGAGATGCACCCGCACGTCGGACTTGCCCACCATGGTGGTGAGGTAATCGTAGATGGGCATGATGTCCTCGACCTTGTTGCCCTTGATCATCGATGCCAGCTTGAGCCTACCACCTAGCTCGCCGGACCTCTCGTACAAGTCCACGTCATGGCCGCGAGCCGCCGCGTCAATGGCCGCCTGCATGCCAGCAGGACCTCCGCCGATGACCATCACCTTCTTCCTTTCACTGACAGGCGTAAGGGCGAGCTCCTTCTCGCGCCCGAGCGCGGGGTTCACACGGCAGATACGCGGTGAGACGAGCGGGTCCTGGCACGACCCGCAGCGATTGCACCGGCGAATCTCGTCGATGCGTCCCTCCTTCACCTTGTTGGGAAACTCGGGGTCTGCCCACAGGTAGCGACCAAAGCCGATGATATCGGCATAGCCTTCCTCGAGCGCGCGCTCGCCCTTGACCTCGTCCATGCGACCGACGCACACGACAGGCACCTTGACGGCATCGTGGATGTACTTTGCCGCCGGAAGCAGCAGTCCCATGTCCTCGTAGTCCTTCATGTAAGGACGCATGTGGGGCTCGGGGTCGGGATACGGAAAGTAATCCGGAATGAAGCGGAACGGAAGCTCGCCATAACCATATCCGGTCACGCTGATGTATTGGTATCCAATCATCTCGAGCGCTATGGCGGTGTCGCGCGCCATGTCGGGCGTGATGCCGTTATTTCCCGTCAAGGGCGAGAACTCGATGCCGTTGATGCGCGTGCCGATGAGAAAGTCGGGACCGCATGCCTGCCGAATCATCTGGTAGAGCTCTGCCATGACACGCGTACGATTGGCCACGTTCTCGAAGGCATACTCGTCATCACGCTTGTTCCATATGGGGCTGAGGAAGCTGTTGAGCAGGTATCCATGTGCGGCATGCACCTCGACACCGTCAAATCCGGCCTTCTTCATGCGCACGGCGCCCTCGACGATGAGCTTCTCCTTCTCGTGAATCTCCTCGACCGAGAGCCCGCGTGTCGCGCGCCCCTCGGGTTCGGGAATGGGAAGGTCCTCGGTCTCGATTGTCGACGAGCTGAAGGGTCGCCCTTCGCCGAGTACGGCCGCGGAAGGCCCACCATGGTGAAGCTGGCCTATGATATAGCTATCGTGACGATGCACGGCCTCCGCGAGCTCGGTCAAGCCCGGGATGAACTTGTCATCCCAGACGTTGCAGTAGCGCCCGGGCATGTCATCCCACATAACGCCACCGATGACCACGGCCGCCGCGCCGCCTGCGGCGATGCTCTCGTACAAGCCGATTGCCGCGCTTCCATCGGCGGTGCCGTCATCGTTCCAGCGAAACGTTGACTGGCCCGTCTTCATGATGCGGTTCTTGAAGATAATCTTCGGCGTGATCTCCAGCGGAGACATAAGTTTTTCGAAGCCACCCATGGATTGATTCCTCCAATGTCCTAGAACAGCGTAAAGCCGCCATCCTCAACCAAGGTCTCGCCGGTAACGTAGGAAGCGTCGTCACTTGCCAGGAACAGCGCGACGTTTGCGGCCTCCTCGGGAGCGCCATAGCGGCCCATGGGAATGTTGGCGAGAAACTGCGCGTTACGCTCGGGGTCATTCCTCGTGCCCTCGGTGATGCGCGTCATGCTCGTGCCCGGCCCGAAGGCATTGACGCGGATTCCATGTTCGGCAAGCTCCAGGGCGAGCCATTTGGTCAGCTGGGACACACCCGCCTTGCTGGCGGCGTACGCGCCGGTGTTCTTGGAGACCGTGCGCGACGTGCATGAGCTCGTGTTGACGATGGCGCCCTTTATTCCGCGTTCGATCATCGACTTCGCCACGGCCTGGTCCATCCAGAAGCAGCCATTGAGGTTGATGTCGATGACGCGCCGCCATTCCTCCTCGGTCGTGCTCTGCACGCTCCCGCGTCTGATGACGCCTGCGTTGCTGAAAAGGATGTCGATATGCCCGTATGCCTCGAGCACCTCGTCAACCACCTTGTTGCACATGGCGTAATCGGCAACGTCGAGGGGATAGATCGTGATGTTCTCGTTGCCCTCGAATTCGCGTGCCAACGTGTCACCCTCGATATCGAGCGCCGCGACCTTGGCACCCTCTTCGAGAAGGCGGCAGACAATGCAATGGCCAATGCCGTTTGCCGCGCCCGTCACCACGGCCACCTTATCCTCGAACCTCTTGCCCATCGTTTCTCCTTATCTTTTACTGGTCTATTCTTCTGCCTCGTCCTCGTCACACGCGGTGTCGAAGTACCAGACAATGTGCTCGCGCGTCTTGTCGATCTTGCCGTCCTCACCCACGGTGCCGTATTCGAGCTTGCCATCGTTGAGGAAGCCCTTCGTTTGCTTGAGTGCCTCAACCGAGAAGTTACGGTGCACGACGCCCCAATCGCGAATGAGATACAGGAGGTTTGCCATGCTGATGCCGTCTGGCGTGAGGAGATAGTCGACCCACAGGGGCTTGTCTTCGACCACGACGCGTTCGAGCATGCCCGTCTCCTCGAGCTCGTTGAGATGCTGCGAGAACATCTTGTCCGATATCTTGTACGGGATGATCTTCTTGAGCTCGCCGTAGCGCGCACGTTGATGAGGTTGCAAGCTCAGGTACCAGATGATGAACGGCTTCCACTTGCCACCCAAGATCTTTGTGAGGACCTGCGTGAGCATGCATGAGGTTAACCTGTCGATACTGTTAGGATCCATCACAATCGCCTCCCGAGCCACGCCATTACCTCGACCGGCCTCTGGTCAAAGACACTCACGGATTCCCTGCGCAATGGAGATGCAAGGAGATTATTATTGCCCCCCCCCCTGAAAGCAATCACAGAGCCAGGGGGTTTGTGGTAGATACGGGACCGAAGATATGTCCTCATCGACGCCTGCCTCCCCCGCCTATAACGACATGGGGCCGGACTCGTCGAGCCCGGCCCAAACCACCACACTTCAAGCTAGGTTCGCTATCTGGCAATGGCAAGCTAGAGTATGTCGTGCACCTCGGTAAGATACGTGTTAATCGCACCGATAAACTCGCTGCCATGCTGCGACGTCCTCTTGAACTCGGGAGAGTCGTAGCATTCGTTGAAGGCATCCATGTTCTCGAACCAGAACTCGACGACGCCCTCGACAGGAAGCTCGTCATAATGGACGGAAACGCCGTTGACGATGCGATCGATCACGAGATTCTGCGCATAGCCAACGTAACCCGGCATGGTGTGCACCATTTCGGTGTGAACGTCCCACCACTGGTACATCCACTCCTCGGCGCTCACGCCCTCGGCTCGACCCATGAACGACACGCGCTTGATAAGCGGCTTGTCGCCATTCAACAAGTATTTGGGAGTGTGTTTCACGAACTTCTTCACGCAAACGAGAATGGGATTATGCGGGTCAGCGAACTTCGGAACGTCATCGGCACCCTTGCCGTCTAACGACATGACGCCCTCGACCATGTCGCCATAGCTATCAAACTGCAGCTCGGAATAGCCATCGATGATGATGGGACCCTGGCCCAAGGGATGACGATGCTCGTTGTCGCATACCGCATGCTGAGAGTAATGGCGCAGGTTCTTCATCTCTGCGGCGATGGGACCATGGACGTTGAGCCAGTAATCCTTGAACTCTTCTTGCGTCGTGCCCTCTTTGCGCTTCAAGAGACCCATTCTGCTAATCATGTGTGACCACTCTCCTTAGACACCTTCATGTAGTCCTGCCTTCTCCCAAGATTCTAGAAACGGGATTACGCCGAAACAATTACGCACTTAAAAGTAAGAGGAGACATGGGAAATCCCCCGTCATCTCATCGAAGGCTGCGTAGAAGCGCTAACAATAAAGTGCGTACTTGGAATGCCCCTATCACGCTCCCTATGATGACAGCCGCACGAACGCATAGTCCCGTGTTGGCCGTCGAAAGAGGATATGATGCAAGAATTCGAACATCTCATGTCACCCATCGAAATCGCTCCGAGCTTCAAGATGAAAAACAGGATCATGAAGGCGCCTCAGTCAACGTGGAGGTGGAATCTCGACGGTACCGCCGATGGCAGCGCGGGCATTGATCTGTACGAAAGCATGGCCAAGGGCGGTGTCGGTGCCATCGATATAGCCGGCATCAACTGGGAACCACCAGTAGGTGGTGGCATCTACCTCTGTGCCTACGATGACAGGTTCATCCCTGGCCTCACCGAGCTTGCCGAGCGTCTGCACCAGTACGATTGCCGCGTAATCGGCCAGCTCCATCATGGCGGCCCGCTCGCCCCCGTGCAAGGCGGCGGCAGGCCCATCTGCGCCTCGACGCTCGAAGTCGAAGACCTTCCCACCCCTCCTCCCGAGGGCCTCGCGACCCATGGTCTCACCCACGACGAGCTCGTCGAGAAACGCCAGCTTATCGTCGATGCAGCCGTGCGATTGTGGAAGGCCGGTTTTGACGGCGTGGAAATCCACGCGGCCCACGGCTACTTCCTCAATAGCTTCCTCAGCCCCATCTGGAACCACCGCGATGACGAGTACGGCCCCCAGACGGCCGAGAGCCGCACGCGCATCATGAAGGAGATCCATGACATGGTGCGCGACGCATGCGGGCCGGACTTCGTCATAGGCACGCGCATCAACGGCCAGGAATGGTCTCCGCTCGTCTCGGGCGGCATCACGCCCGAGCTCGCCGTCGAGAATGCCAAGGCCCTCGAATCCTATGGTTACCAGTACATAAGCGTATCGGGATATGGATACGGCAAGCTCCCGTTCCGCTACTGTCCCGACTACTTCCCCTACCCCGATCCCGAGCCCTTCATGGCACCCTATATGGAGGATTTCAACGATCTTGGCATCCTCATGCCGGGAATCCGGGCCGTCAAAAAAGCCGTTGACGTTCCGGTCATCGGTGTCGGCCGCATGGATGAGGTCAAGGGCGAACGCGTGCTGCGAGAAGGGTATGCCGATATCATCGCCTACGGACGCTACCTCTGGGCCGATCCCGAGTTCGCCAACAAGGTCAAGGAGGGTCGTATCGACGAGATTCGCCGATGCAATCGCTGTGCGAGCTGCGAGGACCCCGTCACGTCCCCTCGCATCTGCCGTGTGAACCCCGCGCTCGGACGAGAACGCGAGCTTGAGCTCAAACCCGTCGAGACAAGCAAGAAGGTCATGGTAATCGGCGGTGGCACGGCGGGAATGCAATGCGCGCTCGATGCCGCCGAACGCGGATTCGACGTGACGATATACGAGAAGAAAGGCGAGCTCGGAGGCCGCATCAAGCTTGCCTCCATGATAAAGGGTGACAAGGACGAAGATGTCATGCCGCTTTTCGATTACCTCACCACCATGATCGAGAAGTCAAATGTCACCGTCAAGCTCAAGACCGAGGTGACGTTGGATCTCGTGAAACGAGAGAAACCGGACATCGTCGCGCTCGCAGACAGCTCGCCCTACTTCATTCCCGACATCGAGGGCATCGATCGAAAGAACGTCTTTACGATACCGGCGATGACCAAGCTCGCCTCCATCCCCATGAAGATGTTTGGTCCCAGGAAGCTCGCGACCATGAGCGAGAAGGTCTTCCCCGTCGGCAAGAAGATCGTGATTCTGGGTGCCGGCGCCGAGGGAGCCCAATGCGCGACGTTCTTGGCTCATCGCGGCAAGGAAGTCGTCCTCCTTGCCGCGACCGAAGATGTTGGCGGCCTCGTGCCCCAAAAGTACAAGGTACGCCTCGTTCCGTGGTTCGAGGAGCATGGCGTGCGAATCGTCTATAACTCACGACTGCTGCGCATCGAGAAGAAGTCGGTGACTGTCGAGGTCGATGGGAAAGCCGAGGAAATTGCCTGCGATAGCGTGATGGTCATGCTTCCGGAGCAACATGACCCCAGCTTCTACGAACAGCTTGCGCAGATCGTGTCCGAGGTCTACGAAATCGGCTCGACCTTAGGCGGAGACAACGCCTTCCTGAAACATGCGATGCTCGACGGACGCTTGGCGGCCGTGAAGATGTAAATGCGCTCGGTCTGGGACATATAAGGGCGCAGCGTCCCAAGAGCATAGGCGCCACAGGTGTTGGCCTGCCAGCCAGCACGTCACTCCGGGCGGGTGAGGGTCCCTCCTCCTCACTCGCCTCCTCCTTTGTGGATGAGACGCATTGGACAGGTACATCTGTCTCATCGGATCCGATGAGACAGATGTACCTGTCCAATGCGTCTCATCGGGCCACTTTTACCAACCTACTGTGCGCTTGGAGCCATCCGCCAGGGATTCGAAGGTCGCCGTCGCGTTCTTGAAGTACAGAACGATGGTGTTGTCGTCGTTCTCGTCGTACATGCCACGCAGCGCAGGATAGTTGTCGAGCATGTGCTTCTTGGCCTCCACGCGGTCATCGGGCACGAGCTCGCCGGAAAGACGCAGCCACTCAGGGCCGACACAGGCGCATATCTCGACCTGCGGATGATCCATAATCTGCCGGTAGACCCTCTTGTTCTTGCCCGTCTGGATATAGAGCTTCCCCTCGAAGAGGTCGACGGTGCCGAAAGGCCGCACGCGCGGGTCGCCGTTCTCGACCGTTGCCAGGTAATACGTAGGTGCCTTTTCCTTGAGAAACTCGTAGACCTCGTCCATGGAATGCTCCTTCTCATGTTTGCTCGCTGCAATCATGCCGCCAAAAGGGCGGCGCGCAGATGCAGTATAGCGCGATGAGTGAGACAGAGGGCCACACCCAATGGCTCATTATGTCCCCGCTTCGCAAAAGCGGACCGGGAAGCCTCGGAAGGATTCCCGGTCCGCCATGTTCGACATGGACTCTACGACGCTACTTGCCCTGATGGCAATGGCCGTGATGATGCTTGTGACCATGATGCTTGTGGTCATGCATGTGATTGCATCCTCCGTTGCCCTCGAAGACGAAGACATACTGGGGGGAACAGTGATGACATCCGTGACCGTGATGATGCCCGCACCCATGACCCTTGCCATGATGCCTCTTGCAGAACTTCCTGCCCTGCTTCTTCTGGACCGTGGAATAGTCCACGCCCATGTCCTCGGCGGTCTGGCAGATCTTCTCGCACAGCTGCGTCAACTGTGCCTTTTCCTCGTCAGAAAGCCCCGCCAGAATCTCGTCGGCGGCCTTGTCCTCCGCCTCGAGACGCTTGGCGATGACCTCGCGTCCCAGGTCGGTCAGGGTCATCTGGAAGCCGTTTTCGGGCTTGTCGATGGTCAGATAGCCGTTATCGGCGGCCTTCTTCGCGACAAACCGCACGTCGCGTCCCCTCCAACCGAGCACCTTCTTGGCATCGTCCTTGGAAAGCGTACCCTCTCCGGCCTTGTAGATGACCTTGATCAGGGCGCCTTGTCCGCGCTTGAAGCTGTGTGGACCGTTCTTGCGCATTGCCAGCTTCATGTAGTTGCTGGCCTTCTTGAGGCTCGCTATGGCCTTTGTCGATTCAGACATGATTCCTTCTTTCCTAGAGGTCTTGTTGTTTTATCTACAATCTTAATAATAGTCGCTTCAAGCCTCATGGGAAAAGTTACACATGATTAACATTTTTCGCTGCCACGGCATCCTGTCATTCCAGAGCCTGCTGCAAGCGCAGTCTAGCCCACGAGGGATATGAGATCGCTTGCAAGCTTAATGGCAAAGAGCACGATGACCACGAGCATGATGGGGCGCGTGATTGACGAGCCCTTCTTGTGGAAGAGTGTCGCGCCAATCCAATTGCCCGCGATGTTGAAGAGACCGGCCACGAGTCCGAGAACGACGATGGCGTTTCCGCTTGCCAGAAAGACCACGAGCGCGGCAAAGTTGGTGGAAAGGTTAATCGCCTTGGTTGTTCCCTGTGCCTGTTCGAGCGGGAGATGCGCAAGCGTGGTGAGTAGCAGGATGAGGAAGGTGCCCGTCCCGGGTCCGTAAAAGCCATCGTATATGCCGATCGCGAATGCTACCACTCCCGTAAGCGCGAAGGTCCTCGTCCGCGAGAGCGGCCTATCGGCAAACTTATCCAAATCACGCGTTCGAAGCACGATATAGGCAATCAAAGGTAGCGACACGAGCATGAAGACCATGAGCACCACACTGTCGGCCACGAGGGCGAGGTTTGACCCTAGAAACGAGCCGAGCAGCCCACAAGCGACGCCGAGAACGACGAGCCACTTCACCATGTAGCCGTACATCACGTACCGAATGGTGGCAACGGTCGTGCCCATCGTGCTCGAGAGCTTGTTGGTGGCAATCGCGTTGTGGACGGGAAGGCCCGCGAAGAAGTAGGCGGGAAGGGAAATCAATCCCCCGCCACCGGCTATGGCATCGACAAGGCCCGCCAGAAAGACGAGCGGACAGACGATCAGGAACTCCATTGCGTTGCGTAAGGAGCTGGCTCGCGTCAAGCGAGCCGACGCTTCTTCGTGACGGGACAGACAAGATCCTTGCCCTGCCTGATAAAGTGGATGAGGAAGCCGATACCCGCGAGGGCCAGCGCGATGCCAAGACCCGTATAGAAGAACGCGACGAACCAAGTCGGAACGATACCGAAGCTCCTCAACGAAATGCCGCCACCCATCATGACGGCCATGATGATGTACCCCTTCACGTCGAAGAAGCGGAGCACGTGCATGCGGTTTTCGCCGTATCCCCTGATGCGATCGGCATGTTTGCCAACGAGCTTGCTGAACATCATGTGAAAGAGGACCCAAATGACCGGAATTCCGACGATAAGCATCCAAAGAGGCGTCGTTCCCTCCCCAATCGCAAGCACACCGAGACGGGCGATGTTCACACCAGCGATGAACCAGACGGCAGCAGCAATAAGCAGCAAGTACTTCGAGCGAACCTTAAACACGACCGAGCCTCCCACATGCGCGCGAGAACATAATGATACGCGTGTGATTCTACACCTCGCGGACATGCACCGCGACTATTCGGCATAGTCAGGTTCAACAACATCGCCGGGCGTCGCATCAGCCTGCAGCCGCACATTCGTTTCGGGACACAACGGTGCGACGAGCGTATGTGCGGCCGGTGGAATAACCCAGGAAAGACAGGAGCCTATGCGGTCGACGAGACGCACCATTGGTCCGACAAGCAGCGCAGAAATAATAGTACCCTCGCGCACCTGGTAGAGACCACCGAGTGCAAGTAGCGAAATGAGGGCGGCCAGGCTCATGAGCGAAACGTCCCAGAAGACCTTGCAACGGCTGAAGCGCTGTCGCGATACGTATGCAAGTACCTGTACAGCCGCATCACCGGGCGTCATAAGCAAATCTGCAGCGAGCTGCACCCTAATGCCAAATCCCAGCACGGCGATGGAGGCAAGCAGCCAGACGAGCTGTTGCGTGTAACCTTCGGGAGCCATCGGGCCAAATGTCCCGAGCCAGACGTCCACGAATACGGAGAGCACGAAAAACAACGGAATCTGCAGGAACTGGACGGGCTTGAACGCCCGGCGTAACAAGGCAAGTTCGAGCAAGAAGTAGCTCAAATTGAAGACAAAGGTCCACATGCCCATGGTCATAGACATACCGTAGACCTCACTCACCTCGGTCATGACAGCCGGAACGCTCGAAATAGGTGAGGTTCCCATGGTCGCGAGCTTGGCAAGCGCTATGCCAAGTGCAATGCAGATGAGCCCGACAAACATGAAGGTGATGCGTAGCGCGAGATTAGCTGCAGATCTTGAAAAAAAATGCTGCCAGGAAATCACGAATGTGTTTGTATTGACGTTCACATGCATTATAGATGAGCCCTTTCGAGCTCGATATTCTAGCCCAATTTCGCGCTCGACAGACAATAATATGACGGCTGTTCGGGGTGTTATCGCGGTAGGCGGATGGTGAAGGTGGTCAGCCCGCCTTCGCTGTCCGCCCTGATCTCTCCCCCATGGGTCTCGACGATTTCCTTGGTGATCGCAAGACCCAGGCCGGCGCCACCCGTCGCCTGCCCACGAGCCGCATCGCCTCGGTAGAAGCGATCGAATACATGCTCGAGGTGTTCGGGGGATATCTCCTTGCCCTGATTGCTCACGGACAGGATGATGACATCGTCGTCTTGTCCGTCTTGCATCGCCCGTATGGTGACCGTGCTATTGGCACTCCCATGTACCATGGCGTTCTTGAGGACGTTCTCGAGCACGCGTCCCATGCGCGACGAATCCCAGAAGGCGGTCAATCCCACCGGGGCATCGACTTCGATGGCGAGATTGCGCGACTGCGCCTGCGGATAGAACTCCTCGGCAATCTGCTGACACAGCAAGCCAACGTCAAGGTTTTCGCGCTCTATGGGGATGTTCTGCATGTTGTAGCGGGTTATCTCGAAAAGCTCCTCGACAAGGGACTCGAGGCGGTCGGCCTTGAGCAGTGCCCGGCCGGCAAACTCCCGCTGACGCTCGGCACTCATCCCATCGGCTTCGCTGATGAGCTCGAGATACCCGCGCACCGAAGTAAGCGGCGTGCGTATGTCATGGGCCAGGTAGGTAACGAGCTCGTTCTTGCGCTCCTCCGCGGCCTTGGCCGCCATTTCGTCACGAACGATGCGCATCTGCAACAGCTCGAGCTCGGACTGCGTGGACTTGAGGTTCTTGGGTAGCTCGGCGGCATCACCTTTCACCAGGCCCGGATCCGCAAGCACACCTGCGATGCTATCGACGGCACGCACCGGCCTGCGCATGAAGAGCAAGGTGATGATGAAGAGTCCCAAGATGTAGAGCACGATGGCCACGAGCGGTTTGAGCACCTTGAAGTCGTTGTAGGTGCTCAAGTCGCGATACGCGACGATGGGAGTCCCCTCGACGGAAAGACCCTTTTCCTGGAGAATCTTTTGCTTCTCGTCTTGCGTCAGGGTGCTCGCATCGTCCTCAAGGCCCAAGCCCTGATCCGTTGATGCCTCGCCCGACACGGCAGAACCGTTTTGCGCCGATGCGCCGATACCTAGCGTATCCCGGTAGTTGCTATAAGGCCCTAGCTCGATGACCTGCAGATTCGAACTGTTGAGTTGGCCGCTCGTCATCAGGTCGTTGAACTCGTCGACCGACACGTAATGCCATTCGGATGTCGAATCCGCAATGTAATTGCCAAGGGCTCTGGAAATCCCGCTGCCCAACGTCACGAGCATGACCGCGTAAATGACCGTGAAAACGACGAGTGCAAGCACGTAGCGGATGACCAGGCGCGTCCACATGGAACGCGCCTGTTCGGTCTTGAGCCTAGCCATCACGCGACTCCCCACGCTCGACCTCGAGCTTATAACCCACGCCAAACACGGTCTTGATAAACTCCCGTGACGAATCGATCTGGGACAGCTTCTTGCGTATGCGCCGGATATGGACCATCACGGTATTGCTGTCGAACGAATTGTAAGGTTCGTCCCAGATGTCCTCGAATATGTCCTTGATGGCAACGGGGCTGCCCGCATGGCGCGCAAGCAGCGATAGCACCCCGAACTCCTTGGGAGTGAGCTTGAGCTCCTCGTCATGTAAGGTCACGACATGGCGCCTGACGTCGATGAGCAGGCCATCATGATCAAAGATACCGAGGTCTCCGGCGCTGGCCGGATTCTGCGTTGTCTGCCTGCGGCGTATGCGCGCGCGAACCCGTGCCACGAGCTCACGAGGCTTGAAGGGCTTGACGATGTAGTCGTCAGCGCCGAGCGAGAAACCGAGCACCGTATCGGACTCCTCGTTGCGCGCCGTGAGAAAGACCACGGGCACATCCGAATCCTCGCGGATACGCTGGCAGGTCTCAAAGCCATTCATGCCCGGCATCATGATATCGAGGAGGACAAGGTCGAAACCGCCGTCGGACAGCGCGGCAAGGGCCTCCTGCCCCGAAAGGCATTCATGCGTGGCAAAACCCTCGGCCTGCAGCACCTCCCGGAGTAAGCCGGTGATTGCCTCGTCATCATCCACGATCAGTATCTTGGCTTGTGTGTTCATGGCGACAATTCTACTTGCAATCGAGTCGCATCACGTCCGCATTTCCCATCCTTACTGCATCGTAAGAAATTCTTAAGGCTTTGCTATGGGCATCGACATGGGGCCCTTGCGCATCATGGCAGCATCGAAACGCGAACCCACTGCGAGGTGATTGCCGTGAACGACGAATTGATGCGCTACAGCCGCTACTCCTCCTCGTACACCAGCCGCTCGGCCAACCCCGCCATGAACTCGATACGCGTGGGACGGACGAGCCGGCGCAGGAGTAGCTCGGGCATTCAGGTGCGCAGGATACCCGCTCGCTCGAAACGCCGCGGCCTCTCCCATCGCAAGGGCAAATTCATCGTCGTCGGCATGCTCGTGCTTGGCTTTCTCTGCGCGTCATATTTCGCGAGCACCTCGATGGAATCCATGATTCCGTCACTTGGCGGCAAGAGCGGTGCCGGTGCGACGGCAATCGCCAGCACCCCGAAGTCCGAATGGAAGCGCGGCAGCACACCCGCCCTCTACCAGACCGATGCCCAATGGGCTAGCACGCGTTATGCACGCGACACGCTTGCCCAGAGCGGTTGCGGCCCCACCTGTCTGTCGATGGTCTACATCAACCTGACCGGACGCACGGAAATGGATCCGCCCAAGATGTGTGCGTATAGCGAAAACGGTGGCTACGTCGACGCCGGCGCAACGAGCTGGGAG
The DNA here is from genome assembly GCA_025992705.1 of Coriobacteriaceae bacterium. Classification (NCBI taxonomy): domain Bacteria; kingdom Bacillati; phylum Actinomycetota; class Coriobacteriia; order Coriobacteriales; family Coriobacteriaceae; species Coriobacteriaceae bacterium. The sequence goes on from DAJPGJ010000001.1 coordinate 1,423,430, forward strand.
TTCATGACAAGGGGTGCGCGGGGCCTGGGATTGAACGCCGAGGAGCTTCCCGCCGACAAGAACATGATCAAGGGGCGTGTCGGAGCCGGTCATCCCGTCATCGCGATCATGGGTCCCGGAGATTTCACGACAAGCGGACACTTCATCGTGATTTGCGGAATCGACGAGAACGGACGAGCCATCATCCGTGACCCCAACAGCGAGGAAAACACCAAGAAGGCGTGGGACCTCGACAGGATCATCTCGCAGGCACGCAACTTCTGGGCCTACTCGGTGTAAAGAGCGCGACTGTCATCTCGAGCGAAGCGAAGCGACCCTTTCTGTCATCTCGAGCGGAGCGAAGCGGAGTCGAGAGATCTCTCCATTACGCGGCCTGGCGGCCGCTCCAGTCGAGATGACAGCAGGAACACGCGTCCTCCCCTCCATCCCAGACACCGTCGAACCCACGAAGACGGATGCGCAGCAGAGGGGCGATGCATGACCAGAGCGAATGGGTTTCTGAGCTCTGGCATGCATCGTCCCCTGCTTAAAGCCCTAGCCAATGATCTTCGTGGATTCGACGGTGCGCACGTACCACTTCATGAACTTCTCGAAGGGCTTGCGCAACGCAAAGCCGATGAGCGCCGCCGGAATGAGAAAGAGCGCGAGCTCGCCAAGCTGAATCCAGAAGTCCCCGTTGTAGATACCGAACATCGCCGCACGCATGGCATCGACCGTGTGCGTTGCCGGCAAAAACGGGCTCACGTTTTGCACGAAATCGGGCAGAATCTGCAATGGATACGAACCCCCGCAGCCGGTTATCTGCATGATGAGCAGACAGATCGTGAGGGCCTTTCCGAGATTGGCAAATGCGAGCACGAGGACGTATATCAGGAACGTGAAGACGAGTCCTGAGAACCATAGGTCGAGCATCAGGAGCCACGGATGCACGACCTGCACCTGCAAAAAGAAGATGTTGCCGATGCCGATGAGCGTCGTCTGCGCGAGCGAAATGCACGCGAGTGAGAGAAAGCGCCCGATCAGCATCTCGCGCGGCTTGGGATTGCGAAGGTTTGCCTGCGCGCGATTCGAGACGCTTGGCTTGACGACGACGAGTATGAGCAGGGAGCCAATGAAGATGGCAAGCGTCGTGTAGAACGGTGCCATGGCCGAGCCGAAGTTCTCGGATGGGAACACGGCGATGCGGTCGATACCCACGGGCGCAGACAACGCCTGTGCCATGCTTTCCGCGTTTGCGCCGAGTATGGCCTGCAATGCCGCCGGATCGCCCATCACGAGTGCCTCGGAGATACTCGTCGCGAGTTCGTGTAGCGAGTCAGCCGAGGAGCGCAGGTCACCCTCCACCGAGGCTATCTGGGAGACGGCATCACCGAGTATGCCCTGGGCCGAATCCGTTGCCGCCGCGATACCGCTCTCGGCAGCTGCCATGCCATCGAGAGCCTGGGATGTATCGGCTCCCAGCCCGCGTACGTCCGAGACGAGCCGGTCGAGGTCGGGCTTGAGTGTCGCATCGTAATCATCGCGTACGGCCTGAATCTTTGCCTGCGCATCGGCAATCATCTGGTCGATGCGCTGCTGAACCGCCAGATCAACGAACTGCGTAAGCTCGGAGCTCGCGAACTGCTGGCGCAGGGCATCGAAGCTCGTCTGCGCATCGGAGAGGGCCGCATCCATCTTACCCTTGGCGTCCTCAACCTTGTCGGCCACCGATGACAGCTCGGCCGCGCCATCGCTTGCCGTCCCCATCATGGTGCGAACCTCGTCTTCGGCCTGGCGTATGAGCTCGGCTCCCGAATCGAGCAGCCTTTGTGCCGATTGCAACGTACCGGCATACATCCCCACGACATCGGCAACGCGATTGATGTCTCCCGACATCGAGTCGACGTGCTCTGCCAGAGCGGCGACTTGCCCATGCACGTCCATGTCATCGGCATAGCGCGAGACGGATTCCGCGACCGAGAGCATCACCTCGGAGATGGACTGCGCGAAGACGGTGTTCACCTTCTCCGAAACAGTATCAGCTCCGGTCATCGTGATCTTGGGCGAGATGGCGTTCTTCTTCTCGTTGGAGTAGTAGGTGATCTGCGCGCGTTCGGAATCGTCCATGTAGAAGCGCAGCATGTCGCGACTGAAATCCTTGGGTATCACGACCGCGGCGTAGTACTTGCCGCTTTTCGCGCCATCGACCGCCTCCTCCTCGCTCACGATACGCCAGCCGATCTGGTCGTTGGCACGCAGCTCCGAGACGAGCATGTCACCCACGTTGACGCGTATCGGCACGAGGTCGCTTTCGTAGCCCTCGTCCTCGTTGGCAACCGCGACGGTGAGATGGCCCGTGTTATCGAAGACGTCCCAGCACGCGATCAGGTTGTACCACGCGAATATGGACGGCATGACGACCAGACCGATCGTGATGATAATGCTCACGACATTGGCGAAGAGGTGTCGCAAGTCGCTCTTAAACAGGGTCCATATGTTATGCATCGCGATCACCGCCCGATGCCGAGTACCTGCCGCCCTGCGGCTGCGACGGAGACTCGTCTTCGTCTTCGTCTTCGTCTTCGTCTTCGTCTTCGTCTTCGCTCTCGTCGGAGTCCGACACCTGCGAATCGGTCGCGTCGTGGACGATATCGGCGTGCTCGAGATGGTTGCGTGACAGATAGAGTTCGCGTAGCTGCTCGTCGCTCATCTTGTCGAGACGCATCTGACGCTCGAAGCTCGAGCGCAGGCTCTCCACCACGATGAGGAACACGAAGACGAACGCGGTCCATCCGAGGAACAGCGTGAGGAGCACGACCTTGCCCGTCATGCCAAGCGAGAACAGCACGAGGACAATGATGGGCACGGCGATGCCGACGATGACAGCACCGCGTATGAGCCGCGGATATATCCGCTGGAAGCGAGTGTAACGCCGAATGAGCGCCTTGCGATACTCGTCGCGATCGGCAAGCGCGCGTAGCACCTGCGAGAAGCGGAAGCGTCGCATGGGCACCTCGACGCTCTCGCCGTTGAAGATGCCACTTTGCTTTATCTCACGTGCGACCAGGCGGTTGACGTTGGAGAGCCAAGGGCGCACGAGTATGCCGAAGGCCATGGACACGGCGAGGAAACCCAACAGAATGCAGATGTCACGCAAGTAATGCAGCCCGTAGAAGCCGCAAATGGCCTCACGCATCGCGTTGATGCCATAGGTGAACGGAAACAGCGGGTAGATCGCCTGGAAAAACGGCGATGTCATCTCGATGGGATACAGACCAGTCGCGGCCGGTATCTGCACGAAGACGAGGACGATGCAGATGCCCTTGCCCAGATGTTGCAGGGTCACCGAAAGCGCGTAGATGATGCTGAGATAGGACAGCGCTGCGACGATTGACGCGAAGAACAGCGCCGGCAGGTTGACCACGTGCATGCCGATGACGGGCAGGCCCGCACAGCAGACGACGGCCTGCAAGATCACGAGCATGGCGTAGAGCAGGAAGCGCCCGAGATAACGCTGCGTAAGCGTGAGCTTGCGTATGCCACTCGAATCGACCTCCTGGCGCAGCACCACCATCAGCATGAAGGCACCAATCCAGAAGGTGAGGTTCATGAACAGCGGTGCCATGGCCGCGCCGTAGGTGTCGACTGGATAGAGCTGCACGGTATCCAGACGCGTCGGCGCGCTGATGAACTCGGCGACCTTCTCCGCGTCGAAACCATCCTCGCCGATGAAACTCGAGAGCGCGTCCGAGCCCGCAAGCATCAGGGCGTCGGTATGCACGCGGTCGATTTCGCCAACGAGCCCGTCGAGGAGCGCGCGGGTCTGATCGAGCGAACCTGCTGCCGAATCGAGCATCGCAACCATATCGTCGATGACATTTTCGGCCTGTGCGATGATGAACTTCTGACCCGCAATGGATCCTGCCGCCTTCGAGGTGGCGCCTGCAAGCGCGCCGAGCTTCTCGCCGAGCACGGGGGCGATGTCATCGGCCAGTATCTGGGAATAGAGGTCGGCCTTGGCATTCGCGTCATCGGCCGATGCACGCAGGCGAGCAAGCAGCTCTTGAGCCTCCGGAGTCTGTACCGGCAGCTCGCCTATCACGCGGGCTGCCTCGGCATAGGCATCGGCCGCGTCCTTCATCGCGCCCGTCACGAGCGGAACGCTATTGGCCGCAAAACTCATGTAATCGCCCTGCAGGGTCGAAGCCACGTCCGATACGGAATCCATGGCATCGGAGGCGTTGTCGATGGCGTCGCGTGCGATGGAAAGCGAGGATTTGGCCTCCTGTGCCCGTCCCTTGGCCTGCTGCGCCTGCTCGGCAAGTGACGCGATGGAGGATGCCGCACCTTCGAGCTTGTCCTTGGCCTCCTGCACGCGGGCAGAGGCGAGCGACTTGGCACCATCGACGCGCTCATCCGACTTCTCTATCGCCGCATTGAGTGCCTCGGTTGCCTTGAGGCTCACGGTTTCGACGAAGGTTGCGTTTACCGTCGCGTCAAGCGTGTTGGCACCGGCATCGGTGATCTTGGGCGCGATTGGGCCAATCTTCTCGTTCACGTAATAGTCGATGTCGGGCTTTTCGAAATGCCCGGTCGTGAGCGTAAGAAGCTTTTCGGAGAAATCCGCGGGGATGATAAAGGCCGCGTAGCTTTCCCCCGACTTGACCTGGTCCATGGCCTCGTCGTAACCGACAAACTGCCAGTCGAGTTGGTCATTGCCATGCAGCTCGTCGACGATCATCTGACCGACGTCGATATGGCCGGTAAGCTCGCTGTCGGCACCCTCGTCCTCGTTCACGACGCAAACGTGCAAATGCCCCGTGCTCTCGTAGGGATCCCAGAATCCAAGCACGTTATACCAGGTATAAAGAGACGGCAGGACGAGCAGCGCGATGATAACCACCATCGCGGGAGGAACCTTCAACAGGCGCAAGATGTCGCGTTTGAGTACGCGGAATACGTTCTTCATGGCCTACGCGTCGGGCACTTCACCTCGTTTCGTCTGCATTTGTGCCGATAGCGTATGGAGAAATGATACTACAAAGAGTATTGACGCAGAAAGGGAATGCGTCAGGCAAAAAAAGGTGCCAGCGCGATTGACCGCGCATGGCACCTTTTGACGCTAGCTTTCCCGACGCGTGCGTCGCAAGGCGAAGGCGCCTGCGAGGGCAAGTGCCGCAAACGCGCTTGCCAGCAACAACCCAGCCATGCCATCATCGGCTGTCTTCGGAGCCGGGCTTGACGGTATCTCATGGGAAACCGGCGTCAGCTCGACGGGCACGCGCGGATTCTCGGGCACCGCCGGCTTATCGGGAACAGTCGGCGTGTCGGGCTCGTCGGGGTTGTCGGGAACGTCCGGGTTATCGGGATTGTCCGGGTTATCGGGGACATCTGGATTATCGGGGTTGTCCGGATTATCCGGGTTATCGGGTTCATCGGGCGTTGCGAAGGTGTTCACGAAGGAGACCTCAGAGGTCTGGCCATCGCGGATAACGCTCGTGGGACCACCCTGCGTGGCGCTCGGGGCAACCGTGAAGCCGTCCTGGTTGGCATCAAGCTCGGTGACGATATAGTAGCTGCCCGCAGGCAGGTACAAGATGAGCGCCGTCTGGCCATGACGCAGCGGCAACACGTCGCCACTCTCGATGTATTCGATACCATCGATATTGCTCACCGCATAGCGTCCGGTAAGGACATTCCCCGCCGCATTGAAAAGCTCGACCTTGAAATTGAAGCTGCGTTGCAATGCCTCTGCGGGAAGGCCCTCACCCGTGACCGTCTTGCGGATGAGCAGGTTTCCGAGCTGGGGGTCGGTGCGCGTGTTGAGGAACGAGGCAAGCATCTGCTGCTGCGCGCTCTTGACGACACCCTGCGCTACGCTGGCCTCGATCGTCACGCCATTCTCGTCGGTGATCGTGCAGAAGAAGCCGCCCTCGTTGGCATCGAGCTCGGTCACCACGTAGCGGCTGCCGATGGGCAGGCCCTGGATGACCACCGCCTCGTCATGATGAAGCAGCAGCACATCACCGCTGCGCAGCGAGCCGGAGCGGTCGGTGCCGTAGAAGGGATAGGATGCCGCCAGGGCATTCCCCTGCTCGTCGAGGAACTCGACCTTGAAGTGATAGGGTTTGAGATAATCCGCCTCCGCAAGTCCCTCTCCAGCGATGGCCTTGCGAATCATGAGCTCGCCATCGTCGACCACGATCTTGCTTCTATCGGTCACGACGACCGTGTTGATGAGGCTGAAGAGGCCCGTGATGTCCAGATCGCCCAGATTGTCGGCATTGGCATCAGAATAATCGGGGTCGGTCGGGTCATCGTGTGCATGGAGGTTTTGCTGGACGCGCGTACGCAAAAAGCCCTCGTCGGTGACGAAGAAGGGCTCGTAGTTCGCACCGCCGTCAGCATCGGAAAGACCGTAGTCGACGACCGCGTTCTTGCCGTAGTGGAGGTTCATCTGGCGCACGACGGGCTCGCCATCCGTCCCCTGAAGGGTGTCGTCGACCCAACCTCTCAACGCAAAGCTGCCCGACGGCTGCGTTTGGGCAAACGCGGTGATATCGCGCAAGGTGATGTTCACCTCGCCGTTGGAGGCGTATTGAATCATGGTCTGGGTCAATTTGCCGACACCCGCCATGACGCTCACGTCATCATCGGCAGTGCCCGCATCGGCATAGATGGAGTAGACGCCGACCTTGACCGGAATGATCGTGGGATTGAGTTCGTAGCCGGCAGGCGCCGAAATCTCCCTCAAGAAGTATGTCGCCGCATGCTCCTGGGAGAAGTCGCTGAAGGGCCAGGCCATGTCCGCATAGCCGGGAAGCATCCCACCCGAGCCCGTGTCATGGCTTTGATGGGGTTCGAAGATCAGCATACCGTCCTTGCCGTTGACCGTGGCGGTATAGCCACTAGCTGCATAGTCACTCCCACCGGCCGCTGCCTTGGCCTCGCTGTTATACAGCGCGAACTGCACCCCGTTGATTGGCGTGCCGTTCTGGTCGATCTTCATGACGCGCAACTGACGCTGCTCGTTGGGGATGTAGAGCACCGAACGGAAGTTGCGTACGAACTCGCGGGCGTCAAGGGGCGTGTAGCCGCGCTGGTCGTGGGTGGAGCCGGACGTCCCCACGCCGATAGCGTTATTGACCAGGTTCTTGAATTCCGTGCCGGTGAAACCACCGCGCTTGATGGCGTCAAGGGCAACGGCACCCAGGCGGTTGTATCTCTCGTCACCCGTCATGGCCGCGACGTCGTCCTCGGACACGCCAAGTGCCCTGGCCAGGGCCTCCTGGGCGATGATTCCATAGAACATGCGCATGTCGCCGTTGGGGTTGACATGCATGTAGCGGTCGGCTCGACCAGGCAGGTCGTGCAAGGTTCCCGTCAGACGCTGGTATTCGTCATCCCAACTCAGGTGCCATCCCTCTCCCGTGCCATCTGCGTAGAGCGCCGCCTGTTGCAACGCCGCACCCAAGGTCAGGCCGCGCATCACGAGGCGGAACAGGGCGGGATCGGTAAGGTCCAGGTTATTGGTGTTGCCCAGCGTGGTGAAACCCGTCAGATTGTCCCCGATGAGCGGAAGCCATGTGAGCCCAGAGGCGTCTTTCGCCTTCTTCAGCATGGGAACCGCCACCACGAGACCGTTTTCCTGAACACTCGCGGGTACCGGGTCCGTACCCGGTATGCGCGTCACCAGACCGCCGTCCTCGCCGATCTGGCCGTAGTAGACGGAGCCCGTGATGCCGTTGACGTAGCTGTTGAAGCTTGCGTATGAGCCTGCCTGATAGCGATTGTTGACCGCCAGCATGGTATTGGTGGGATCGAAGCGCAGCAACAGGTCGCTCGACAAGGGCTTGTAGCCATCGGGTGCCTTGGTCTCGCGCAGGATGTAGAGCAGACCGGCATTCGTGTCGGCGTTGTAGCGATCGGAGAAGTTGAAGGGCTGCAGCTGGCCATCGATGGAAAGCGCGGTGCTCATGAAGCGCGCCTCGCCGTTTGCGTCGGTCACGAGCTTGGCAAGGGGCGCGCCCACGGGCTGCACGTCGTCCAGTTGCACGTCGGCGACGTTGCCCAGCGTGACGCCGGCGGGCGTGTCGACCTGGTAGAGCTCGAACTCGGCGTTTTGGAGGGGCTTGCCGTTTTGGTCGACCTTCTTGATCTGCTGGTACAGGGCGGGCTGCAAGTTGAAGCGCATCATGAGCGAGGAATCGTAGTTGCCGCGCTCGAGGTAGAACATCTTGAGCGTATGCGAGGTGCTCGACGCGAAGGTGTTGCCGTTCCACTGCGTCGAATCGGCGAGACCGGCCTTCTCGAACATGTGCTTGATGGTCGTCTTGATGACGGGCTCGGTAATGTATGTGGGATTGCCATCGGCATCGTAGATGATGTTGCCGTTGGCGTCGGTCTGGTAGATCTCGCCATTGCTGTTGAAGGCGGTGCCGAGATTGACCTCGCCGGTGGCGAAGTTGATGGTGCCGTAGATCTCGGAGTGGATGCCACCCAGGTCGAGGACAAGCACGTCATCGACGAAGACCCAGACGTCGTCGTCTCCCAGAAACTCGAAGTTCATGTCCTTGCCGGCAACCTTACCATCGATGGGCTGGCGGAACTGCGTCTCGACGGTCATGCCAAGGTGGTGGTCGGCCAGGGGTCCCGTATTGCCCGTGCCGTAGTTATTATCAGCGCGTAGCTGGTTGACGAGCTTGCCATCTTCGACGTTGAAGACCTCGGTGGCCTTGTTGAAGGGAAAGAAGCTCCCGACGCTGTTCTCGGCATCGGTACGCAGGCCACCCGGAGCATCATAGAGCACGAAGTGACCATCACTGCTGCCTTGCTTGTCGGCCACGAACTCCGCGAAGTTCTTGCGCATGTTGTAGTAGAAGTAACCCTCGTTATCGATTTGGAACAGGCCGGTCACGTCCGTATAGGACTGTTTGCCGTTATGGGTGACGCTGGGATCGAAGAGGTAGCGCAACGAGAGCTGGTCGGCCGTCATGTTGTAGGTGCCGCCCTCGCCGTTATTCGTACTCGGCAAGCCGGGATTCTGCACGCGGGCAAGCACCGCCTTGGCGATGTTCTCGGCTTTGACGGGATCAAACCTGGGGTTGCCAACTGTTCCGTTGCCGCTTGTCGACCAATCCGGTCCTGCGTTGAAGTAAACCATCTCGTCATATCCGGCAGTGACGGCACCCACGTGACGCACGGCTTCGGAATAGAGCGCCGGGTTGCTGCCATAACCACCGACCACGGCAGGATTATCGACGTTTGGGCCCAAGGTGGTATCGATGAGGGTCGAGCCCTCCGGAGCCTCCCCTTGCGTCAGATAGACGTTGCCATCCGCATCCATGTAATAGGTACCGGCATTGATGGAAGGGAAGCCTGCATCGTCGAGCCAGGGCGACGCAATGCCCTGCATGCCGGGACGTTCCGTGGCGATATCCCCGTAGGATTGGACGATGCCCTGATTCCAATAGCCCAGATGGCGCATGCCATCGCCAAAGGTGAGCATGTGGCCGTAGTTGATGCTATCCGGATTGTTGAGCCAAGTCTGGTAGTTAATCGCGGGGGAAGCAGATCCCGTATTCCCGTTGATATCGCCATTGGCCGGATTGGCATCGGGCTTTTCCGCGCCCGTCGTCTCGTCATAGCCCGTCGCGCTGTAGTTGAAGAGGTTAACGGTGGTGTTCTCGGGGTTGAGACCAGAGACCACATGGCCCTCGAGCTCGTCGGGGCTGGCCTGAGGCTCGGTCGAGGGACCGGTAGCATCCTGATTACCCGACGCCTGTCCGTCCTGATTGCCGGCACCTTCGCCCATCTCAGCCGGTGCAATCTGAACGGGAGCCTGTGATGCATCCGCGCCCTCAGCTGCGGGTTCAATCGTCTCGGTGACGGGTTGCGCGGCAGCCTGAGCAGCTGCCTGCTCCGCCTCGTAGGCCCTCTGGGCGGCGGCACGAGCGGCACGCTCCTGAGCAGCGCGTTGCTCGGCAGCGCGAGCGGCCGCCTCTTGACGTGCTTGCTCCTCGGCTGCGGCACGGGCGGCTTCCTCGGCTTCGCGTTGCTGGTAGATCTGCGCTCCCACCGAGACGACAGCGGCAAGATGGCCGGGGACGGCATTGGGCTCGGCACCTTGTTGGCTAGCGGAATCGTTGGAGATGGTCGTGGCGAAGGCCGAGAGGGCGCCGCCGCCGACGCTCGACAATGCCAGAACGACGGACATCGTCGTGGCTATGAAAGCCGAACAAAGCGAACGACCAACACCTCTTCTGCGTTTCGGGTTTCTATTTCGAGGTATCGGCATGTTCATTTGAATCCCCTCCCCTTCGCATACCATATGAAGGGTTGAATCGTCAGTGAGGACGCACTGCTTCATTGTTCGTTCTGGATTTTATCACTGTCCCATATATGGGTATATAAAAAACCGTGCCTTGTAACAAATGGAAGGCCTCTGGAATCGCGGAATTCTTGATAAACTGCTGTATGTTGCATTAGACATCTTATCTGGTTATTGCGTCTATTTTATATATCGATATGGGAAATACGTTTGAACTTTCCATATTTGTCGCGCACGATACGCAAAAACCGCGGAAGTCTAGGATGCAGGCCTGGGGCGAATCCTAGACTTGCGGCAAAAGCGCGCACACACTGCCACTGACAAGCACAACGTGCGCAAAAACGTTGGAAGTCTAGGCCCTTAAGAATCCGTAAGGGAAACAAGTCCTAGACTTGCGCGGTTTCTGCGCGCGGCTCTCGACATTTTGCTCAGCAAGCTAAAAATCGCTTGCTCGTGTATTATGTTTATCAAAGTATAAATATGCACGACATTGCCGCAAAGCTGCGGCAATACGCACTCGGATGGGATGAACCATGCTCGTCATACTCACCGGCCAGATACAGACAGGCAAAACCCGCTGGTTGCAGCGCTTCGTTGAAGACGCCCGAGGCAAGGGATACGTGGTAAAGGGAGTCCTCTCCCCCGGCATATGGGTGCCAGATGGCGACGGCGGCTTCGACAAGATTGGCATCAGTTCCCACCTTCTTCCTGACGATGTGGAGATGCCGTTTGCCTCCAAACGAGAGCTCGATGACGAAGCCCATGGAAAAAGCAGGCAAGCCGACGCCGCAAAGCTCGGATGGCGTATCTACGATGATTCCATCCAGAGGGTCAATGACCACTTTGACGCGCTCGAATCCGATGGTTTTGATTCCGATGACATCATCGTCGTTGACGAATTCGGCTCGCTCGAGCTCATCCGCAATGCCGGATTTACGTCGGCGCTGCGGATTCTCGAAAACCCGGCTGTCGCTGCCAAAGAGCCCAAGGTCGTCATCATAGTCCGACCTGACCTCGTACCACTCGCCATCGAGCGCTTCGAGCCCGTCTGGAAAGACGTACGCGTGCTCGACCTAAACGTTGAAACCGATTCCTATCCTTTGATCTTGAAGTAAGCCGCCAGGTCATAATCCTGCGGACGGATCTCGACTTCGATCATGTCCCCTTCCTTGGGCGGCACATCATCTGGACCCGAGCCAAGCATGTAGACTCCCCGATACCCAGGTACCTTTCCTCCTCCATGCCCTGGCAACGGGGTCGCCTCCAGCGCGCCATCGACATCCTCGAGGATGACATTGCGGATCGACTGGAACGTGGAGCCGGACTTGGTCGCTTCGGGCGGACGCTGCTCGCCGGACAGCTTCTTCTCCTGCGCTTTCTTGGCGAACTTGTTGGGGCCGAAATCCCCTTTGAGCCGGGCAGTCACCGTCTTCAAGGACGTATCAAGCCCGAACCACGCGCACATGACGGGGTACAGGTAAAAACCGAGCGTCTGGAACGCTCCACCCGGAGGACCCGAGATGCCGATGACCGGCGTGCCCTCGACGATGGCGGCGAAACTGTGATGGCCAGGACCATGACTTACCTGGTGATAGACCATCTCCCCGATTTCGTCGAGCACTTCGACTGACCAATCATCAGAGCCTTTGGACGATCCTGCGTTGAGGACGACGATATCCGAAGTGGCAACCGCCTCGAGAAGAGTCGCCTTGATGGTCTCGTACTCATCAGGGACGATGTCGAACAGGGAATAGGTGCCACCCCAATTCTCGACAAGACCCCGCGTGAGAATGCTGTTCGATTCGAAGACATGACCGTAACCGGCATAGAAGTCTGGGTGAGTCTCGGAGAACGGCAGGTTGGCCGGAACGAGCTCGTTGCCGGTGGGGAGAAAGGAGACACGGGGTTTCTTGACGACGAGCACGCTCGAATAACCGGAACTCGAGATCGTGGCGGCATAATCGGCATCGATGACAAGGCCGGCCGGAAGGCACAAGTCACCGCGCTTTGCTTTTGCGCCTGGCTGGCGTGTGCCAGCGTACCGCTCGGAAGGCGCGGCAAGGATCTTGATGTGCTGCTCATCATCGGATACCTCGACGTGTTCGATGACAATCGCGGTGTCGAAGCCTTGCGGCATGGCAATGCCCGTGTTGGCAAACTGCCAGTCAACGCCACGCACCCATGTGGAAGTATCGGGAATCTCGCCTTCGTCCAGGTCCGCGAAGTCATCCCAGTGCAGCGCCACCGAGTCCATGCAGCAGGTGAGGACGTTCGGGATGTCGGTCTTGGCATAGATGTCTTCGGCCAACACGCGACCAAACGAATCGCCCAGAGCCACGCGCTCGCAGGAAGCAGGCCCTGCCTCGGCGAAGGCTCCTGCACGTAGTCTATCGAGCATCTCGGCAATGGCCTCATCGCGGCTCAGCTGGATGTGCTTGGAATGATCTCTCATGACGTTACCCTTTTCCTTTTATCTCAGACGATTCGAATCAATCGCGACGTCTCCTCTTGCCGCGAAATTCGTTCGTCTGCCGGTCATGGTACGGACTTCTCACACAAAATTGTCCTTCTAGTAGAATAGACTTATCATAGTATAGTTTTTTATGAGAAACAGATATTGATTCACTGGAAGGACTCTTTCGCATGCTGAGTAGACAGGCGGCGGATGACGCGGCAGCCATCCTCGAGAGGTTGGCGGACAACGTCGAATCCATCATTGTCGGAAAACACGAGGTCGTCGAACTTGTCATCATGGCACTCATCGCACAGGGTCACGTGCTACTCGAAGACCTCCCCGGCACGGGAAAGACCTCCCTTGCCTCGGCGCTTGCCAAATCAATCGACTGCGGGTTTTCGCGCATCCAGTTCACGCCCGATATCATGCCTTCCGATGTCACGGGCTTCTCCATCTACAACCAGAAGACGCACGATTTCGAATTCAGGCCCGGCGGCGTCATGAACAATCTCGTGCTCGTCGACGAGATCAACCGCGCAAGCGCGAAGACGCAATCGGCATTGCTCGAGGCCATGGAAGAGCGCCAGGTCACGGTCGACAACAACACCTATGACCTCGAAGAGCCCTTCATGGTGTTGGCAACGCAGAACCCCATCGAGCAATACGGTACCTATCCCCTGCCCGAAGCCCAGCTCGATCGCTTCATCGTCAAGCTCTCCGTGGGATATCCTCTCGTCGATGAGGAGGTCGATGTCGTTCTCAAGACAAAGGCGGCGAAGGCCGCCATCAAGCCCGTCGCCACGAAGCAGACGATTCTCGCGCTCAGGGAAGCCGCCGAGCAGGTCGAGGTCGACAGGTCCATCGCGCGCTATGCCGTGCAGATAGCAACCGCCACCAGAAGCGCAAAGGATTGCGCAATCGGCGCTTCGCCCCGCGGCTCCATAGCGCTCATCGCCATGGCAAGGAGCAACGCACTCATGCGCGGTCGTACCTACGTCATGCCCGACGACATCAAGTACCTTGCGCCGTACGTGCTCGGGCACCGTATCGCGCTTGCCAACGAAGCCCGCATACACGGAATCGAGCCGCGTGACGTAATCGAGGGTATCATCGACTCCGTCGCAGTGCCCATGCCCGCGGCATCCTAGATACGCCAGAACTGCACCAACCAGCGCGGGGTGCCCATGTAGCGGTGGGCGTTATTGAAAAACGCGCGATAGTATCGCTCGACCTTCGCGTAATCCTCGGCCGAGATCTCCTCGGCGCCATAGACCGCCCGCTGGTAGATCAACGTCACCTCGACCAGGTCCACCTTGCCCGTCTTCCGCGTGAACGGCACGAGCTTCTTCCTGGAGTCAAAGGCGAACTCCAGCGGCGTCGATGTCTCGGGTTTGCCGAGCTTCAGGCGCTTGAGACGCGACAGGAGGAAATCGTAGAGAAAGACCACGCGCTCGGCATAGGGCTTCTCCCGCAATCTCTTGAGCCTGACATCGCGCCGGCGCATTCGAAGGATCACCAAGACAAGCAATGCCACGATGACGAGCACGAGGGCTATCGGAATGCCAACTTGCAGCCGGTCGTAACTGACGGAATCGAACGATTCGGTCCAGTCGTCCTCGCTGAAGATCGTCATGCTCTGCAGGAATCGCATGAGCGGACTGGAGTTCGTCTCGGTCTGCTCCTCGTCGGGAACGGAGCCACCGCTCGCGTTCTGGCTCGTCGCATCCTCCTTTTCGTTGAGCAGACCCGTGAAAACGTCCGGGTTCTCGACCAGGTACTCGTCATAGGCGCCCGTGTAATCGACGACAGGCGGTATGATGCGATGCTCGAAGGGCTTGAGCACGGGCGTCTGGAGATTGAGGGGCATGATGATCAGGGCAAACAGCGCCGCCGCGATACCCGCCGTGATGGCGCAGACCCCCAGGCCAAGCGCAAAGGTCTGGGCAAAGGCGAGACGCGCATGGTGGTCCGTCTTGGTGACCCCTATCACGTAACGGCGGTATATGACGAGCATGACCGAGACAACGAGACATGTCACGAAGACAATGAATCCGCCTTCCTCCGATATCCACTCGGGAAAGAGGTATTGGACGACACCGCAGCTGAACACGGACAGAAACGCCAGCACCAGAGCGCCTGCGCGGGAGCGCGACAGAAGGTAGACCAAGAGTCCCACCACGATCAGCACCATGACGAAGATGGCATGGTTGCCCTCGACGTCGTTGACGGTGCCGTCAGCAAAGGGCAACGCCTCGGGCGCGGTGAGAAAGAGCGCGACGGCCATGGCGGCAACGGCGTAGACGATCGCGCCCACGATGGAGACGGCACGGGCTCCTCGCGACCAGCCGCCGGCATAGAGGATGAGCAGCAGGCCGCCGGTGACCAGAGCCATGAGCCCGACGTTCGTGCGCATGACGAGAGTGGACTCGAAGCCGGACAGCACGGCATAGCCCAGGGCAAGCGCAAGGACCAGCGTCATGAGAAAGTCCAGGGCGCTCGACTTCGCGAAGCGTTTGAACTGCTCGCTCATGAGAGATCACGTCCCTGCAAATCATCCGATGCCGAGATGACCTGGTAGCCGATGCGATAATCATCGAGAGCGCCGAGCTGCGCGACATGGCGCTCGAGATCGCGATCCACGAGACGATGGGGCACGGCGCACACCATGAACGGGTTCTTGCGCGATTGCCTCGCCATGATGACGGTTCCCACCATGTCAGCGCCCACGTTTGCCGTGCATACGACGACATTGTTCTGCGCCTGCCTGTTGAGGGCAATCTGCTGGACATGCTCGATCGTCTGCTGCTTTACGAGTTCGTCACCAGTAGCCTGGGGCATCTCGGCCACGAGGTTGAGCAGCGCCGCCTCGTCCCAAGCTCCCAGGTTTCGCCTCTCGCCAAAGCGGTTGGTATAGCAAATCTCGGTGTCCAGCCCCTTGGAACGGGCGTAGTCCGCAACGCAGAGCGCGCTTTCGATCACCGCGTCCCTCAGCTCCATGGACTCGTCGACATCCTGACCGGAAACGTGGAAATCCATGACCACGATCACGCCCGGACTGATCGTCTTCTCGAAGAGGCGCGTCAGGTATTGCCCGGATCGCGCCGAGAGCTTCCAGTGAATGGTCTTGAGAGGGTCTCCGGGCTCGTAATCCCTCACGTAGGCGTAGTCGAGAGAGTCGGCAAGCGCCGTCTTGAGCATCTTGAAGTTCTCGACCTCGGAATCGTCGGAAAACTCGAGGGAACCGAGCTTGGGAACCCTGGGCATGACGCAAATGTGGGTGGTCTTCTCGACCACCGTCTTGCGTTCGAAGAGCCCGAGGAAGTCCGTGATGACAATGCGCCTCAAGCCGGCCTGGAACATGCCCACGTGTTCGAGGGGGACATTGAAGGGAACCTCGCATTTGGCATGGGGGCCCAAGGTGAGCGATGTCGTGCTCGTCTGGGCAACATCGCCGTTGACATCAGAGACGAACAGTTCGATCGAGACGTTGAGCAAGACGAGCAGGCTGCGGTTCTCGAACTCGACGGAGAACGGAACGCTATCTTCACGCGTGCAGTAGGTGGTATCCGCCATCTCGTAGAACCTGAGGGAGCGCTGGGCAACGGAGACGTAGGCAAACGCAAGCGCGATGAGGACGATGACGCTGAACAGCGGCATCCATCCCAGCGCCGTCGCGTGATGCTCGTCGTCACCGATGACGAGCGCCATGAACAGGCAGGCCGCGAGAACGAGGACGCAGACGGCGACCTTGATGATCTTGCGCCTAAGCAAGGTCACCACCAAACTCGGGAGCGCAGGTGCGCATGATCTCCTGGTTGTCGTGCGTGAACTCCACGAGCTTCACGTTGACGCCATAGGCATCCGAGATGTTGCCACGCGTGATCACGTCGTAGGCGTTCCCGAAGACCATGGGCTTTTTCCTCATGAACAGCGCGACGTTGGCCTTGGTCATGAACGCATGGTCGGGATTGTGCGTGACCATCATGACGCCGTAACCCGATGACGCGAGTTGCCTGATCTTCTCGATGACGCGCACGGCGTTGCCGTAGTCGAGCGCCGCCGTGGGCTCGTCGAGAATGAGCATGGCGGGCTCCTGGGCAAGGGCACGCGCGAACATGACGAGCTGGAGCTCGCCTCCGGAGATGTCGACGTAGGGAACATCCCTCAGATGGCGGATGCCCATCTCCTCCATCGCGTTCTCGACGATGTTCTTGTCCTTGCGCGACGGTTGTCCTCCCAGGGCGCGTACCTTGCCCGACCGCCCGAGCATGACCACTTCCTTGACGAGGAACGGAAAGGGCTGCTGATGGTTCTGGGCGACATAGGCCACGCTCTGGGAGAGCTTCTTGGCATCCCAGCGGGTCATGTCCTCGCCATCGAAGAGAATCGACCCGGCCTTGAGCGGATTGAGACCGAGTATGGTCTTGATGAGCGTCGATTTTCCGCAGCCGTTGGGCCCGAGCACGCAGCAGACCTCCCCTCCCGCCACGGAGAGGTTCACCCGCGTCTGGAGAGGATCCATGCGCGGATACCCTATGGCAGCATCCCTCACGACTAGTTTCATAACTCGTCCTCCATGCGTCTTTGCTGCAGCGCCACGACCAAGAGAAAGATGGGAAGCGCGACGATGCTCACGACATTGCCGATGGCGATACCATCACCGACAAAGGGTATGAGGTCGGCAACGTCACGGCATACGACCAGGAAGATGGTGCCGATGCAGAAGTTGCCGGCAAACTGGTGGGCAAACGAGCACCCAAACCACCTGCGCGTGAGGAACGGGATGATGAGCGTCACCAGCCCGACGGCTCCGGTGTGTATCTGCGCCGCCAAGACCATGATGGCACCGCAAATGAGGGCCACCGACCTCAGGCGGGAGTAGTTGAGCCCCCAGAGCTTGATCTCGTCTTCGTCGAAGGGAAGGGCGTTGAGATGATGGCGTAGGAGGTAGACGGGGACGATCGTGGCAACGGTCGCGATGCCGAGACAGGCCCACGAAAGCGGTGAGGTGTCCACGACGAGCATCTCCGAGATGGTGAAGTAGGTCTGATAGGCCGACTCGTCCATGACGAACAAGGTCACGTAGCTAATGACCAAGCCAAAGAGCTGGCTCATGATGGAACCTATGAGAAGCATGCTGACGACATCGAGGCTTTTCGCGGGACCGGACATCTTCTTGGCGATGAGCAGGACGAAGACGAGGATGATGATGCCAAATCCATAGCAGAGCAGGTAGCGTTGCCCGATCATGAGCGGCGCCGCCGAGCCGTAGACCAAGACGAGGACCATGACGCCGAATCCCGTGCCGGTCGACACGCCCAGAAGACCGGGGCCGGCAATGGGATTGCGAAAGACGCTCTGGTAGAGCATGCCCGATATGGACAGGAGCATGCCGCAGATCATGGTGACGGCCAGCACGGCGGCGCGCTCGGGTATGGCCCAGTAACCCGCGACGTTGTCGGTGAGCCATTGGTTGCTATCGGGGGCGATGAAATGCGTCGCCTCGGCGACGAAGTTCTTGGCATGGTAGAAGAGCACGCGCAAGACCTCGCCGGGATTGTAGAAGCCGTATTCGTGGGCGCCTACGTAGTAATGCCCCTGAGCGCCCATGATTCCCAAAGACAGGAAGGTCAGGAGCGCGAGTATCACCATGGAGGCGACGACCTTGCGGGTAAGGTCACGGCGTTCCTTGCGATACTGGGCGTTGGTCTGCTTGAGGCCGACTTGCCGGATGACGCCAAGGGAGCCGCCGGTCCGCACCGACACGAAGGACCCGCTGCGAATGCGCGCGAGCGACGTGACCTTGAGCGGACGATTGGTCTGGCCGGTCTTCGCATCGTCGGTCGCTGCCTTGGCCTCGTCGGCCGCCGCGGCCCTTTCGGCCTTGGCGCGCGCGATGCTTGCCCTGCTGTGCTTGCCCTCGGGCATCGTCACCTTGTCCTCAGAACGCGCCACGTTTGCTCCCCACCCCGCGGATGGCCGTGACAAGGAAGACGATGGCGCCTCCAATGGAAATGAACATGCCCGACATGGTTGCGTAGCCGTCACCCAGAAACATCGTGACGAGCACGTAGGACACGAGAACGAACACGCCGCCGCCCACCATGGAAAGCGGCATGAGATAGGTGAAGTTAGGGCCCACGAGTCTGCGTGCGAGGTGCGGGACCATGAACCCGACAAAGCCCACGCGACCGCAGAACGAGACGATGAGGGCCGTCACGAGCGTTGCCAGGGCGATGATGACGAAGCGCATGCGCCGCGTCTCAACACCCATGGCCCGCGCCTCGCCTTCCGAGAAGGCGAGCAGGGTGAGCTGGCTTCTGTAGTGCATGACGACAAGAAACATGATGAGGACGGGAACGCCGACGGCGAGTAGGTCGATGATGGAATAGGAGCGGTAAAACGACGATATCTGGAGCTGCATCATCATGTCGGCCTGAGGGCCTTCGGGGTCGACGACGATGTAGTAATAGCGGATGGTGGACGACACCGCGCCCATGATGGAACCGATCACCTGGCCCACGATGATCATCATGAGACCGGAAGTGGAACCACGTCCCACCGTACCGATCACGAGCATGACAAGACCGACCACGATGGCGCAACCCACGAAGCTGCAGAGGGCCAGGCCATAGGAGTTCCAGAGCGACATGAGGGGATCGGTCACCGTCTGGAGGCTCTCCGACTCGAACCACAGGCCGTGGGACTGGCTCGCGTCATAGAAGAAGACGACCCAAAGCGCCATGCCCAGACCCGCACCGCTCATGACGCCCAAAGTGGAGGGCGAGACGAGGGCGTTGCGGAAGGTCCCCTGGTACACGGCACCACAGAGCGCCAAGCCGGCACCGCACAAGATGATGACCCCATAGGTCGTCGCGAGGTTGATCGTCCTGTTCCCCGCGGTTACGTTACCCATGAGCATGGCAAACAACCCGTTCACGTTCTCGCTCAGATCGCGGATGAACCACGCGAGCGTGTAGCCGTCGTTGTAGTTCGTCGTGTGCAGCGTCTCGTTGAACAGGTTCTTGGGGATGACGAGGCCGACGACGAACACGACCACCGTGACCGCGATGAGGATGAGGATGATGCGCAGCCTCCGGTCAAGCGCTCGCTCCGAGCCCTTCCTCAGGGACACTTCCTCGTGCTCCTCGATCAGGACCTCGATGGAACGCTCCCTTGGCATATCCTGATGCTTGCCCTTACGCGCCATCAGAACACGACCTGTTCACCACTATGCGCCGAAGAAGCAGGCTCGTAGAAGTCGTCCTCCTTGTCGAGCTTGCGGTCACGGCGCACGCGTGCGATCCACCACAGGGCAAAGCCGGCGAGCACGAACGCGATGAGCACGAATGCGACCAGGCTCAGGTTGGGGGCGTCATCCGAAGAGGCCCCGTCCGGTACATTGGACTGCTCATCGCCCAAGGAGTCCTGCGGGGCAAGGCCGCTTGCGTTGGGATTGGCGCTTGCGGCCAAACCGCCGGCGGAGGCAATGGGAGTCGTCGCCCGCGGAGCATTGCGGGAACCAAGCAAGGCGACCGAGGCAGGCCCATCGTCATTCGCTTCGCCTCCAGATGCGCTTGGCAACTCCTCCACCGCGTCCTTCCCGAAAACGGCATAGAGCGTGACGGGGTCCTCGCCTTGCGTCAACGTCGCAAGCGTCTTTACCGACCCCCTGATGTAGTTGGAATCATCGGGCGAGAGCGACCAGCCGCGGAAGGGCAGGTCTTCGCCCTTGTCCGCGGGGCGCGACACTCCGGTGGCATCGAAGGCGCCGTTCACGGTCGTCGTCGTCGGCACGTCATCGGCCTGCGCGTAGAGCTGTCCGTCAACGTAGAAGTCCACGGGAACCTTGCGGTCTCGCACCTCGTAGATGGCATAGACGCTCGATTGCCTCGTCAGGTCATCCTGAGCGCCCGCAGCGGTGGGAATCGGCACCATGGGGGGCTCCCATCCGTAGTAGGGCTCGACATCGCTTTGCCGCGGCGACCAGCCGATGAAGCTGTACACGTGGGCATCGTCGTAATTGACATCACCTTGTCGTGCGACCTCGTTTGCCTTGTCGAGTCCGTTGCTTCCTCCATAGACCTGCTTGATGGCATAGGTGTATTGCATGCCTTCCCTTACGGGAAGCATGCCATAGTAGTAGACGTTATAACGACCGGGTCTTTCCGAGAAGGTGGCGACGTAGCTGCAATCACGTGTCGCCGGAGGCAGGGTCCCCCCGTAGAGCTGCACACTGCCAGCCGCTTCATCACTCCATCCGGCAAAACCGTAGATCATGCCCGTCTTGCCATGCTGTTTCGTGGGAATCGAGGCCGTCGCGCTCCGCGCGGCATAGACGTAATCCGGGCTCTGTCCCTCGTAGACGCCATGGGCCTCGACGTATCCGTCCACCTTGAAGCTCGCGAGATGCTGGCCCGGAGCGACGGGAACGTAGACGGCACGTATGCTGACGCTTCCCCTCAAGGCATCCGTCGTCTCGTCGAGCTCGAGATTACCGATGTGGTCCTCATCCCAGGTCCTGGCGCTCTGACCGGACTGGTCGGTGGTCCAGCCCACGAAGCGATAGGTCAGGCCGCCCCAGGTGTAATCGCTCGCCTGGGGAATCGCGCCCCCGGAGGCAAGCGTGGTCCCATAGCCCTGGACACGGCTCTGGGACGCGAGCATGGTGCCGTCGGCGGCGCGCAGGTTGTCAAAGGTCACCGTGACCTCTCCGGGAGTCACCGCGACGGGCGCCGTCTGGCGGGGAGCCAAGACGTTCGTGACGACCTCGCGGGCCGCGGCGTCCACCTGGCCCTGCGCGAGGGAGCTCGCGTCTCTCACCTGAACGCAGCTCGCACTGGGTCCCGCGAGGCATTGGCCTTCGGCATGCGCGAACTCCACCTCGCGGTAATCGTAGTTGTAGTAATAGGCCGGGTATATGACCTTGCTGCTCACGTCTAGCTTGAAGATGTCGCGCAAATCGAGATGGCCCGTCTGCTTGCGATAGGACGCATCGCTTGCGGAGGCAACGATGTGGGCGTCACGTTCGACGACAATGTCCTCGCGGCCCTTCTGCGCATCCTCCTGGGTAAGCTCCGCATACACGCCCGCCGCATCGCCGGATGGGGAATTGGCCTCGAGCACGCCGGCAATGCGAGCTTCGGGCATGGAGCCGGTCAAGGCCACGGCCTGGGCATTCGGGACGATATCGTAATAGCTCTGGGAATAGAAGACGCTCGCCTTGATCTTGTCGAGCTTGCCGACATCCTCCGGGGCGACGGGGTCGGAATAGGCCCACACGTAGCTACCGTCGCTCAGGGTGAGGGGGGCGGCGTAGTACAGGTAGGTATCGTAGACATGGCCATCGCGATCGTCGGGAACGTCGGCCTTGGCATAGCGCTTGAAGAGGCTCTGGATCTCGTCGTAGAGAGCCGTGCCCTCTTCGGGATAGAAGCGCATGAGGTTTGCGTTGAGTAAGCGTATGGAGGGCTTGCTCGGGTAGGAGATGTCGCCCTTCTGCTGTCTTTGGGAATCGTTTTGCACGATGACGGACGAGCCAGCATCGACAAGGAGCGAAGGATCCTTGCCGTTCGAGGCATAGGCGATGCCCTGGGCCTGGACTGCCTGTAAACCGGACGCCACGACACGTACCGTGCTGTCATCGACAACCGTTACCGACGAATCCGTCGCGGCGATGGCCTGCACCTGCATGGTACCGGTTCCCGCCGGAGCATCATCGATTGCCAGGGAGAGCTCCACGCCGGAAAGCCTCAGATCCGAGCCTTCGCTTGCACGTATGGCGGCAAAGGAGACATCGGTGTTGGAGAGCAGCGCGTTGGGTGCCAGGCGCACGGCCAGGGTTCCGTTCTTCACATCGTACGCGCCCCGCCCCGCAAGCGAGAGGGCGGCCGCATCCGACGAGGCCGCAGATGACGAGGGCACGTCGATGGAGAGGGCATGTCCATCGAGGTCGAGCGTCACCGCAGCGGGGAGCTCCGCGATCTCGTGCTCGTCGGCATCGGCGAGCAGCTTGAGCGTGTCGCCCGGCCTCGCCTCGCCAATCGCCTGGGCCAAGGAGGGATAGGAGCTGTGGGTGCGTTCGTTTCGCATGATGGACTCGCGCCACCAAACGGCACTCCCCGCCTGATCCTGATGCAAGGTCCACCCTTCGCGAAGCGACCCCTCGACGGGAGCGAAGGCATCGAAGTACCCACGGGCGGCAGCGTCGATGGACGGCCCATAGGAAAGCACTCTATCGTTTTCGAGCTGCTCGCCGAGCACGCGAATGACGTGCGCGGACTCGAAGGAGTCCCCCACGGTCAAGGGAGCGGCCAGGAAACGTATATGGGTATCGAGCGCGCTTTCGAAAGCGCAGGTGCCATCGAGGATCCACGAGGACTTGCAAGGCACCTGGGCGCTCCCGCCCATAAGGCACCAGTAGGAACCGCCTGTCGCATCCTGTTCGCACAGGGCGCTGACGTTCATGTCGCGCAGGCTCGCCTTCGCGTCGTCATTGGTCAGGCGCGCGCCGAAGACGTCATTCGAAACCTGCCGTGTCGATGCCGACAGGGTGCTTCCCGTCGCCTCGAACGCTCCGGCGCATTCGACGGCACCCGTGGAACCGTCGAGCGCGTCGGCCTCGACAGCGCTGTCGGAGATGGCGAGCGTGCCCTTCGTCGTGGTGGAGACGACGCCCCGCACGTTCACGCCGGAAACGTCGGAACGGGCGTGGATAGTGCTGCGGCGTATGGTGATGTCGGCGTCTCCCCCCTCTTGGTACACGCCGCGCGAGAAAACGGCCTGCGAGGTCATCTGCATGTCGACGGAATCGAGCATGACCGCGCCCGAGCCCGAGATGCGCAGGGCCGTCCCTTCCCTCCCCTGCGATATTCCCTCGATGCGAACGTTCTCGAGCGTGAGGTCACCAGCGCCGCCATAGGTAATGCATGCCCTGCTGGCAAGTTGATAGCCCCTGATGGCAGCCTGCCTGTCGCCCGTTGACGAGTAGACGCGCACGTTGTCCCCCGTGTTCACGGCAAGTCCCGCCATGACATGGCCGTTCAGGTCGATCGAGAGCTCGCGCTTTCCCAGCTGGGCAGGCACCGTGTCCGCATCGATGGTCACGGCGGCGACATCACGACGCAACTGGACTGTCTCGCCGTCTTTCTGCCGTCGCAGGGCCTCGGTCACCGTCGCGCATGGCGTCTCGCTTCCATCGGATCCCATGATCACGACCGGTGCCGATGCGCTATCGAGCCTGAAGAAGAGACCCCTGTCATCGCTGGAGACACCGCAAGCGCCCTCGGCAAGCCCGTTGGCAAGAGACGCCGCGATTGCCTGGCGCGTGCCTGCGTCCAGGCCATCGGAAAAGACGCCGAAGCGCTGGCCGTCACCATTGGCATACTCCAGAGCGCTCCCGGCAAGCACCGTCATGCCCTCGCCCGCAAAGGAGCTCCCGAAGACGACGCCGTCCTCGACGCTCGTCACGAGAGCGGCCCCGTACGCGGGATAGGAAGCTTTGCCGATTGCGCAGCGCAACGGAGCGTTCAGGCTCATTCCCCGGGAATTATCCGTGCGAAGTCCAAAGGCGCCCTCCTTGCCGTCACAGGTCAGGCTGAGATCGGCTGCGTTCGCGGCAGATGCGCGTGCCTCCTGGTTTGCGTACCTTTCGAGAACGGCCGGGTCAACACTGCCGGGCTCCACGGAGATCCTCGTGCCATAGATGCCCGTAGCCGTGCTTCGGGGAGCATTCACAGCAATGGCGCCTCCCCGAACGGTGATGGAAGCGTTTCCACCGCTGTAGACGCCGTAGGCGTTGTCAAAGGAGGTGAGCTTATGCGCCTCTCCACTGGGCCGCTCGACCACTGGCGAGGCCTGGACTTCCAGATCGCAGTGATCCAGCTCCACGGATGCAACCTGGTTGCCGGCATACACGGCTCTGGGGTGGCCCTCGAGCTTGCGCGTGGCCGTCGAAAGCGTCTGGTTGGAGTGGTCGACGAACACGCTGCAGTTGTCGAGGACGGCACTCCCCCGTGTCACGTACACCCCGCAGGCATCGAGCTTCTCGAGCTGCGTGTAATCCTGATGACCCTTGAGTGCCATGGAAACATCGCGGACGACGAGATTCTCGCAAGAAGAGTCGATGAGATGCGCGAGCCTGCCCTCGGTGACGACGAGCTGCTCTCCGGGATCGACTTGTCCTTCGGCGGCGATGCCGGCAAAGGGCCTGCCTCCCGTGATCGTGAGCGACTTGCAGCGTTTGGTGCCGATGAGGTAATCGTAGCTGGGCATCCTGGCCGTGAGATGGAATGTCCCGAGGTCGATGGTCACGTCCGCATCTGGTGCATCGATGGTGATCCAGCCTCCCACGTCGAGATCGGCCGTGAGCGCGTAGGTACCGCCTTCGGTAATGGTAAGCGGCTGGCTGGTGCCCCCGCTTTGCCCGTGCCACTTCGCGTTCAGGTCAATGGCCCCGTCGCCCATGGCGCTCAAGGGGGCATCTGGCTGACCTTGGGTGACGACGCTTCCATCCGGGGACGACCCGCCCGCGTCGCCCGCGGAATCGGAAGCCGCCGGGATTCCCGATAGGGTTTCATCAGATATCTCGTCATGAGAGGCCTCGTCTGTCACGTCGGTGACGGACGTAGACGAGGCAACGCTGTCCGATGAAACGCTATCGGTCCTGTCGCGCGTGGTGCCCATGGCAGCGCCGGGCGTGGCGGCAAGCGCGAGGACGAGCACGAGGCACAGCATCACGCCAGTCACCCGCTCGAAGCGAGGATAGCGGGACTGTGCAGGCGTGCGAAAACGCCTCCTCGTGGGCCGTCTCTTGTGAATCACGTCACGCATATCTCTCGTTTCCCTCGATGGCAGGAGGGCCAGACCCTCCCAAACGCCCGGTTTGGGAAAGGTCTGGCCATTCCATTGGCTCCTCGCGAGAGGAACCGTGCCTGCTTGGCGCTACGGGTGGCTAGTCAACGCTAGCGACCGCGTACCAGGCGATGTTTTCGTCGTTCCAACCAAGGCTGATCAGGTACTCGTGCTCGGTCCTGCTCGTCGTGTAGTTATGGTTGTTGGCGAACTCGTTGGGGTTGTACTGGCGCAGCAGCGGAACCGTCTCGTTGGGATCTGAGGTCCAGCCGTTGGCCTCCTCGGTCCAGCCGTTGGCAACGAGGTTATCGCGCTCCTCGGCGCTCAGGGTGTAGTGATGCTCGCCGCCGATGGCGTTGTAGAGGCGATAGACCTGGACGCCGTTTTCGGCAGGGGCATACCAACCGATGTTCTCATTGTTCCAACCGTTGGCGAGGCAGTTGTCACGCTCGACGGTGGAGGTGGTGTAGAAGTGCTCGCCGGAGTTGGGATTGTAGACGCGATAGACGGCGACGGTCTCGGCCGGAGCGGGCTTGTCAGCCGGATCGGTCATCTCGGCGTAGGTGCCGACCTCGCCAACCAGGCGGTCGGTGATCTGGAGAGACTCGTTGGCGTCGTCACCCTGGGCCTTCACGTAGGCCAGGCCATAGTCGATAAGCTCCTTGACCTCGGCCTGGTTGTAATCGGCGCAGGTGTTCTCGGTCCACTGCAGGTAATCGTTACCGCTGCCAGACGTGACGTCCCAGTTGCGCACGCCGTCCATGGCGCGGTTGATGGCGTCGTTGAGCCTGTCGGACTTCACGTGGAAGACGGTGTCATAGGTGTAGGCGACCCAGTCGGACTGGTCGATGTACTCGGGATACAGGCAACCGAGAATACGGCCGTAGTTGACGACCAGGGACGGACCACGGTTATCGCAGCCGACGGTGCCGCAGTCGGCATCGGCGACCCAGTACATCTTTCCATACAGGCTCTCGAGACCCGTGGTGTTGACGAATCCGTCACGGTTGTAATCGCCCGTATCGAGGACGATGAGGTCGATGTCATTGGCGTTGGCCTGAAGCTCGGTGATGGGGATGGTGACTTTCTCCTCGCCGGCGGCCTTCGCGTCGGCCCAGTTCACGGCGACGTTCTCGAGCGTCGCGTAGAAGTTGCTGTCAAAACCCGTGTCGAGCGTCACGTTCGTGCCGTCATTGGCGCTCACGAAGACGATGGTCTTCTTATCGGCGCCATCCTTGTCGAGACGGGACAGGACGTAGCCCTGGGAGCCCTTGGTGATGCCCTCGTAGTTCTTGGCGAGGGCAACGGGGTCGCCATAGCGGAGCTCCTTGCCGCTTGCGCTGGCAGCCTGGTTGGCGGCGTCGGCCAACGTGTAGAACAGCTCGACCTGGCTGCTGCTCACGTTGGCGTTCACGGCAACGGGATGGTAGTTGCCGAACTTCGCCGGATCGGCCGTGGCCATGGCCGTAACTTCGGCCGTGTAGTCGGTGAAGGTGGTGTTGCTGGTGGTGGCGACACCCATGATCACGTCGGGCTTCATGTCCCAGATGGCATCATCGGAATCGGCCGTGCCGTAGAAGCCCAGTGCGCGGTTCATGTTCGTGGAGCTGTAGGCCGAGCGCTTGGAGTTGGGGATGACCTTCTTGCCGTCGGTATCGTAGACGGTGTTCCACATGTAGCCATTCGGGTTGACGTTGTACTCCGTACCCATGAGCAGGTAGCGCAGGGCACCCGAGACGTTGGAGATGTTGGCCTCGAGCGTTCCGGCCGAGCCGTCATCGGCATCGTCGATGCCCCAACGCTCATCAGTGGTGTTCATGCCCAGGTACTCGGGCCAGGCAGCCGCAAACGGCGTGGGCGAGCAGGAAACGTACTGGTCTCCGTCCATTGGCGGATGGTTATCGTCAGCCCATGCGGATCCAACCGGCATGACGATCATGGAAGCGGCCAACGCGCCGGCGCACAGGGCCGAGCAGCTCGCCTTTCCAAACCTTCTCAAAGTACTTTGCATTGTGCCTCCTATGCACGTTGGTTGTTCGACGGTTCGTCTTCTCCTGCATGCGAACCCATCGAACCACTGTCAGTTTGGCGTGAGCCAAGGGTGTTTTACGAACGGCCTCCTTTCGTTTGCATGGCGTCGTTTCTCCTCATATCAACGACCTGTAGGGCATTCTGCGGTTATGACTACGTCAAAGCCCTCGAGGTGAGATATCGCGTCGGTGTCGATGCGGTAGAACTGCTGGTAGAATGCCTCGATCCACGCCTGGGGTGTTTCGACGCCCCCTTCCTGGAAGACGCCCCAGGCCCACGGGGCCGTGATGAAGCTCTCGACGTTTCCGTCAAACCAGTTGCCGGCGATGCCCGATGGAATCTGGTAGATCTGATAGGGTTGTCCCACGTTGTACAGGCCATCGACCTTGGAGGCCGAGCGGGCCACGTTCTGGGCGATGTCGCCATCGCGCACGATGATGCCGGGAAAGTCCTGGTCACCGATCGTGATCCAGCGGTCCTCGACGGAAATGCCCGTCTGCGAATACCACAGGGCCGAGGGAATCTCGCGCACGCCGACCTGTCGTGGCGTCACGCCATCGCTCGATCCGGGCATCACGACGTAGGGATAGGACTCCTCTGCGCCGGCCGTGGAGGAGACGGGCTTCACGTTGTCGTAGGCATTGTTCACGACACCCGAAACCTGCAGGTAGTAGTCGCTCAGTATGCAGTTTCCGCCTACCGTGCTCGCGGACAGGCCGACGCCGTCGCTCAGGTCGATCGGCTGTCCGTTGAGGGGGAGCTCGTGAAAGCCGAACTCGCGGTTGGCAATCATCGATGACCCGGTGGTACCGGTCCACGAATCGATGCACGCCGTCGTGACGCGCGTCTGGCTCAGGCGGGTCGTGTCCTGACCGAGCGGGGCCGTTCCCTGGTAGATGCCCTGGAAGACGCGCCCGGTAGCCATCTTGTAGCTATAGCCGCCATTGGAGTTGAGGCAGCCGTTGATGGCGGTGTCGTGCATGTCGATGTAGTCCTGCACCTGGTCTGCCGTCGAATAGGTTGCCTCGGAATTGATGCCGGAGAGAACCTGTCCCACGACCTTGACGGCCGTCACGATGTCCTGATCCGGCGTGTAGGTCTGCCCGAGCGCCGGTACGTGCACGACGTTGATGCCGGCCTCGGTGAGGAAGGCGCTTTGCTCGTCGCTCAGCATGACGTCCACTCCATCGACAAGTATCGCGTCGGCATGGCTTGCCACGAGCGCGTCAACGTCAAGGTTGCCGCCGCCGTCCCAGACGACCGGGACCTCTTCGAGGCCCTCGCCGGGAAACGCACCACGAGCCTGCATGTCGGCGATGAACTGCGCATCGGTCGCGCCCAGGCCGCCCTTGCCGGCGAGCATCTGGGTTATGAGCGCGTACTGGCCCTTCGCGGCGACGGAGCGTGCCTCGGGAAGCTCGTCGTACTCCCCTTCACCGAAGGTCTGGCCGACGCCGCCGCGCCCTGCCGTCTTGTCAGCCTGGGTGCCGTCGCCCTGGTCGGAGGTCTGCGTGTTTTCGGCGTCATCGCCCTGACCCGATGCGTCGGGTTCCTCCACGGTCTGGGTTTCCTCGGACGTCGCGGTATTTCGCTCGTCGTTATCGTCGCGCTCGTTGCCCTGCACGGCATCGGTGTTGCTCGTGGTCTGCTGCTCGTAGCTGCGGCGTATGGCCTGGCCGTTCGCGGCTGCGTCTTCCTTGTAGACCGGCAGGAAGTTTGCCTGTTCGGCATAGTTCTCGTTCTCGGAAAGGTGGACGCTGGCAAGGTCGGGATTAAGCGGAGCGCCTTCGACCTCGTGGTACTCGGGATCGGCATGGGCCTCGAGGACCCCCGTGGCGGGATCGATGATGACCTCGAGAAGCGTGTCACTGAAACGGCAACCGGGGAGCAAGACGCATGAGCTTATGAGGAGCAGGCAGAATACGAGCCTGAAACCCCTCAGGGCCCTTTGGAAATATCCCCCTGTTGTCCTCGATCGAATCGACATGCCCCCATCCAAACATTATATTTTCTTGAGATAATTATTCTTCACCCAAGATAATTCAGGAAATATATACTCCTTTGAGATTATTTTTCTAGGTGAATAGTTTACGTTTGGGTGAACGGTCAAGATTTTTCGCATGGGCACATAAGCGACGAGAAATTGGAATGGAGCACGGCTGACTCTCTGCGCGTTAGAGTGGGTCGCAAAAGGCCCGAAGATGACGCTTGTGCCCATCACAGGTATCATCATCAGCATGATGGCACGCGCGAAATACAAGCTTGACCTTGCTGACACCCATGCAGAAATATGTTTTGCCGCATTCGACACGGGCGTGCAAATCCGCGCCTACGGTGCGGCGGACATCTGCACTCCGGCACTCGAGCAAGCCTATGCGGATTGCAGACGCTACGAACGGCTCTTCTCTCGCACGATCCCCAGCTCCGACATATCGCGCATCAACGCAGCACGGGGCGCCTGGGTCGAAGTCAACGTGGACACGGCCGAACTCATCGAACGCGCACTCGCGTATTGCGCGGCAAGCCATGGCGTTTTCGACATCACGATCGGTGCCGCAAGCAGACTCTGGAACCTCAAGGAGAGTATCATCCCGCCCGCCGAGGTGCTTGCCGAAGCCGTGCAACATGTCAACTGGCGCGGCGTGCAGGTCAATCGTTCAGAAGACGCAGCGCGCGTGCGCCTCGATGATCCGGCAGCCATGATTGACCTCGGCGGCATCGCGAAGGGATGGATTGCCGATGCGCTTGACCACATGCTTGAGCGAGCGGGGGTTTGCGCTTACGTCATCGACCTCGGTGGCAACGTGCTCGTGCGCGGCAGCAAGCCCGATGGCTCGCCCTGGAAAGTCGGGCTTCCCCACCCCGCGCAAGGGCGTGCAGGATCTGCGCTCGCGGGCACGATCGAGCTCGAGAGTGGAAGCATCGTCACAAGCGGCATCTACGAGCGGGCCTGTGTGCATGACGGCGTGCTCTACCACCACGTGCTCAGCCCACATACGGGCATGCCCATCGAGACGGAATATCCAGCGGTTTCCGTCGTATGCGAACGCTCGATCGACGCCGAGGGCTACTCGACGACGCTCCTCGCACTCGGCGCGAAACGCGGTCGCGAGCTCATGGCAGAGCATCCGGAAATCCTGCAGGCGTACTTCATCTCCTGGAACGGGGAGATACAACCGCTGCGTTAACTACGACGCGCAAAAATGGCGAAAGTCACGCTAGTCCTTCGTGCGCTCGAAATGCACGATCTGCTTCTTCATCGAGATCTTGCCGACCTGCCAACCATGCGGCAGTAGCTCCTTCTTGTAATTGAGAAACGAGTGGTCAAGAGGCACGCCGGCGATATCGCCAATCTCCTCGAACGAAAGATCGAGGATCTCTCCCGGCTGCTTCGCGACATAGTCCCATAGCTTGTCGTACTTGCTCATGGTCGCTTTCCTAGGCGATGCCGCGCGTCTCCTTGAGATGCGCGATGACATCCTCAACGCCGTTGTAGAGCTTCTCGTCGTCGTAAAGGTATGGAATGAGATTTGCGTCGCCGCCAAGCGCGAGCAGCTCGTTGTACGGAGCCTCCTGCTCAACATCGCGCTTGTCGAGCTCGATGCCGTGTTCCGTGGCGAAATCGGTCACGATGGCACAGGTAGCGCACGGCGCCCAGTAATAGAGAATCGGCGTAGCCATGGTTCCTCCTTATCGGCAGTTTGCATGGGAACATTATACGTGAAGGGGTGTGTCAGGGGGTCTGACCCCCTGACACACTGACACACGATCATTCGTTCGCGGGATGCTCGAGCGCCTCGTAGAGAAGACGCGGTGTCAATGCCACCAGATACTCGCAAAACTCCCGCATCTCGTAGGGAAGCTCGCCCGAGCGAAACTTGTTGGTCATGATGGACTCACAGTAGGGAAACGCCTCTATCTGGAACGCGAGCTCCCCCGTAATCTCGCGATGCTGAAACTCCGTGATGGTCTGGGTGAGGTTCTTTTGCCGCTCCCTCACGAAGGAGGGCACCGCCGATTGGTATTCGCGCCCCACCGACGCACTGGCAAAGAGCGCATTGAACTTCGACATCTCGCGCGTAGTGATCATATGCCCCTCGAGCCACGTAAGATCGCGCCCGATGCGAAAGATCCCGTCTTCGTGACACTGATGACCGATCCAATTGACCACGGCATATTTGTCCTCGAAGTTATGGTAAAAGTTCGAACGGCTCACGCCCGATTCCCGCACGATGTCCTCGATGTGTATGCGCGCGAAGGGCGTGTCGGCGCAAAGCCGGTTCATGGCCTCGGCCACGCGAAGCTTGGTGAGGTACGAGCGAGAGTACATTTTCTGGTCTGATGCCAAATCGCCGATCACGAGGACCCCTCCCCCTGGAGTCGTTGGTTTTCGCCACGAAAGTGGCCGCACAAATCACGAAAGTGAGATGTTTTGCCCAAAATGTACTACACCATTGGACGCTTTTCCAATCCTAGCCCCCATGGGGAAACATAAGGAAGCTTCCATTCCTTGAGGCTATCACACTCCCCTTTCTATAGTCGTCTCATGTTTCAGACGAAATCCCGTCACCGGGTAATAGAGGAGGGAGAGCACCTATGACGAAAGAGGAAAAGAGGACAGAGATATTCAACTCGGGACGAGCGTGGATCGTTGCCTGCGTGGCCATCATCGCCTCGATTCTGATCTCGGTCAACTGCAACAAGCTGCCGGCGACCATGTCGCTCGTGATTCCCGCGCTTGGCATCGATACCGGCATGGCGGCAAACATCATGTCGCTCAACGGATACGTCGGTCTGATAATGACCTTCGTCGTCGCCGCCATCATCATGAAGTTCGGAGCGCGCAAGGCCACGACACTCGTATTGGTATGCGCAGTAGCCGGCGCCATCATTTCGGCGATGGCCACGAGCGTCGAGCTTCTCGTCGTCGGCCGTCTTATCGAAGGCGTCGGATACGCCTGCATCGGCTCGGTAGTGCCGGTCATCATCTCCGAGTGGTTCCCGCCATCTAGGCGCGGCGTCCCCATGGGCCTGTTTTCCGTATGGGTGCCCCTGGGTTCCATGTTCATCATGGGCACGTCCGGCTTCTTCTTCAACGTCGGCGACCCCTACAGCTACCACAACGTCTTCTGGTTCGTGGTGGTCCTGCTGGCCATCGTCACGGTGGTCTGGATTCTGGCCATACGCGATCCCAAGGTCTCGTACCTGGACGAGGTTGACCCCAACGCGCCCAAGCCGAAGATGTCCGAGGGCTTCAAGAGCCTGTCTTGCTGGATCTCGATGGTCGCCTTCGCGGCGTTCTCCCTGGGCACCGCCTGCGTCATGAACTTCGAGACGCTCTACATGGTGCAGACCATGGGCATGGACCAGCTGGGTGCCAACACCATGATGAACATCGCCAACATTGCCGTGGTTATCGGCGGCATCGCCATCGGCGTGGTCATGAACCTAGTGACGGGCAACACCCAGCGTCTTGCCATCCTCGTCGTGGCATCCGTCGTGCTCGGTGTCTCGTTCTCGATGGCCTACACCATCGGCGAGGGAATGCTGATTCCCTGGCTCATCCTGTTCGGCCTTTCCAATGGCGTGGTCCCGGCCATCTTCTTCACCATGGTCGCCGAGATAGCACCTCGACCCGAGTTGGCCGGTATCTCGTCTTCGCTCATGAGCTGCGGCCAGTGCGTGGGCGGCATCCTCTTCGGCCTGGTGGGCGTCATCGTCTCCAGCGCCGGATGGGGTGCGTGCACGGGACTGCTCATGGGAGTCGGCATCGTGCTCGTCGTGGGTGCCATCGCCCTCATGGTGGTCATCAAGGCGCGCGACGCGAAGAAGGTGCAGAAGGACGCCTAAGACCGCCGGCCTACCGGCACAAGTAGAGAACCCTTGCATTGTTCGATTTGCAGGAATGTACGTGAGAAGAGAAAGAGGAAGACATGGAATTCAAAAACGATCTAGGTAAGCCGTGGAAGTTCCAAGATGGTGACTTCACCGTGATCCGCTCTTCGGTGTGGTCTCCCCCGGGTTGCCATCCCGTCGGATGCGGGATTAAGCTCTACGTGGACAAGGACGGACGTCTTGACCATGTGGAAGGCGACGAGAACGATCCCATCACCCAGGGTCGCCTGTGCCCCAGATGCGTCGCCCTCAAGGATTACATCTACAACCCCTCGCGCGTCATCTATCCCCAGAAGCGTGCGAAGGAGGAGCGCGGAAACGCCGATGCATGGGAGCGCTGCAGCTGGGACGAGGCCCTCGACATCATCATGGACAACTGGCGCCGACTCACCGACGAGTACGGACGCGAGACCATGGCCATCTTCGTGGGTACCGGCCGTGACGGCATGCTCTCCCAGGACTTCCAGCTGTCCATCTTCCGCACGCCCAACCTGGCCTACACCCAGTCCGGTTACGCCTGCTACCAGCCGCGCATGATGTCGTCGCAGATGGTGCTCGGTGCCCTGTACCCCGAGCTTGACTACGCCGGCGGCCTCGAGGGTGGCTATGACGACCCGGAGTACTGCGTGCCTGAGCTCATGGTCCTCTGGGGCAAGATGCCCCTGGCATCCAACCCGGATGGCTTCTTCGGCCATGCGGTCATCGACCTCATGAAGCGCGGTGCGAAGCTCGTCACCATCGATCCGCGCGTCAACTGGCTGGCAACCAGGTCCGAGCTGCAGCTGCGCCTGCGCAACGGCACGGATGCCGCCCTTGCCATGGCGATGTGCAACATCATCATCAAGGAAGACCTCTACGATCACGATTTCGTGGAGCGCTGGACCTACGGCTTTGACGAGTTCGCCGAGCGCGTTGCCTATATGACGCCCGAGGATGCCGCCCGCATCTGCGAGGTTCCCGTCGAGGACATCTACACGGTGGCCCGCATGTACGCCAACGCCCATCCGGCCTCCATCGCCTGGGGCCTCGCCTTCGACCAGAACACCAACGGCATGCAGGCCGGTCAGTGCGTACTCGCCATGATATGCATGTGCGGCAACCTCGACGTGCCCGGCGGCAACATCGTCGCCGACCTGTCGATGCCCGAGGACATCACCGGCGACGCCGCATCCGGGCAGTCGGAGCACAACACCGACACGCGCGCCTTCATCACCGAGGGCTGGTACCAGATGACCGACGAGGAACGCGACAAGTGCATCGGCATGGACAAGTATCCCCTGTACTGCAACCAGATTACCGGTGCCCAAGCTGACTGCGTGTTGGATACCCTGGAGACGGATGAGCCCTACCCCATCAAGATGGCGTGGATCGCCAACACGAACCTCATCGCCCCGACCAACTCGGCCGAACCCACCCGCTGGCACAAGGCGCTGCTGCGCTCCATCGACTTCGCCTTCGGCACGGACTGCTTCATCACGCCGACCATCCAGGCCGTCTGCGACGTCTTCCTGCCGCTTTCCACGGTGGCCGAGCACGATGGCGTGAACCGCACCCACTATGGTGCCGCCTCCATCACCACCGGCTGCGGCAACAAGGCCATCACCGTGGGCGAGGCCAAGTCCGACCTCGAGATCTACTGCATGCTCGCCAAGCGCATGGCCGAGATGTTCCCCGATGACCCCAAGGCGCGCTTCGCCTACGAGAAGTACCCGGACTACCACGACTATCTCGAGAAGAACCGCCTCGAGGGACGTCACGTGTTCAATGAGGTGCGCGAGCTCGTCAAGTTCAAGCGCAAGGTCTATTACAAGAAATACGAGACCGGCAAGTTGCGCCCCGACGGACAGCCGGGCTTCCTGACCCCAACCGGACGTGTCGAGCTGTGGTCATCGGCCTTCGCAAACAACGGCATGGACCCGCTGCCCTACTACTACGAGCCGGACCTTTCGCCGCGTATTCCCGAGAAGACCGCCGAGGACCTGGAGCTCAAGCGCAATCCGCTGGTCCCCGAGGAACTGGACGCCAAGTGGCACGAGCGTGACCTCCCCCACGAGGAGATCATGGAGAAGTACCCGTTCATCATGTCCACGGGTCACCGCCGCTACTCCTCGTTCCACTCCGAGCACCGTCAGGTGGCCGTGCTGCGCGAGCTCGATCCGAACCCGATGATCGAGATCAACCCGGCCGACGCAGAGCGCATCGGCGTCTCCGATGGCCAGTGGTGCGAGATATCCAACATGTTTGGCAGCGCGAAGTTCAAGGCGCGCGTGATGCCGACTGTGGGTGAAGGTCATGTCGAGGTTGATCACGGCTGGTGGTTCCCCGAGCAAGACGGCAGCGAGCCCAGTCTCTTCGGGGTCTGGCAGTCCAACTGCAACGACCTCATCCCGGAACACCACAACAACGCCCTTGGCCTGGGAGCCCCCTACAAGAGCGCATGCTGCAACGTGGTGCCCCTCAAGGAAAGCTACGACGTCGACATGGCAGCATTCGGCGAGAAATTCGGAAAGCTGGTGTAAATCATGACTCAATACGGATTGCTTATCGATTACGAATTCTGCACGGGATGCCAGAGCTGCGAGGTCAGCTGCAAGGAGGAGCATGACTTCCCCGTCGGCAAGTGGGGCATCCGCGTCCTGGACGACGGTCCCTGGCAGAAGGACGATTCCAAGGACATCGGGAACTGCTACAACTGGAACAAGATTCCCACTCCCACTGACCTGTGCGACCTGTGCATCGACCGTTTGCGCGATGGACGCGAGCCCGTGTGCATGCACAACTGCCTGGCCGATGTCATTCGCTTCGGCACCATCGACGAAATGGCCGAGGAGCTGAAGCGCAAGCCCAAGCAAGTGCTCTGGACCCCCTGCGACATCAATCTCTAGTTTCATCAGTACCGCAAGCCCGAATGGTGCGTCTCTTGACGAGGCGCACCATTCGCCACGCGTGAACCATCCGAGGAGGAAGCCATGTCCATGCGCAGGAATTCCAACGGAGCGTTGACCACGATGAACGTCATCGGCATCCTGGCGCTGTTCTGCACCATGAGCGAGTTCGCCATTCTGACGCCATCCATCGCAGCCTTCTCGCATCATTTTGCCGATACCGACATCACCACCATCATGCTCGCAAACAGCATCACCGGCATCGTGTCGGTACCGGTGAGCATCGCGTCCGGCGCCCTGCTCCCGAAGATCGGCTTCAAGCCCGCTGCCATCGCGGGCATCCTCATCATGACGGTGGGCGGCGCGTACCCCTTCCTCATGCCCGATATCACCGACTACAACCTCATCATCTTCTCGCGCATTATCGTCGGCATTGGCCTGGGCATCATGTTTCCCGTGGGCAACGCGAGCATCATCGCGTTGTGCGAGGGCGAGCAACGTTCACGCCTGCTTGGTCTGGGAATCACCATCCAGTTCGTCTTCAACATCATCTACACCACGGTAGCCGGCTATCTGACCGAGATCGGTTGGAACTACTCGTTCTTGGCGTATCTAATCGGCTTTGTCCCCATGGTCATCGCGTTGCTGTGGATGCCCGAAGCCAAGGGTGTCGTTCGCGCCAAGCTCGCAGGCCAGGTCAAGACGAAGGGAGTCGCAAAGCCGAAGATTCCGCGTTCCATCGCGGGATATGCGCTATTCGCGCTGGCGGCGTGGACCTGCGTCGTGACGGTGCAGGTAGTAACCTCCTCGGTACTTGACTGGCGCGGACTTGCCGGACCGGGCGAGGCGGCGCTTGTCATCAACTGCTGCGGCATCGGAACCATCCTGTGCGGCCTGCTCTTCCCCTACCTCGTCCGCTGGTTCAAGGCGCGTCTGTTCGGGATATCGGCCGCGTTCATCGTGATAGGACTCATCCCCTGCCTGCTGGCACCGTCATCCATCGTCTACGCCCTGGGCGTCTTCATCTTGGGGTTTGCCGGCTCCGCGTTCTTCACCGCCGCGCAAAACGCGACAGGCAATGTCACGCCTCCCGAGCGCGTGCCCTTCGTGAGCGGCATCATGACGTCGATGATGAATCTGGGGCCGTTCTTGGCACCCTATGTGTTCAGTTGCTCGATGCTCCTGCTGCCGGCCATGGGCTTCGATGCCGTGTTCCCGGTTCTCATCGTCATCGCCTTGGTGGTATGCGTCATCGGCCTTGTTCACCCCATGCGCGCCCTCATGATGCGCAAACCCGAATAGGCTGGGTGCGATATGCCACGTTGCTTCGCATGCATCCATTGCGGAAAATGCGGGCCGCCAAGCTCGGACGCCAAAGTCCGCCCCATCGGATACTGCATCTTCTGCGACACGCAAAACGATGCAAGCGATACCACCTGCAAGACATGTGGCAAGCGCCTGCCGTTGCCTCCCGGCAACGTGAACGCGGCTAGCAGCTGACAGGCTAGATGCTCACCGTCAGGCCGTCCATGAGGTCGTTCACGGTCTTCATGGCGCACATCTTGCCGCACATCGTGCAGGTCCCTTCCGTGACGGGCGGGGCGCTCTCGTAGAACTCGCGCGCACGTTGCGGATCGAGGGCGAGGTCGAACATCTCGCTCCACGACACGCGACGACGAGCATCGCTCATGCGATTGTCCCGGTCACGCGCACCTGGCACGCCTTTGGCGATGTCGGCGGCATGGGCGGCGATTTTGGTGGCGACGAGTCCCTCGCGCACATCGTTGGCGTCCGGTAGGCGCAGATGCTCGGCCGGCGTCACGTAGCAGAGGAAGTCAGCCCCGCTCGAGGCCGCGATGGCCCCGCCGATGGCCGCCGTGATGTGATCGTAGCCGGGAGCGATATCGGTCACGAGCGGGCCGAGCACGTAGAAGGGCGCCTCGTGGCACAGGCGCTTCTCCATCTTCATGTTGGCCGCGATTTCGTCGAGCGCCATGTGTCCCGGCCCCTCGACCATCACCTGCACGCCGGCATCCCACGCGCGTTGCGTGAGCTTGCCGATTTCGATGAGCTCGGCAATCTGGGCGGCATCGCTTGCATCGTAGATGCTACCGGGGCGCATCGCATCGCCAAGGGAGATGGTCACGTCATGCTCGTGCAGGATGGCGAGCACGTCATCGTAGAACTCGTAGAACGGATTCTCGTTGCCGGTCGCCTCCATCCAGGCAAAGATCAGCGAACCACCCCGACTGACGATGTTCGTGAGACGCCCCGTCTCCTTGAACGAGTCGATGACCCGGCGGTTCATGCCCGCATGTACCGTCACGAAATCGACGCCGTCTTCGGCATGCGCGCGAATGACCTCGAGAAAATCGTCCGGCGTGATGTCGATGAGCGCCTTCTCCAGATACCCAATGGCATCGTACATGGGCACCGTGCCCACCATTGCCGGGGACCGATCGATGAGCGCACGGCGAAACGCGCGCGTCTTTCCCGAGTTCGAGAGGTCCATGATCGCCTCGGCGCCCAGCTCGAGCGCGACATCGACCTTGCGCCACTCCTCCTCCTCGTCGGCCAGGTCGCCCGAAATGCCAAGGTTGACGTTGACCTTGGTGCGCAGTGACACACCATCCAGGCATGAGCCCACGCCCTCGGGATTAAGCGAAGCGTGGTGGATGTTCGCCGGAATGGCAATGCGTCCAGCAGCGACGGCCTCACGCACGTTTTCCGCGCAGATGCCCTCCTTCGCGGCGACGGCGCGCATCTGCTCGGTCACGATTCCGGCACGCGCGTAATCGATTTGCGTTATTTGATTGCCCATGGCGTCCATGGCGCACTCCCTTCGTTGGCATTACCCACACAGGTTCATCGGGTCGGCATCGTAAGCGCCCTCTCAGCCTGGACCATCCAAGCTCCCCGGTTATGGTTTGGGATTATATGTCAGATACGGCGCGATGATTCGCCAGAGCGAAAATCCCGCGCTAGCTCTTGCGCTGAAGCCTCTCGAGCTCGGCCTTGAGCGAGGCATAGTGCTTGAACTCTTCCTCGGACCAACTACCAAAGAGCGCTTCCTCGAGCATTTGGCTGGCCGTAACAGCAAGGCCCTCTTGCGGATAGAGGCGCTCACGGCTGCGGTTGTAGAGGTAGATTTGATCGAACATGCCCGAATCCTCGAGTACAGCGAGGTTGCGCACGATCTGGTCGACGATCTTGCGATGATGGGCGGGGTCGGTTGCTCGGGGCGTGGTGCCGGCAAGACGCATTTGCTCATAGCGGAGTTGGCAGGAGACGAGCGATATCTCCGGCTTGACCGCCATGAGAGCGAGCGAGACATCATAGCCGCGCTCACGTAGGAGCGTGGCGGTCGCGAGAGGCACCTGAGACGTGCGTAGCGTGCCCTCGATGATGAGGTTGTAGCCGGCCGAGGAAAGCGCATCGACGAAGGCCTCCACCATCTTGCCTGCCCATTGCGCCGTATAATCGACGGCCTTATCGCCATAGGCGCTTTGCAGAGCAAAGAAGCGCGGGTGAAGCTTTCGATATTCATCACCGTTGATGACGATGACATCCTTTTTGAACATCTCGAGAAACACGTGGTGAAGAGTGGTCTTGCCTGCCCCGCTTTGACCACCAAGCAAGATTGCCTGCGGTCGATCATGCGGCGACAGACAAGCGGGCGCTACCATCGTCTCGAGCTGACCAATCAGCTTTTCGGAAAACTCTTCTTCGGAATACTCCGCAAGATAGTTACCCATGTCAGGCCGCCTGCGGGATATAGCGGTCTGCGAGTTTATCGAATGCGTCAAGTTGGCCCTTAATTTCTGCCAGCTTACCCTTGTTGGAGTTTTCGGAACTGACAATAGTAGGCTTAAGCAAGGCAATCTGATTGATGATGTCGGAAAACACCATTTCGCGCATTGCATCGCCATGTTTCCGTGCGGTCGACCTCAGCGCAAATAGCTTGGCCAGAATCTCGGCGGCTTTCTCCGTAAGCACCTCTTGCGTGAGCGTAATCTGATAGATCTCCGTCATGTCCATATCTTCATCTCCTTCGCCAAAGTAGACCTCTGCATAGACGATTTCCTCGACGCCATGACGCTCCTTCTCGGAAAGCTCCTTGCCGTCACGGTCGAGGCAGTCCATGATGAAGCGCGGCAAACGGGCGGCACGGATGAGGTTGGCGTTGGCGCGAGAGGGCTTCTGTCCCTTCTCGTAGCGCGCGAGACTCGCCTCCCCCAGCCCGAGCAAACGCGCGAACGAGCGTTGCGAGAGGCCGTACTTGGCGCGGATGTCCTTGATGTCCTGCGGTGTGAGTTCGTGGGCCATGCCCTACCTCCTCGAACAGAAATCACTCATGTGATGTCTTCGTAAGCTTATAATACTATAATTTGATTGTAATTATAGTATTTTATTATCTTTTGTTATGTTTTTACTGATTTGCAATCATTTGATATGCATATACACAGTTTGGTACATCCCGATCACGCATTTGGCGGCCCAGCACGAAGCGCAACATACATGTGCAGTTTTATGCGCCCCGATCACATGACGCTTTGACAGCATGCGTACCCTCCCGTACACTGGGCGAACCCGGATTCGATTTGAGGTGGATGTATGTGCGGAGAATTCGTCATCTAGTCTTTCTCGGCTAAGTGCCGAACACTAGTCATTCCCATTCCGCACACCCACGTTCCGGGAGATTCCCATGTCAAAGAACATCTCTTCAAACTCGCCTGCGCAGGCGGGAAAGCCTGCCGAATCCACCGACGCGCTTCTCACGAGCGCCGTCGGCTTGCCCCTTCCCAAGAACTGGCTGGCGATCATCAGCTTCATATGGGCCGGTCAGGCCGTCTCGATGATAACCAGCTACGCTGCGGGCTATGCCGTCGTGTGGTACGTGACCGAATCCACCGGCAGCGCGCTCGTGCTTGCCGTGATGAACATATGCGTGATGCTCCCCGTCGGTCTTCTCTCCCCCTTTGGCGGCATCGTGGCAGACAAGCACAACCGCAAGATGATCATGATCGTGGCCGACGGCGCCATTGGGCTCATCTCGTTGATAGCGGGATTCATCATCCTCGCAGGCGATGTCTCGCTCGTGTTGCTTACCCTCGTCTGCGTGGCACGCGCCATCGGCCAGGCCTTCCACAGCCCGGCGATGATGGCGACCATGCCCATGCTCGTGCCCGACAAGCACCTCCTGCGCATCAACACGCTCGACCAGTTGCTCGCCTCCATTGCCGGCATAGGCGCGCCCGCCTTCGGCATCTTCCTCTACACCACCATGGGGTTTTCCTCGGTCATGTTCCTCGACTTCATCGGAGCACTCTTCGCCATTGCTGGGCTTGCGCTTGCGAAGGTCCCCACCGTCATTGACGAGACAGCCACGCAACAGCATGTCATCGCCAACCTGCGCGACGGCTTCCGTGCCGTCGCGGCATCGCGCGGCTTGCTGCTTCTCATCGTCATGGTCACCATCGGCATGATGATATTCGGCCCGCTCTCGGCCGTGTTCCCGCTGATGACGTACGAGCATTTCTCGGGCGATGGCTACATGGCCTCGCTCGTCGAGGCGGCATTCGGTATCGGCATGCTCGTGGGCTCGGGCATACTCATGGCATGGGGCGGCGGCAAGAGGCTCGCGGGCCTTATCGCCGTGGCCGCCGTCATCGTGGGGGCAACGACGACGGCGTGTGGGCTTCTGCCCCCGACAGGTTTCGTCGCCTTCGTGATGCTCGTCGCTGTGATGGCCATGGCCTGCGCATGGTTCAACGGTCCCACGATGACCCTCACGCAACGCAACGTGCCCGATGAGAAGATGGGGCGCGCCATGGGCCTGCTCAACGCCGCCATGGGGCTCGCGACGCCCATCGGCATCGCCATCGGCGGCGTGGCGGCCGAGCTCATGGGCGTAGCTCCGTTTTTCGTGGTGGACGGCATCGCGTGCCTCGTGCTAGGCCTCGTGGCCTACATCCCCAAGTCGATCCGCGCCCTCGACGAAGGCTAGCGTACCGAATGTGACAAAACGCGCCGGGGCAGTTTTGTCGATACCTCTGCACACCAGTTATCCCTGCTGTTCGGAGACCCCGCGCTTGCCGTACCCATAGC
The DNA here is from genome assembly GCA_025992705.1 of Coriobacteriaceae bacterium. Classification (NCBI taxonomy): domain Bacteria; kingdom Bacillati; phylum Actinomycetota; class Coriobacteriia; order Coriobacteriales; family Coriobacteriaceae; species Coriobacteriaceae bacterium. The sequence continues at coordinate 1,465,965 of DAJPGJ010000001.1, forward strand.
GCTTTCTGAACGCGACCATGAAGCAAATCGAGAGGACGGCGGCCGCCAGCTCGCCCACCGTGACGGAAAGCCAGATGCCGTCGATACCCAAGACCAGGGGAAGCAGCAGTACCGCGCCGCACTCGAACACGAGAGTGCGCAGAAAGGCGATGATGGCAGAGACGATACCGTTGCCAAGCGAGGTGAACAACGCCGAAGCATAGATAGGGATGCCCATGATGAGGAAGGCGAAAGCGTAGATCTGGTACGCGTTGACCGTGAACTCGAGCAACACCGCGTCGTAGCTCACGAATATGGCGGAGAGCGGCCCGGCAAGCCATTCGGCGGCCAGGAACATGAAGACGCTGCCCACGCCGATGAACCCAAGGCTCTTGAGCAGGATGCTGCGCATCTCCTTGCGATTGCGCGCACCGTACTGGTAACTCATGAGCGGCGAGCTGCCGAGCGCATATCCCATGAAGATGGCCGCGAAGATCATCGCCGTGTAGCCGATGACGCTGAACGCCGCGACGCCATCTTCGCCGATGTAGCGCATGAGCTGGAAGTTGTAGAGCATGGTCGTGAGACTCATGGCGATGTTGGAGACGAGCTCGGAGCATCCGTTGAGGCAGGACCTGCCGATGGGTCGCCACTCAAGGCGCGTCCTGACCAGGCGCAGCAGGCTCGAATTGTGCTTGCGCAAGAAGTAGACGAGCGGAATGAGGCCACCCACCACCTGACCGAGCGCCGTGGCGATGGCGCCTCCCGCAATCCCCCAGCCAAAGACGCAGATGAACAGCCAGTCGAGCACGACGTTCACGACGCCCGCGGCAACGATGACGTAGAAGCCGTAGTTGGGCTTGCCTGCCGTGGAATAGAAGATCTGGAACGCGAACTGCAGCGCGTAGAACGGCAGCGCGAGCAGCACCCAACGACCGTAGATGACGCTCTCGTCAAGCAACGCGCCCTGCGCTCCGAAGGCCTCGAGTAACGGCACGAGGATCAGCTGCCCGATGACGGCGAGCATGACCGCGAGGACGATCGTGAAGATGACGAGCATGCTGAAGTAGCGGTTGGCCTTCTCGTCGTCGCCCTCGCCACGGGTCTTGGCGACCAGCGCGCTACCGCCCGTGCCCGTCATGAGGCCAATCGTCGCGAGGATCATGACGACGGGCCAGGCCAGGTTGACGGCCGCCAACGCGGTCTTGCCGACGAAGTTCGAGACGAAGAAACCATCCACCACCTCGTAGAGCGAGGTGAAGATCATCATGCAAATCGTCGGAAACGTGTATTTGAGAAGGGCACTCATGGAAAAGTGCCGGTTCATGTCCTGCGTCATAAGGAGTCTCTCGTATCCAATACAAAGCTGGGCGTAGCGCCAAAGGGTTCACACGAGAGAAACAGTGTACCTCATCGCCAACGCTAGTTATGTATAGGTGACGGCCGTACCCATTTCATCCGTGATGCTTGTGGTGTCTCCCACCCTGGGCATCACCATCTTGGGCCACGGCCGTACCGCCATGGTGCGATGCAATCTGATCGCGCAGCTCGCGCATCGAGAGCCCCGCGCAATCGTCAATCGTCAAATCAGGATCGAGCTCCGTCAGCTCAAGGGCGGCTACATAACGACCGCAACCCATTCCGTGAGCATGAGCCTCTTCGCGCACCTGCAAACTCACCGCATCACATGACCCCCGGCACGGCAAAGCCGCCAGCCGCTCCTCGCTGATGCCCACGAGCATCTGCTCCTGCTCCGCATTATCCGAGGCGACACTTACCTGCACGTAGGCATCGTCACGCAAGTATGGCGCAAGCGAGGGACTCTGGGTGAGCTTCTCGAGCGCCTCGCCATACGAAAGGCCGGTGAGTGACAAGTCTGCGACTACGGCCTGACCGTCATCGTTTATGCCCTCGACGCTTACCACCTGGTCGGCGCTATTGAGTTGCAATTCGATGGAGGGGTTGATGTCGATATCCACATAGGCGCTGATGACGGTGTCGAAGGGTGCAGGCGCAACAGTATCGCCTGACGTGGTGGGATCGCCCGGCACGTTGGCGATGCGGAAAAACCCGAAGCAGGCCACGCCAAGTACGAGACAAGCCGCCAAACCGGCAATGAAGCGATTGAAGCGCACTTTGCGGGAAGGACGACGGCGCTTCGCCTTGGCAGCGCTGGCAATGGGAATGACTTGCGCCGTATCGGCACCCACACTGTCCGCCTCGGCCGCAAGGCGATCATAGGCATCGAGGACCGATTGCCGAGCGCTCGCGGGCGGTTCGAGAGCATCGAAGGCATCGCGCATGCGCGTTTCAAGTTCGCGATCGTTCACGAGAGGGCCTCCTTCAGCGTTTTCTTGCCCCGAGCTATCCAGGAATAGACGGTGTTGACGGGAGCATCGAGCATCTCGGCAATCTCGGGTGCCGTGTATCCCTCGTACAGCGCGAGGTAGAGCGGCAAACGGGGCGGGTCATCGAGAGACCGGAACGCCTCCATGAGCTCCATACGGTCGCAATCGGGTTGTGCCTCGCTGTCACGGGAAATGAGCGCCTCCGACGCGATTGCCTCGTCGAGAGGCTCGTCGTTGCGACGATGCGCCCGCAGCATGTCCTTGCAGACGTTTGATGCAACCGTGATGAGCCATGCCTTGCGATGGGCATCATCGTTGAAGCTCGTCGCATCGGCAAGCGCATACTTGAGGAAGGTCTCCTGGAACGCGTCCTGCGCGTCGTGCTCCGAACGGAAATACCCCATGCACACGTGCCAAACGGTCGCCCCGTGGGCGTTCATGGCAGCTTCGATGTCGTCACGAGACAGCACAGACGCGGTTCCAGGCTCGCTCGCTAGCAGTGAGTCCCGTGGTGACCACCGCCGTGATGGCCGTACCCGGCACCGCCGTTACCGGCACCTGCACCGCAGCCGTTGCCAGCGCCACCAGCGTAGTTGTCACAGACGCCATCGCCATTGTCATCGGTATAGCACGGCCCGTTACCGGCGCCGGCGCCGTAACCATTGCCATTGCCGACATTGGAACCATCGCCGCGGTTGGCATAGTTGTCACAGACGCCATCGCCGTCATCATCGGTGTAGGCATTACCGCTACCAGCACCAAGACCGTAACCGTTGCCGGCGCCGTAGCCATCTGTGTAGTTGTCACAGATGCCATCACCGTTGTCATCAACATAGCAACCGGCGCTGCCAGGACAATCACCCGCCGCGTTCACGCAGCTAAGCGTTGCGCAGACCCGTTGCGAAAGCGGATTTGCCTGCGCCTGCACCGGTGCATTTCCGAGACAGAGCGCAAACGCGGGAATGGCAATGGCCGCGGCAAAGGCGATGCCGAGAATAGCGATCGTGGTTTTCTTCATGATGCACACCTCACTCGTCCGTGCTTTGACTTCACTTATAACACGAACGAGCGAGCTGATTCCTTGCAGGAAATTTCAAAAAACTTATTCGTATTTCTCGACGGCAAGTTCAAGCTGGTTGATGATGTCGATTTGCTGGGGGCACATGCTCTCACAGAGGCCGCACTTGATGCACTCGCTTGCCCTGCCTTCGGCTGTCTGCCAGCTGTAGAGTTCCTTCACGAACTCGTGGTCATGCGTCATGGATTCGAGGTTCAGAAGTTCCATGACCGTGGGAATCTTCACGCCCGAAGGACAACCCTTGACGCAGTAGTTGCAGGCCGTGCAGGGAATCTCCGCCAGCGAGCGCAGCTTCGTGATTGCGCGCTCGAGTGCCTCGTGCTCGGCAGCCGTGAAGGGCTGGTTATTCGCGTAGGACGCGACGTTCTCGTGCGCCTGATCCATGTTCGACATGCCCGAGAGCACGGAGATGACATTGGGGAGGTTCCAGCAGAAGCGATAGGCCCATTCGGCCTGCGTCGAGCCGGGCTTTGCCTCCTCGAGAATGGCCGCCACATCATCCGGCAAGTTGCAGAGGCGTCCACCGCGAGCCGGCTCCATGATGATGACCGGCTTGCCATGTTTCTCTGCCACCTCCATGAGACGCTGCGCGTCATTGTGAGGATCGTTCCAGTCGAGGTAGTTCACCTGGAGTTGCACGAAGTCCATCTCGGGGTGCTCCGTGAGGAGCTTGTCCAGACAATCGGCATCATCGTGCATGGAGAAGCCCACGTAGCGGATCTTTCCGGCGGCCTTCTGCTCTTGCGCCCAATCCCACATGCCATACTCATCGAACTTTGCCGTGCGCTTGCCGCCCACGTTGTGATGCAGGAAGTAGTCCACGTAATCGGTGCCAAGACGCTTGAGCGAGATATCGAGGCACTCCTTGGCAGCCTGCTCATTGGGCATTGCCCATGCCAGGCATTTGGTTGCAATGGTGAACGACTCACGCGGATAGCGCGCGACGAGCGCCTTGCCGAGCGCCACCTCGGACTCGCCCTCGTGATAGACGAACGCGGTATCGAAATAGGTGTTGCCGGCCTCCATGAAGGTATCGACCATCTGCTCGAACTGGGGGATGTCGATGCTCTTGACGTCGTTTTCGTCGAGAAGAGGGAGCCTCATGCAGCCAAAGCCCATCTTGGAAGCGGGAAAAATAGCGTCATTCACGGTATGGTCCTTTCGTCAGCGGCAAACGCCTTGTTGGCATGACATCAAAATCCGTTGCGCATCATAGGCATTAAAGCGAGCTTTAAGTCAAGGAATCCACGCGGAATTCCCCTGGAAGGTCAAGGTTTGCGCGTCTAGAGCGCGGTGCTCTCCTTGAACCTGTAGACCCCCTCCCATCGATTTCACGTGACAGAATTGAAATGTAGGGGCATCTGGGCCGAGCCTTCTCACTCCATCTTCTACAATGACGACGTGACCACGCAAAAAAGGAGGCACCGTGAAGATTCTCGTCGTGGAAGACGACCCGCTCATCGTGCGAACCCTGGGCGAGCTTCTCGAAGCGGAAGGCTACGAAGTCGCCACGACCGCCCGCCAGGACGAGGCGACCACGCTTCTGGCACGATCCTCCTTCGACCTTCTCCTACTCGACATCACCCTTGCACAGGGAAATGGCTTTGCAGTCTGCGCGGCAGCGCGCCAGGCACACCCGGACATGCCGGTCATCTTCCTCACGGCATCCGACGACGAGTACTCGACCGTTGCCGGACTCGACATGGGGGCGGTGGATTACATTGCGAAGCCCTTTCGCGCACGCGAGCTGCTCTCGCGCATGAGGGTCGCGTTGCGTCAGAACTCCAGTGGCGCTGGCATGTTGCGCATCGGAAACCTGTGTCTTGACCCGACGACGGCCGTGGTGAGCAAAGACGGCGAGGAGATCGTGCTCTCGGCCCTCGAATACCGCCTGCTCCTCTACTTTCTCCAGAACCAGGGACGGCTCATCACGCGCGAGATGCTTCGCGATGCCATCTGGGACACGGCAGGCGAATACGTCTCCGACAACTCCATCAACGTCTACATCCGCCGCCTGCGCGAACGCATCGAGGACGACCCCGCGCATCCGGAGGTCATCGTCACGGTCCGCGGACTCGGCTACCGCATCGGAGCGGGGCAATGAGAGGTTCGCTCACTGTTGCGCGCAGGGGAGCTGCTTCGCTCCGACGGTCGCTTCCCGACAGCCCGCTTCGCGGTCTTTACGGCGCGCTCCCTTGTACCTCCGCTTCGCAGCTCGCCTGCGCACATTTGCTCCATACAATCGGCGGGCGCATTCTGAAGGGAGCGCTGTGAACGACTCGCTTGCCAGACACGTTGTAGTCCTCGCCGCACTGTGCATCGCCGTCACCGGCGCGACGTTCCTTGCCGTCGGCGTGGAGGCCGCACTCTGTTGCGCCATCCTCTCCCTTGTCGTCTTCGTCTTCTTCCTCGTCGTCTCGCTGCGCCGCCGAGCCGAGATACGACGCCTCACGGATGAGATCGACGAGGTCCTCAACCTTGGTAGACGCCTGACCTTCTCGAATTGCCGCGAGGGCGACATCGCCGTCCTCGCCAACGAGCTCGAGAAGATGGTGGCGCGCCTTTCCCGGCTTACCAGCCAGATCGAGAGCGAGAAGACCGCGCTGGCGGACTCTTTCGCCGACATATCGCATCAGATCCGCACACCACTGACGGCCGCCGAACTCATGCTCCCGGCTATCGAGCGTGCCACGGACGAGGAGCAGCGCAAGAGGCTCGCGCGCGACCTCGAACACCTGCTCGACCGGGTATCCTGGCTCGTCGCCACGCTGCTCAAGATGGCCAAGGTCGATGCCGGGGCACTGCACATGGAGTCGCGACCCGTATCCGTCGCGTCCATGGTCGCCCGCGCCTGCGCCCCACTCGAGCTGCCCCTCGACCTGCGCGGCATCGCGCTTGTCATCGATATCCCCGACGACGCACGCTTCACGGGCGACGAGACCTGGTGCGCCGAGGCAATCGAGAACATCGTGAAGAACTCGATGGAGCACTGCCAAGCCGGAGGGACGATCACCATACGTGCCGAGGAAGATGCGCTGGCCTGCCACATCTCCATCAGCGATGACGGACCCGGCATATCCGAGGAGGACCTTCCCCACCTCTTCGAGCGCTTCTACCGGGGCACCGGGTCGAAGGAGGGCGAGGGCTTTGGCGTTGGGCTTGCGCTCGCCCGTTCACTCGTCTCGGGGCAAGGCGGCACGCTGCGCGCCGGAAACGTCCCGGGCGAGGATGGCAGCTCCGCCGGCGCCGTCTTCGAAATCGCCTTTCCCAAGCTCTGCGTCTGACGTGCGCCGCGTATCCAGCTTACAAAGCCGTAATGTGCGCGTCACGACCACGCTAGCTTGTCGCACCATACTCGTCTGCGTATCCCGGACACGTGTAAGAAAGGAGCAACCATGGACATCCTCAAGGTTACCAACCTGACGAAGGTCTACGGTAAGGGAGCGCAGGCGACATGTGCGCTGGACGACGTCTCGTTTTCGATTCCGGAGGGCCAGTTCGTCGCCATCGTTGGCGCATCGGGCTCGGGCAAGTCGACGCTCTTGCATCTCATCGGCGGAGTGGATCGCCCCACGTCGGGTACCGTCGAGCTCAACGGCGCGAACATCTACGCACGCACCGACGAGCAACTCGCCGTGTTCCGACGCCGCGAGGTGGGCCTCGTCTACCAGTTCTACAACCTCGTGCCCATACTCAACGTCGCCGAGAACATCACGCTGCCGGTTGCCCTGGATGGGCGCGCCGTGAACGAGGAGCGCCTCTCCGCGCTCATGCGCACGCTCGGGCTTCAAGGTTATGGCAACCGCCTACCCAATCAGCTTTCCGGCGGTCAGCAGCAGCGCGTGGCCATCGGACGTGCACTCATGAACAACCCGGCCATCGTATTGGCCGACGAGCCCACGGGCAATCTCGACTCGCAGAACTCCCGCGAGATCATGGCACTTCTGGAAGCGGCAAACCGCGAGGCGGGACAGACGCTCATCGTCATCACGCATGACGATGACATCGCGCTGTCCGCCGACCGCATCATCGCGATCGAGGATGGCCGCATCGTATCCGACGAGAGGATCCGATGATGAAGGTCATGACATCGTTCACCATCAAGTCGTTACGCACCTCGACGGCCCGCACCGTCGTCACCATTGCCGGCGTGGCGCTTGCCGCGGCCCTGCTCGTGGCCGTGCTCTCCTCCTACGTTTCGGCCACCGATTACCTCCTGCGCAACGAGACGACAGCCAACGGTACCTGGATGTCATCGGTCATCGTGCCCGATGACGCAACGAGCCGCGACGAAATCGCGGCGGCGCGGAGCGCATCTGACGTCGAGGCGCTCGCAACGCTGCAGGACGTGGGCTTTGCCGGGTTATCGGACAATCAGCGGCTCACGCTCGGCACCTACCTGCCCATACTCACCAGCACGGGCTCGCTCGACGAAGTCTGCGGTGTCCACCTGGCCGAGGGCCGCATGCCGCAAAATCCCGGCGAGATCGCCCTGCCCGGTATCTGGCAGCGCAACAGCGCCCTAGCACTGGGCGATAGCGTCACGCTCGACGTCGGAAGCCGTCGCGCCGTACTCGCTCCCGGCGAACAAGGCAGCATGAGCGGCGCCTCCTTCGCCGTCGATGACTATGATCCCGAGTTCGAGCCCAAGGGCTACACCGTCGAGGATGGCTCGTCCCTCAACTCGTCGATGGGATATCTCGATTCCGCCGATGACAACGGCAAGTTCGACGAGGAGCTCGTCGGCGTGCAATCGCGCACCTTCACCGTGGTCGGCTTCATAGAGACCGCCTCCTGGGGTACCATGACCGGCGTGGGACCGGCCGCCCTCACCTTCGATGACACCGCTACCGGCGACATCGAGGTCTTCCTCGACATCACCGGCGTCTCCACCGTCAAGCAGGTCCGCGAGCGTACCGCCGAGCTCTTCGGCGACGCTGACATCGAAACCCATGTGAATCTCCTGCGCTACATGGGCATCAGCGACCACGGCTCGATATGGGAGACCTTCTTCTATCTCGTGGTCATCCTCGCTGTCATCATCATGGTCGCTTGCATCTCGCTCATCTACAACGCATTTGCCATCTCGGTCAACGAACGCATGCGGCAGTTCGGTCTGCTTGCCTCGATTGGCGCGTCCAAGCGCCAACTGCGCCGCGCGGTCCTGCTCGAAGGCGTCATCATCGCCGTCATCGGCGTCCCCGTCGGCATCGCGGTGGGGCTCGGCGCGTGCGCGGGTATCTTCGCCTGGCTCGGCAACGCCATCGCCGACATACTGGGCGGGCAGTGGAGTTCGTTCTACCTCGTCGTCGATTGGCGCGTGGTGCTCTTCGCCGTGGTCCTCACGGCGCTGACGGTACTCGCGAGCGTCTGGATTCCCGCCTTGCGCGCCGCCCACGTCTCCCCCATCGACGCGCTGCGCCAGAGCTCGACAATCAAGCTATCGGCCCGTGCCGTGCGCGCGTCCGGCGGACACGGCAAGCTCGCGCTCTGGAAGCGTCGGGGCGTGTCGGGCACGGTCTTCGGCATCGGCGGACAGCTCGCCTCGATCAACCACAAGCGCAACGCTTCCAAGGGGCGCGCCGCGTCCGTTTCGCTGGCCCTCGCCATCATCCTGCTCATGACTGCCGGGTCATTCTCGTCGCAGCTCGGCATGTTCACGAAGGTCGCCGGCAACCTCTCGGAAGCCGATGTCACGATGACGGTTTCCCTGGAGCCCACCGACGAGCACGCGGCTACGGCCTCGAACATCGAGGCGACCGGTGCCGACGTCTACTCCCAGGCGAGCGCCGTGCAAGGCGTGACGCCTCTGGGTTGGGCCATCGTATCGACACATGGCGGGCTCATTCCCGCGTCCATGGCGGGAGGCGCCCTGAACGCCTCGGTCACCGCGGATTCGCTCGTCGACGGTGACGTGCCGGCACCGCTCTTCGTCGCCTTCCTGCCGGCCGACGAGTTCGCCGCCTATGCCAAGGACAACGGCATCGACCTTCCCGGGCAGTCCGGCGCACCTGCCGCCATAGCCGTGCGCGAGGGCTACAGCAACACGGGAAGCATGTACAGCTACGATGAGCTCTTTGCCCAGACGGGAACCATCGACATCGTGACCGGCATCAGAGGAGACGACGCGGCCACGGCGGGCATCATGGTGACCGACACGGCTGACGACGGAGCGGAGACGCTCGAATTCATGCGCTGGGTCAAAGGCGAAGGCTACACCGACCAGAAGCTCGCTTCCGACGAACTCGAGCGCACGCCAATCGAGGTCGTGGGGTTGGCGGAGAGGCGACCCGCATGCGTCACCTCAAGCGGTGGTGTGATGATCGTCGTTTCCATGGAAGACACCGGCACTTTGCCCCTCGTCGGTGCAACGAACAACCTGAACTTCTCGGCTGGCTTCGACACCGCCGACAGTGAAGCTGCGGTTAAGGCCCTCACGCCACTCTCCACCGTTTTCGAGGACGCCGGCTACAAGATCTCCTTCAACCACGTGATGGACAACGCGGCCCAGGAGCAGTCCATGGCCATGATGGTGACCGTGGTGAACGTGTTCTGCTTCCTGTTCTCGTTCATCCTCACGCTCATCGCCCTGGCCAACGTGTTCAACACCGTGACCAACGGCCTCATCCTGCGCAAGCGCGAGTTCGCGGTCATGGAGTCCATCGGCATGGGCGCGCACCAGTTCCGCTCGATGATAGGCTGCGAATGCGTCGGGTACGGCCTGCGCGGCCTCATACCCGGCATCATCGTGTCGTTTGGCGTGAGTTACCTGCTCTACCTGGCGCTTGGCATATCCATGCGCGGGCTGCCCTACACACCGCCGTGGATGTACCTCGTCCTGGGTTGCGGGCTCGTGATCGTGGTCATGGCCGCGAGCGTGCTCTACGGCCTGCACCGTTGCCGCAAGGGTGACATCGTCGAAGCCCTGAGGATGGAATAGGGCCGGCAGCGTAGCGTCGTCTCGAGCAGGGTGCGCCCCCTGTCATTCCGAGCGAGCACCCCCCCTGTCATTCCGAGCGAGCGCAGCGAGTCGAGGAATCTTCTCCGTCACTGAGAAAGCGATGGTCGAGATTTCTCGACTTCGGCGCTACGCGCCTTCGCTCGAAATGACAAGGGGGGAAGCGCTGTCATCTCGACTGGAGCGGTCGTTAGACCGCGGAATGGAGAGATCTCTGAGGCGGGGATTTCTCGACTTCGGCGCTACGCGCCTTCGCTCGAAATGACAAGGGGAGGCACGACTACGGTCCCTTCGCTCGAAATGACAATGGGAGGGCGTCAGATCACGAACGCTCGTCGGACCCGAAGGCCTTCATGAGCAGCGAGACGATGCCGCACAACAGACCGCCTATGGGCCATGCAAGCCAGAAAAGCGACTGCGCGTACGAGTGCGTCGGTACGAAGAGCATGACGAGGCCGGCGATGGTGGCGATGATCATGATGCAGCCGCAAATCGCGCCGATACGTTTGTCGGTCGCGTGCGTTTGGAGAAGCTCGCGCTTCTGCTCATCGGTCAGGGGTGCCGACTCGATCTCGTGCGCCTCCAGCACCTCGCCGGCGCTGCGATTGTAGTTGGCGATGTTCATGCGGCCGTACATCATGCCACCGTACACGATAAGTCCCGCGCCACATGCTATGAGCATGAGCATGACGGATGGGGCGACGCATTCGGACAGCGCCGTGTCGGCGGTGGCGATGACAAAGCAGACGCCGACGAGTATGCACATGATGCCACCCACAAGGCGCCAGCTGAAATGCTTGCGCGCTTCCTCCTTCTGGGCCGGCGTGTAGAAATCCTCGATGTAGGGATGCTCACGTACGAACGCGCTGTGACCCATGCCACCGGGTATGAGCATGGCGAGCCCGACCCCCACGCCCGCAAACAAGAGCAACGTCCCTAACGCCAGGTAAACGTTCTCGGAGAACAGACCCTCCAGCGGACTATACGTGTCGATGTCGGCGGCGCAGAAGAACAGGATCGACAGCGCGACACCGAAGACGATGGAGAAGACGCCAATCGAGACCTTGCGGGCAAACCCCCGCATGTGCTCGTCATAGCCCACGACATCGACCGGCGGAGTTCCCGGCACCACCGAGGCTGCTGACTCCACCGGACGGCCGGTAAGGTCTCCCTGCACGAGCTCGTCGAGCGTGCAGTCGAATATCTGGCACATGCGCAGAAGCTTGTCCATCTCCGGGTACGACTTCTCGGATTCCCATTTGGTCACCGACTGCCGGCTCACGCCGAGTATCATGGCCAGCTGCTCCTGGGTCATGTTGTGTGTTGCGCGCAAATGCTGGAGGTTTTCTCGAAAGCTCATGTCATTCCTTTGCGTTGGGTGCGATTGCGTCCCCAAATTTACCGAGTGGCAAGGTGACATTCTACCAACCAAGAGATGCTTTTTGCCGCGTTTTCGAGGCACCCGCTGGTTGCCAATCCCAGGTCACAGCCGCGCAAACCATAAATGAGACAATTGCTCTGAGTAACTGTCTCATCAAATGTTCTGCGTAACGACGGAGGCACGCTCGCAAGCACACTGGCCCGCCCGTTCCGCATCAAAGCGGCGGTTTCTGAAGTAGATGACCCAGTTGATGCCAAGAAACGCGAGATTGAGGACGTAAATCCAGAAGACCCAATTCATCGCCCCAAGAGCGATCTTGGCCGCGATACCGCACAGGTAACCGAGGCATATGAGCGTGAGGAACTGCCAGCTCGTCCCCTTTGCCGTCCTTGCCCTATACGACTTCCATGCGTTCATGGGCCAAGACAGCCCAAAGCATATGAGCATCGTGGCTTCCAGAAGCTCCGCTAGCAACATCGCGACTCGCTTTCTCTCGCATCCTTCCAAAGGCAAACGAGGCAAATGGACAGGGTTCCTTTTTCTCATTTGCCGAAGCTCATTCTCCTATTCGCACGTCACATATGTCTAATATATAATTCGTTGTACTTTCATATCACTTTGATATGAATAAGCACCTAATCTCGTGAGAAACCGGAAGGCACGATGGACGTAAGGCAGCTTAAGTACTTTCTCGTGACGGCGCAGCTGGAGCATGTCACCCATGCGGCACGCAAGCTCTCAATAGCGCAGCCCGCCCTCTCGCAATCGCTCCACAGGCTCGAGGCGGAGTTGGGCGTGAAGCTCTTTGTCCGGGAGGGAAGAAACCTGAGGCTGACCGAGGAAGGCGCCTACCTGAGAGACAGGCTCTCCCCCATCGTGGCGGAGCTCGACAGCGCATGCGCAGGCCTCGAGGCGTTCGCAAAAGCCGAGGCCAGCACGGTGAACCTCTGCATCGCGACCGCCTCGGTCATCGCTGTCGATGCAATCGGCACCTTCGCGCCCCAGCACGCAGAGACGCGATTCGACGTCAACAGGGATGACGCATCACCCCGCAACGACATCATCATCGACACGGTCCAAAACGCGGATGGCAAAAGCGGCAAGACCGACATCGCGAACTCCCACGCCGACTTCGCGGAGCGCGTCTGCATAGCCATCCCGGCATCGAGATCACATGGAGAAGCTATCGCACTCGACGAGCTCGCGGATGCGCGTTTCATCAGCCTCGCGGGATCGAGGCGCTTTCGCTCCATCTGCGACGAGCTGTGCGCGAGCAGGGGCTTCGAGCCCGACGTCATGTTCGAGAGCGACAATCCGGCCGTGGTCCGAAAGATGATAAGCTTGGGCTTGGGCGTCGGATTCTGGCCCGAGCGCAGCTGGGGTCCCGTCAACGGCGACGACGTCATCGTCTTGCCGTTGGCAGATGACACCTTCTCGAGGACGATTCACCTCGAACTCACGCCACGCGGCATCGAGAAGGAAGCGGCGCGTACGTTCTTCGAACACCTCGTCGAGCACTTCGCAAGCGTATGGGAGAGATGATTGCAGAACCCAACCTTGACCGAGCGGTATTACTACCTGGACGCTTTGCGCATCATCGCGATATGCGCGATTGTCCTGCTCCACGTCGCCGGTTCGTATTGGTACGAGCTTGACGTTTCCAGCTTCGACTGGCACGTCGTAAACGCATACGACTGCATGACGAGATGGGGCGTCCCCGTGTTCGTGATGATCAGCGGCGCGCTCTTTCTCGACCCCAGCCGTCCGCAACCCCTCAAGAAGCTGTGGGGTAAGAACATCCTCCACATCGTGGTGCTCATTCTCTTCTGGGGCCTTTTCTACGCGTTGATCTACGACCGGCCCGGGCAGCTCTCGCCCGAATCGCTCGTGGGCTTCCTCGAAGCGGCCATGTTCGGTCCCCAGCATCTCTGGTTCCTCTTCATGCTCATCGGGCTTTACGCCATCGTGCCGTTGCTCAGGTGCATCACGGCAATCGAAAGTGCCACGAAGTACTTTCTCGCCATCGGATTCGTCTTGAACGTGGCGCTTCCCCTTGTAACTATCGATGGCATGTTCCCGTTGCTGGACAGGCTCATGGGCGCCTTCATGATTCAGCTGCCCCTGGGCTACTCGTTCTACTTCGTCCTTGGCCATTACCTCGCCTCGCATGTTTTCACGCGGCGCGTCCGCATCGGCATCTACTTCCTGGGACTCCTTTGTCTCGTTGCGGCGACGGCGGCATCCGCCTGGTTTTCCAACATTGCCCACGCGGCGGACAACGCGATAATCGCGGGCTCGTGTTTCTTCATGTTCGCTGCAGCGGGCATCTTCGTCTTCGTCAGGCAGCTGTTTCACAAGCATGAGCCAAGCGCGCGCGGCAAGCGCCTCGTGACGGCACTTTCGTCGTGCACCTTGGGGGTCTATGTCATCCACATCTTCGTGCTGCGATTGCTGATGCAACTCGGCATGAGCGGAATCGTCCCACCTGTCCTCGTCTCGATTCCCGGCATGGCGCTGCTGGCCTGCGTCCTCTCCTTTGGCATCGCCTGCGTGCTCAAGAAGATCCCGGTTTTCGGCTCCTATTTCGTGTAGGTGGGATTCCGACCCTCCCCCAGAGTCTGGATTTCCCGCATGCGCGAGCGGACGAGCCCCGTTACGGTGTATGCTGGGACGTGGAAAGATTGGCGACGATGGGAGAGGCCATGATTCACGAAATCACCGACGAGAACTTCGAGACCGAGGTCATGGACGCGGATACGCCTTGCGTCATCGAATTCACCTCCGACTGGTGCGTGCTGTGCAAGGACATGGTCCCCTCGTTCGAGAAGGTCGCCGAAGAGCTCGGTGACAAGGTGAAGTTCTGCAGCGTGGACACCGGCAAGCAGCGCAAGCTGGGCATCACGTTTGCCGTCGGCTCGCTCCCCTACGTCGTCTACGTGGCAAACGGCGAGATGACTCCGCTCTTCGACGAGCTCGTCTCGGCGGACAGGTTGCGCGAGCGCGTGCAATTCATGCTCGACGGCGGCGAGGTCGCGACGACGCGCCCCGTCAACCTTGCGCATCTACACCGGTAGAGCATGTCTCAGGGACGCTGTCTCAAAACATCGACATTTCTCTGGCTTTGGGCATCTTTTGAGACAGGGTGCCTGAGACGTCATCTCAAAAAAAAGACGGCACCCTCTAGGCAGGGTGCCGTCTTCGTTTCGCGCCATGTGCCACCTACTGTCCCGGCGGCTTGTAGGCGGGCATGTCGTCACCATGCTCGGAGAGGTCGGACATGAAAAGATCCTCCATGATGGTGTTGCGCGTGTTCCACGTCGCGCCAGTGATCGCGTCGACCACATCGGCGATCTCCTCGTCGGTGGCGATTACGATCTTCTGCGCCCGAACGCGTTCGGCATCGAAACCGGTCATGTCATGTCCCTCGGGCACGATCAGCCCCTAGGCATTTGCCGAAGGGACCTTGGCGCCAGCCGCAGGTGCGGCGTCCTTGGCCTTCTTGGCACGCTCGCCGGTGATGACCGCCGCCAGACCACCCGCCGCCGGATCGCACAGGAAGGCCACGATGACGATCACGGGCCAGAACTGCAGGCACAGCGACACGAAACGGTCGAAGAGATTAGTCGCCATCATCTCGCCCGTAAGAGTCGAGACCGCCTCGACGTCCCCGACACCCGTCATGAACGCCGTCATGACGATGCCCAGGAAGAACATGATCAGCGTGCTGAAGAACACGTTCTGGATCAGGCGAAACGCGACACTGCCCGGCTTCGCGTCATAGTACTGGGCGCATGCCGCAGCGATGCGCGCGAGCGGGATCACGGCCGTCACGACGAACGACGTGATGAAGGCCACGAGGAAGCTCATCAGGAAGAACACCGGGTCGATGTGCGGCATGCCCTGCACGATGGTGAGGCACAGGCACAGTACCGCCGCGACAAACAGGGAGAAGAACAGCCCGTAGATTATGTAGTACTTCTTGCTATGCATGATGCACGCTCCTTAGAGGATGGGCGCGCCCTGGGGGGATGAGGGCGCACCCACTCGGCTGGTCGCTAAAGGCTAGTTCAGCACGAACATGGTCTTCTGCTTCTCGTCCATATGCTCGGCCAGCTCGGATACCGGGCCGAACTCGAGGCATTTGGACTGGCAATGCTGCACGCAGGTCGGAATCTTGCCCTTCCCGCGGCGATCCGCGCAGGTGTCGCACTGCTTCGTCGGAATGGGCAGGTACGAGAACTGCCAGTTCTCCTCGGCCTCGTCGCCGATGACCCAGGGGCCGATCTTGACGACCTTGATGCCGGTCTCGCCCACGGGCAGCCCATGCTCCATCTGACACGCGATCTCGCAGCTATGGCAGCCCGAGCACCACTGGGCGTCAACCAAAAGTCCGTATTTAGTCATGGCTAGTTTCCTTCCTCAACCTTGTAGATCTTGCAGATGGAGCTCTTGTAGTTCGAGCCGAAACCGCTCTTGCCCGGAATCCACGGAAGCGTGTTGTTGATGTTCAGGTCGAACACGTCGTAGAACTTCTCGGGATCACCCTCGGGGAACCACCAGCCGTGATCGCAGGAGACGAGACGACGATCCATGATGGGCGTGAGCTTGGCCTTGCGCTTGGCGCGGCCGAGCGGCCCTTCCATCCAGACCCAGTCGCCGTCCTTGATGCCGTACTTGGCGGCCGTATCCGGGTGAATCTCCATGAGCGGCCAGGGGCGATAGTGGCGCATGCGCTCGATCTGGCGATGCTCGGAGTGGAACATGCCCCAGAAGCGCGCACCCGAGGTCATGACGAGCGGATACTCGTCCATGAGCTCCGGCGTGGAGCCGGGACCGGGCTCGGGCTCCTCGAAGTAGGGCAGCGGGTCGAGACCGGCGCGACTGTAGAAGTTACTCCACAGCTCGATGCGACCCGTCGGGGTGTTGAAGCCGGGCTGGCCGTCAGAGCGCAGCATGCCCTTCTCGTAGCGGTAGTACTCGATGGGCTGATAGGCCGGAGCGACCTCTTGTAGCTCCTCGAAGGTCATGCCGGTGGGCTCGAGCATGTCGGTGAACATCTCGTCAACGTTATCCCAGGGCCAGCCATCCGGGTTCCAGCGCTTGCCGAGCTCGAGGTTGATCTGCATGTCGGACTTCGTCTCGCCGATGTCGACGATCTTGTTGATGGTCGATCCGCGCTGGGCACCCGAGATGAAGGCCAGACCGTTGCGCTCGGCGAAGGTCTGCGCGGGCAGCACCACGTCGGCCAGGGCCTCGATGGTCGGCGTCCTGAACAGGTCGACCACGACGATGAAGTCGAGCTTGCTGAGGGCCTTGTAGAGCCTCTGCGGGTCGGCACCCATGCAGGCCAGCGGATTGGTGGTCTGCAGCCAGGCACCATGGATCTCATAGGGGTCTCCGGTCTCGATGGTCTTGACCGTCTCGTCGGGCTGGGACACGGCGAAGCCGAAGTTGTAGAGCGGGTAGTCCTGGATGCCGATGCGCTTCTTCTCCTGCTCCGGCCCCAGCAGCTCGCGACCCCAGCCGCCGGCAACGGAGAGGATTTCGGGGGCGACGATCATGCCGCCCGGACGCTCCATGTTGCCCGTGATCTCCCACAGCGCCAGGATGGCCTGGCCGGCGGGCATGGCCTCGCGTGTCATGTCGACGGCGACGCCCCACTGCAGCGTGGAGTTCTTGGCCTTGCCGAGCATACGGGCGGCCGCGACGATTTTGTCGGCGGGCACCCAGGTGATCTCGGCGACCTTCTCCGGCGGGAACTCGGCGGCGCGAGCCTTGAGCTCGTCGAAGCCGTAGCACCACTTGTCGACGAACTCGTGGTCGTACAGGTCCTCCTTGATGATGACATCCATCATCGACAGCGCGAGCGCGGCATCGGTGCCGGGACGCACGCGCAAATGCAGATCGGACTTGGTGGCAAGCCACGTGACCTTGGGGTCGACCGTTACGATCTTCATGCCACGCTTCATGAGGTCGATGACCCAGTGACCGTAGAAGCCCTCGAGATTCGACTTGAGCGGATAGTTGCCCCAGATGAACATAACCTCGGGAACCTCGTAGTCGGGATGGTCGTAGCGCTCGGGGAACTGCTGCGCGCAGTCGGGAATCCACGGCGCGCCGGTGGTGGCGGCCATACCGGCGATGCGTGGCAGGTAGCAGGCTTGGCCGGAGAGGAAGCCCGTGTAGTTGGGAGAGCCGAACGACCACGCCAGGCGCGTGATGTAGGCGGCGATGTCACGGCCGGTGCCCTGCGCGAAGACGACCGACTCGGCGCCGTACTTCTCCTTCATATCCATGAACTTCTCGGTGATGAGGTCATACGCCTCATCCCAGCTGATGCGCTCCCACTTGTCCTTGCCGCGGTCCTTCGGGTCGCGCTTCATCGGATACAGCAGGCGCTTCTCGTGGTTCGTCACCTCGGGTGCGTCCAAGCAGCGCATGCACAGACGACCCTCGGTCCACGGGTCCTCCGGGTCGCCCTCGCACTTGACGAACTTGCCCTCCTGGTCCGTGTACATGATGACGCCGCAGCCCATGTGGCAGCCAGGGCCGGTCCAGGCGCAGCCGCGCGTGACGTTCAAGTCCCCTTCCTCGTACTTGAACGGCCGCTCGTGCTCCACGGTCTTGTACTTCTCGCTCATACCTTCCTCCCGTCTCGTGATGTGCGAATGGGACTTCACGTGACGGCAACCGCATGCCTTGGCATGCTGTTGCAAACAGGCGACCCCATCCGCTACGCTTGAGAGGAAGGCTATGGAGCGCGGACGTTTTACGCCATCAGTAAAAACGCTGAAACTTTGTTCCGGCTATCGCGACTTTAAGCATATGCGCCACCTGGAGGACCTATGAAAGAAAGTATGAATGACGCCGTTGAGCCCGCTCAAGGCATCAACTTCTCGAGTCTCTTCATGGCAGCGTGTGGGTTCGCACTCTACTGGGCATGCTTCTTCACGATGCTGATGCGCAACTCCTTCATGGACGCCGCAATCGAAGAGCTCTGGTACCACTTGTACCTGAGAATCGTCTTCTTGGTGGGTTCGGCGATCATGTGCATCGTGATTGCGAACAAGGCCGACTGGTTCTCTTCCGAGCGTGGACGACGCCTGCAAAAGGCCGGCATACTGCTATTCTCCGCTGTTGCAGCCATATCGTCGTTTACGGCCTACACGCTCGAAGCTCCCCTCCCCCTCGCTTTCGATTTCTTTGCCTGGTCCCTGGCGGGCATGGGGCTAGCCTGCCTGCTCATGATCTGGATTGAGCTCATCGCCGCGCTCGACCGCAAGGCCTGCGCAACGGTGCTCGTAGCTTCGATGGCACTCGGCGCACCCACGTACCTGATCATGAATCTGCTTCCGTTCCCGTTCAATATCGGCATGCTCTGCTTGTGTCCACTTGCGAGCCTTGGCATTTTGGAGATGCTCGAGCATGATACAAACATCGTCATGCCAGCGTTTGTTCCACTGGAAGAATCGCGAAAGAAGACACGCCTTACCCTGCTTTTTAAGATTGTTTGCGTAGCCTATGGCATCGTTTTTGGCGTCGGCATCGGTGCAACCACGCAGTTTGGCGAAAGCAATCTGCTGCTGGGTGGCATCACGCTCGTCCTTATCACAGGTGCGGGGGCTGCCTGGCTCGTCCTACGCACAATGCCCGACCTTGCACGCCGCATGAGCAGCTTCAGACTTCTCTTTCCCGTCTTGATCGTCGCGCTCATACCAATGTCGTTTTTGCAAGGTCCCGCCGCTGCATCCTGCAACATGCTCTTACTCGGTTGCTATGTCTTTTTCGAGGCGCTTGATATCGAGCTCGCGCTCGACATCGCGCGCACACGCAAAGCCCCACGTCTGTACCTCGTGGGATTGACCCAGGCATGCCTCTACATCGGCCTGCTGATTGGACACGCCATTGGACTTGCTGTGACCTCGTCGGGCGTCATGGATTACGCGATGCTCTCGATGGCAGCGCTCGCTCTTGTCGTGCTGCTTGCCGTCATCATCACCTTCGCCCCTCTCTCCCCGCTTGCAGAACCAGTTATCAAGCGGAGCGAATCGGCAGATGCAGACGAAGAGAGCGACACCAATGACACCTGGCAGGCGCATTGCGAACGCGTCGCCAAAGATGCAGGGCTTTCCGCTCGCGAAACGGAGGTGTTCATGTTGCTGGCAAAGGGTCGTGGCGTCGAGCACATCCAGAACAAGCTGTGCATCTCGGGACACACCGTAAGAACGCACGTCTACAACATCTACCGCAAGATGGGAATCAACTCACGCGAGGAGCTCCTGGATGCCGTCGAGCAGGAACAGGCAAACCGCAAGGCGGAGTAAGGGGTCACCTCTCCCCGTAGTGATACCGACATGAGGCGATTTCGATGTTTGTCCCCACAACTCGATAGACGAGCCTGTTACATTCGTCGATGCGACGTGACCAGAGACCAGACAGGTCACCACGGAGTGGTTCGGGCCTGCCAATCCCAGCAGACAGGCCATTTCGCTCGATATCCTTTATGAGCAGGTTGATTCTCTTGAGGGTCTTGCGATCCTGCGTTTGCCACCAGACGTAGTCTTCCCAAGCTTCGGGTGCCCAGACCTTATTCATCGTCCACCAGCTCGTGAACGATACCGTGCCCCTCGTCGAGCGACGCTACGCCACGTCTGATGTGATCCAGATTCTCTCTGCTGTAGAAGGGATCGTACGAGACCTCGAAGGGGATGCGATGCTCGCGGCCCATCTTCTTGGCGAAGATGTTGAATGCCGTGCTCATGCTCATGCCAAGCTCCTTGCATGCGATTTCCATGTCGCGTTTGACGTCCTCGTCCATGCGGACGTTTACCATCGTGCTCGCCACTGCATGCCCTTTCTCCCTAAGAGAAAGTATAATGAGCAGATGAAAGAATGTAAAGACAATCGCTTTACATTGTATATACGAATTTACTTGAAAAGATTCATCTGCAACACGGGGTTAAATCGAGACAAGACGGCGTTGGCGCGCGACATGCACGACGGCGACATGACCTTCGCGGGCAATCGTGTCTTGCAGCGTTGCGGCGGGAAGCTCGTAGTCGTTGTTGTTCTCGGACACGTGCATGGCGATGACCGCTTCGAACCCGTCATGCAGCAGGCTTGCGAGCTCGGCGGCTGCCTGCTCGTTGGAGAGATGCCCGCGCTCCGAGGCGATGCGACGCTTGAGTGGATACGGATACGGCCCCTCGGCGAGCATCTTCGGATCATGGTTTGCCTCGATCGCGAGAAGACGACACCCGCCCAGCGCCTCATGCGCCTGCGGCGTCACGACGCCCGTGTCAGTCACGTAGCCGATCGCGTCGTCACCGCATTCGACGCGAAAGCCGAAGGACTGCGCCGCATCATGCGAGGTGGCAAACGCGTAAACCGCGAATCCGGCAAGGTCAAGCCCGTCACCGGCGGCAAAGGAGGCAATATCGCAGAGACCCTGCTCGAGCAGTTCGCCGATATCGCGGCTAGCATCGCGCACGGCATCGCTCACGTGGATTGTCGGGTGCACACCGAGCTTGGCAAGCCCCCGGTAGACCACCCCGAGCCCCTTGGTGTGGTCGGTATGCTCGTGCGTGATAAGGACGCCCCTCAGCCGCCGCAAATCGAAGCCCGCCTCGTCGCAGCGGGTGAAGAAGTCGCGCTTGCAGATGCCGCAGTCGATGAGCAGGCCCTCGCCCGTCGCGACGTTCTCGACGATGGCAGCGTTGCCCTTCGACCCGCTCGCGAGCACGTGAAGCCGCATGCGCGCATCATTCGTCCGCTGTGTCACGTTGTCATCCCGCAAGCTTCGCTATATCCAGCGAACGCGTGACATGTCGAAACGCTTGGGGCTGCGCGGTTCGAGCATCTCCTTGGGATGTCCGACGGCGATGAGCGCAAAGGGGATGCAGCCGTCTTCTGCCCCGATGACCTTAGCGACGGCCTCGATGCGGTCTTGCTCGGGATAGATGCCCAGCCATACGGCACCCAACCCCAGTGTCTGCGCCTCGAGCAGGATGTTCTCCGCGCAAGCCGACATGTCCAGGGGAACGCAGCCCTCGAAGCGCTTCTCGCCACCCGATACGCACGGCACGATAACGAGATCGCACTTGCCTGCGGGGTGCGCATACGGGCTGCATGCGGCAAGCTCTTCCTTTACCTGCGGATCACGCGTGAGAACGAACTCCCATGGCTGCTGGTTGCCCGCCGACGGAGCCGCCATCGCGGCCTCCATCAGCCGCTCGACCTGCTCGTCACTCACCGGCTCGTCGGTGAACTCCCTGATGCTCACACGCGTGAAAATCGCATCTTCCATGGCTTGCTCCCTTCACTCGCTTGCTCCTGTCAGTTTACTACCTCAGCTGCTCGCGAGCTCGTCGAGCGCATCGCCGGTGACCCGGTAGACCGTCCGCTCGTCCATCGGCTTGGCACCAAGTAACAGGTAGAAGCCGATGGATGGCCCATTCCAATCCAGACAAATGTTGCCGGGGCAGCTTTGCCTTATTTCCCACGCAGGGTCTCGAAGACGTCCGTGAGGAAGCTGGGATCTTCCGAATCCACGACAACCATCATCGTCTTCGAGCCTTCGTAGGGCAGTCTGCGCTGCGCGTCCAGGAAGAACGCATCCAAACACTCGAAGGGCTTGAGCAGCAGCTCGTCATCGTAGATTCCGCCGACGACCACATCATCGAGGTAGACGATGTACTCGCCCATCATCTTGCGCGTCCTGATGCCATCGACGCCCGCGAGCAGCTCCAGCACGTAGTCGTGGTACTCCTGCGATGAGGCCATGTGCCCTCCCCCTTTTTTTCGTGCGAAATGAAACGATGCTGCCAGTATACTTCCCCGCCATGCCAATGAGAAAACGATCGGTACATTTCTCATGACAGCACCGGATAGATGCGCCATACTGCTGGGCAGTCAACGACACGGAGAAAACACCATGAGCATGCCCGAGATGAGACGCAAGCTGCAGCACATTCCGCACGACGAGTGCCTCGCGATGCTGCGCGACGGCCAATTTGGCACGCTCGCCGTGCACGGCGCCGACGGCTACCCGTATGCGGTGCCCATGAACTACGCGCTGCTCGATGCGGGCGAGGAACTGCCGCTCATCTGCATGCACAGCGCTCAGCAGGGTCATAAGATCGATGCGATCGCGCGTGACTCGAAGGTCAGCTTCACCGTCGTGGGGCAAAGTCGCATCGTTCCCGAGAGGATAACCGACTACTTCCAGAGCGTCATCGTCTTTGGCAGGGCATGGGTAGAGGATGACCCGCAGATCAGACTCGACGCCCTGCATGCACTCGGAGAAAAGTATTGCGCTGGCTTCGAGAACCTCGTCGAAGATGACATCGCCAAAAGCGGTCCGCACTGCTCGATCATCCTCGTGCGTATCGAGCAACTAACCGGCAAGGAAGGACTTGACCTTGCCAAGACCCGCAGAGAATAGCCATGCGTGCCTTCATCGCCCTGGACATTCCACAGGCTCTGCGGGAGGACGTCGTCGCCCTGGCGCGCCAGCTCAAGACCGCCGTTAAGGGGCGCTTTGTGCCACGCGAAAACTACCACCTGACAATCGCCTTTCTGGGTGATGCGAGCGAGCGTGACCTTGCTGACGCCATGCTCGTGCTTGACGAGGCGGCGAGCCACTTCGACCCCGTCGAGCTGACACCCGATGGGCTGGGCAAGTTCGGACGCGCGAACGATGCGACCCTGTGGCTCGGCTTCACGCAGGACCCGAAGCTCATGGAGCTTGCCGCCTTCGTGCGTGCAGAACTCGATGACGCCAGCGTGAGCTTTGACGCAAAGCCCTTCCTTCCCCATCTCACCATCGCACGACGTGCCGCGCTCGACCATGGCATGCTGCCGGCCTTGCCCTTCCCCGCTCCGGCACATACCGGCGAGCTCTCGCTCTTCAAGAGCACGCTGACAGGTGATGGCGCGATCTACGAGCCGGTCTACACAGTACGGCTTGGGAACTGAGGCGCTCTGCACGGCTCGCGATGCAAATTTTTTGCGTAAATGTGAGACCTCCTGAACCTGGAAGGGCACTTCATGCGCATTTTTTTCGATAATGTGAGACTAGACGAGGAATCGGTCTCACATAATCGCAAAAAAAGTACAGCAGGCAGCCTCGTGTCTCACATAATCGCAAAAACCGTGCAGCAGGCCACCGTAGACCTCACATAATCGAAAAAAACGTGCATCTCGCCAACGACAACCTCACACTTACGCAATTTCTTTACACGGCGCATTTCGGATAGAATGCATCGCATGACATGCGGGAGAACACAGCAACAAGCTCGCATCTGGTACGTGGAAGACGACACGGACCTCGCGCAAGCAACGACGCGATTGCTTTGCGAAGCAGGATTCGACACACACGCGTTCACTGACGCTACGAGCGCGCGATTGGCACTCGCGCAGACTTTGCCTGATTTGCTCATGCTCGACTGGAATCTACCTGATGCGGACGGCATCGCCCTCTGCCGCAGAGCAAGGAATATCGAACCCGAACTTCCCATCCTCATGGTTACCGTGCGCGATGAGCCACGTGACATCGTCGAAGGCCTCGAAAGTGGCGCGGACGACTACGTGACCAAACCGTTCGACGCAAGCGTCCTCGTCTCGCGCATCCGCGCCCTGCTACGTCGTTCATCGCCGTCACGTACTATTTTGAGCTGTGGCGACGTGCGCATCGATGTCGACGCTGCCTGTGCGTTCCTTGGCGAAGATGCCCTCGACCTCACGCCGACGGAATATCGATTGCTGCAACTCTTCCTCGAGAACAAGGGGCGCATCCTGACGCGCAGCCAGATCGTCCAGAGGATCTGGGATACCGATGAAAACGCCGTGTACGACAACACGCTCACCGTCACGGTAAAGCGTCTGCGCGCGAAGCTAGGAGCCTCCAGCTGCATCAAGACCGTACGTAGCTTCGGGTACCGCATGGAGGAGCTGCCATGAACATGATAATCGCCCTCGTCATTGGCACCATCATCGGCGCGGCGCTCGTGGCCCGCCAGGCATTCCGTTCCAGACAGCGTCAGGAAGACCGCATACGCAATCTCTCCGTCTATCTGGAGCGCGCGGTCGCAGGCCAGGCGCCCATACTCGAAACATCCGGTGAGGATGAGATATCGCAGCTGCAAGACGAGATAGTCAAGACCGTGACAGCGCTCGAGTATGCCCGCCGACGCGCGACTGAGGACAAGGAAGCCTTCGCCGAGAACCTCGCCAACATCGCGCATCAGATAAAGACCCCCATCGTCACCATGTCGCTTGCCGCGGATGAGCTGCCCGACGACGAGCAGGCGGATGTCATTCGACGCCAGCTCAAGAGGCTCATGCAGCTACAGGAAGATCTCCTCATGATGGCGCGAATCGATTCGGGCGCACTCGTGCTCGATATCGATGATTGCGATGCATACTCACTCCTGGAAACGGCAGCCGACGACATCGACGAACTCGCATGTCATAGGCAGGTTACGATAGACGTCGAAGAACGCGGTACCGTGAGCCTGCGCGCGGACTTCCACTGGATGTGCGAGGCAATCTCCAACATCCTCAAGAACTGCGTCGAGCATGCACCGGCACACTCCACCGTGCACGCATCCTATGCCGATAACCCCCTCTACACCGAACTGCGCATTTCCGACGAAGGACCCGGTTTCTCTTCCGATGACCTTGCCCATCTCTTCGATCGCTTCTACCAGGGACGCGGAAGCGTCGCTGGCGCGACCGGTCTCGGGCTTTCCTTCGCCCGCCAGCTTATCGAGGCGCAAAACGGAACCATCGCTGCGGAGAACCTCCCCGCCGGCGGAGCGCTGTTCGAAATCAGAATCTATCGTCACCCCATTGTCACTTTGCATTCGTAAGCTAGGCCCAAGCAAGAGCTTCGTGGCAAAGTGGAGGTTACGATATGCCGATCGTCGAATGCATCGATGTCGAGAAGACGTACGGAAAAGGTCCTCAGGCTGTCCATGCCCTGCGCGGTATCAGCCTGTCCGTGGATGCGGGGGAATTCGTCGCCATCATGGGCGCATCGGGATCGGGCAAGTCCACCTTACTGCACATGATCGGCGGCATAGACACGCCCACTGCCGGTGTCGTGGCCGTCGATGGGACGGATGTCGCGACGCTGGACGCGACACAAACGGCCATCTTCCGCCGCCGCAAGGTCGGATTGATCTACCAGTTCTTCAACCTGATCCCGACGGTGAACGTGCGCAAGAACATCATCATGCCCATGTTGCTTGACCGGCGCGAACCCGACCAGATGCTATTCGAGAGCATCGTCGGCACCCTCGGCATAGACAAACTACTCGATGCCATGCCTGTCGAATTGTCAGGTGGTCAACAGCAGCGCGTGGCAATCGCCCGCTCGCTCGTCTACCGGCCAGCGCTCCTGCTCGCCGACGAGCCCACGGGTAACCTCGACAAGCGAAGCTCGCGCGAGACGGTCGACCTTCTCAAGATGGCAAACCGGCAGTTCCACCAGACGACGCTCATCATTACGCATGATGACGAAGTGGCACTCGAAGCCGACCGCATCATCACGATCGAAGATGGTCGCATCATCGCAGATGAGCGTAGGTGATCGTCATGAGGAACAACCTGACGACGGATTTCATCCGCGGTAACAAGACATCGAGCATCATGATTGCCGTCACGGTCCTCATCAGCAGCTTCCTGCTTACGTTGCTGACAACGACGCTGTACAACTTCTGGATTGACGCAGCGATGCAGGCCCAGACACAGGGCGTCGATTGGCACGCGCGCATCACCGGCGAACTTGCCGCCACCGCTTCGATATACCTAGGCACGACACTTCTTGGCTGCATCGCGCTGGTGCTCATCATTCGCAACGCGTTTGCCGCGTCGATGCAGACACGTGTGCACCAGATGGGCATCCTATCCACCGTCGGCGCGACGCCCCGCCAGATACGCGGGGTGTTCATACGCGAGTCACTTATGCTCAGCATGATCCCCGGTGCCGTGGGAGTAGCCCTCGGCATTGGTGTGACTGCCGGCTTCATCACGCTCGTGAGGCAATATGCCCAGTCCATCGGCATCGAGCGAGACCTGGCGATTGCATTTCACTTCGACCCGCTCCTCCTTCTCGCCATCGTTGGCCTCGTCCTTCTCACCGTACTCGTATCCGCAGGACTGCCAGCGCGCAAGATGGCGAAGATATCTCCTCTCCAGGCAGTTCGGGGACTTCCCGAAGACCAGCTGGACAAACAGGTGCGACGCGGTATCTGCGCACGCCTCTTCGGTATCGAAGGCGAGCTTGCAGCCGGCGCGATACGCCTGCGACGGTCTCTACTCCGCTCCACCTCCATCGCATTGGGCCTTTCGTTTGTCATCTTCATCGTGTTCTTGTCATTCATGACCGTCTCGAAGGTGGTGAACGAGCTGCATTTCTATCGCGATTACGGCGATGATCCGACCTACGTTGCCCAGACGCTGGCTCAGAACGATGCTATCTGGAGCGGTTACGCGCTTGTCGTCGGTGCCTTCTGCGCCATCCTGGCCCTCATCGGCATCGCTGCCGTCGTCACGCAGGCACTGGGATTCGTGAGCCAGCGCAAGCGCGAGTTCGCCCGCTATCGCTCCATCGGCATGACGCCAGGCGGTATTTACCGCATGCTCTGCGTCGAAGGTCTGCTGACGGTGATTCGCCCGCTGCTCATCGCACTCATTCCAGCCGCCGTGCTCTCCATCGCCATGGTAATTGCGGGGCGCCTGGATATTTCCACATATGCGGCGGCCTACCCCTATGCCGCAGTGGGCATATATGCACTCATCATTTTCGCAATCGTTTTTGGAGCGTACTTGATAGGCGCGCATCGTGTGAACCAATGCGACCTCGTCACGGCCCTGCGCGATGACACGCTCGTGTGAGGATGAGCAAACAAGATTTCTCGACTCCGCTCACTGCGTTCGCTTCGCTCGAAATGACAAGTATGTGACAGGGGTCAGACCCCTGTCACATCGTGACGAGTGCTAGACTTGAGCTTGCAAGGACCCTCTCCCGACGAGCAAGGCGAACCATGTGCAAGACCGGCATCATCATCGTGAATACGGGCAGTCCCGCCGCACCAACCAGCGAGGCGGTGGCCGAATACCTACGTGCGTTTCTCTCCGACCCACGCATATGTCCCATGAATCCGCGTCTGTGGCGTCTCATCCTGAACCGTTTCATCATCCCCAAGCGCGCCCCGGTCTCGGCTGCCAAGTACGCAACGATATGGACCGACGAGGGCGCACCGTTGGATGCGGGAATGAGGTCGCTCGCGCAGAAACTCGGGCGAGCATGCGCACACGATGACGACATCGCCCTCGTGCGCCATGCCATGTGCTACTCGGCGCCCTTCGTCGAAGACGCCCTGGCCGATTGCAGGGAGCATAGCTGCGACGAGGTCACCGTCATCCCGTTGTATCCCCAAAGCGCCTTCTCGACGACCATGGCGGTAAAAGACAAGGTCAACCAGGCGATCGAGGATCTCGACTGGACACCGGCGCTACGCTTCGTGGAGAGCTACCATGACGAGCCAGCCTACATCGCCGCGATTGCGGATTCCGTTTCCCAGTCGGGATTCGACGCCGATGCGGGAGACCGTCTGCTCTTCGCGTTTCACTCGATTCCGATGACCGACATCCGCTCCGGAGACACGTACGACGAACAGACGCGGCAAACGGCACGAAACGTCGTCGATGCCCTGGGGCTTCCCGAAAGCGCCTGGCATGTGGGCTACCAATGCCGCTTTGACAAGAGCCGCACATGGCTGGGGCCTTTCACGAAGGAGGTCCTGGGTACGCTTGCCGATGCACGGCGCCTCTTCGTGATCGCACCCAACTTCTCCGTCGACTGCCTCGAGACGACCCATGACATCCAGGACGCGTTGCGCGATGCCTGGCTCGAAGCAAACGCAGACAAACCAGAAGACTCGTTCGTCTACGTGCCCTGCCTCAACGATTCGCCGGCCCAGATTGACCTGATCAGGCAGGTCGTCCTACGCGCCCTTTCTACGCCGTGCGTGCCTGCTTGAAGCGTTCGATGTCCTCGCGATACTCCGCGAGCGTCGAGTGCGGCTCCTCGATGTAGAACGGCAAGTCAGCCAGACGCGAATTGTTGGTCATGGCCGCCAGGGCATCGAAGCCGATCGTGCCCTCGCCGATGCGGGCGTGACGGTCAACGTGCGAGCCACGCGCCTCCTTGCTGTCGTTGAGATGCACGGCGCATAGCTTGTCCAGGCCGATCGCGCGATCGAACTCGTCGAGCACGCCGTCCAGGTCGCCGACAATGTCATAGCCGGCACCCCACAGCGCAGCGGCATCGATGAGCACGCCCACGTGGTCCTTGAGGTCGACCTGCTCGATAACCTGCGCGACCTCCTCGAAGCTACTGCACAGCTGGTGCCCTTCGCCCGCAAGCATGCAGATGAGCAGCTTGCCCTGCTGGCTGGGATGCACGGTGGCGTTGATGGCGGCGGTGAACTTGGCCAGTCCCTGCATCTTGGACTCGTCGAGCGCGCTACCGGGACGCACGAGATAGTTCTGGCCGGGAATCTCGTCGAGGCGCGCCATATCCTCGGCCATGACCGCCAGGGCGAAGTCACGTTGCTCGACCTTGCCCGAGGCAGGCTCGATGTCATAGGGCGCGTAGGCGAGCGGGCTCACGATGCCGTGCTCTTCCGCATATTCGCGATATGCCTTCACGTCTGCCTCGTCAACGGGCTTGACGCTGCTGCCGCGCGGATTGCGCGAGAAGTACTGAAAGGTGTTCGCGCCCAGGCCATCCGCCTCCATCGCCATGGAGAGATAACCCTCGCGCTTCGATAGATGAGCTCCGATTACGAACATGACAATCATCCTCTCGATCGTTGAAGTGCCGCCAGCATGACGGCACGTATCTACTGCAGATAGAGCTCCCTGAGTCGCTCGCGCTCGCGCTCCCCCACGCCGAGGACCGCAGCGAGATAGGCATCCATGCCGCCGCATTCCTGCTCGACGGCCTCGAGAGCCGCATCCAGGTAATCCATGCTTGCGTAGAAGATGGAATCGACGTCCAAATCGACGTGCTCGAGCAGGCCATACCGGGCAAGCGCATCGAGAATCTCCTTGACTGCGTCGCGCACGAACAGGTTGGTCGCGAGATAGTCCGCGCGGATGTGGGGCATCGGAACGCCGAGCGCGTACTCAACGAGGACGCCCGCAAGTCCCGCGCGATCCTTGCCCTCGGTGCAATGCCACAGCGTCGCACCGTCCTCGGCCGCCAGAAGTGTCTCAAAGAATGCCCGGTAGGCTTGCTTGCCGTCCTCGCCGAGCAGACAGGTGACATACAAATCGCGGATTGCGTCGTGGGCATTGCCGCTGAAGCGCTTGAGCGCCGCAAGGTCGCCTGCGATGCCGCCCTCGTGTGTGATGCCAACGGCGGCCTCGGAAAAGACCGGCAGATCGACGAACTCGATGCCCTGCATGCGATCGCGCGGATCAGCCGCACCCTCGCGCTCCTTTGCCGTGCGAAAGTCCACGACGCGCGCAAGGTCATGCCCATCGCGCAGCAACTCGATGTCCTCGTCCGTGCACTTGTGCAGGTCACCGGAGCGGATGAGCCTGCCGTGGGCAACGCTCCTTCCGTTCGTGGTTGGTAGTCCACCAAGGTCACGCGTGTTGCGTGCTCCGCGCAGGCCAACGTGCCTGAAGTTCTCGAACCCGGGGATTGGCTCGGGCAGTTCGGGGCCCGTCCGTGTCTTATCCTTCGCGTCATTCATATCAAAATGCCGCCTTTCTCATTTCATCTGCTCCTCGAGCCATTCCCTGAGGATGACCGCATGGTTAATCTTGGGGTCGCGCGCCGCGTAGAGCAGCGTGATGGTGCCGCCCGCCTTGGCCGCATCCTTCTTGAGCTGCTGCGCGCATGCGTGCGCGGTATCGCTTGCATTGAGCTCGCCAAGGTAGCGCTCCTTGAAGGCATCGAAGTTCTCGGCCTTGTGCCCGAAGGCCTTACGCGCCGCCGTCGAGGGCGTGAGTTCCTTGGCCCAGTAGTCATATGGCAGGTCGGCCTTACGTATGCCACGCGGCCAGAGCTTGTCGACGAGCACGCGATAGCCATCGCTTGCCTCGGGTTTCTCGTAGACGCGCTTGATCTTGATATCCATGGCTGCCTCCTTGTCACAAGCCCGCCGATTTGCCTCGCATCGCTATCGGACATGTACTGGTGATTTGTCCGCCAATCAAATGCGAAACGTATTGACTTATACAGTCTAACTCAGAATAATAAGCGCATAACCGAAAACCACTAAATTTCGACCGTTCGCCAAAACTTTTATTGACAAGAATTGGCTTGAGAGGGGTGAGGACAGGGTTACACGCACGAGCGTACGCGAAGTTTGCGAGAGAGGAGCTGGAATGACAATGAAGAGCCCAGAGCTTTCGAGACGAAGCTTCGTCAAGGCAGGCGGCGCACTCGCCGTGCTCGCCACGGCAGGCGGTGCCGTTTCCACGGCAGATAACCTGTTCGGCGAGGTAGAACCAGCGCAAGCCGCAGCCGAAGACAAGATCGTCTGGAGTCAATGCAACGTGAACTGTGGCGGAAGGTGTATCTTCCAATGGCATGTAAAGGATGGCAAGATCGCCTACATGCTCACCGACGATACGGGAAACGATGACTTCCAGGCCCGCGCCTGCCTGCGCGGACGTGCGATGCGCCAGTGGATCAACCACCCCGACCGTCTGCAATACCCGATGAAGCGCACGGGACCGCGCGGAACGGGCAAGTTCGAGCGTATCAGCTGGGACGAGGCCATCGACACGATCGCGGACAAGCTCAAGTACACGATCGAGACCTACGGCAACGACTCGATCTACATCAACTACGCCACCGGCATGTATTCGGCGACGGGACGCACCACCGAGCGCCTGATGAACTGCCTGGGTGGCTACCTCCCCATGTACGGCGACTACTCGACCGGCATGCACCAGTACGTGATGCCCTTCATGTACGGCGTGGGCGTCTCGCCCTATGAGAACGTGAGCGCCTCGTCGGTTGACCAAGCCGGCAAGGCCGACCTCGTCTTGATGTTCGGCAACTCGCCGGCGGACAATCGCATGGGCGGTGCCAACGTGGTCTGGGACTACGCGCGCGTGCGCGAGGAGGGCCCCGAGATCATTCACATTGACTACCGCTACAACGAGACGGCCGCTGGTCATCCCGAGGAATGGCTACCCATTCGCACGGGCACGGACGCGGCGCTCGTCGCCGGCGTTGCCCACGAGCTCATCGAGAAGGGCTGGGTCAACCTCGACTTCCTGCACAGATATTGCCAGGGCTACGACGAGGAGACCATGCCCGCGTCGGCCAAGGGCCAGAACAAGTCGTACTACGACTACATCATGGGCACCGGCTACGACAAGGTCGAGAAGACGCCCGAGTGGGCCGCGCAGATCACGCTCGTGCCCGCCAAGACCATCCGCGAGCTCGCCCGCAAGCTCCACGAGGCCAATAGCGTCTACGTCGTGCAGGGCTGGGGACTGCAACGCCACAGCAATGGCGAGTCGGCCACGCGCGCGGTGTGCATGCTCGCGCTGCTCACCGGCAACCTCGGTCGCGAGGGCACGAACTCCGGCATGCGCGAGGCCGAACCGCCGGGAGCGCCCGTCGGGTCCATCCCGTCTTCCGACGATGACCCCAACGGCGTACCCGAGAACATGGTCAACGCCAAGATCTCGTGCTACTCGTGGCTCAAATGCATCGCCGAAGGCTCGGACTTCCAAAAGGAGCTCGACGCGGCCGACGAGCTCGCGCTCTTCATGGGCGCGCAAGACCCCGAAGCAGCAGCTGCTGCCGCCAAGATCGAGGCGCCGAAGAACGGCATCAAGTTCCTCTGGAACTACGCTGGCAATTGCATCACCAACCAGCACGGCGACGTCAACCTCGTCTTCGACACGCTCTCCGACGAGAAGAAATGCGAGTTCATCGTCGTGTGCGACACCTTCATGACGGACTCGGCCAAGTACGCCGACATACTGCTTCCCGACGCCATGCGCGCCGAGCAGCTCAACATGTCGACCAACGGCTACTCCGAGTACTACTGGGGTGTCACCGTCGGCGGCCCGGCACAGGAGCCTCCCTTCGAGTGCCGCCCGATCTACGACGTACACGCCGAGATCGCCGATCGCTTTGGCGTGAAGGACAAGTTCACGGCCGGCAAGACCCAAGACGAATGGGTCCGCTCCATCTACGAAGAGGGCGCGGCCGAAGATCCCGAGATGCCCTCGTGGGACCAGATCCTCGAGCAAGGCGTGTGGAAGCGCGAGCTACCCACGGCCATCGCCTTCGAGAAGAACGTCGCCGATCCGGTGGGCAACCCCTGGAAGACACCATCGGGCAAGATAGAGATCTACTCCGAAGCGCTCGAGAAGATCGCGAGCGAGCGCGAGCTCTCCGAGGGCCAGGTCATCTCCCCCATCCCCATCTTCGATCCGGGTGTTGAGGGCTACGGCGCGGTCACGAGCGAATATCCGCTCTACATGTCCGGCTGGCACGACAAGGCCCGTACGCACTCCTCGTTCGGCGCGCTCGAGGTGCTGCGCGATTACAACCGCCATCGCCTGTGGATCAACCCCATCGACGCCGAGCCACGCAAGATCAAGGACGGCGACCGCGTGCGCGTCAAGAGCCCGGCCGGCGAGGTGCAGGTCGAGGCGCACGTCACGTCGCGTATCGTCCCGA
This sequence comes from Coriobacteriaceae bacterium, assembly GCA_025992705.1. NCBI lineage: Bacteria > Bacillati > Actinomycetota > Coriobacteriia > Coriobacteriales > Coriobacteriaceae > Coriobacteriaceae bacterium. The sequence continues at coordinate 1,499,442 of DAJPGJ010000001.1, forward strand.
GCGTCATCGCCATGCCGCAGGGCTTCTGGCACGAGGCCGACATGCAGGGCAACAAGCTCGACACCGGTGGCTGCATCAACACGCTGACCACCTACACGCCCTCGCCCCTCGCCCACGGCAACGGACCCAGCAATTCGATCATCGCCGAAGTGCGGAAAGTTTAGAGGTGAATCATGGCTCAATACGGATTCTTCTACGACAACACGCGCTGCACGGGATGCAAGACCTGTGTGATGGCGTGCAAGGACTACTACGACTCCCCGCTCGACATCGCGCGACGCAAGGTATACGACGTCGAGGGCGGGCAATGGAAGGGCGATGAGGGCGGTGCCTACACAACCGACAGCTTCCTCTACCATCTCTCCATCGGCTGCCAGCACTGCGATAACCCGGCTTGCGTGGACGTCTGCCCCACGACCGCCATGCACAAGGATCCCAAGGACGGCATCGTCAAGGTGGACACCACCAAGTGCATGGGATGCGGCTACTGCGTCATGGCCTGCCCGTACAACTCGCCGCAAATCGACCACGAGAGCGGTCATGCCGTCAAGTGCGAGGCGTGCTGGGAGCGCCTGGATGCGGGCAAGACACCCGTGTGCGTGAGTGCCTGTCCGCTGCGCGCGCTCGACAGCGGCCCCATCGAGAAACTCAAGGCCAAGTACGGTGACGTGCGACAGATCTACCCGCTGGTGGACCCGTCGATGACGCAGCCCAACTTCGTCATCAAGCCCTCGCCGGCATCCGAGCTGCCCTACGTCGAGTCCGGATACGTTTCGAACCCAGAGGAGGTCTAGCTCATGGATGCGGTAATCAAGGAACTTCCATTGGCGCTGTTCACCACGATCGCCTCGGTGGGCATCGGCGCCTTCGTCGCAATGTTCTGCGCGATATACGTCAACAAGTCCATGGGGGCCGGCAGCCTCAAGCGACTCGACAAGCTGACGGCCGTGCCAATCGTCTTTTGCGTGGTGGCGCTCATCTGCGCGTTCTTCCACCTGGGCGACCCGCTGCACGCGGTCAACATCGTCAACACGATCGGCAGCTCGCCGATGACCAACGAGATCGTCGCGTTCTGCGTATTCCTCGTGCTCGCCGTCGTCTACTGGCTCGTCGCGCTCGCGGGCAAGCTGGAAAAGCACGGCCCGCGCGCGGTGTTCTCGGGCGTGGTGGCACTCGTCGGCCTCGTCTCGTGCATCATGATGGGCCTTGCCTACGCGCTGCCCGCCATCCCCATCTGGAACAGCCCCTGGGGAACCGTGCAGGTGCTCGGCGCAATGCTGCTGGGCGGTACCTTGCTGGGTGGCACGATCCTCAACATGTCGGTCCGGGAAACGCCCCTCGAAGGCGAGGCTGACGGCAGGATCAGGCTGCTTGCCATGCTCGGTGGCCTGGTGCTCATCATCGGCACGGCCGTGCTGTTTGGCATGGGAGCAAGCGCGAAGAGTGCGATGATCGACGTCGCCGCCAACACCGGCACGCTCATCATTCCGCTCGTACTCGTGATCGCGTTCTCGATCGTCGCCGTCGCCACGGCGTTTCTTGGCAAGGATGCCAAGCGCACCGCCTGGCTCGCCTGCGGGACAATCATCGCGCTTGTCGCGATCTTCCTCGCACGTGGCATCTTCTACGGCGTGCAGATAGGCATCGGCCTGTAGCAATCGCACATGGGGACGGGGTCGCACGCAAGCGGCCTTGTCCCCATGCGGCGTGACAACGGGCTGAGCTGCACCCAAATCGGCCCAATCGCGCAACCAACCCGGGAAAACGAGGCAAAGCATGACCGGACAACAGACGATCGACGAAGGGGCGCTTGCGGGTATCGCCTTTGCGGGCAGGACGCTCGGTCCCCTCTTCAGATACGACCCCCTGCTCGACCGAGAGAAGGTGGAGGCGCTATACGTCGCGCTGGCGCGATCGGATGCCGCTGCATTATGCGAGGAATGGCCCTTCGTGACACCCGACGAAGCGTTCAAGCCCATCGCCGATATGGTCAGAGGCGCCAAACGCCTCGAAGACGAGCTCGCCGTGGATAACGAGTCGCTGGCCGCCACATCATCGCTTGCCGACGAATACCGCCGGCTCTTCGTCGGTCCGGCCAAGAAGGCCGCCCCGCCCTGGGGCTCGGTATACACCGACCGCGACCAGGTCGTCTTCGGTCTCTCGACTCTTGACCTGCGCGAATGGCTACGCGAAAACGGAATCGAGGTTCGCCGGGGCGAGTCGGAGGAACCCGAGGACCACATCGGGACGATGCTCGAGCTCATGGCGTGGCTTGCCGACAACCGCCCCGAGCTGCTCGGAGACTACCTGCAGCATCACCTGCTTACGTGGGCTCCGCATTTCCTCGCACTCATGCAAGACGCCACGACGGATGCCTTCTTCGCGGGGCTTGCCGCGTTGACGCGCTACACGCTGCTCGGCATCCAAGATACGCTCGAGCTCGAGGTCGTGGAGCCACGTTTCTACCGGTAGGTGGCTCGCTATAACCATTGTCATTTCGACCGGAGGCGCGAAGCGCCGCCTCATTGTCATTTCGACCGGAGGCGCGAAGCGCCGAAGTGGAGAAATCTCGATCTTCCGTTGCAGGTAAAGGGGCGAGATTTCTCGACTCCGCTCGCTATGCTCGCTTCGCTCGAAATGACAGGGGGCGCCACTTCATTTGCTTCTCACGACAGGGGCATTCCCTATGAGTTGAGGTACGCTTCGACATCGGTCTTGAAATAGCCCTCGGGGACGTTGTCGCGGATGAAGTCGATGAAGTCCTGCGCCGAGCGGGTGAGCACGTGCTCCTTGCTCCATGCAAGCGAGACGGGATACCACATGGGTGCCGTGTTGACGGTGAACCGCAGTATCTCGGGGTCATCGCGATAGCGGTTATAGATGCACTCGGGGACCGTCCCCCAACCCAGGCCGGCCTTCACGCCCTCGACCATGGCCTCATGCGTGTCGAAGCAGGCGATCATGTTGTGATCTTGCAGCGATAGACCATAGCGCTCCCGAAAATGGCGGTTGCCGACCATGTGACGACCCGAATCCCACTCGTAGATGATCATGGGCCAGTCGAGCAAGGTCTCGACGGGAATCGGCTGCGTGGTGCGGTTGTAGGGCGCGGCGTTGGGACAGATGAAGATGAGCTTCTTGTAGCCCAGCACCTCGAGCTCGAGACCAGGCTCCTCGGGCTGGTTCTCGAGCATGGCAAAGTCGAGCTTGCCGGCCTTGAGCTGCTCCACCAGTTGCGGCTCGTAGCCCGCTTCCAGATGCACGCGCGCATCGGGCACCTTTCTCTGGAAACCGGCGACGAGACGGGGTAGCAGGGCGACACCATCGTTGATGCACATCCCGACGTCAAGCGTCGCGTCGAAGCGCTCGTCGATCGCCGCCAGTTGGGACGCCAGGACACGCTCGAGACTCGCGGCGTTGCGCGCGAAGGTCGTGACGAGCTCTCCCGCCTTGGTGGGCACGATTCCCGTGGAGGTGCGGTCGTAGAGCTTGCGTCCCACGCGCTTCTCGAAGCTCGTTATTCTCTGGGATAGACCCGGTCGTGACATGAATAGCTGGTCAGCTGCCTGAGAGAGGCTTTTGGCTTCCGAGAGCACAATGAGCAGTTCGATATCTTCGAAAAGCATGTCAACCTCCCGGCTTGGCAAATGCCTTTTTGGCAGGGTATTTGAAATAGCGCACTAGATACATATTAAACACAAAAATCGCCATCCCTGTCTAGGCCGCCCGACCCATTCGATGCAGCGTTCCTTTATAACCGCTGTAAGGATTCGTTACATGAAAGCATGAGTTTCCATCTCCCTTTCAAAACCTCAACACCCAAATCCGCAAATACGTCAGTTAGCAAAATCTAACCCTCGTATATTTGCCTTGCAATAGCCTTATGCGGACACTGGACGCTCCCCCAATAATCGCCTGACCTCCTCTTCCGTCGGCGAATCCCCAAGTCCGATGCCCGCATTAAGGCAATGGCAAACGTGAGGGATTGAAGTAAGAGAGGGAGGTACGTATGGACAAGCAGGGCATCATAGATGCGAGCAAGAAGCGTCGCGAAGGCGAGCGCATCTTCTACACCTCGTGTCCGGCAAATGGCTGCTGGGATTCGGCTTGCGTTCTGAAATGCCATATGAAGGATGGCAAGATCTTCGCAATCGAACCCGATGACTCCATCAACAAGAACGACAGCCGCGAGGACAAGGCGTGGGAGGAACTGCTCAAGGGCAACATCCAGGCACGTCCGTGCGCCATGGGCCATTCCTGGAAGAAGGAGCTCTACGGCGAGACGCGTCTTCTGCATCCCATGAAGCGCATCGGCGAGAAGGGCCCGGGCAAGGGCTACTTCGTGCCCATCAGCTGGGACGAGGCGCTGGACACCATCGCCGACAAGATGAAGGAGATCAAGGCCGAGTACGGCCCCTATGGCATCTTCCATTCGCAGTATCCGAGCTTCGAGAAGAACGGCTTTCCGCTGGCACCTTGGTGGGAGGCTGGCTTTGGTGCTTGGGGAGAGCACTCCACCTCGGGACATGCAGCCGGCGAGATGCTGCACCTGGGCGTCGATTTGACCAAGGTCACGCGTGGCCTGCAAAACTCGATTCCGGGTTTCGAGGCTCCGGACATCTTCTATTCCAAGCTCCTCATCCTGTGGGGCATGGATCCGGTCGTGGCGTGGTACGGGCAGACGTCCTACTACATGAAGCTCGCGCACGAGTACGGCATCAAGACCATCATCATCGATCCGCGCTACACGCAGTCGGCCGAGCTCATCGCCGACCAGTGGATTCCCATCCGCCCCGGCACCGACCTGGCCATGATGCTCGCCATCGCACAGGTACTCTTCGAGGAGGACATGCTCGACCACGAGTTCATCGAGAAGTGGGTCGACAAGGAAGGCCTCGACGAGTGGCGTGCCTACGTCATGGGCGAAGGCGAAGACGGTATCAAGAAGACCCCCGAGTGGGCCGCCCCCATCTGCGCGGTTCCCGCCGAGACCATCCGCGAGCTCGCACGCCTCTATGGCACGTCGCAGCCGGTGCACCTGCAGTACTTCTACAGCTGCGCCAAGCGCCACATGGGCGACTACAGCGCGTCGGCTTCCATGATCCTGCAGGCCATGACCGGCAACATCGCCATTCACGGTGGTTGCGAGTCCGGTGCGTGCCTGCCCACGCCGGGACGCATCCCCACCCCCACCGCTGACTGGCATCGCAATCCGGGTGACTACAAGGTTCCGGTGCTCTTCAACAACAACTGCCTGACCGAGATCCTGGCGCGTCAGAAGGACTACTGGGAGGGTCGCATCACCGAGAGCGAGTTCCGTCACCTCATCGGCTCGCCTACCAACGACAGCCCCCTGCCCAACATCCAGATGATCATCTTCGAGAACAACTACGCCAACAATCACTCGAACGTGAACAAACGCTTCAAGGGCATGGCCGACACGAAGTTCAACTGGGGCTTCCAGTGGCACATGAACCAGCCCACCGCCGAGCTGTGCGACATCATCCTGCCGGCTCCCGTGTGGCAGTTCGAGGGCATGGACGAGTACATGTACGGCCACCAGCGCTTCGTCAGCGGCCCCAACGGCATGCGCAACTACTTCACCTTCTGCGCACGCGGTGCGGAGTTCCCCGGTGAGGTCCGCTCCAAGGAATGGGTCTGGACCCAGATCGCCAAGCGCCTGGGCGACGAGGTCGTCGAGGGCTACAACCCCCGCATGAAGGACGTCGAGTGGGAAGACTGGGTCGACGAGCAGGAGAAGGTCTACAAGGAGGCCGTCGAGAAGTGGATCGACGATGGCTATCTCATCGCCCTCGGGAAAGAGGAGATCCAGACCTGGGAGGACTTCAACGCCAACCCGGTCGTTCGCACCGAGATCGACGAGCCCTACTACCCCTTCAAGTCGGCCATGGACGCCGGCGAAAGCCCCTTCTACACGCCGACGGGGAAGATCGAGCCCTACTCGCGCTTCGTCGAGACACATGACATGACCGAGTCGCGCTGGCGCGGCCAAATCGAACCCATGCCGGTCTGGAGCCCCAGCTACGTGGAGGGCGACATCGGATCTGCCAGTAACGACGGCTTCTACAACCCCAAGGTCAAGAAGTATCCGCTTTCCGTCGTCACGCCCGTCTCCGTCTACCGTCAGCATTCGAGCAACGACAACAACCCCTTCATGCGCGAGGATGTCTACCGTCATGGCGTGTGGATCTCGGGCGTGGATGCCCAGGCCCGCGGCATCAAGGACGGCGACCTGTGCCGCGTCTACTCCGACCGTGGCGAGGCAATCCTGCCGGCCTACGTCACCAACCGCTGCATGCCCGGCACCGCGGCCGTCCACCACGGCTCCTGGTACCAGACCAACGGCGAGGACGCCGAGATGAACGCCTTTGGCCAGGACATGCGCGGCACGCCCAACATCCTGCTCGATGACGGACACCTGCCCCACATCCTGGGCGCGCTCATCATCGCCGGACTGTGCGAGGTCGAGAAGGTGGCCGACGGCGATGCCGAAGGATACGGCACCGAAGCCGCCCGTGGCGGCATGCGCGGCGCGAAGGTCGCTATCGGCGTACGCGAGAAGCTCGCCCAGGCCGACAAGGCCCATGAGGTCGCGTTCATGAGCGCCGAGGCCCAAGCTCAGCTCAACGCCGCGGCATCCAATCCCACGACTCCCGGCGAGTACGCCTAGCGGAAGCCTGGAAAGGAGGAAAGAAAATGACCCAATACGGATTTATGTTCGACATGAACCGCTGCTACGCCTGCCAGGCATGCAGCATCGCCTGCAAGGACTGGAACGACATCGAGCCGGGCGCCGAGAAGTGGATGACCGTCTACGAATGGGAGAAGGGAACCTTCCCCAACATCCGCCTGAACGCCCTGGCCTTCCCGTGCGCCCATTGCGAGGACCCGTCTTGCATGAAGGTGTGCCCCAACGGCGCCATCTACAAGGAAGACGAGTTCGGCGCGGTCCTGGTGGACCAGGACAAGTGCGAAGGCTGCCGCAAGTGCTACGAGGCATGCCCCTACGGATCGCCCAAGTTCGCCAGCGACGAGCAGGGCGCCAAGATGAGCAAGTGCACCATGTGCGTCGATCGCCTCGCCGAGGGCATGCAGCCCGCCTGCACCGCGAGCTGCCCGTTGCGCGCCTTTGACTTTGGCCCGCTCGACGAGCTCATCGAGAAGTACGGCGACGTGCGTCAGTGCGAGGGCATGCCCGCGCCGGACGCCACAAAACCCGCTTTCATCATCTGGAACCCACGCGAGAAGACGCCGCTCATCCCCTATGACGTGGATGAGGCCATCAGGCTCAACCAGCAGCGTGGCGACCTGGGGACGATGTTCGAGAGCGAGGAGGACCTCACGACCTTCGATGAGGGAACGATTCGCCGTGACGAGCTTGTCATGAAGCACGCGAACAACGCCGAGCTGATGCGCGCGACGCGCAACGACATGGCGTAAAGCTTTCCCGGCACCTCACCTTGGCGTTTGCTTCGGGCGCTGCACGGCACGCTAGGGCCGCTTAGCCCGAAGCGCACGCCAATCTGGGGCACCGGTAAAGCTTTCGAAGCTTTGTTTTAGGAGAAACCTGAGGAGGATATGTAATGGAATGGATTGGAGTTATAGGCATCGTCGTGGGCTTGGTGTTCTTCGTCGTTGCAGCCATGAGGGGCTGGAACGTGCTGATCACCTCGATCGTGACTGCCATCGTTATCGCGCTCACCAATGGCATGGACATCATGAGCTCCATGGTGGGCACCGAAACGTCGTACGTCACCGGCTTGGCCGGATTCTTGAGGGGTAACCTGATCATCTTCATGGGCGGCGCCATCATGGGCGAGTTCATGGACAAGTCGGGTGCCGCGAAATCCATCGCGCAGGCAATCATGAACAAGGTGGGAACCAAGAGCCCCTACATGGTGCTTCTCGGCATCTCGCTCATCGGCGCGCTGCTCACCTATGCGGGCATCTCGATGTTCGTCGCCATGTTCGCGCTCATCCCGCTGGCACGTCCGATGTTCCGCGAGTGCGACATCCCCTGGCCGCTGTTTTGCGCAGCTTGGACGCTGGGTACCTGCTCGTTCACCATGGCGATGATCCCGGGTGTACCGGCTATCGCCTGGATCAACGCAGCCAACGGCTGCGGCGTATCGCTCACGGCCGCTCCCATCATGGGCATCGTGGGCTCCATCATCGCCATCGTGATCAGCTGCCTGATCATCAAGTTCTCGCTCAAGCGCGCTCAGGCTCGTGGTGAGCACTTCGTGGCAACCGAGGACGACATCGAGGTCGAGGAGGACAAGAACATCCCCAACCTGTTCCTGTCGCTGCTGCCGCTCATCCTGCTCATCGCCACCATCATCGGCCTGTCCGCGACGGGCATGAAGAACGTCGTCTACATCGGCATGCTCGTGGGCATCATCGCCTCGATTGCCTGCTTCTTCAAGTTCGTGCCGAGCGTCAAGGATTCCCTCGGCGCAGGCGCCGTTGCCGGTGTTGGCCCCGCGGTCTTCACCTCCGCTGCCGTCGGCGTCGGCACCGTTGCCGCCGCATCCATCGGCTTCTCGGTCATCTACGAGGCCATCTTCAACATGCCTGGCGGCACCTACGTGTCCGCCGCCACCATGGCAGCCGCCCTCGGTGGCATCATGGGTTCCGGCTCGGGTGCCGTGGGCATCATCGCCCAGAACTTCCTGCAGCCCTACCTGGCGACGGGCGTCGATCCCGCCGCGCTCGCGAAGATCATCGCGACTTCGGCCACCATCGGTGGTGCGCTGCCTAACTCGGGCGCCATGTTCGGCATGCTCTCAGCCATGAAGCTCACGCACAAGAATTCCTACAAGTACATCGCCGCCATCTCCATCGGCGCCGGTCTGTGCGCATTGATCGTCATGATCATCATGGCAAACCTGGGCATCGTGTAGTCCCTCCTTTTCCAGTCGGCGCCTCGCATGCACGGGGCGCCGACACCCCCTTTTCCGAATAACTACCAGGCATAACCCGACCGATTCGACAGAGGTGTCGCCATGGATTCCAATTCGCAAAGCCCCAAGGGCAAAGCCGTCACCGACGTGAAGGCACCTGCCCAGGGCAGGGCTCCCGCAAAGGGACGCTCGGTCACGAGCCAAGTATCGCTTTTCGAAAGGGTGCCCGATTGGGCGCGTCTTTCCTGGCCGGATATCGCGGCCATCCTCTCCGGAGTGGTCTCGAGCCTCTCCAAGCTCATGGGCGGCGGCATCGTCGCCTTCTACGCGGGCTGCCAGCTCGGCGGCGTTACCGTCGCCATCACGTTCGCGCTTTCCTTCGTGCTCACGTATTTCGTCGGCAAGATCTGCTTTCGCGAGGGTCTTCCCAACAACGTCGTCTCCCGCTACTACATCTTTGGCAAGAACGGCTCCGCCGTCGGCTCGCTCATCTGGATATTCGTCTTGGTGGGCGTTTTGGCCGTAGGCACCGTGCAGTTGGGTAACGCCATCCTGTTCGCCTTTGGCTGGGAGGGCGAATTCGCCCGATGGGCCCTCTTCATCGGCATCTCGTGCGTGTGGGTGCTCATGGCGCTGTTCGGCACCAAGGTCATCGCCCGCATGAACGCCGTGTTCGTCGTCGCGCTCTTCTGCGTCATGGGCTATGTGGTCTATCTCATCGCCGCCGACGGACAGCTCGTCGATGCGGCAACGCACGGCATCATGATCCCCGGCGTCGAACCCCTCGAGGGCTTTGCCTATTCGGTGAACTACGCCATCATGACGAGCGGCCTGCTCGCATTGTTCGCCGCCGACTTCACGCGCTTCGCTCGCAAGGAGCGCGACCTCGTGCCCATTTCTCTCACGGGCTCGATCTTTGCCATTGTCACGTACATATTCGGCGCGCTCATCGTCTATTACGGCTTTGAGCAGTCGTTCGCATACTTCAGCGCCCAGGGCATGGATGCGACGCTCGCGGCAAACGCCGCAGTGACCAATCCCGGCGTCTCGCTCGTGCTCGCATCGGGCGGCAGCGGCCTGGCCATCATCTGCCTGTCGCAGATGAAGGTCGAGACCTCGAACTCGATTGGCGGTGCCAATGCCGTGTCGAACCTCTTCGATTCGCTCTTCGGCAAGAAGCTCGCCTGGCCCGTTGCCGTCATCATCGCCAACGCCATCGGACTTGCCTTCATTCTGGGCAACATCCTCGACCAGGTCAACGCCTTCATGAGCTACGGCTCGATACTCACGAGCTCGTGGTGCATCCTGCTCATCACCGACTACTACATCGTGCGCGGCAAGATGGGCATCGGCGCGCGTGAAATCGACGTAAGCGCCCAGGAGCGAACGGTCAACTGGCGTGGCGTGGGAACGCTCGTGGCGGTTTCCGTCGTGGCAAGCGTGCTGTATGCCACGGGCATCTTGCAGATACCGTTCTTGCTGGTTGCGCCTGCGTCCATGGTCATCTACATCCTGGTGAGCTGGCTGCTGCGCGACAAGGTGCGCTCGGGGAAGGTGGCGTAAGAAGCCGCTGACAGTACCTTCGCGCTGCCAAGGATTGCTGGTCGCTGACCGTCGATGGAGGCGTCCTGCCAAGGATTGCCAGTCGTTGACCGCCAGGTGCCAAAGATAGCGGTCAGTGACCACACGCTTTGGCAATTGGGACGAAGCGAGCCTTTATGGCGGTCACACAACGGCCATCCTTGGCAGGAGCACCCGCTGGCATTCGTGACAGGTCAACAGGTAGTAGATGCCGAGCAAGACGGCGGTGCCACCGATGACCGCCGCCACGATCGCCACATAGGACGAGCTTCCCAGCACCAGTGCGAGGAAGCCCACGAGTGCCAGCCCGAAGCAATCGTGCACCATAGCAAACGCGAACGGTGCCGCAAAGTAGATGCCCACTTGGGTGCGTATTGCGCTCCGCATCATCTTGGGATCGCAGCCCAAGTCGGCGAGCAGTGCGAAGCGTCCGGCGCTATCGACCGCGTCGGCGAGCTGCTGCAATGCGAGCACCGCGGCAGCCGCCACGAGAAACGTGATGCCGTAGAAGATCCCGACGTAGCCGATGGGTGCCAATGCCGCGGCGTTGTCGATGCCCGCGGGTCCTCGCATTCCCACGCTGAAGGCCAGTCCGGCCACCATCATGCACGTGGCCACGGCGATGAGGACGCAGGTGCAGGCCATGGCGTTCGAGCTCGACGAGACACGACTCTCGACCTGGCGGATGACGAAGAAGCGCAGACCCGAGAGATAGCGGGCGGGTTTGCGTCGGGCACGGGATGGCCAGCTGGTGGCGACCCAGCGAAACAGGACGGCGGTGGCGAGCACGGCAAGGACACCCAGCGGCAGTATCCAGACGACGAAGAAGATGGGCTGCAGGATGCACGATCCCCACACGACGGCCAGCACGACAAAGGCGAAAGCAAGCTGCAGGGCCGCTGGCAGGCGCCGGATGCCCTTGGGGCTATCGGGAGTCGAATTCGCGCGCAGCAGCTCTATGAGCGGTCGCCTGCCCACGTCGCGAATGCCGAGGAGCGTGGCCAGGGCCATGATCGAGAGAAAGCAGCCCGCGGTCCAGCAAAGGGCATCGGACGAAAAGGTGAAGACGAGCTTGTACGGAGCGTCGAAGACAAAAGCGGCGACAAAGCCAGAGAGCGGCGATATCACGACCGCCACCAGCATGCCGATGACCAGGGCGACAAGGCCGACGACGCACCCCTCGTAGGCGAGGATGCGCGCAATGGACGACGCGGGCATGCCCAGGATCTCGTAGAGCGCGAACTCGCGGGAGCGGCGACGCAGGATGAAGCGGTTCGCGTAGACGATGAGGAATGCGAAGACGATGACGGAGAACACCGAGAACGCCTGCATGACGCCGTTGGCTGAATCGTACACGCCCCTTTGCTGTTCGCTCAGGTCCAGGGCAAGGAGATAGTCGGTCGATGCCGTGAACGAGTACAGAAGACACGCGGCAAAGGCCAAGGTCATGAAGTAGACCGAGTAATCCCCGAATGAGCGCTTGATATTCCCGATGGCAATCTTTGCGTACATGCCACTCCCTTCCGAGTCATGCCCATCCTAAGAGCTGAGAAGAGGAGCTACCATCGGGTCGCCTTACCGCACGCGAACACTTTCGTAAGGTTCGCGTTGACGAAGGCCGGATGAGAGATCTGCATGGAACAAGCTTCTCGACAAAGGCCCTACCCTACACAGGCGGCGATGATGCGGGCGGCCTCGCGAGCCGATTCGACGTCCAGCCCGCCGTACTGGATGGCGAAACGCGCATCATCGTGAGGCGGCAGCGGGGCGATTGCGTAATCGTCCATGGGCGAGAGGCGCACTCCCCGTTCGAGTGCAGCGGCGGTGATTCGGCCCTCGTCGGCATCCTCGATGGAAAGCACGAAATGCAGCCCCGAATCGGCCTGTTCGACATGCACGCGGCGCGACGGGGCGAGCCGCATCATTTCGTCCACAAAGGCATCGCGCACGTCGCGCTGCGCCTTGCGGTAGCGGTTCACATGACGCTCGTAATCACCCGTCTCGATCATACGCGCGAGTGCAATCTGATCGATGACACTCACGGTGTTCGCGTAGAAGCCGACACGCTCGTCCCACGCCTCGGCCAGTTCGAGCGGCAAAACCATGAAGGCCATGCGAAGCGCCGGGCCCAGGCTCTTGGAAAACGTGTTGGTGTATATAACGTGGCCCGCCACGTCGATGGATGCGAGGCTTGCCACCGGACGGCCCGCCATACGAAACGGCGCGTCGTAGTCATCCTCGACGATGTAGCGTTCCTCGGCCTCGTTCGCCCACGCAAGCAATTCGTAGCGACGGCTAATGCTCGTCACGATACCGGTCGGGAACTGATGCGACGGCATGACGTGGACGAGACTCGCATCGCTTGCCCGAAGCTCCTCCATGGAGATGCCCTCGTCATCGAGCCCGATGGGCCGCACGGACACCCCTGCCGACGCGTAAATCTGCGCCAGGCGCGGATAACCGGGGTTCTCGAGCGCCACCGAGCCCTTGGGCCGCAGGAGCTGCACGAGTGCGGCATCGAGGAGCTGCGAGCCGGCACCGACGACGATACGAGCGGGATCGGCCTCGAATCCGCGCGTCTCACGGAGTCTGTGCGCGATGGCACGACGCAGACGCAAGGTGCCCTTGGGAGGCTGTGGACCGTAGAGCTCCTCGTCGGCTTCGGCCGACAAGACGCGACGCAGGGCCCTTCCCCACACGCGCGAGACCATGGCGAGATCGACATCGACACGCGAGAGGTCGAAAACAGGAGCGCACGATGAGACACATCGGACAGGTACATCTGTCTCATTTGCAAAACCGGATGAGACAGATGTACCTGTCCGATGTGTCTCATCGTCGCCAATCATCGAGAACGAGAGCTCCGAGACGTAGTATCCGCTGCGGGGCTTCGTATAGCAGTAACCCTCCGTCACCAGTTGGGCGTAGGCGTTTTCCACGGTGATGAGACTCACGCCGAGATGCTGGGCAAACGCGCGCTTGGAAGGCAGCTTCTCGTGGGGTGCAAGCGTGCCGGCCTCGATGTCGCGTCTAATCGAACGATAGACGAATTCGTAGAGGCTCAGCTCCCCACGGCTCTCCAAATCGTAATCCAGCATCAGCACCTCCGTGGTGGGACAAGCGACTGAGGCAATGAGACAGATGTACCTGTCCAATGTGTCTCGTTCTCTGAGCATAATCTGGTCATATCAATTTCGCAAGATATGGATATACAAACATGTCCAGATTACGCCTAGGCTTCGAGCCGTCAGTACTCGAATCGACACGCGGAGGCAAGACATGGCAGAGACGACGAGGGAAGAACGCGCCAAACTCAACCGGGAGCTGGCGCAGATGCTCAAGGGTGGCGTCATCATGGACGTGACCACCCCCGACCAGGCACGCATCGCCGAGGAGGCGGGTGCGTGTGCGGTCATGGCCCTCGAGCGCATCCCGGCAGACATACGCGCGGCAGGCGGCGTGAGCCGCATGAGCGACCCGGCGATGATACGCGGCATCCAGCAGGCCGTGAGCATCCCCGTCATGGCAAAGTGCCGCATCGGCCACTTCGTCGAGGCCCAGGTGCTCGAGGCCATCGAGATCGACTACATCGACGAGTCCGAGGTGCTGAGCCCTGCCGATGACATCTGCCATATCGACAAGACGGCGTTTTCCGTGCCGTTCGTATGCGGCGCACGCAACCTGGGCGAGGCACTGCGCCGCGTCGCCGAGGGCGCGTCGATGATCCGCACCAAGGGCGAGCCCGGCACCGGTGACGTCGTGCAGGCGGTAAGCCACATGCGCCTCATCAACGGCGAGATACGCGCGGTGGGCGCCCTGCGCGAAGACGAGCTCTTCGAGGAGGCAAAGCGCCTGGAGGTCCCCATCGACCTGCTTCGCTATGTGCACGAGCACGGCAAACTGCCCGTCGTCAACTTCGCTGCCGGCGGCGTGGCGACGCCGGCCGACGCGGCGCTCATGATGCAGCTCGGCGCCGAGGGCGTCTTCGTGGGAAGCGGCATCTTCAAGAGCGGCAATCCCGCCGAGCGCGCCTGCGCCATCGTCGGCGCCGTGACGCGCTACGAGGACCCGGAGTACATCGCGCACGTCTCGGAAAACCTCGGCGAGGCCATGGTCGGCATCAACAAGGACGAGATCGAGCTGCTCATGGCGGAGCGGGGCATCTAATGACCACGGCAATCCTGGCGGTGCAGGGCGCGTTTGCCGAGCACGCCGCGATGCTCGACGAGCTGGGCGAACCGTGGTTCGAGCTGCGTTGCCTGCGCAACATGAGCCGTCACTTCGACCGGCTCATCCTACCCGGAGGCGAATCGACGGTGCAGGGAAGGCTGCTGCGCGAAGAGGGTATGCTCACGTCGCTTCGCAAGCTGATCGACGAGGGGATGCCCGTGCTCGGCACCTGTGCGGGCCTCATTCTGCTCGCCGAACGTGTCATCGACGATGATGACGGCAGTCGCCCGATCAGGCCCGACAGCCACCTGGGGACCATGCACGTCACGGTCGAGCGAAACGCCTACGGCCGCCAGCTCGCAAGCTTTCACGCGACGGACGAATTTGCCGGCATCGGTCCGGTGCCCATGAGCTTCATACGGGCACCGCGCATCGTCGAGGTGCGCGAAGGCGCAGTCGAGCTCGCACGGATCGACGGCGACATCGTCGCCGCGCGCGATGGCAAGCAGATCGGCGTCGCGTTCCATCCCGAGCTCGATGATGACCCGCGCATCCACGAGCTCTTCCTCGCCCTGTAAAAGGCATGCAATCTGATTGCCCTTCTCGCGTCAACTGGTCTGCGCGGGAAGCTCAGGGTATCATTACGACAGTCGTATTCGATTCATCCTTGTCAAAGTTTGGAGATACCTATGGATGCGTGCGAAGTGCAGCTCACGAACGGCGGTTCCTCATTCCAGGAGCTCGTCGATGATATGGCGAAGGACTCCTACTGGATCCGTTTCTTCTGCCGGCCCTGCTGTCCCGCTCCAGACCTTGAGGGCGCAATCAAGATGCTCGACAAGCTTGCCGCCGAGGCAAGCGCGAACGAGGCCTTTGACGACGAGCAAAAGCAACGCATCATCGCGCTCATCGAAGAGCGCAAGGCATGGTATCCCGGCTCGGGTCTCTGCAGGCACTAGACGCGCCGGTTCATGACGTACATACCCTTATGATTAGCTACGAAACAAGCGCCCTGCTCATGATCGACATGCAAAACGGGTTCATCGACCCGTCTTCGTCACTGTGCGTCGCCGGAGCGCAGGCCACGATACCCGCCTGCGCCCATGCGCTTGCCACGGCGCGCAGCCATGACATGGCAATCTATCACGTGCGCCGCGCATACGCCTTTGACGGCTCCGATGTCGAGCCCGTGCGCCGTCGCATTTGGTTAGCCGGCGGACGGCCCTTATGCCGCGAGGGCTCCGACCCTCACAGCATCGAGGCTCCCGACGAGCTCGCACCCCATGAAGGCGAGTGCATCGTTCACAAGCCGCGCTTCTCCGCCTTTTTCGACACGCAACTCGATGCGATGCTGCGCGAACGCAACATCGACACGGTCGTGCTCGCCGGCACCACCACACCCAATTGCATCCGGACAACCTGCTATGATGCACTCTCGCTCGGCTACAACGTCATCGTACTCGAGGATGCCACCTCATCACGCACTCCCGCGGTGCAGAAGGCCAACATCGACGACATGGCGTACATCGGCACCACGATCATGAGCTGCGATGAATTTGCCGCCGGGGCACTTTTGCAGGTCGAGGATCTGACAGATTAGGGCGTGACGGGGAGGTGACAGGGGGACGGGGGTTCTGTCACGCTGGATTCGCGTGACAGAACCCCCGTCCCCCTGTCACCTCCCCGTCCCCACTGTCACCCCCATCGCATTTTGCAGAGGCTTTACAAACGCCTGATAGACGCTTTACATGCCGATTCTATCCTGTGGTCAAAGCTTATCCATGACAAGGAGATAGGCAATGACCACAGGAAAGGACCTAGACATGACCAAGACAATAGCGCGCGTCGTCCTCACGACCCTCGCAATGATAACCTGCCTCGTAGGGGCGTTCGCCATGATCGGATGCTCGTCGTCGGGCCAGGAATCCGGCGCCCAGGGGTCGTCCGGCACCGAGCAGATCTCCGTCTACTCGCGCGAGGACGGATCCGGAACGCGCGGAGCCTTCATCGAGCTCTTCGGCTTGGAGGAAAAGGACGCGCAGGGCAACAAGACCGATACCACGACCGACAAGGCGGCCATCACCAACTCCACGTCGGTCATGATGACATCGGTCGCCAACGACCCCAATGGAATCGGCTACATCTCCCTCGGCTCGCTCAACGACTCCGTCAAGGCCGTCCGTATCGACGGCGTGGAGGCGACGGCGGACAACGTGAAGGGCGGCTCCTACAAGGTCTCGCGTCCTTTCAACATCGTCCTCAGCGACATGTCCAATGCTGCGGCAAACGACTTCGTCACCTTCGTCATGAGTGCCGACGGGCAGGCCATCGTCGAGGATAACCACTACATCGCCGTCAACGACGCCGCCCAGCCCTACCAGAAGGGCGACGTGTCCGGCAAGGTCGTTATCGCGGGATCGTCATCGGTCACGCCGGTGATGGAGAAGCTCGCCGAGGCCTATGAGTCCGTCAACCCCGCCGTCACCATCGAGGTCCAGCAGTCGGACTCCACGACGGGCGTGAACATGGCCATCGAGGGCACCTGCGACATCGGCATGGCATCCCGCGAGCTCAAGGATTCCGAAGTCGCCGCTGGCGTGAGGTCCCAGCCCATCGCCCGTGACGGAATCGCCGTGATCGTCGCACCGTCCTCGTCCGTCGACGAGCTGACCAGCCAGCAGGTCAAGAACATCTTCTCCGGTGTCGCAAAGACCTGGGCCGACGTGATTGGCTAGCCATCCCATGAACCATATCATGTCAAGGCAGACCCTCAAGGAAGGCGTGGCGCGGTGGCTCTTTGCCGCCGCTGCCGCGATTTCCATCCTGGCCGTGGCGCTCATCTGCCTCTTCCTCTTTGCCAACGGGGTTCCCGCCATGGCGCAAATCGGACTGCCCGACTTCCTGCTGGGAACCACCTGGAAACCGGGGAGCGATATGTACGGGATATTCCCCATGATAGTCGGCAGCCTCTACGTCACCGCCGGGGCAATCGTCGTCGGCGTGCCCGCGGGCATCCTGACGGCGATCTTCCTCTCCCGCTTCGCGAACGCGAGCATCGCGCGGCTGCTCAAACCCGCCGTCGAGCTGCTCGCCGGCATCCCGTCGGTCGTCTACGGCTTCTTTGGCCTCATGGTGGTCGTCCCCCTCGTGCGCTCGATCGGCCCGGGCAACGGACTGTCGCTGCTCGCCGCCTCCTTCCTCTTGGGCATCATGATCCTGCCCACCATCATCACCGTGTCGAAGAACGCCCTCGACGCGGTGCCCCGGAGCTACTACGAGGGGGCGCTCGCCCTGGGGGCAACGCACGAGCGCTCGGTCTTTCGCATCATCGTGCCGGCCGCGTTCTCGGGGATCATGGCGTCCGTCGTCCTGGGCGTGGGACGTGCCATCGGAGAGACGATGGCCGTGGTCATGGTGGCGGGAAACCAGGCCGTCATCCCCTCCTCCATCTTCGATGGCGTGCGCACGATGACCGCCAACATCGTGCTCGAGATGGGCTACGCCGCAGACCTGCATCGCGGAGCGCTCATCGCCACCGGCGTCGTGCTCTTCGTGTTCGTCATGCTCATAAGCCTGCTGTTCGGCGCGATAAAGAAACGAGGTGCCCTGAGATGACGGCCCGTATCCTTCGCACCGTGGTATACGCGGGCGCCATCTTGTCGACTGCGATGCTCGTCCTGATCATAGGGTTCATCCTGGTGAACGGCATCCCGAACCTCAGCCCGACCCTGTTCGAATGGGAGTACACCTCCGACAACGTCTCGCTCATGCCCGCCCTGGTCGACACGGTCCTGATGGCGCTTCTCGCCCTCGTCATCGCAGCTCCCGTCGGCATCGCCTCGGCGGTGTACCTCGTCGAGTACGCGCGGCCCGCGAGCCGTTTCGTGCGCGTGGTGCGCATGACGACCGAGACGCTCCAGGGCATCCCGTCGATCGTGTACGGCCTGTTCGGCCTGCTCTTCTTCACGACGCTTCTGGGTTGGGGCCTCTCGCTGCTCGCGGGCGCATGCACCCTGGCGATCATGGTGCTCCCCATCATCATGCGCACGACCGAGGAGGCCCTTCTCGCCGTGCCCCAATCCTACAAGCACGGCGGGCTTGCCCTGGGAGCCGGTCTCGTGCGCACCATATTCCGCTGCGTGCTCCCGAGCGCGCTGCCCGGCATCTTCGGTGGCGTGCTGCTCGCGCTGGGCCGCTGCGTCGGCGAGGTAGCGGCGCTGCTGTTCACCGCCGGCACCGTGGCGCAAATCCCCGACTTTGGCGGCGAGGGCGTCTTCGCCCTGTTCGACTCGTGCCGCACACTTGCCGTGCACATGTACGTCCTGGCAAGCGAGGGACTGCACCTGAACGAAACCTATGCCACGGCCGTCGTGTTGCTCGCCCTCGTCGTGTTGCTGAACGCGGGGACGAACCTCGTCGTCAAGCGATTGAACGTGCGGGGCTAGCGATGCCGAAACCCGATACCCCTATCAAGCGAAAGGACAATCCGATGGAATGCGTCCGAGAGAAAACCCCGACAGTCACCCCAAGCAGGTCCCACGATTCCCACGCATGCCCCGATGACATGGCCATGGGCTCCGCATGCCCAAGCCGCGAAGCCAAGATGGAAGTGAGGAACCTGAACCTGCACTACAGCGACTTCCATGCGCTCAAGGACATCTCGCTCTCCTTTCCCAAAAACGAGGTGACAGCCCTCATCGGCCCGTCCGGCTGCGGCAAGTCGACGTTGCTCAAGACGCTCAACCGAATGAACGACCTCGTCGAGGGTTGCTCGGTACGAGGCTGCGTCGAGCTCGACGGCCACGACGTCTACCGCACGATGCCCACCACCGACCTGCGCAGGCGCGTCGGCATGGTGTTCCAGCAGCCCAACCCGTTCCCGATGAGCATCTACGACAACGTCGCCTTCGGCCCGCGGACCCACGGCGTCAGGAAGCACAGCGAGCTGGACGACATCGTCGAATCGTCCCTTCGCGATGCCGCCATCTGGGACGAGGTCAAGGACCGTCTGAAGCACAGCGCCCTGGGCCTGTCCGGAGGACAGCAGCAGCGCCTGTGCATCGCCCGTGCGCTGGCGGTGAAGCCGGAGGTGCTCCTGCTCGACGAGTCCACGAGCGCGCTGGATCCCATATCGACGGCCAAGATCGAGGAGCTCGTCGGCGAGCTCAGGCATCGTTACACCGTCATCATGGTGACCCACAACATGCTGCAGGCCCTGCGCGTCTCGACCAAGACCGCGTTCTTCCTTCTGGGAGAGATGATCGAGGCCGACGACACGGAGACCCTGTTCACGCATCCGCGTGACGAGCGCACCGCGGACTACGTGGCCGGAAGGTTCGGGTAGACGGCGAATGTGTCAGGGGGTCTGACCCCCTGACACATTCACTACGATACGCCCTTCTCGATGACGGCGCCGACGGGGCAGGCATGGTGGCAGTTGCCGCACTCGTCGCAACGCTCGCCCAGGATGCGGTAGGGGGTTCCCGCCACGATGGCCTTGTGCGTGCAGGCGTCCATGCACGCACCGCACTCGATGCACTCATCGGTGATGGTGAAACCGGCGGGCACGAAGGTCGCGCCGCCCCAGGAAAAGCGCTCGCGCAGGATCTTGTGGTCGCGGTGCACCATGTTGAAGTCGTAGTCGTAGAGCTCGCCCCAGGCGCTGTCCATGACGAGGACCACGGTCTCGGGATACTTGTTGATGTCATAGGTCGCCACGGCGAACATGGGATTGACGGCGGCCTTGGCGGAAAGCTCCTCGTCGCTCAGAAGGCGCACGTTGCCGCTCACGCGCATCATGTAGCCGGGCTGGAAGTGCGGCATGTTCTCGTCGTCCCATACCACGGGCGCATCGGTGCGCTCGCCGCACACGGAGAGCTTGCCGCCCTCGATCATCTGCCGGAAGAACGGCTTGCCCGTCATGGTACGCAGGTAGAGACCCTCGTCGTCATAGGCGAAGAAGTGCGCGATGCGCGAGTCCACTCCCCCGTTGCCATCGAGCGTCGCGAAGCTGCAACACCCGATCTCGTCGAACTTCTCGTACACGTCCTGGATGCTCAGCATGGCATCTCCCCTTTCTCCGGTGAATCGGAACGCATCTGGCAATATCTACGCGCCATTCCCCGTGCATGGGCGCGCATCAGGTCGAAACCGAACAGCTCGGTGCAGTCCTCGGACACGTTAGAGACACTGTTGGCGTCTATGAAATAGGCGCCGTGCCCGGTTTCTATGACGTCGAAGCTCCCGAAGCCGATGCCGAGCGCGCGGGCCGCACACAGGGCATCGTCACGCACGTCATCGGAACAATCGGGATAGAGCTCGTAGGTGGAGCCAGCGTGGTAGGAAGACAGGCCGCCTTCGCCGATGCTGCGCTTGGCGATGAGCGGCAGCGCGTCGTCCACCACCTCGATGCGGGTCACGTATCCGTACTCGGGCTCGACGTACTCCTGCACCACGAAGGGCATGGCAGGCGCCTGCGCGATAAAGCGACGAGCCTCATCGGCATCGCGAGCGAGCAGCGTATGCGTACTGCGGCCGCCGCAATCGGGCTTGATGATGCAGGGATACGCGAAAGCCGAGGCGTCGAGCTCTTCCGGCATGCCAAAGGCGATGATTGCCGGCGTCAGTAGGCCGGCTTCCGCGAGCGCACGTGTACTCGCCACCTTGCCTAATCTCGTAGCGATGCGCGCGCGGCTCGTTGATCATGACGATGCCACGGGCTTGCGCTTCGTTCACGAGCCGCTCCATGTGCGCGAGGGCGGCGTCGTGTCCGCGGAAGCGCGCGCTGGCGAACACGCGGCTCACGAGCATGCCGCAGGCAAGGGCCCGCTCCACGCAATCCCCGTGCGTCATGTCAATCATCGTGACCGTCGGCACATCATCGCCGCACATCTCGGCAAGTGCCGTGGCGAGCTCGGCCGCCAGCTTGTGGTCCGACCACTCGTCGGACTCGTAGAGCACGCCGATGCCCGAAAGCCGATCAGTGCGCATAGTCGAGCCTCTTCTCAAAGTGGCGGCTCACCAGCATGACCGGCAGGGTCAGGCAGAGGTAGAGCGCCCCCAGGAGCAGGAAGCACCCGAAGAAGTTGTAGTTGGTCGCGCTGATCTCGCGCATGGTCTGGGTCAACTCGATGACGGCGATGACCGAGAGCAGCGACGAGTCCTTGATGATGGAAGCGAACTGACCGGTCAGCGCCGGAAGCGTGCGGGTCACCATCTGGGGCAGCGCCACCGATACGGCAGTCTGCACGCGGGTGAGCCCCAGGGCGCGTGCCGCCTCGAGCGGCCCGCGGTCGAGCGACTCGTAGCCCGCGCGCACGATCTCCGCGATGTAGGCACCGGCGAAGACCGACAGGATGATGATGCCGGCAACCACGCGATTCTCCACGCCCCAGGCCGTCCCGATGATGTAGTAGAACAGGTAGATCTGGGCGATGAGCGGCGTGCCGCGGATGATCTTGACGTAGAGGTCGCACAGGTAGCGGATGGGCAGGATGCGCGAGTTCTTGCCGAGGGCGACCGGCACGCCGA
Organism: Coriobacteriaceae bacterium; assembly: GCA_025992705.1. NCBI lineage: Bacteria > Bacillati > Actinomycetota > Coriobacteriia > Coriobacteriales > Coriobacteriaceae > Coriobacteriaceae bacterium. The sequence continues at coordinate 1,521,647 of DAJPGJ010000001.1, forward strand.
TGAGCATGCTGCCTATGAGGCTCGCGACCGACAGCCACACCGTGAGCATGAAGCCGTCGAAGATGCGCAGCCGGTACTGGCCCACGAAGTCGAAGTTCAGCGTGATGCCAACGGCGCCGAGCGAACAACCCACGACGAGGATGACCGCCACGCACACGAGCAGGTAATTGACGGCCTTCTTCAGCGGGGCGACCGCCTCGCCCGCAGGCGCTACGAACAGGCTACACAACACGGACACGACCGCACTCCCCTCACTCGAAGTCGAAGAACCACTTGAACCCGTGCTCGTCGAAGGCGCGCTTCTCGTCGGCGAGGTACTTCTCGGTCAGGCGGTCGAACTCGCCATCGGTCTTGGATGCGGCGATGAACTCGTTGAGCTGGTCGAGCAGCTCGGTATCGCCCTTCTTCACCGCGATGCCCCACGACTCGGCCTGCTGGAAGGGGATGAATATCGCCTCGGTGGTATCCGGATTGGCGACGTTGTTGCGGTAGATGGTCAGCTGGTCGTAGAGAAAGCCATCGGCCTTGCCCTGGACGACCTCGGTGACGCAGGCGCTCTCGTCGGCCAGGCGGACGATCTGGGCTTCGGGCAGGTTCTTGGTGGCATACACGTCACCGGTCGAGCCCGTCTTGACGGCGACCTTCTTGTCGGGCTGGTTGAGGTCGTCGATGCTGGCCACGCCCGAATTGGCGTTGGCGAGGATGGCGAGCTGCGCCATGGCGTAGGGATCGGAGAAGTCGACGGCCTCCTTGCGCTCCTCGGTGATGGTCATGGAGCTGATGACGCAGTCGGCCTTGTCGGTCTGCAGCGATGGGATGAGGCCCGTCCCAGGCCGTATTCTCGATTACGAGGTCGTAGCCATAACGATCCGCGAAGTCCCGCATGAAGTCCACGGCCAGACCGGCGGGTTGCCCCGCATCGTCCTTGGTCTCGAACGGCGGGTAGGCGAGCTCCATCGCCACCGTGAGGACGGGCTTGCCATCTTGCGATTGCGTGCCGCCGCCTTGCGATCCGCAGCCCACGAGGCCGAGCACGCCAAGCGCCAGGACAGCCGTCAGGGCAAATGCCAGGGTCAGTCTCTTTCTCATGATTTGTCTCCATTCCCTTTTCCGTGGGTATCAAGCGCTTCCTCGAAGTTTCTCCTCATGGTCTCGAGCGTGTCGCGGGTAACGTCGAATCTTTGCGGCGTCACCCTGTCCATCTGCACGGAGACAAGCTCCGCGGAAATCCCGTCGAATATGCCCCTGAGCTCCTTGCCTTCATCGGTCAAGGTCACGTAGGTTATGCGACGGTCACTCCCATGCTTGTCCGTCTGCACGTAACCGGCGTTCGCAAGTTTCTTGACGAGGCTGGTGACCGTGGAGGGTTCCCGGCCGATGGCGCGCGCGAGCTCATGCATGGTCACGGACTCGTGGGCGAACAGATGCATGAGGATGTCACCGTGGGATGGCACGAGGGTGTCGAGACCCTCCTCGCGTAAACGTGCCGCCAGAAACCTGTTGGCCGCGGCCAGGGTGCGCGAAAGCGTGCTCACGAAATTCGACGCCCCAACAGGGCATGTCTGCTCCTTGTCGCGATTCTCAACACCCGCCATCATGCGTCCCCGATTCTCGATGTCGTTTCGGGAATAATACTTCGATATCGAAGTATCGTCAACACGTCAGGCTACAGCATGCCATGCCGAACCAGACAATTGCCGCCGGGGCACTTTTGTCTGGTTCCTATGCCGGGAAGTTCACGACGTACAGGCAGAGCACGAGCGCGTAGAACACCACGACCGCAACGAAGATCGCCTTGCGCATATCCTCGGGCAACTTGAGGTACTGCCGTTGCAGCACGGGAAACACGACCCACGTGACCAGTGTTGCCACCGCACCGAAGGCAAGCGTGTTCTGGAGACAGATCTGTCCCATGAAGTTGAAGGGCATGTCCGAGTAGTCCCAGAGCGGATAGATGCCATTGGCATCCGGCATGTTCTGCGTGAATCCCAGGATGAGCTCGAGCGTGGCGCAAACCGCGGTGTTGATCAGGAAGCTCAGAAGCAGTGGGGAGAACCTGCCGTGCAGTGCTTCTTGCAACTTGGTCTTTATGGGGAAGAGCAGCAGAGCACACGCCACCATGCCGATACCGTAAATGGGGAACGGACTGAGATAGTCGCGCCAGATTCCCGAGGTGGGATCGTACGTGCCAGCCACGAGGCCCCATTTGATGAGGGTGCAGAAACCCGCTTCCATCCAATGCCCCACGATGCTGAAAAGGCAGAAGTAGATGATCATGGAACGCCAGAAGTTCCACGTGGTTGGTTTCCACAGGTCCCAAGCACGTGCGACGAGCTCCTTTTGGCGCTCGATTGTGAACTCGTTGACGAGGACTTCCCTGGGCTTTCTCGCGAAGAAGAAGTAGAGGAAGACGACGATGTCGAACCAGCAGCTGGTCAGCCTTTCGGTAACCCCAATCGTCCCCATCGCGATGCTGATGATCGTTCCAACGACGATATCGAACACCGCGAATCCGCAAATCCAGAATCGCGCCGCCTTCGAACGCTGCCAGATAAGCCAGAAGGCGACGCCATGGAACACGAGCGTGGCAAACGAGAGGATATCGGCAGGCGACAGCTCATAGCGTCCGGAAATGAGGAAGGTGCACAGCCCCAGCGAGGCCAGGATGTTCACGGCGAAGATGACCTGGAAGACGGCGATGAAGCCAAGGGGTGGCTTGCCATCGGGTTTGACGTGCTCCTCGAGCGCACCCGATTTCCATGCCCTGTGCACCGTGATGGCGCAGTACAGCGACAGCGATTCCACGAATGCCGGTATGAGCATGGATACGGCGCTTTCAACGCCAAGCGCGTCGTTTGTGGCCGCCGTGTATATGGCGTTTACGATGCTGAATGCCAGGACAATCGAGTTCAGGACGATGAATGCACGCAGACGACCGGGGCGCTTCGACCCGCGGAAGCCCAGAATGCCCACGATCAAGTTGAACGCGCCATCAACCAGGAAAACGACGGCAAGGCCTATCGCGATGATGCCGAGCGCCGCCGGTGTGGAGGATTCCGTGACGATCTCATCGCCATCCATCAACGTGAGGTCTGCGTCAATCGAGACGATCGAGCCAACGCCGTCGGACGTCAAGAGCAAGCCACCCGCTCCGAAAAGCAGGCCAGCGGCCAACTCGACGTCCGCGATGACTATCAACACGAGCGTCAGGATGCGCAAAATCTTCTGATGAACCGTCATGGTCTCCCCTTCTATGCCGGTAAAAGAGATGAAAGGCAATGGGCGCATCATAGCATAGCCATCACAAGACGCCTTTCTGCGCATCTGCCAGGAGCATCGCGTAAGGCAAAAACTAGAACTTCACGATGCAGAGAACGATAAAGCCCACCGTGACGAAGGCAAAGAGGACGGTGGCAATCGAGGAGGGCAGCGACCTCATCGCCTTGTCGCACAGCGGGTAGAACACCCAGGTGTAGAGCATGGCGACAATGCCAAGGACGATATCGTTCACGAGCCACGCCTGCCCCAAGATGTTCAAGGGTAGCTCCGAGTTGTCCCATAGGGGGTAATTGCCAAAGGCATCCGGCTGGTTGAGCATCAGTCCCATGCCAAGCTCCATCACCATGCAGACGCCCACCGTGATCACGTAGAAGGCGATGCAGGCCGTCCACATCTTCCTACAACGTTCCAGGAGCATGATCTTGAGCGGGACAAGAACGAGGGTGCACACGACGGTTCCCACACCGTAGACGATGAAGGGATAGAACGGGTCATCCCACACCAGAGAATCCTCGTCCACGATGCCGAAGATGTCCATGAACGAGCAATACGCGATCTCGAGCCAGTGACCAACGACGCTGAACACGCAGAAGAAAATGACAAGATTACGCCAGAAAGATAGCGTACTGGGCGCGAAACCTTCGTACTCATCGCTTTTGGCAATCAGGGACAAACCGTCTCATCTCCCGCCCTCGGCATACCGGCAGGCTCATAGTATAGCGAGCGCCCTCGCGATTGCATGAGACAGTTGCCGCCGGGCTGGATTTGTCTCATTGCGGCGGCAATCCTGCATGCTATCCCGTGCATTTCGGTGGCATCCCCGTGCATCTCACTCGAACGAGCCCCTCCCCTCGCAGCTTGCGCCCTATACTCACGACAGGAAAGGAAGAGGCATGAAAATCGAGATAGAGACCGACGAATCCCTGCACGAACCGGAAATCCTCCTGCGTTGCGCCGTCGTGGACGAACGCGTTGCCTCCATCATCGCCAGTCTGCGCATGCATGACCGCAAGATGACGGGCAAGAGCGATGGCGAGATGCGCGTTGTCTCCGCAGGCGAGATCCTCTACGCGGAGTCAATCGACGGCCGCAGCTTCGCCTACACGGGCGATGCGGTCCTGGAGATGCCGCTTCGCCTCTGCGAGCTGGAAGAGCGCCTGGCGGACGCCGGCTTCGTCAAGGTTGCCCGGAACTGTCTCGTCAACCTGTGCCGTGTCGCGGGACTACGTCCCTACGTCGGCGGCAGGTTACTCGCACGCCTGGACAACGACGAGGAAATCGTGATCTCGCGCAAATACGCGGGCGAAATAAGGAAGCAACTGGACGCATAGGAGGAGATGACAATGGATCACAAGATCATTGACACCGAGAGAAAGGGACCCGGCGAGGTCCTCAAGATGCTGGGAATCAACTTCTGCATAGCGTTTACCATCTTCATGCTGTTCACCATGGTCTTCGGCATGATATACGCTGACGAGGAGGCAAAGGCGGGCATCATGTACTGCTGGGGCATCGTGGGCGCCATGCTCCTCGCCGTGGCCATGCAGCTTGTCTTCTTCACGCCGCTCGTCATACGCAGGCTCGGCTATGCCGCTCGCGTCGCCCTATTTGGCGTGGGCTTCTATGCCATCCTCACGCCATTTGCCGCGTTCTTTGGCTGGTTCCCGGCCGACATACCGGGCGCGTGGATTACCTGGACCGTCATCTACGTCGTGATTCTGACGCTTCTCACCGCGCTCTTCACGATGATCTACCGACGTGAGGCCAAGGCGCTCAACGAGAAGCTGGAGAGGTACAAGGCCGGACGCTAGGTCCGAAGCTGCCCAGAATCGCGCGTGCGTGACCCGATTCGCAAGCACACTGCCAAGGTTGATGGTCAGTGACCGTGCACCTTGGCATTCGATGGTCAGGAACATGGGGTTCTTGGCACACCGTTCATTCGACCCTCTCACTCCCGAACGCACCGGTCTGGCGATTCCACAACCGCGCGTAGTCGCCACCCTTGGCCACGAGCTCGGCGTGCGGTCCGTCCTCCACAATGCGTCCCTGCGATAGCACGACAATGCGGTCGAGGCTCGCGACGGTGGACAACCGGTGCGCCACCACGATGGCGGTACGGCCTTCCATGAGTCGCGCCAGGGCCTCCTGCACGGCGGCCTCGCTCTCGGAATCGAGCGCACTGGTCGCCTCGTCGAGCACGAGGATGGGACAGTCGGCGAGCATGGCGCGGGCGATGGCGATGCGCTGGCGCTGGCCACCGGACAGCTTGATGCCACGCTCGCCGGTGATGGTGGCGAAGCCCTGGGGAAGCGCCTCGATGAACTCCAGCGCGTTTGCCGCGCGCGCCGCCTCGCGGATCTCCTCCATGGTGGCGTCAGGGCGCCCGTAGGCGATGTTCTCGGCGATGGTGCGATGGAACAGCAGCGCCTCCTGGGGCACGTAGGCGATCTGGCGACGCAGGCTCTGCTGGGTCACGTCGGCCACGTTCTGGCCGTCCACCAGGATCTCGCCCTCCTGGATGTCGGCAAGGCGCAGCAATAGCTTGGTGAGCGTGGTCTTTCCCGCGCCCGACATTCCCACGAGCCCCACGCGCTGGCCAGCCGGAATGTGCAGATTGAAGTCGTCGAACACCTGCGTCTTCACATCACCGTCGGTATACCAGAAGTTGATGTCGTCGAAATCGATCTCGCCTTCCTCCACGTCAAGCGGCTTGGCGTCGGGCTTGTCGGCCACGAGGCGCGGCTCGTCGAGCACGGCGGTCATGCCCGAGGCATCACCGAAAGCCTGATTGATGCGCTGTAGGCCCGTGTTGATGAAGTTGAACTGGTTGGTCACCGTGTTCGTGTAGGTGAACATGAGGATAACCGTGCCCGGTGTGATGCCGAACCAGGCGTTGCCGCCAGAGATGAACACCGTCACCACGGACATGATCACCACGGTTATGGCCGCCGTGGTGATGCCGCGGGCAAGCGAGGCCCACATGCGTTTGGAATCCCGGGCGACCACTTCCCTGTTCGCCGCGTCGAAGAGCTGGCGCTCGTACTCCTCGCGCCCGTAGGTCTTCACGGCAAGGATATTTGTGACCGCGTCTGACAGTTCTCCGGACAGCTGGTTCTGGGCGCTGGCCGCCCTCTCGTTCAGGTGCAGAATGCGCTTGTACATGATGTAGGAGACGACGGCGTACACGGCGAGCATGGCCATGAGCACGCCGGCGTAGATGGGCACGACGGGAAACAGGATGAGGCAGGTGAAGGTGATCGAGCACAGGATGGGCAGGAACGGAAAGTTCATGGTCTGGAGCAGCTGTGTGTAGCCGGCCATGAACTTGGAGGTCTGGCTCACAAGCGTGCCGCCGAAGCGGTTGGAATGAAACGACAGCGACTGGTTGCACAGGCAGTCGAAGGCCATGGTGGCAAGGTCGTAGTTCACGGCGATCTGCAGTTTCCAGAGGGTGTAGTCCTGGAGCTTGCTGCATGCCTGGCCGGCGACGTTGATGCCGATGAGTGCCGCGATGTAGGGACCGAACACAGCGAAGACCTGATCGGCGGCCACCGGCTCGGAGGCGATGCGGTCGACGATGAGGCTCATCACGTAGGGGTTGCCGTAGGTGAGAAAGCCGCAGAACCCGATGGTCGAGGCCACGAGCGCCACGAACAGCCCCAGGTGATTGCGCGTCGCCAGCCAGTAGTAATGCAGGCTACGCCTCGTCAACGATTGCCTCTTCGACATCGGTTCCTCTTTCAGTATCCTTGGTGATTGCATGCAACCGAAAGTGTATCAGCGCGTCTCGGTCACGTACGCCCTCGTGCTCCTCGGAAATTCGCGTTTGAACGCGTCTTTCACCAGGCGCTTGCCCTTTGCCCCCGCATCCACCGGAACGCACACGGTCTCGAAGCCTTCCTCAACCAGAACCCATCCGTCCTCTTCGCGCCTCAGGGTCACGGAACGGTCTTTCTTGAAGGTGCTCAAAGTGATGGATTGCAGACCCTTGTCCGCCGTTGCGTTGAACAGCTTTGCCTGCGCCTGCTTTATGGGCATGAGCTTCATGACGACCTCCTTGCAAGAAAGCGGTCCAACTCGGCTGTGAAGGCTCGCTTTTGCAGCGTACGTGATATGTAGATGACCGTGGCCGTTTCGCCCTGCATGACAAAAGCCACGCGAACGGGTCCAAAAGTGCCGGCGTTCACCCGGCATTCCCGAACAGCGTTGCCCTCGAAGCGCGACGTAGTGGCGAACTTCGATTTGAACAGGCCGTGGTCGAGCTGAGTCATGACAGTGCGAACGATGTACTCCTCGAGCTGCGGCTGCTTTCGCAACATGGCGGCGCACCCCTGCTTGTCGAAGATCACCCTCCCCGCTCGCGTTTCCATGTCGTCCATGATGACCTTCTGCCATAGCTTATGGATACATTGCCCTCATTATATGCGAGGAAAAAGAATGTCGGCAAAGCAATGATGCATGCTATAGACTGTTCGAAAGAAGAACGACTCGAGAGACCGGGCCGCGACCCTGCCCTGCACCCGTTCCGTGGATGCATAGAGCAGGTCCAAGACGAAAAGGATGAAGACCATGAAAATCAAGAACATAACGGTGGCAGGCGGCGGAGTCCTGGGCAGCCAGATAGCACTCCAGAGCGCCTACAAGGGATTCTCGGTCACGATGTGGCTCCGGAGCGAAGGCTCCATCGAGCGCGCCAAGCCCAAGCTCGAGCGACTCCGCACCATCTACAAGCAGACCCTCGAGGCCATGAAGACGGACCCTGCCGCCTATTGCCGCGGACTTGCGGACTCACCCGACGTCCCGGCCGCAACGATCGACGAGCTCATCGGCAACGTCGACAGGGCCTTTGACGGCATATCGCTCACGACCGACCTGCAGGAGGCGTTCGGCGACGCGGACCTGGTGATCGAGGCCATCGCCGAGATCATCGACGAGAAGGACGCGTTCTACTCCTCGATCAGGGACATCCTGCCGCAGCGGACCATCCTGTGCACGAACTCCTCGACCCTGCTGCCGAGCGCGATGATGGGCTTCACCGGCCGCGAGGACCGCTTCCTCGCGCTGCACTTCGCCAACAACATCTGGAAGAACAACACTGCCGAGGTCATGGGCACGCTCGAGACGAGTGAGGAATCGTACGAGGCAGTGGTCGAGTTTGCCCGCGCCATCGGCATGATCGCCCTCGAGCTCAAGAAGGAGCAGCCGGGATACCTGCTCAACAGCATGCTCGTCCCCTTCCTCAACTCCGCCGAGGCGCTGCTGGCCAACGGGGTCGCGGACGTGGAGACGATCGATGCCGCATGGACCCTTGGCACGGGCGCTCCCCTCGGCCCCTTCCGCATCCTCGACATCGTCGGCCTGACCACGGCGTACAACATCGTCGCCGCCAGCCCCGCTGCCCAGGACCCGGACAGCACCGCAGGCCGCATCGCGGCGGTCCTCAAGAAGCACATCGACGAGGGAAAGACGGGCGTCAACGCCGGCGAGGGCTTCTACAAGTACGGCAAGTGACTACGCAGGGAGCTCCCCGCGCGGTCATCTTGAGTCGCCTCTTAGAAAAGCATTTCACGGGCACTCGTGCAAAAGAAGAGGTCGAGTTGTCGGCTGACACCATCCAGGACTACTTCAAGAAGAAGTCATCGCTCACGTTCAGGCTCTCGAAGCACAGTGTCGCATACCAGGGAGCATATAGAATGCCATCCCTCATTTCGAAATTAGAGCGGCAGAGGACGATGGCACGAGACACCTCGTATCCGGGAGCTGCAAGCACCTTGCTGAGCGATGCGTGGGTCAGGTAGTCGTTACCGGATTTCACCTCGATAGCGATCACACCCTCATCGCTCTCGATGAGAAAATCGACCTCCCCCACCTTCTTGGTGAGATAGTAATAAGGCGTGAACTGGGCTGCCACCAATTCCTGCGCCACAGCGTTCTCGAAAACGCCACCCATGTTCACCGACCGGTCATCGGTGTAAACCGCACGCGCCAGGCTCTGCGGAAAGCGGGCGACAAGCATGCCCGTGTCCGACTGATATAACTTGAACGAAGCGGCACGCTGCGTACGACGCAAAGGTGGCTTGGGCTCGGTCACCTTGTTAACCTTCAGCCCAACGCCCGCACGCACGAGCCAGAGGAAATCCTGCTCGTAATTATCATAGCGAGCCGTCTCCCCCAGAGAGGTGACGACGAACTTTGCCCGTTCCTCTTCCAGTTGCACTGGAAGCTCCTCGAAAATCGACTGGACGTGAAGTGCACGTGCGCCGGCATACTTCGCGATGTCATAGGAATACTGCTGGTTTAAATCAACCTGCAACGCACGAATGCCCGCAAGACTACCGTTGCCGTCGACGAATTGCTGAACGACTTCGGGCATACCACCAACCACAAGATACGTGCGCCATTGGGAAAGCAGATGCTCATGCAGGTACGCTTCCAGTGGCTTTCGTTGGGCGAAGGATTGGCAAACTTGTTCGAGCATCGCCTCCTGAACGCCAACGGCCCAGCAGAACTCCTCGAAGTCCATCGGCCGCATCTCGATTTCCGCGACATATCCCACGGGAAACGACCGTGCGCTCTTGAATTCGGTTCCCAGCATCGATCCCGAGAAGGCGTAATCGTAGCGCCCGTCTTCTACGAGGAATTTCGCGTATGTGGTCACGTCGGGAAGCTCCTGTATCTCGTCGATGAACACGAGCGTATCGCCTTCGATGAAAGGGGCTTCCGACAGCACTGCCAGACGGTTGATGAAATCCTGAGTGCTGCGTGCCGCCGCCAGCGTCTCCTTGGCCACCTTGTCGCGTAGCAAATTGATCTCGACGAGCGACGCATACTCCGTTCTCCCGAGATGCTGGATAAGATAGCTTTTACCGATTTGCCGAGCACCCGTTACGAACAGCGCCTTGCGTTTGCGAGACTGGCTTTTCTTCCAATCCAGAAGAAGCTGATATGCCTTTCTCCGAAGCACCGCAGTCCTCCTTCCGGGAAAAATAACAAATTTTGTCATTTCGTTTTCTAGTATTTTAACAAAATTCGTGATTTCACAATGCGAATTATTAACAAAATTCGTAATTTTGAATTAAACGTTCATTCGGCATAACCTTCCATATCCCAACTTCGCTGTGTCGAACCAAAACACCATTGCGGTTTTGGCAACAGCGGCACGTTTACTGCACCGGGTGGAGAACCCAAGCGCCGTTATCATCGAGGTATCGAAGGATGGGGTTTGAGGGAAAGGACGATACCATGAGCAACGACCTCGTAGTTCTCATCGTCATGATCGTGCTGCTGGTTGGCGGCGGACTGCTGCTGAACCTCCAGATTCGCCGCACCGAGCGCAAGGATAAGCTCGAACAGGCCGCGAAGGAGAGCACCGTGAAGTCCACAGCTGCCGCAGCAGAGCAGAAGAACGCGGCCTAGCGTTCGACGACGCAAGAGACTCAAGAAGAAGGAGCCCCATTCATGGGGCTCCTTCGCTATGTGGCGCTTTTCAGGCAAGCGCCATTCCCCTCCCTTGCTATCATGAGGCCTCGAATGAGAGGTCGAGCCAATCCGGGTGATGAGATGAATTTCGAATATCTTGACGAGTTTGTCCACTTGGCGCATAGCCTGAGTTTCCGGCGCACTGCGGAGCACTTCTTCGTGAGCCGCTCGGTCATTAGCCGCCATATGACCGCACTCGAGGAATCGCTTGGCACGCTCCTCTTCGTGCGCGACACGCACGGCGTCGAGCTGACGGATGCCGGCGAGGTCTTTCTGCAGGAGGCCCAGTCCCTGCTGCGCGGATGGAATCTTGCGCAAGAGCGCGTCAAGGCCGTTTCCGGCACCGGTGACAAACTCGTACGCATCGGCTACCTGCGCAACGGCGCACGACCCTTCCTCGTACGATTCGTGAACTCCATGGCCAAGGAACATCCCAACATCCGGTTATCGCTCCTGTGCATGAAGTACGACGAGCTGCGTCAGGCGTTGGAGGAGCGTGGCGTCGATGTGGCAATCGGGATGAACGTGGACAGCTCCATCTCGTCCAACTATCGGTCCACTCCCATCTATCGCGATCACTTCGTCATCGCGTGCAATCGCGCGAACCCCCTGGTGTCCATGACCGATGGCATCACCGTCGATGACTTGCGCGACCAGAGGCTCCTCATTCCCGGCAGTTACCTGTCGTCGGGCCTCGCCGAGGGCATTCGGTCATTCGTGGATGACGAGACCCTTGCCGAGGCCGAGGAGCTCTACATGGACATGGACCTGCTCTACCTGAAGCTCCGCACCGAAAATTGCGTCGCATTCGTCTCGGACATGAACGCCTCGATGTTCGACGGGACGCTCTCGATCCTACCCATACGCGACATGGACTTCTGCTTCGACATCAGTGCTTTCTACCACGACGAGTTTACGGGCGAGGTTTACGAGGCGTGCCGCAAGACATTCGAGGACTGTCGCCGTGCGTTGGCAGATGAGGAACCCGTATCCCTCCATTGGGTGCAAGAGTAGTCCAAACGGATTTCCGGCGCTCAGATTCGATGCTATGCAGGGCTACGAAGCAAAGCCAGCAGCTGCGAGGTCCTGGGAGATGAGCCAGCGTAGATAATCGGAGCGCTTGAATCCAAGTTCACTGGCTCGCCTGTCCATGGCGCTGACATGCTGCTCAGTATCCTTGAAGGTCACGACCTGCAAGGGCTCGCCAAACTTCAGGGGACGACCATATATGACCTCGCCAACAGGTTCTCCGGGAAGCTCTCCGCGTACGAGCATCTCGTCAAGCTCCTCGATGCGTTCTGCAGAAATGTCGAACATCTCCTCGAGCTCTTTTGCGGTATATTTCACCATCGTCCTCCTCCCCTGAGACCCAATTTGCCCTATTTCGTATTACGTAATTATACGGGATGAAGCGCGTGCGCACAATGACCTCCTGACCTTCGAGTGGCTGTCCTTCTCATCGAAGTTAGGAGGCTTCCAACAAGAACATTTGTTCGATTATAGCATGTGGTCTAGGAGAATCTGCGTCTTATTTAGATATGACAGAGATGTGCGAATGGGGCGTGCCTGATGTGCCCCAGACGGATGTTTTCGGCGAGATACGACGAAAACTAGCGTTTGGGGCACATTACACGCGTCCCAAACGTCAATGTTCGCCAGCAGCAGACGCGAGACGCGCCCCAAACGTCAATACGCGTCGCCCCCTGCTCCCGCCTCGTGACAAAAGAAGAAGGAGCCGCCGTGATGGCGACCCCTTCAGTCGAGATGACAAAGGCACAACCCAACGGTCGCTTCAGTCGAAAGCCCTACGCTATTCGCTGAAGCCCGTGAACGACAGCATGAGACCGCCGCACGTGTTGTTGTTGTCGGACTCGAATCCGTATTCGCCAAAGGTGAACTCCATGATGTAGGGCACGTCGCCGGCAATCTTGGCGACGGCATCGGCCACCTCGCCGATGCGCGCGTCGATACCGGCGCGACGACCGCCGCAATGCACCAGGTGGAAGGCAGCAGGCTTGCCGGGCATGACGTCGATGAGGGCCTCGAGCGTGTCGGGTACCGACGCGATCAGCTCGTCGACCGTGGCCTCCATGCGGATGACGCAGGTCTTTTCGGCCAGGTTGTTGCCCACGTTGATCGTGAAGTCGTCGTTGCCGTTCATCGGGTGGCGAATGGCGACCAGGTCGCCCAGGCGGTCCTTGACGCCGAGCGGCGAGGTGATCGAGTAGGCCAGCAGGTTGCCACCGGCGATGTCGTCATCGGAGCAACCGGTCCACTCCTGGTACTTCTTGGCGGCGGGCACGCCATCAATCTCGGCGATGGTGCGCAGGCCGTTGACCTTCGTGATAACGCCGAAGTCATCCGTCTCGTGATAGGCGCCGGTGAACATGTTGGTCATCGCCGGGGCGTCCCAGAAGAGCGCGATGACGCAACCGTCGCCAAAGCTCTCGTCGTTGTCGTAGAGCTTCCACTCGCCGGCGATGGAGTTGTCTGCGGCGGAACCGCCGAAGAACGGCACGCGCCCGATGACGGAGGAAATGCCCTTGAGGTAGAGCTCCTCCTCCGCAGGAGAGGCGGCCATGTAGAAGAAGTCGGGGGCGACATCCTTGCCCGCGGCGTCAAGCGCGGCCTCGGCCATGATGAGACCGGCCTCGAAGGGATCGTCGTTTTGCGCGCGGTCGGCAGCCGCAACGCCGACGGCCATGTCCGGACTCGAGAGCACCATCACGCCCACGAACGGCTCGTCACCGCCCACGTAACCGCCATCGGAGACGATGACGCCGGTGAAGGAGGTGTTGCCCAGAACCGGTACGCCGGGAATCGCCTCCTTGACACCGTCGACGACCGCCGTGACGTTGTAGTCGCAGCTGCAGTAGACGAATGCCACCTTGGGGGCGTCCAGCCCCTCGACCGCCTGTGCGGCGGCTTCTTTGCCCGCGTCGAATGCCGACGCGCCCGTGCTGTATCCTGTGTTGGCTTTGAACATCTTGACCTCCTGATCGAAAACGTTACATGAAACACATTCGTCTATTTTAATACGTGCAGCCTCGGGAAACGCTGTAATTCTTCTAGCTCCAGAATAACTACAGGCGAGGACAGCAAATTAGACAGGGTACTCGCCGGTGAAGCAAGCCTCGCAGAAGGAGGGATGGCATGCGCCGGAAACCGCCTCGCGCAAGCCATCAAGGGAGAGAAACGCGAGCGAATCCGATCCGATCCACTCGTTCATCTGCGCGAGGTCCATGTTCGCCGCGATGAGCTGCTCGCGTGTAGCCGTGTCGATGCCGTAGAAGCAGGGCCACAGCACTTCCGGACTCGTGATGCGCAGGTGCACCTCGGCGGCCCCCGCATCGCGCAGCATCGCCACGAGCTTGCGCGAGGTACTGCCGCGCACGACAGAATCGTCGATGACGACGAGCCGCTTTCCCACAATCACATCAGGTAGCGGATTGAGCTTGAGCCTGATGCCGAGCTGGCGCATCTCGTCGGTGGGCTGGATGAAGGTGCGGCCCACGTAGCGGTTCTTCACGATGCCGTCGGTGTACTCGATGCCGCTTTCGGCCGCGTAGCCGAGGGCAGCCGGGACACCGGAATCGGGCACGCCGAGCACGAGGTCAGCCTCCACGGGATTCTCGCGGGCGAGGATGCGTCCGGTATCGCGTCGTGCCTGGTAGACGCTCTGGCCGTCTATCACGCTGTCGGGCCGGGCGAAGTACACGTACTCGAAGATGCACGAGGCGCGCTTGGCAGGCTCGACGGCCGCAAACGAGCGCAGTCCCTCGTCGTTGACGCGCACGACCTCGCCCGGCTCGACGTCGCGCACGTAGGTGGCACCGACGATGTCCAGACCGCAGGTCTCCGACGAGATGACCCAGCCGGCGTTGTCGGGCAGCTCGCCGATGCACAGCGGACGGATACCGTGGGGGTCGCGAAACGCGTAGAGGCCATCAGCCGTGCACAGCACCATGGCATAGGCCCCCTCCATGAGCTCCATGGCGTGGCGTATACCCTCGCGCAGGTGGTTGGTGCGCTCCGTGTACATGCCGATGAGCTTGGCGGCGACCTCGGAGTCGGTCGACGAGTACAACCGGGCGCCGTCGGCTATGAGCCGTGCGCGCAGCTTGTTGGTGTTGGTGAGCGTGCCGTTATGAGCGAGGGCGAGCAGCACCTCGCCCATGGCCGACATGTGCGGCTGGGCCGCCTCCCACGAGGCCTTCGATCCGCTCGTGGAATACCGCACGTGGCCGATCGCGACGTCACCGACGAGAGCGTTGAGGGAATCGTCATCGAACACCTGGGTCACGAGTCCCAGGTCCTTGGAGACGTTGACCGTCTCGCCATCTCCGACGGCGATGCCCGCGCTTTCCTGCCCCCGGTGCTGCAATGCCTGCAAGCCAAAGCCCGTCATGCGGGCGACATCCTTGCCCGGTGCGTAGATTCCGAATACGCCACATTCCTCGTGCATCGCCGAACTCATCTCCCCGTCGCGTCTCCCAAGTTGACGAGGGGACTATACACAAGTCGTGTTTCGCCTTCGTTTCAGGCGGGAAAGTCAATTAGCGATCGAGGAAGCCGGCGTCGCGAATCTCGCGCAGGCGCGCCTCGATCTCGCGCAGGCTCGCGTCCGACAAGCCGCGGGCGTTCGATGGCGTGGTCGCGTGGATGTCCGAGGACTCCCGGTAGCGCTTCATCATTCCCGAGAACAGCTCCTTGTTCGTCGGGGGCGTGCAGATGACCGCGTTTGCGCCCGCCTCGACCGTCGCGCGAATGCTCTCTTCGGTCGAGCCGCCCGTGGCGATGAGGGGCACGTCGGGAAACTCCTCCCTGATGTCTGCGACCACCTGGGCCGTCGCGGCGCCGGCGGCGACGTTGAGGATGGAGGCGCCGGCGGCGATTCGATTGGCGACCACATCCCTATCGGCATCGACGACCGTCACGATTACCGGGATGTCGATGACACGGCTCACCATCTCGAGGGTGGTGTAGCTCGCAGGTGCGTTGAGCACGACGCCATACGCGCCATCGGCCTCGGCATCCTGCGCGAGCGCAGCCGAGCGCGGACCGGCCGTCGTCCCTCCCCCGACACCTGCGAACACGGGAATCGCGGAGGCCTCCATGATGGCCTTGGAGATGATCTGCTGCGGCGTGAAGGGATACACGGCGAAGACCGCATCGGCATCGCAGTTGCGGATGATCGCGATGTCGGTCGTGTAGACGATCGATCGGATGGTGCGTCCGAGCACGCGTATGCCGCTCGCCTCCTGCGCGGCCTCGGGAAGACGCACGCTATGGGCGCGCAAATTGCCCGTGAGCTCGGGCGTGCGCAAAACGCGCGGGGTGACGGTCATGCTTGCTACTTCATCGCTTTCGGTCATGGCGTGTCCCTCCGTATAATCCAATTGCTAAGCAAGTCTATGGTGTCGTTACGTCAAAGACAATACGTGTATGGGAATGTGAGAATATTGTCACATTTGGCAATGGAATCATCTGCACTCCATCGCAGCGGCGTGGCAAATCACCCGCCCTCTTTGTCACGGTCACGTTAAATAATCCGAAATTGAACCACTTTTCCTCCGCTTCTCTGATAATGGGTAGCCGTTGTCAAGGAAGGGAAACGCCCGTGGAAGAAGCACTATTGGGGATCGTTACGACGATCAACTCGTATCTATCTAATTACGTCCTGCTCACCTTGCTCATCGCAATGGGCCTTTGGTTCACTATCCGCACGAAGTTCGTGCAGTTCCGCTGCTTTGGCGAGGGATGGCGCCGCATCTTCGGCGACTTCTCGCTGCGCGGCGGCAAGCAAGGCGGCGGCATGACGTCGTTCCAGGCCCTGGCCACGGCCATCGCCGCGCAGGTCGGCACGGGCAACATCGTCGGTGCCTGCGGTGCCATCCTGGTGGGCGGCCCCGGCGCCATCTTCTGGATGTGGCTCATCGCCCTTTTGGGCATGGCGACCAATTATGCCGAGGCCGTCATGGCGCAGAAGACCCGCGTGGTCGACGCCGACGGATCGGTGCATGGCGGTCCCGCCTACTACATCACCACTGCATTCAAAGGCAAGGGCGGAAAGGCACTCGCCGGCTTCTTTGCCGTGGCCGTCATCATCGCCCTGGGCTTCATCGGCCCCATGGTGCAGTCCAACTCCATCGCCGCGACCATGAACACGGCGTTCTCCATCGAGCCGTGGATGATCGGCATCATCATCGCCGTACTGGCTGGATTCGTCTTCATCGGCAACATCCACCGCTTGGCATCCATCACCGAGAAGATGGTACCCATCATGGCCGTGCTCTACGTGGTGGGCTCGATCGTGGTGCTCATCATGAACTGGCAGAATATCCCCGATGCCTTCGCGCTCATCTTCCAGTGCGCCTTTAGCCCGGAAGCCGGAATCGGCGGTGCGTTCTTCGGCATCGTCGCGGCCATCACCTATGGCGCCAAGCGCGGCCTGTTCTCCAACGAGGCCGGCATGGGCTCCACCCCGCACGCCCACGCGCTCGCCGAGGTGCGCGACCCGCACGAGCAGGGCGTCGTCGCCATGATCGGCGTCTTCATCGACACGCTCGTGGTCGTCACCATGACCGCGCTCGTCGTCATCTCCACCCTCTACGTGGGCGATGGCGCGCTGGCCAAGGCTTACGAGGACGCCGGCAAGTACGACACCGTCGTCGAGTTCGTGCAGGCCGAAGGCGACGCCATCGGCGAGGGCATGGTGATTTCGGACGGAGCGCTCGTCAACGCGAAGGGCGATACGATCCTCACCGATGACGACATGAACGACCCCGCCGCCCTGGCCGCGGCCGTCGGCTTGGACAACGGCAACATGGCCCAGGTGGCGTTCAGCCAGTTCTTCACCACCAACGGCGGCAACATCTTCGTCGCCATCTGCCTGCTGTTCTTCGCGTTTTCGACGATCCTCTCGTGGAACCTGTTCGCGAAGCTCAACTGGGAATACCTCTTTGGCAAGAAGACGATTCTCATATTCGCCTGCATCTGCACGTTCTTCGTGTTCCTGGGCGCGGTGCTCAAGATCGACCTCGTCTGGGAGTTGCAGGACATGTTCAACCAGCTGATGGTGCTTCCCAACGCCATCGCGCTGTTTGCGCTGACCGGCTCGATTCTCGCCATCGCCAACGCCAAGCACGACAAGAAGGCAACCGACGTTCACGCCGAGCATGCCGAGGAAAAGGCCTGGGCCGAAGCCGAGCGCGCAGCCGAGGGTGCGCTTCGCGCCGAGGAGGACGACGCCACCCGCGAGATCCTCGTGGAACGTGGCGACTACATGGGCCGCGAGGAGGACGACAAGGACGAGTAAGCGCTGTGAGACATGCTATCAAGGGGATGCCGGTCACGAGAATGTGGCCGGCATCCTTGCGTATGCAGGCTCGTGCGATTGCGCTCGCCCTTCGCTGGAACGCTAGAGAAACGCGAAAAAGCGACAGGCAAGCCTAGCGCAATGGCGGAATGCAGCCTAGACGTGCTCGTGATCAGCGTCGTAAGGCAGCTTTCCGACGAGCTGCTCGTACTCGCGTACGAGTTGCGTGCCCTCGTGGTTTCCGAACGCGTTGATGTGCTTTTTGAGCTCGTGGGCGAACTGCTTGGGCGGCCACTCGCGGTAGGACTTGTCATTGCCCTCCTCCTTCATGACCGCGCGAGCCCATTCCTGGGCCTTGTCGGCGGCCTTCCTGAGGTCGTTCGTGACGAGATCCTGGTCCTTTAGCGAATCCATCTGTGCGATGACGCGTTCCTGCATCTCCACGATCTTATGTAAAAGCTCCTTGTCAGCCATGATGGCCTCCTTCGTTTGTGTGCTGATGTATATATTCTATTCCAAGAATGAAGAATGAGACAATGGAATCTGATATGTCATCTTTCCCGAATACCGAGATAGCGATGCAGTATCCTACGAACAGAGCAACGGACTGGAGATGAATGACCATGGTTGACGAATCACTCGAGAGATACCGGGAGATGCGCGACGACGTCGTGCGGGAGTTCGACGAGGTAATTGCGCGCCTTGACGAGCTCAAGGCCGCCGGCAAGTTCAAGACCGTCACCTACAAGCAGCTCTTCGCCCGCAAGATGACGTTGTCGGCCATGCTGGACATATACCGCGAACACGGGTTGCTGTAGAGGAACTACTGACATCACGCATCTCGATGCGATAGCAGCGTCAACTATATCCTGAACGAGGTATAATGAACTTGCTAATCAAGTGCCATTCAGGGAGATGACCCGACATGAATTCCAGTCAAGGCAGCGATATGCCAAAGCGTGTCGCCATCCTCGCCGCCGACGGCTTCGAGGAAATCGAGCTCGTGGTGCCCTTCGACATACTGCGCGAAGCGGGACTCGAAGTGGACCTCGTGAGTGTCAACGGAGCCGCGCAGGTCACGGGCACCAATGGACTCGTTATCGACGGCTGCGTGCCCCTGGAGGGATACGACTTTTCCGCAACCAGCGCCCTTGTGGTCCCTGGTGGGTCCGGCTACGCCCCCATCGAAGCATCCGAGAAGGCGACGGAGCAGATCAGGGCCTTCGGGAGTAACCCCGACAAGGTGCTTGGTGCCATATGCGCCGGCGCATCCATTCCGGGCAAGCTGGGTCTCTACAAAGGCAAGAAATACACGGTCGTCCCCGGCATGGACGGCGACTTTGGCGGATTTCTCGAGAAGAAGCATGCAGTGGTCGATGGCAACGTCGTCACGGGCATCTCCGTGGGCGGTGCCTTCGAGTTCGCGTTTGACCTCGTTACTCGCATTTGCGGAGAGAACGTGGCGAAGAAGCTGCGCAGGCAGACCTTCTGGAAGATCTAGGAAAAGGCGTGCTGTCCAGCGTGGGTGGATGTTGACGGATTGAAGCGCCTGATGCTGTAAGCGATATAAAATGCCTTGTTGTATGGAAATGGGCGTGCGAAGTCCGGCCTGTGAGAGCACATCGATGGGTTAAAGGATAGCCGGCCAAAAGCGGCTGCTATTCTATGTCATTGTCCCATCTGCTTCTAATTCATCGAGATGCCTGAGGGCATCGAAGTAATGCTTCTTATACTCTTCAGATGCATTTTCTCTGACAATATCATCCATATCTGGCTCGTAATCGTCAGTAAGCAAGCTGAGATACATGTCAAACATACGTTGGCTCTCTGCCTTGTATTTATATGAATCTGTGTCTCTAAACATCCGCAAACCCTTCAGCAATTATCTTATAGAAATCGTTAGTTTGGCTGTCAGTCGGGGCATCACTGATCCGAAACTAAATCAAAGAAGGCATTGTTCAAGGTATTCGCCCGGCATATCTTCGCCCTTTTTCAAACCTAGCTTCTTGACCATATCCGCGTATTTCCTCACGCTGTACGGGCAGGGGTCATCTTCGTCATAGACGCAGAAAACACCATCAGGGGCAAGGTCATCAAGACCCTCTGCTATGTATCCGACTTCTTCCTTGTCCACGTGTGCCTCTCCATCAAAACCGCTGCGTTACCATCACCAGTTTGACTATTGACCAGAATGCTACTGCTCAGAAAACGGGGATCTATCTCACCGTAATCCCTAGTCCTGAAACGCGCCAGCAAGATCCTGCGTGATCTTCTTTACCTCATCGAGCGTCTTGGCGCTTTCGACCCTTCCGAGCTGAAGCAATATCAACCTCTTTATGGTCTCTTTATGGTCTCGACCCCCCCCCCGGGGGGGGCATGTCGCTTTCCCTCTCATCCATGGCAAATGCTCCTTTCCCGTTTGATTGCCAGCCATAATGCACTGCTTAGAAGCCGCGAAACGTCTGTGTGTGGTATCAGATGACACAGCCATGCATAGGAACTCCGTGTTCCTTGCGATAGGCTATGTCGTCGCAAACGAGACCGGTCACATAGGCACCGCGCTCTGCTTCTGTCAGGTTCTCAAGCTTCGCGATCTTTTTGGACTCAACTTCAGGGTCGAGGGTGATCTTTATGAGCTTCACCTCTTCCTCGGTATTCTTGCGCCCGCCCCATGTGTCGTTGCAATTGATGATGCATTTCCTATCAAGGATTCCGGCATCGAGAGAAAGCAACATGGAAATGTAGCAGCCAGGAGAGCATATACGCGACACGAAATCGTAGATTCCCGGGCATCCCTGCTCGTCTATGGGAATGTCGTATGAAACGATTCGACGATTTCTGGCTCCCTCAGCAACCTCCGCAAAGAAATTGCCAAGACTGCGATTGATACGCGCAGCAATCTGCTTTCGATATCCGATGCACAAGGCCGTAAGCGTTACGAATAGCCAGAAATACATGTCAGTCGACTCCTTTCAGGCAGACCGAATCGAGAGATGACATCGAGGCCACCATCCGATAATTCCAAAGCTCGGCCATGATGACGAACGACCCTTTCACCATGTATTCTAAACAGAACGAGGAAATTCACTGTCCCATACATGGGACTTAGCCAATACGGATTGTCACTTTGGATAAGGGAGCGTAATGCTAGAATGCGGCGAGCCATAACGGGAGAGAAGGATACCCAATGCAGATCACGATGCCGCAAAATCGCACTGACATGCTGGTGGAGGAGTTGACGTCCGTGTGGCGCGCATCCGTCGAGGCGACGCATGACTTCCTGGGTGAACAGGACGTCGAACGAATCGCGCAATACGTGCCGGAGGCGATACGCGCGGTTCGCATCCTCGTGACGGCATGCGATGACAACGGACATGCGCTGGGCTTTGCCGGCGTAGATGACGGAAAGCTTGAAATGCTCTTCATCGACCCCGCATATCGCGGTAAAGGCGTGGGAGCGACGCTTTTAAACTTCACGGTGCACGAGCTGGGAGTCACAACCGTGGACGTGAACGAGCAAAACGCCCAGGCCCGAGGCTTCTACGAACACGAGGGTTTCGAGGTCGTCGGACGATCGGAGACCGACGAGCAGGGCGAGCCCTTCCCCATCCTGCACATGCACCTGAAAGCACGATGACTTTGTAACTAACACACTTGCTGGCACGGCATCTCGCAACCCTAACGCCGCATTCTTGCCTGGACCGCGGACGGAAGCTCCTCGTACTGCACCTCGCGCCACTCCGTAACACCGCGGACGGGAAGGACGTTGAGTCGCAGGTACGCACCTTCCCGAAGCTGGCGTTCCGTGCCGAAGCTCAGGTCTTGCACGCTTCCGTTCTCGTCATAGGAAGGCAGCGTGTAGAGCAGCGGCATGCCACCCGTGAAGTCGATGACGCCACCATCCGACTCTTGCTCCCGAACCTGCGTGTTATCGACTTGCGTGTAATACGTTCCGCTCGCCATCCCGGGGATGAGTCCCCAGCGAAAGCCGACGACGGCGACCGCGGCAACCAGTACCACGGCCGCGATAACGGCTACCCTCTTACCCATCTTTTGCCTCCTCGCAAACGAATCCGCAACCCAAGACCATGTATCCATCCTAGAAACGGCAGATAACAGCCACCATCGAACCCGCTTACGCTTGCCTAACGATTTTGCAAGGTTGGATAACCCGGTGCCATATACAATGGATGACCGTAAATCAGAAAGGACACCCCCGTGCGCATGCCCGTCGCAGTCCTGACGCTCCTCGTGGGCGCGCTGCTCTTCATAGGCACCTATACCGCCACGCCGTACGGCTCCACAGCCACGGCGCAGGACGTCCGCGCATCCACCCTCGACAAGGCGGTCGCCGCCACCGAGGAGGCACGCGTGCAGCTCCTCGCATCGTACGAGGTCACACCCGGAACTTACGTCGATCGTGGCTTCCTCGTCGATAACGTGCTCCATGCAGGCAACCTGGGCGACATCCACTTCAGCCTCCTCGTGCCCGAGAGCTATGACGTCACGCGGCCCGTGTCGCTCTTCGTGACGCTTCCCGCCGAACCAGGTCTCTACTACCAGGGCGCTGGCGCAAACCTGCAGGTGGAGGAGTTCGCGTTTACCGCGCAGGGCTACGACCCCAACATGATCATCGTCGCACCGCAACCCAATGATTGGACGCAAACCTCGGCCAATCAGATCGTCGAGTTGACCGAATACCTGCTGCTCGCCTATGAAATCGACCCCGAGCGCGTCTACCTCGAAGGCTACTCCTACGGCGGCGAGACCTTGTCGCTCGTCATGGACACCAAGCCGCAACTCTACCGCGCCGCACTGCATCTCGCCTCGCAGTGGGATGGGGATGTCGAGGCCCTGGCCACTGCACGGATACCGCTACGCATCTCGCTGGGCGACAACGACGAGTTCTACAGCGTCGAGGCCGCGCAAAGGGTCGTCGATGAGCTGCGTGCCCTCTACGAGGCACAGGGGCTCAGCGAGGAGGAAATCAACCGCCTGGTCGTGTTCGACGTGAAGCCGGCGTCGTACTTCTGGGACCCAAACGAGCAACATGGCGGCGGCAGCCCCCGCATGGCACGCGACCCCGAAGTGCTCGGCTGGCTCTTCGCACAGTAGCGCCCATGACTCCGTTCGAGCATTACATGTATGTCCTGGAGTGTGGAGACGGCAGCCTCTACACGGGCTATACCACCGATGTCGACGCCCGCGTAGCCGCGCATCAGGCAGGGACCGGCGCCAAGTACACGAAGGCCCATGCACCCGTGCGGCTCGTCGCGCAGGCACGCTTCTACTCGAAGGAGCGCGCCATGAGCGCGGAGGCACGCTTCAAGCAGCTCGACCGTGCGAACAAGGACGCGCTGCTCGCCAAGGCAGCGAATACGCCGCTGGAAGACGTGCTATGCGACGAGCTTCCCGGCTTTGGCGAGGACACGGCCAGCGAGTTCGTATGTCGCAGTCTGGCACGCAACGTTGACCTGGACTATCGCGACTTCCATGCACGCCTCGTGCCCACCGTGGACAAGAAGATCATCGCCGGCGTCAGGACTCCCGCCCTGCGCACGATCGCCAAGGAGCTCGTGAAGCGCGATGACGTCGACGCGTTCCTCAAAACGCTTCCCCATCGTCTGTTCGACGAGAACCAGGTGCATGCCTTTGCCATCGGATTGGAGAAGGACTACGACGCGGCCCTGGCGCTTTACGAACGCTTCCTGCCCTTCGTGGATAATTGGGCAACCTGCGATCAGCTGCCGGTCAAGGTATTTGCCAAACGTCCCGACGAGACGCTCGAGCACATCGAACGCTGGCTCGCATCAAAGCATTGCTACACGATTCGTTTTGCCATGGGTGCGCTCATGCGCCTCTATCTCGACGAGCTATTCGACGAGCGCTTTCTCGATTCGGTTGCGCACACGCGCATGCCCAACACCGCCGAAAACCCCGCCAGCGAAGACGATGTCTATTACGTTGACATGATGCGTGCCTGGTACTTTGCCGAAGCGCTTGCGAAACAGGAAACGTCCGCGCTTCCGTATCTCGAGCTGCAGGGCGATGAGGCGTTGCTTGACGAATGGACGCGCCGCAAGGCAATATAGAAGGCCATCGAGAGCCGACGCATCACCAGCGAAATGAAGGGCTACCTGCGCACCCTGCGTTAGAACGCGTCAAGCCCCCATCCTCCTCATCGCGCTACAATGCTCACATGAAGGCGCACGGTAACATATATTTGGCAAAGGACTCGGTCATCGTCGGGTTCGCCCTGTTCGCGATGTTCTTCGGGGCAGGCAATCTCATCTTTCCGCCAACGCTCGGTCAGGAAAGCGGCGACCTGTGGGCATGGGGCTTCGTCGGCTTTCTGCTCGTCGATGCGGTGCTATCGTGCCTCGGCGTCTTCGTGATGAACGCGGTGGGTGGCCCACGCGATGCCTTCGACAAGGTGCTCGGCAAGGTAGGCGGTACCATCTTGGGCACAGCGGCAATCCTGTGCCTGTGCGTTGTCTTCGCCATGCCCCGCACGGCGGCGACGACCTTCGAGCTTTCGGTCGCCCCCTATCTCGGCAACGCGGCATCCGCATGGCTCGTCCCGTTTTCCATCGTCTTCTTCGCCATCGTCTATCTCCTCGCCTGTCGCAAATCGCGCGTCGTCGACATCATCGGCAAGTTCTTCACGCCCACCCTGGTGCTTGGTATTCTCGTGCTGATTGTCGTGGGAATCGTTCACCCGATCGGGCCTATCGAAGCTCCCCTCACGAGCACGGTGTTTCAAGAGGGCGTCCGGGCGGGATACCAGACGATGGACGTCCTGGGCGCAGCGGCATTCTCGATAATCATCCTCGACTCTGCCGTCGTGAAGAGCCATTCTAAGGAGCGCGACAGGCTGTCCCTGCTGGCACGCGCGAGCGTATGCGCCGTGGTCATGCTCGCCATCGTCTATGGTGGCCTGACGTACCTGGGCGCCACGTCGCTGACGCTCGGGAGCAACATGTCGCAGGCCGATTTGCTCGTGGCAGTCGTGAATGCGCTGCTCGGCGACACGGGTATGGTTCTCCTCAGCGTCGTCGTGTTGCTGGCATGCGTGACGACCGCTGTCGCACTCGTGAGCTCGGCCGCGGACTTCTTCTGCGTGCTCTTCAAGGACAAGGTCTCCTACAACGTCTTGCTCCTCATCGACTGCATTATCGGCGTCCTCATCTGCGATATCGGACTCGACAACATCATCCAGCTTGCCGACCCGGTGCTGGGCATCGTCTACCCGCCGTTCATCGCCGTGGTCGTGCTACTGCTCTTCCACAAGCACATCGCCTGCCGCCATGTCTATCAAGGTGCGGCTATCGGTGCGTTTCTAGCGGGCGTGGCCCTCGAGCTGTACGGCACGGGCGCGCTCGTCGTGGTGCCTCTCGACTGGCTACCGCTCTACTCGATGGGGCTCGGATGGATCGCGTTTGCCATCGTAGGGGGAGCCATCGGATGGGTGATGGGCAAACGCGCGTGACCTGACCCGTGGCTATTTGCGGCCTCCAGGCACCGTAAGGCCTATAGCCAGGAAGCGCCCGTCGCGTAATCGATGGTCACGCCCGGCTGCTCGTTGTAGCAGTAGACGTTGAGGCATATGCCGTCCCCCTCGTCCTCGAGCGACCACGCCTCGAGTTGGACACCGCGGGCCACGAGCTCGTCTCCCTGGAAGATGGGCGTTGCCCGGAAGAGCACATGATAGCCGGTCAAGTCGATGAAGTTGCGCACGGCATCCTCGAAGGGACGCATGTTCGACTGGTTCATGTATTGCGTGCCCGTGATGAGATTGTTGGGATTGGCCTCCTCGGCCGTGAGCTCGCGTGCGATCAAATGGCTGCGGTTGTACAGGGCCTCGCCGGGAATGAAGTCGTAACGTGCCTGCTCCCAACCGCTCGGATGAATCTTGCTGATGTTCTGACGTTTGGTCCCTGGTTCCGGGATGGTCTCGACGCCGACGAGCGCCATAGCCGCCCCGCATCTGCCGAGGCTATCGAGCGGCGCATACGATTCGTAGCCGTACGGAAGAGCCTTGTCGGCATCGGTGAACGTGGGCTTGCCGCCGTTGAGCTCGACATAGCCCTTGCCGTCGTTGGGAGGAATCGAGCCGAGGTCAAAGACGGGGCTGGTCGCAGCCCCGCTGGCAGGAGCGTCCGCAGCGCGGTCTTGCGACAAGATGTTCCCGAGAGGCAAGTCCTGCGTGCAACCGACCAAGAGGCTGAACGCAAGGACGAGAGTAAGCGCGAAAAGACAGCGTGGCCGGGAGATACGCTGGTATTTCGTGATACGAGTCCTCATGGGCACATTCTATATCACAGTCCCTCGCCACTTCTCATTCGCAGGTCAGACGGTCATAATTACCACGTGCGAAACCACGTAAGCCGAGCATGAGAAAGCCAATAGACCGTGAGAAGAGCTCTATTCATCGTGATGACGATTGCCTTTGGCGCCTTTGCCGGTGCCTTCGTTTGGGCGTTCTTCTTCCTCATGAACGCGGGCATCCATCTGCTCTGGGGCGTCGTTCCCACCTCACTTGCGGCAGCCGGATTACCGGCCGTTCTCTACCCCATCGCCTTTTGCGCGCTCGGCGGCCTGTGCATCGGATTGTTCGCAAAGAAGTTTGGGCCCTACCCCGATGACATGAATACCGTGATGGCCCAGGTCAAGAGCGAGGGACGGTACGAGTACAAGCATCTGGGCGCATCGTTTTTCGGCGCGCTTCTTCCGCTGCTGTTTGGGGGCTCGATAGGTCCCGAGGCGGGTTTGACCGGCGTTATCGCCGGGCTTTGCACCTGGGTGGGCGACCGTCTGCGCTTCATGGGTGCCGAAATGCGCGAGCTCGCCGAAGCAGGCTGTGCCGCCGCGATATCGGCAATCTTCTCCACACCGCTCTTTGGTCTTGCCGTGCCCGTTTTCGGATCGGCCGATGAGTCCAACGGGGGCCGCCCGGTAAGCGAGATCAGACTCGATGTATCCAAACCGGTCAAGGTCGTCGTCTACGTGCTGGCAGCCGCAGGGGCAATGGGGATGATGGCGCTGCTCGGATCCATCTTCGGACGCAGTGGTGGTCTCCCCCACTTCAGCGATATCGCGCTCGGTCCGCTCGAGCTGCTCTGGGCGCTACCTCTCATCGCCATCGGCGCAGTGGCGGGCTGGCTCTACTTCCCGTTCGGGGCACTCGCACGCAAGCTCTCCGCACTCATGGGAAACCACGTAATCGTGAAGCCCGCACTTGCCGGTCTCGTTCTCGGGGCGCTCGGTATCGCACTGCCTTTCGTGCTGTTCGCAGGCGAAGCCCAGACCGAGGAATTGTCCCTTACCTGGACGACGATAGGCGCGGGGCTCCTTATCGCAACGGGCTTCGTCAAGGTGTTCGCAACGCAGCTTTGCCTGAACATGGGCTGGCGTGGCGGCCATTTCTTCCCCATCATCTTCGCGGGCATCGCAATCGGGTACGGCATGGCAGCCCTCACGGGCATCGACCCGGTGTTCGCACTCTGCGCCGTGACCGGAGCGCTCGTCGGCGCCGTCATGCGCCAGCCCATCATGACGATGGTGTTGCTGTTCCTGGTCTTCCCCATCGCCGGCGCGCCCGTGCTGCTCGTCGCGGCGGCCATCGGGTCAATCGTCCCCGTGCCGAGCGTCTGGATGACGGCACGGGAATAGACCCGCGCAAAAGTCGCCCAAGTCTAGGGTTTCCCCGTCAGCAAGCACCCTACAGCTCGCGAACCTGGTAAAGGCGCGCGGCGATGAATGCGCTTGCGACGTACAAGATAGCCGCTACGACGCAGGCGCCCGCCGTGATAAGGCCCGTGTTCTCGCTCAGGAACGTGCGTATGGCCGTCAAATCGATCGCGCCGGACATGTTGCCGATCGCGACACTCGCAAGCACAATCGTGACGACAACGAGGAGCGGCAAGAGGCGCGTTGCCTTGTTCATGCCAAAGCGCATCAGAAGCGGCAAGGTGAGCGAGGCGAGCACGATGATGAAGATGAAGCCGGCAAAACCGCAATCGAGAATTGCGATGAAGGCATCAGGATTCACGAGCTCCGTACCCATGCCGAGGCCGCCGCACACCTGGACGATTGCGAGAAAGACGAACGAGACGATCCAGGCCGCAAGCAGCGAGATGACCGCGATGATGAGCATGCTGATATAGCGCCCGTAGGCGACCTGCCGCTTGGTGATAGGCAGCGTCAGACGGAAGCGTTCCCACCCGTTCATCTCGTCGTATGCGAAAATCGAGAAGAGATACATCATGGGCGTCATCGTTGCCATGGCAGCCGTGCCAACGATGGTCTCGTTTGTGCCCCATGCGAGAAATCCGCAGATAACGACAGACACGAGCAATAGCTGCACCGCAACGTTCTTGGAAGTGATGAGGTCGGAGAAAATCATGGCTTTCATAGCTGCTCTCCTTTCAAGGTGAGCGTCATGTAATCATCGATGCTGGCACTGTCGAGCGCGATATCGGAAAACGCCTTCGCAAAGGCGAAGCGGTCGGGTACGAGTACGTCGTACGTCATGCCGCTCTTGAACTTTCGCACGCGCCCATCATCGGCCCATGCGCTCTCCCCTATCAGCTCGAGGTCGCGCTCCCTGCAATGTGCGACACCGGCCACATCGCAGATTTCGTCCTTGGGAACGTCGAAGACGAGCTTGCCGCCGTCAATGCATACGATTTCGTCGGCGATCTTCTCGAGATCGCTCGTGATATGCGTCGAGAGCAGGATGGCATGACCCTCCGCGGCCATGAATTCGCGCAGGACGTCGAGCACCTCGTCGCGGGCCATCGGGTCGAGGCCGGCGGTAGCCTCGTCGAGAATGAGTAGCTCCGGATCGTGCGAGAGCGCGAACGCCAGCATGAGTTTCATGCCCATGCCGCGCGACAGCTCCTTCACGTTTTTCTTGGAAGCAAGCCCGAAGCGCTCGCAGAGCGCGGCGAACCGATGCGCGTCCCAATTGCGGTAGGCGAAGCGGCCAAGCGTCTCCACATCCTTCACTTTCGATGTGTCGGGAAACGCGCAGGTATCCAAGACGACGCCGACGCGTTGCTTGAGCTCCCCTTCTGGCGCGGAGCCGCTCCCGACAGGGCAGCCAAGCACCCGCACGTCGCCCTCGTCGGGCCGCAGGATGCCGAGCAGCATCTTGATCGTGGTGGTCTTTCCAGCCCCGTTCGAGCCGATGAGGCCCACGACGGTACCGGCCTCAACGCGTATGTCTATGCCTTTAAGGTGGAAGTCGTCGTAGCGCTTCCCCAGGCCGTTTGCCTGTATCAATGCGTCCATTCGTGTCTCCTTGCCGGGCTAGTCCTCAAGGAGCAGATCGAGCATCTCGTGCAAATCGCCAGACGTGAGCCCGAGCGGACGCGCATCCGCTATCGCACGTTCGAGCGACTCTTCCACATGCCGCACGCGCTCCTCGCGCAGCAAGTCCTGGTTACCGGCAGCGATGAACGTGCCCTTACCCTGGACCGTGACCACAAAACCGAGCTCCTCGAGATCGGCATAGGCCCGCTTGGTCGTGATCACGCTGACGCGCAAGTCGTTGGCTAGAGAACGTATGCTCGGAAGAAGCTCCCCCGGCGTAAGCTCTCCGGACAGAATCGCGTCCTTGATCTGCGCTTCTATCTGCTCGTAAATCGGAACCGAGCCCGAATTTGAAATGACTATTTCCAATGGTCCTCTTTTCCGGCAGCCCTGCAGCAGCTACCGTGTCGCCCCGCGAAGGCGTCCCCTCACGAGACGGTGTGCATATGCAATATAGACAGTATATACACACCTATACACAGCCGTCAAGGGAGATAGGATAGAGGGATCATCAGACAGACGGAGCGTGCAGCGACTCTACGAACTCCTCGATGAGTCCGTTGACCTCATCGGGAGCATCGGTGTTGGCGTTGTGCCCGGCACCCGCAATCCACTCGAGCGGCAGCCCCGTGCGTTTCGTCCATGCGCGGTTATAGCGCATGGCTGAGCCCGCCTTGTCCTTCTCGCCGCATATCAACAGCGCCGGGCAATCGATCACGTACGGACGGCTCGCCTCGATCGCCTCGGCCAGCGCGCGAAAGCCGTGCGCCGTCAAATCGACGTATTCTGGCTTCTCGTAGTCGTCCATCATCGTGCGCATGAGCTGCATGCCGTAACCAGACGTGGCGACCTGCGCACCAAAGCGCTTGAGTGCATTCCACGGAATGGAGGCATACATCGCGTGCGTGTGCTTGAGCAAGAAGAGCTCGACGGCCGTGATGTATTCGCGCTGAAGCGGCGCGGAGTCAATGGAAACGAATCCCGCCGCCTTGCCGGGAAACAAATCCATATACGCTTGCGCGACATAGCCGCCAAGCGACTGTCCGACGAGAACGGGATGCTCGACTCCCTCCTGCTCGAGCAGGCCGTCAAGCACGCGCGCAAGGTCATCGAGGCTCCAGGTAAGCGGAAAGGGCCGCGACAGCCCGTGCGAGGGGCCATCCCAGACAAGACAGCGCATGCCCGGTTTGCCCGCAAAGTACTCCATCTGCCTATCGAACAGGCGATGATCGGCCGTCAGCCCCGGCAAGAAGACGAGGGTCCGTCCCGTAGGATCAGAGCCCCCGCTCGTCCAGTAGTGGATGATGCCGTCTTCGGCCTGATAAGTCTTATGCTCCGGGGCATTGGGCATGTCTGTCTCCGTATTCCAACTTGATGGCCTCGTTTTACTCGACCTCACGCCAGCGCTTCAGATGCGGAAGTAACGTGGCCATGAGCGAGACGGCCTCCTCGCGCGAGCAGCCGATCGCCTCGGCCTCCATGTCCGCCGTCGCCTCGATGAACTCGTCCATGGTAACCCCCTTGGCAGTGAAACCGCCGTCGCTGAAGCACCACTTGCAATAGTCCGCGTTCTCGGAACCATCCGCATTCGTTCCATGCAGTTCCGCATCTGGAATGGGCATGCTGCAGCTCTGGCAATAGTAATCCATGGGCATCTCGAAAAAGCGCTCGAGCGGTACGTTGAACGTGGCGCAGATGAGCTTCACCATGTCGATACCCGGCTGCGTCTCACCAGTCTCCCAACGCGAGACCGCCTGCCTCGTTACGTAAAGCCTACGCGCCATCTCTTCCTGCGTAAGCCCCATCTCTTTGCGGAGCTTCTTGATAGTATCATTCATTGCCATGACATTGCCTTCCGATTGATTCTCGACTGGCCATGATTGTCCGCCACGGCAGCGCGCAGCTCAAGCAACCATCTGTTGCGCTCATGCACAAAGGGGTCTCTCGCAGGCGATGCCGAGAAATCCATTCGGCGAGAATGGCTTGTCGTATACAATTGACCGAAGTCACGCTTTCTCGCAATGGGGGCTATCGATGGGCAGCAAAGCCTCAGCCAATCTCATAGGATATTCGACCGCCATCATCCAGGCGATTTTATACTCGACCATGGGCATCTTCGGCAAGCTGTTGTATGCCACGGGTCTCGATTCCAGCCAGGCGATGATACTGCGCATGGGGTTCACCGTAGTTTATCTCGGTGCCCTGCTGCTGATATGGCGCAAGCACCGATTGTTCAGCCGTCATAAGGAGACATACATCCAGTCGGCATTCTTCTTCCTTTCGGCATGGATTTATCTCCTTGCGGTGCAGCATATGAATGCCGGTCTCGTGACGTGCATCTTCTATACGTTTCCCGCCGTGGTCGCCCTGCTCAACACGATAGTCTTCAAGGAAAAGATGACCTGGCGCGTGGTGATGGCATTGGCGCTTTCCATCATCGGCATCATCCTCATATCCGGAATACTCGAGCCGCATGCCGTGTTCATGGAGCCCCTTGGGGTGCTTTTCTCGGTCCTCGCCTGCCTTTCGTTCGCGGGCTATTCCGTGATAATCCACGTCACAAGCTCCGAGGAGAGCTCGTTTACCTCGACGTTCACGATGTCGACGGTCTGCCTGGTGGCATCGCTCGTTCTGTTTGCCCCAGAGGTCCCCGGCGCCTTCATGGGATTTGACCTGTACCGCTTTGGCATCGCGTCCGGCTTTGCCATCATTGCCACGATCCTGCCGATTGTCCTCTACATCGTCGCGATCAAGTACATCGGCTCCACCAAGGCGGCGATACTCAGCTTGATCGAAACCCCCGCATCGCTCTTCCTGGCATGGCTCATCCTAGGCGAGACACTATCCGTCATCCAGCTCGTCGGCGCAGTCGTCATCGTCGCATCCGTCCTCGTCATTACCCTGAAGGGCAAAGATGCGGCATAGGACGGGGCTATGCCTCGGATGCGTTTGGGGTGGCCTCGCGCTTGCTCCCGGCTTCCTCGATCACACCCATGTCAAGGCGGAGCGTCTGCTCCACGATCTTCATGAGCTCCTCGTCCGAGACGCTGGGCTTGATCTTGGCTAACCCCACCAGGCCGTAAATCGTGACGCAGAGCATTTCGTATACGAGGTCGATCTCGATCTGATGATGGGCCGCATACTCCGTGACGATGTGGTCGCTGAAGCAGTCCACCGTCTCCTGCGCTGCCCGCACGCCGAACGCATCGCGCACCCCCAGCTCCTCGAGCACGTGAATCATCGGGCGCGGTTTGCCCTTTGCATCGTAGAGCACGTAACGGAAGGTGCGTATGCACTTCTTGAGCGACCCGGCGGTGTCGCCGAAGGTGCGCTCCTCGTTCCACGTGATGACGCTTTCCACAAGATCCTCGACATAGTCATCGAGCAGCGCCTCTATGACGCCATTCTTGTTTTGGAAGTGATAGTAGACGAGCTCGCGCGTGACGTTGGCTTCCTCGGCGATGGCGGTGACCGTCGTCGCATGGACTCCATTGCGCTCTATGAGTTTGCGTGCCGCGCTCACGATCGAGCCCTGCGTCCCAGAAAGACGTCGTGTTTCCATGAGATTCTTGCGTCGAGGTCTGACATGTGAAGCCGCTTTGGCGGGCGTGCGGTTGCCATATCGGGGGATATTAGTCATGAGTACCCCTTTCGGAGTCACCATAAAACCATACTCACGTTTCATAATCCAAGGGATTTTGTTAAACACTGGCATGTGCGCGGCTGCTACGCTCGGTGCGATTTCCTTGATTCATCGCACATCAGCTGGCCGAATCGAAGGAGCAGGTCACGGTCATTCTAAAGGCATGCTTCAAAGCCATCGACCCCACGTCACCGAACCGTCAGGGAAACGATATCGACACGCAGCATCGCACGGGACTCCGCGCACGCCGGGAAGCGTCGGTTTGCGACCGTCGTGCATGGCAAACCGCTTATAATGGCGCTCCCGATGGTTCGAATGCCCAAGTCGAGGAGGACCCATGCAATACGAAATCGAAGGCGGAGCGTTTCCCGTAGTGGTCTGCCACCTGGAGGCCGGTGAGCAGATGAAGACCGAGAAGGGATCGATGGTGTGGATGGATCCCTGCATGACCATGGAGACGACTGGCGGCGGTGTCGGTAAGATGTTCTCCAAGATGTTCTCGGGCGAGTCCATGTTCCAGAACATCTATACCGCGTCATCGGCCGGCCTCATCGCGTTCGGTTCGAGCTTTCCCGGCAAGATCCTTCCCATCCAAATCGAGCCTGGCAAGGGCTTCATCGCCCAGAAGATGTCGTTTCTCGCCTCGGAGATGGGCGTTGATTTGTCGATCTTCTTCAATAAGAAGATGAGTGGCGGCTTCTTTGGCGGCGAGGGCTTCATCATGCAGCGCATGAGCGGTCAGGGCATCGTCTTTCTGGAATGTGATGGCGAGCTGATGAAGTACGAGCTGGCCGCCGGGCAGAGCATGCTCATTGACACCGGCAACGTGCTCGGATTTACCGAGGGCATGACGATCGAGGTCGAGCGCATCCATGGAGCCAAGAACATCATGCTGGGCGGCGA
Organism: Coriobacteriaceae bacterium; assembly: GCA_025992705.1. Classification (NCBI taxonomy): domain Bacteria; kingdom Bacillati; phylum Actinomycetota; class Coriobacteriia; order Coriobacteriales; family Coriobacteriaceae; species Coriobacteriaceae bacterium. The sequence continues at coordinate 1,555,585 of DAJPGJ010000001.1, forward strand.
AGGCCTCTTCAACACGAAGGTGACTGGCCCGGGTACGCTGTGGTTGCAGACGATGCCGCTCGCGACGCTGGCAAACTCCATCGCCGCGCACCTGCCTGTCTCCAGCTAGCGAAGGCGGCACAGGCGCGGAGCAATTCCCGCATGCGGCTTCGAATGCAAGCTATTCCTGAAGATGAAGCGGCGAGGAGCAATCCCCGCTGCTTCTCATGGATGCGTATTACCTGCAGAGCTCCTCGAGGCGATACTGCTTGATGAGCTCATCTGCGAGCGCCTTCTTGTCCGCGGGAAGCTCTCCCGGCGCTGTCGCAGCTTCCTGCTGCGGACAGCCTTCGTGACGAGCATCTTCGGCCGTCTCCTTTAACGTGGAGTCCACGTGACCCTTTATCTGCGTACCGGCTTTCATGTCTGCTCCTTCAAGTAACCACATGTGTTGCTCAGCAGGGTAACACGTCCGTGCCAGACGAATGCTCGGCCTTGGCGAGGTCCGTGTACTTCCTGACGAAGGCGGCCTTCGCCTGCGTGTAGCCATCGCGGTCGTGCTCGAACTCCTTCCAAAGCGAGAGCTTGAGGCGCTCGTACTCTTGGGCGACATCGGGATGGGCGTTGAGATAATCGCGGAAGTAAATCTCATCATTGTCGCCGGCAATGCGCAAGTGGACGTGGAAAACCCGCTCGGCGAAGCCTTCCGGCGTGTAGCCCTTGTTGAGGTCGCGGTCGGCCATGGCCAGGTAGCCATGGGCTGCAAGCCGTGCCTTGGCGGATTCGATGGCCGCATCATCGGGTAGCTCGACGAGAATGTCGACGATGGGTTTTGCCCAGATGCCATCGATTGCCGTGCTACCGATGTGGTGGATTGCATGCGGCAGGCCCGGAGACAGGATGCCATCGAGCGCGGAGGCCTCCTCTCGATACCAGCCAGCCCAGCAATCCCGATGCTCCACGAGCTCGATGGGAAAGAGCTGCCAGAGCTCCTCAAGGGACATGTCGGTCAAGGATTTGGACACAGGTAGCGCTCCTTTGGTCGTGGCCATGGAGTCATTGTAAATACTCTTAGCCGGATTAGGACAGGCGCGAAAGGATAAGAGGAACCGCCGCACGGTAAACCCAAGCTCCATCTACAAACGCTTGCGCAGATAGACCATGTCGACAAGCCGAACACCGCCCTCGAATATGGGATGGTCGTAGTTTTCCGTGAAGAATCCTTCGACCACATGAGAGCGCTCGAAGCCGCATCGCTCGTAAAACGGCACGGTGAGCGGACTGTCGCCTGTCCCCACTTGCAGGATGTCATACTCGCCTGCATGGCGCATGGCCACGAAGTCGATGAGTATGCGCCCATAACCCTGGTGCTGGTGAGAGGGATTGACAGCGATGTTCTTGATCTCCAGCACGCCGTTGCCCACATCGTTCACAACGCACTCGCCCACCACGACGCCGTCGACCTCCAGGACGTACATCGTGCCTTCGTCGAGATAGCGATCGACCATGCTTTCCTGCTCATCGGCAAGCAGGAGCAGGGGCAGGTGGCGCCGTCTGTCGCCATGTTCCTCGCGAATGAGCATGGGTGGTTCTTTACCTTTCCTCAGCTCATCGCAGCTCTCGCAATCGTGAAGCGGCCACTGCGCCAGTTCCGCCTCCCAGCCGACGCCGCAATCATCCCACTGGCATTTCCCCATCATCACACGGCCGTCATCGTCGAAGTCCACACCCTCGGACTCGAGCATGGCATGTTGTTCCTCCGGTCCGCCAAACGCGAAGCTGCGCGCCATGGAGCCGTCCTTGAACACGACGCGATGGCAGGGAATATCCCCCGGTCCCATACCAGGGGATGGATTGTTGCGCAGGGCATAGCCAACGTAGCGCGCCGAACGCGAAGCGCCGATGATACGCGCAATCTGCCCGTACGTCGCGACACTCCCGCGCGGAATGTGCTGAACGACCGCAAACACCCGGTCCGAAAAAGCGCCCACGAAATTAGCCCTCCCCTAACTTGGCGAAGCGATACGAATAATTTCCGAACCCACTGTCTGTCCCAAGGTCGGTGCGCTGCTCGGTTAGCCTGGCATCGCTCAACGCATCCAACCAGTATGGATTCTTTAACTCGTGTATCACCGCATCTTGCATATCACTGGCCTCAAGCAGCGTAACAAACATGTTGAAATTATCTTGTCCTAAAGACGCGTACTTGCCTTTGGCGTCGATGCGATTCGCCCTCCTAACCAACTCGAAGAGCTCCTTGTTTGCATCGATAAACTTCTCGAACGCCTCTTTCAGAGTGCTCTCTAGGACAAGGAGCTGGCTCATGCAGTCTTCGAACGCAGGCCCTTCCTTTCCCAGTCCTCCGGTCGCGGAGCCAAGATCCTCGAAGCACCACGAGATAATCCGTGAATCGGCAACCGCTGAAACCGCGTCCTCGGAATACACCTCGAGCTCGTCAATCAGCCGCTTGTATACCTGGGCAAGCGATGGCGCGCATCGCTTGATGAGCCCATGCAATTCTCTGCGTTCCGCATTCCACAACGCGCGCCTAGCAAGACTCAGCATCGGCCGACTATCCCCGGAAAGCACCTCATCGATATCAGCCAGCAAGTCGAAGGTCACATTGGCCTTGCCCGCCTCAATCCGACTCAATGCCGGCTGGTCGATGCCGATGGCATCCGCAAGTTCGCGCTGGGACATGCCCAGACCCATGCGCCGTGCTTTGATCTCCTGGCCGAGCTTCTGCCGGCGCTGCATCGTTCGATCAACGCGGCCTGACTCGTAGCTTGCCTCGTCTATTTCCTCGACGACGAAACTATCCTGAGAGCTCTCCCCACGTCCTGCCCGCAGCAGCGTAAGCTCGCTGTATTCGCTGAGCCCATGGGCATCCAGAATCTCGCCCAGGTTTTGCCTTCCCGGAGGTGGCACGCGCTCACGTACCCAACGAAGGGCTAGGTCCGCACCGATATAGCGCTCCTCCTTCTCGACAAACGGAACGAAGAACGCCGGCACCTCGTCCGCGGAAACGTCTGAATCGATATCAATCTCGAAGCCCGTTTCATCGGCGTAACGCATGAACGCGCACGGCGTGGCCTTTCTGCGCGCGCCGTCCCGTATGGCAAAGTATTCGACCGTCATTGGTCACCACACTCCTTTGCTATGCCAAGGTCTACAAGATGCTGCCAGCGTATGCTGACAATCTCCCATATCTTTTCCCGAAGGCAATCAGGCATTGCATCTTCGAGTCCCCGGAAAAGGGATGCACCCCCATCAGAGAGCACGCTGCCTTGTAGCGCGCCTGACGGGACAAGTTCGAGATTGCGCTCGAGCGAACGCGATCCGATGTAGTTGTTTGCGTTTCTGTCAGCCATCGGATCGAACGTACGTATCCGCTCTTCGTCGTCGTAACACGAAAACGCGAAGGAGACGCCATGGTCGAAAAGTGGCGCAAGCTCGACCGTCCCGTCACGCAAGATAACCTCGATGTTCGCGCCATGGCGATCGCGATTGATGATGAGATAATCGAACGCCATCATCGCGTTAATCGCATCCGTCCATCCCCGTTTCGTGCAAAATTCGAGTGGCGACTCATCACCCCGGGCATTCAGGTCGATATAGGTGTCAAGGGCCTGGCGTCGCTCGTGGGGACGACGATAGTCCCTCGACTCGCTGAGCCACGTCTCGTGCGTCTGCCCCTTCACCATGACAAGTGCATGTACGAGCTTATAGGGGATATGGGAAATGCCGAGATTGTCGAGCAACCGACTCGCGATGAGCTCGTTCACGGATTCGTGTCCGTAAATACCCTGATGTCGGTCATAGCAGGAAAGCTTATAGTAGATGTTTCCCCTACTCGATTTGGTACGCGACTTGAGGAACGTGCCACCCGTGCCACTTGTGACGGCTTTCTCGTCCCACGCGAGATGCGTGTAGTCTTGTAACTTCTTTATGACATCGCGAGTACCCACTGGCAGCTCCTCAGTCTAATGTTGTTGTATGTATTATAATACATACATATTATAGAGCGCTTCTCATTATCCGTCGGCTTCCCCACTAGCTCATCGCGCTACAATGCTCTGAAAACCTACGAAGGAGGACACGGATGGAAGCGCTGCAACTCGTGCTGTTCCTGCTGGCGGCCGTGGTGGTCTCCAGCATCATCGGGCGCTTCCTGCCCGCGTTGTCGCTTCCCCTCGTGCAGATTGCGCTCGGTGCCGTCATCGCCGTCTTCGTCACGGGCTCCTTCGACACCGGGCTGGATGCCGAGCTGCTGCTCATCCTGTTCATCGCCCCGCTGCACTTCAACGAGTCGCGCCATGCCGATTCCGGCGCCCTCTGGAAGAGCCGCTGGGGCATCTTCTCGCTTGCCGTGGGACTCGTGCTCGTCACCGTCGTCGCCGTGGGCTTCGCGCTGCACGCGCTGCTTCCCGCCATCCCATTGGCCGCCGCCATCGCCTTTGGCGCCGCCATGGGATCGACCGACGCGGTGGCCGTCACGGAGCTCTCCAAGGACTTCCGCTTCGGCAAGCGCCACGAGACGCTTTTGATGGGCGAGGCGTTCTTCAACGACGTGACCGGCACGGTGGTGTTCAAGACCGCCATCGGATTTGCCCTCACGGGGGCGCTTTCCCTGGCGCACGCCGGCGAGGAGTTCGCCCTGGAGCTCTTCGGCGGACTTTTCGGAGGCGTCATCCTGGGCTTCGCGGCATGGCTGTTGCTGGAGTTCATCCGCCGTCGCGGCATAGACAGCCCCAACCTGCACGTGACCCTCGAGCTGCTCTTGCCCTTCGTGATCTACCTCATCTGCCACCAGATCCACATCGGCGCCGTCATCGCCGTGGTCATGGCGGGCATGGTCATGTCGCTTCTCCCCCATCGTCACACGCCCCAGACCGCGCGCCAGCGCATGCAGGCCAAGGGCGTCTGGGATACGCTCGGCTTCATCCTCAACGGCATCATCTTCGTCTTGCTGGGCATGCAGCTGCCCCGCTTCATCGCGCCGGCTGCCGACGGCGGCTTCGGCGATCCGTGGCTCATGTTCGGCGTCGTCATCGTCCTCACGCTGGTTCTGGAAATCGTACGCTTCTGCTGGATCGCGGGGATGGACGTCGTGCACTGCCTCGCCCGCAGGCAGCCCGTGCGCACCTTGCTCAACGGCGAGCACTTTCGCAGTGCACTGGCCACGGCCTTCGCGGGCCCCAAGGGCGGCATCACGCTCTCGCTCATCCTGACAGTGCCCGCCACGCTACCGGCATCCGGGGCGCTCCCGGTCCACACAATGCTCGCGTCCATCGCTTCCGGCGTCATCCTGTGCACGCTCTTGCTGGCGAACTTCGCCGTGCCGACGCTGGTGCCGCACAAGGCCGATTCGCGCCGCACGAAAAGGCAGGTGGATGCCGAGGCGCGGCTGCTCATGCGGGTCATCGAATCCATAAGGGTCGATGCCCACCAGACGGGATCGGTCACCGGGGAGGCATCGGCGCAGATGGCAGCCGTAAACGGCGATGTTGACGAACCGGCCACGGTCATCGTGATGAAGCGCTACGCCGACCAGCTCGCAGACATCGCCAAGCGCGCCTCCGCCGACGTGGCCGCGCAGGCCCGACAGGTGATAGCGCAATGCGACGAGCAATACGAGCGCATCGAGGAGCTCGACTCCGAGCTCAGGGAATCCGGTTTCTACGACGGTGACGAGGAGGCCGAAGACCCATCAATCCTCACCGCGCATTTTCGCGCCCTGCGTGACGTCTACGATGCGGTGGAGGACGTCCAGGCCCAAGCACTGACCCGCGAGCTCGAGTACGTGAAGGAGATGGCCCACGACGGGCAGATCGACCCCAAGCACGCCAAGGAGCTGCGCAACGACGTGTACATCCAGCAGCTCACGCTCTGAGGTGGATGGATGGCACATCGCTAGCGAGCATCCAAGGCATCGAGAGCTGGTGTATGCACCATCCCACTGTGCCAAGGATTGCAAGTTCGTGACCGCTGGATGCCATGTTTTCCCTGGTCGTGACCGCAAAATACGGTCATCAAACCGCATTCTTCGTCATCTAGCGGTCACCACTTAGTATTTCTTGGCACAAGGTGCGTCGTAGCGATCAGAGTCAATGGCAAGAGGCGCCATCTCGCCGGTGTACTATCATGATCGCGTTATTACGACATGACGAGGAGCAGATGATGGAGATCAGGAGCTACCGGCAGGATGACCTCACCGAGATGGTGGACATCTGGAACGAGGTCGTGAGAGACGGCATCGCGTTTCCCCAGGAAGAGGAGCTGGACCTCACGAGCGGCGGCACGTTCTTCGCGTCGCAGACGTACTGTGGCATCGCCGAGGAGGACGGGCACGTCATCGGGCTCTACATCCTGCATCCCAACAACGTCGGGCGCTGCGGGCACATCGCCAACGCCAGCTACGCAGTCGGTTCGGCCGTGCGCGGCAAGGGCGTGGGCCGCATGCTCGTCGAGGACTCGCTTGTCCAGGGTAAGGCGCACGGCTTTCGCGTGCTGCAGTTCAACGCCGTCGTCGCGACCAACGCCGGCGCGCGCCACCTCTACGAGAAGCTCGGCTTCGTGCAGCTCGGCACCATTCCCGGTGGCTTTCGCATGCCCGATGGCACGTATGTCGACATCTGCCCGTACTATCATGAGCTGTAGAGCTGACGAGGCGACGATAGCCAGAGGAGGATCAGGAGCGTAGGCTATGGGTTGGGTTAGCGCGGCACTGCTCGCGGCGCTCTTCGCGGGCGTAACGTCGATTCTCGCCAAATGCGGCGTACGAGAGACCGATTCCGACATCGCCACGGGCATTCGAACCGCGGTCGTGCTCGTCTTTGCCTGGATCGTCGTCTTCGTCACCGGCGCGCAAGGCGGAATAACCCGTATCGCTCCCCTCTCGTGGACGTTTCTCATCGCCTCGGGGCTCGCGACGGGCGCGTCTTGGATCTGCTACTTCAAGGCGCTTTCGCTTGGCGACGTCAACAAGGTCGTACCCGTGGACAAGTCGAGCACGATCCTGGCCGCGCTCTTCGCAATCGTCCTGTTCGGCGAGACGAGCAACCTCGTGGTCAAACTCGCCTCCATCATCGCGATCGGCGTGGGCACCTACCTCATGATCGAGCGGAAGGCGGGGCAGGACGGCAGTGACGCGCGGGATGGCAGCGGAGGCGGACATGGATGGCTGTGGTATGCCATCGGGGCCGCGGTGTTCGCGGCGCTCACCTCGATTCTCGCGAAGGTCGGCATCGAGGGCGTCGACTCGAACCTGGCGACCGCGATCCGCACCTGCGTGGTGCTGGTGATGGCGTGGGGCATCGTCGCCGGACGCGGGAAGCTGCGGGCCGTGCGCGACGTGCGGCCCGGCGAGGCGTTGTTCCTGATAGCGTCCGGCCTCGCGACCGGCGCGTCGTGGCTGTTCTTCTACTACGCCATACAGACCGGTCAGGTGAGCATCGTCGTGCAGATCGACAAGCTCTCGATCGTCGTGTCGATCGCGTTTGCCTGGCTGTTCCTGCACGAGCGGCTATCGTGGCGGGCGGGCATGGGACTCGCACTCATCGTCTGCGGCACGGCGCTCATGACGGCGTTTCCGTAGGGATGGAAGGATGCGAACGCTCTGCGGTTCTTTCGCAGCACGTGGCGCAGCCCGACATTTGCGATGGTAAAGTACGCGGTAGATGAAATGACGGAGGAATCGCCATGATGATACGGGTAGAGCGGCAAGGCGACCACGATGCGGTGCGCGAGGTGGTCAGGAGTGCCTTCGCAACCGCCGAGCACAGCGATGGAAACGAGCATGATCTGGTAGATGCCCTAAGGCAGAGTGGCGCATACGTTCCCGAACTGTCGCTAGTGTGCGAAATTGACGGCGAAATCGTCGGGCACATCATGTTCACCAAGCTGCACGTGGGCGAGCATGTCGCGCTCGCGCTTGCCCCGTTGTCCGTGGCACCGGCATGGCAAAGGCGCGGCATCGGCGCCGCCCTGGTCCGCGAGGGACACAGGATAGCCCGGGAGCTCGGGTACGATTACTCGGTCGTGCTCGGCAGCGACGAGTACTACCCACGCGTCGGCTACGTGCCGGCCGAGACGCTGGGGATTCTCCCGTGCTTCGACGTTCCGAGCGAGAACTTCATGGCTTGTAAGCTTCGCGAGAACGCCCCGACGATATCGGGCATGGTCACGTACGCGAAGGAATTCGGAGAAGGAGCGACATCATGAACTTGACGGGTATCGAGGGAAACGACGTGCTCTGCGTCCTCGTGGAGAGTGACGAGCCGGTCATCACGGACGCGCAATCGGCAATCGATCTGCTGATGAGCGCACAGTACGACGTGGGGTCGAAGAATATCGTGATTCCCAAGCAGCTCATCGCCGAGGACTTCTTCGTCCTCAGCACAGGACTGGCCGGTGAGATATTGCAGAAGTACGTCAACTACGGCGGCCGCATGGCCATCTACGGCGACTATTCGCGCTACACGAGCAAGCCACTCAAGGACTTCATGTACGAGAGCAACAAGGGCAGGGACTTCTTCTTCGTCGCCACGAAAGATGAGGCCATCGCCGCGCTCGCAAAGAGCCGCTGATAGGGGGCGCGAGGCGGGGCTTACAGTAGTCCGATTTTGTGACGATAGACTTGCCTATGCTGCCTGGGGAAAGCCGATGACGCAATACTCGATGACAGATGACTGTCTCTCTCCTATCACAACAATCTCGGCACCACTCATCGCCTCCACCTCACGACGCAACGCACGGACCTCGCGCTTGAGGCTCTCGTTCTCTTGTACGAGCCGGTCATAGCTATACGCAGAATAACCGCCGATTCCACGCCCCTCGCGCGCGTCTTCGACCAACTGCCTGAGATTCTGTTTCCTGTAAAGCGAACTTCGCGCAATCTGCGCACGATCTGCGACCTTGTAGAACGAGGGTGTCTTACCTTCTGCCAACAAAGAGACAATCGCATCACGGACGCTTTCTTCCATGGCGTTCTCTCGCTTCATGCGAAAACACCGCAGCGACGCTGATTGATGATTTCCTGTCATGTTTGGCGACACCTTCCTTCGCAGACGAGCAACTACATCACAAGAGCATTTTACAGGGCAACAGGGACATGAGATTTCTGGCAATTACATGTCGGGAATATCGAATTCGGACTATTGCGACTGTTTTTGTCTAGAGCCAGCTGCAGTACGGTACCTACAGCAACTTATTCATTGGAAGCATGCAGGTGTCACCAAATGAGCAAGAAATTCACGACATGGTTTGCGCAGGTGTTGAGGGTCGAACAAAAAGCGGGTGATCGCAATGCAAGCACCTATGACAACGGTTGAAGTCGTCGTCCCAAAGACGGCCTCCAAAGCGCCTCTGCGCTGGAAGAGGCAGCCACCTCGCATTGTGCTGCCGCGATATAGTCGAAGAAACGAAGTAATCGATTTGAAGAAAAAGGACATTGAAACGAGAAGCGGCACGCTTGTCGTTGGTGACTTGCATTGCAAGCAGGCAGAAATGCTGCCGCGAATTAGTACCGTTGCCAAGGAGCGAGGCACACAAAGCATCGTGCTCTTGGGTGATTACACTGACGAGTGGGGTTCGACGGTTGACGACGTACTCAATGCCCTGGATTTCCAAATCGGCTGGCTAAAGGAACAGACAGCTGACGGCATGAACGTGACCTGCCTTGTGGGAAACCACGATTTCGAATACCTGATTGGTCGCGGCTGCTCCGGCACGCACCACGAGGCGTTCATCGAAATCCGCGACAAGCTGCAGGAAATAGAAATGCAAGCCGCAGCATGTGTCGATGGTTTTCTCCTCACGCATGCCGGGCTCACGCAGGAATGGAGAGACGAGAACCTACCTGGATGTGACGACGCGAGAGCGTGCGCCTCGCGCATCAACGAGTTCTTCTTCGATGGCAGATCTCGCTGCCGAGAAAAGCTTTCGATGGTGGGCTGGGCCCGAGGCGGCTACGGAGTGCCGGGGCCGTTGTGGGCCGACCTCTCGGAGTTACGCGATGACGCAGCACAGGGCATCAATCAAATCGTCGGGCATACACCCGTTCCCACATGCGAAAAAATCGACGGTATCAACGAAACCATCTGGCTATGCGACACCCTCTCTCGTACGACATACAACCGGCCCATCGGGGATGGAACGGCGCTATTGCTCAGCAACGGACACGCTGAGGCGGTTCCGCTGCGTACTTAGCGTAGCAGGCTTGTCATGATGAGAAAGCCTCTTCCGAGCGGTCGCCTGTTACAATCCCGCATTGCATCACTGCATCATCATGTTGTGGCAAAACCTCGCCATAATTGGTAGTGTTCTGCCATATTGAACAACAACGCATATTCACACGCGAACGCATCCAGAGAGGATGACCATGCAGAAGCCGAGCAAAGTGCCTACCGTCTCCCCCACCGCGCACGTGGCGACCGACGCGACCGTCATCGGCGACGTCACCATCGGCGACGAGTGCTGCGTCCTGTTCAACGCGACCATCCGGGGCGACTGCGACAGCTTCGTAAAGCTGGGTGAGCGCACGAACGTGCAGGAAGGCGCATGCCTGCACGTGAGCCACGGTTCGCCCACGATCATCGGCCATGACGTGACCATCGGTCATGCCGCGGTCGTGCACGGCTGCACCATCGGCGACCATTCGCTTGTCGGCATGGGAGCCACGGTACTCGATGGCGCCGAAATCGGGAATCACTGTCTCATCGGAGCCGGAGCACTCGTGACAGGGTCGGCGCGCATCCCGGACGGCATGCTCGTTGTCGGCGCGCCCGCACGGGCGAAACGTCCCCTGACCGACGAGGAAAGGGCCAGCCTGGACGCGAACGCCGCCGAGTACGTTGAGGTGGGATACCAGCTGGCAAGCGAAGGCTGGCTGCTCACGGGCGAGGTGCCCAAGCCGCCGCTAGGGTAGTCTTAATTTGAAATATCCCCATCTTCCTCAGGATGCAATCTCCATCCTTCTTTTAAGTAATCTGCATACGAGGGATACTCACTCGCATAAATGCTTGTAATCTCTTCGCGCATTGGCTCGATGATAGCCAGAAAGGGACGCTCGGGATTCAGCATGAATCCGGATGAATCAGGAAGCCAATTCTCGAAACTCTCAAAATGGTTCGCCTGTGTTTACTCATACACGCAAGCCCAATAATCGGGCTATGTTTCAAAAAGTGTGTCCGAATAAGACCCGTTACCCCAGTTGAACACAAGCAAATCAGGTCCTTGAGTTGGAATCGCCCAACTCGAAGGTGTTTCAAAAAGTGTGTCCGCTTTCCTCTTGACGTGCCTGTTCAGGCAAGCTTTCCGAAGGGAAAAGTTGCCTAGTGGACAGGATGACGCCTTGAGTAGCCCGAGATGCGACGTTTGCGGAAGCGAGATGAAGGGGAACGGATACACGAAGGCAGGGACCAAGCGCTGGCGGTGCAAGTCGTGCGGTGCCTCCAAGACGAGAAGGATTGACAACGCCGCCAAGCTGCTCCGGGCCTTCCTTGCCTGGATCCTCTCCAAGAGGTCGATCGCCGATCTCGGATACAGCAGGTCGACCTTCTGGCGAAAGTGCGCCGGGTTCTGGGAGCTTTGGCCCATCGCCCCTTTCACCGGCGAGGTCTTCGACACGGTCTTTCTCGACGGCATCTGGTTTTCCCACGACGCCGTCGTGCTCGTCGCGCGCTCCAAGGAGCACGTGATCGCATGGCACCTGGCGCAAAGGGAGTGCTCGAGCTCCTGGGCGGCGCTGATGATGAGGATACCCGCTCCGATGCTGGTGGTGTCGGACGGATCCACCGGGCTCGCGAAGGCGGCGCGCACCGTATGGCCCGGCACCAGGATACAGCGCTGCGTCGTGCATGCCGCGCGCCAGGTCAAGCGCTACACGACCAAGAGTCCCAAGCTCGAGTGCGGCCGCGAGCTCCTGGGCATCGCGAACCGCCTGACGAGGGCCAAAGACGAGGACGCGATGAGGGAGTGGCTCGTCGACTACGCGCAGTGGTGCTCCGATTGGAGCGAGTTCCTGAAGGAGTTCACGGTGAAAGACGGCAGGAGGGTCTACACGCACGAGAGGCTGCGGCGGGCCAGGGGAAGCCTCAACCGCCTGGTGAAGGAAGGGACGCTTTTCACATTCATCGAGATGCAAAGGGAGCGCGGCGGGCGCTGGGATTCCACCAACAACCCGATCGAGAGCCTGAACGCGCAACTGAGGGAGATGCTCAGGCTGCATCGGGGATTGCCGCTGCTGCACCGCGTGAAGGCCGTCATGTGGTGGTGCTACATGCACACCGAAGAGCCCGAGAGCCCGGCGGAGATCCTGCGCCGCATGCCGAGGGACGAAGACGTCGACGGGCTTTTCGCAACCGTCTCGGGCGAGGGCCGGCATTCGGATGGAAGCCCGGAGAGGTATGGGAAGGCCATCGACTGGAACGAGTTTCACATGCCGACGAGGTACCGTCAGTGATGTCCCGCCGGACACACTTTTTGAAACATAGCCCCAATAATCTGCCAAATAGGAAATAATCTGTCCGAAATTATACGAGTGCACGCCAAATTGGCAGCGAGCGGAACTTTCCCCGCTGCTTAAGTCTATAAACTCATAATGACCCTTGAGAGGCAAATGTACGTATTCACATAATGCTCCATATAATCTGCCGACAGGCTTTATCTTTGCCTTAAGACGACCGATGGATTTCGTAGGCGAAATTTTCTCCGCTTCTTCCAAATCCTTCGCCTTGCAGGCGTTATACGCCCATGCGATTTGCTCTAGCATCAACCTACTCATAGCATGAGCCTCGATCATATGGCCTTCCCTGTATAACATTGCGGCGACATAATAAGTATTCTTCGCCCGAGTTAAGGCCGCATCTGAATATACCTCTCCCGCGTTCGGCTCAGCTTCAGGATGCATCCGCCGCATCGTGTCTTCCATGTGCTGCTTTCCCGCAAAGTACATTCTCTGAAACGCCAGATGTATATCTGGAATGTCAGGCTCACTACTAGAAACAAGATGCCTCAAAGCGTAGTCAAATGGTGTGCCCAAATTATGTGCAGCAATCGCCGCCTGAACATATTCGACCAGCTTTTTCGGTGCATTTCTTGATATATGGACAGCATGTGCCGAATAGCCAATCTGCGTGTAGTCTTCAAGGAGATCTCGACTTGCTTCAGCACGCATTTGTTCAAACGTCTCGTATGGCACCCCTTCTGCAAACGATGCGCTAATCCCCTGGTACCCCGTGTTATTTTCCGCATCATCCTCATCGCTTGTCATCATATCGATTGGATCATCCTCAGCATTGCTGTATCTGTATAGGAGCTTGCGAGATGAGGTCAAACGGTAACCGTTATCCATTAACATTTGTATCGAATCTTTACCTACGGACCTCGGGTCATATTTGGTGTTCTGTTCCTGGGAAGCGTAATACCCATCAGCAGCATCAGCCAGGTAGCAGCAAAGTTCGGGCATCACACCAATATATTGATAAACAGCATGCGGGAGCTTATCAAAGAAGTCTTGTAGATTAGCAGCTTCGTAAGCTTCTCGCGATAACTCGAGTTTATGGATGTAAAGCACATCAACATACATCCCAGAAGGACTTTCGATAAGCCCTTCGCCCTCTAAATCAGTGGCTACTTCGCATAAATCCGCATTGCAATCATCGCATTCCATAACGATATTGCGCTTATCCCTATAGGCCTGTGCGCCGAATATGAATGCACCGTCAAGATGACCAACCAAGTCCACCTTCGCATCATCACCGTAAAGGGAGATGACGGTATCCCCATCTTCTTGTTCAAGCGCGAAGTTCATTGTCAGCCATGTGATATGCGGAAACTCTTCTTCAAATAACCTAGTACTTTCGTACTCCTTCCCATTTTCAAACGGAACGGAAATAAGCAAGTCCTTGAAATTTAGCTCTGCTGACATGATGACTATCCTTAAATACGTTTAGCGATAATAAATGGCTTGTCTCGATGTTTACATTTAACTCGCGGCGGACAGAGACCGAAGAAAATATCCGTCAATCCGCAACTCTTCGAATCTCTCGAAACCACTCTGCTGCAGGAAACGAGCCGCTACATGGAACCCCCGCGATCGGCCAGCTCCCCGAATTCTTCGCTCGTCATCGTCTGCACGGAATACCCCTCGCAGGCGTAGAGGCTCTCGTGAAACGGCGCGCTGTTCTTGTGACAGCGGATGAACTGCATCGCCTTGCCCGTCGAGGCATCGAACCCGACGACCCATACGTAATCACTTGACATACCCATCACATCCCATCGTCATCGAAACCCGTGACGTCAATCGAAAACGCCACGTCGACGATTGTATGCGTGGGGTGTGACACGGTTTCACTGTTCGAGTCGCTGCGCGACGTGCCCAGCAACGAGGGGCTGAAGGGATACGAGCTGAAGGACTCGTTCATGGGCAGCGAGGGGGTCGCCCTCGTAATGCTCACCGCATCCCCATCTGCCTGTCACTGAATCTCTCGGAGGTCTACGTCCTCTTCGGCGCGCTCGCGGAATACGTCCGCGGGAAAGACGGGCAGGACTCGCACCGCAAGACCGCCAAGCGCCTCGCGGGCATGGCCAAGTCCCAGCTGAGCGATTATGCGAAGGAGAGGCTTCAAGCGCGGCAGCATGCGAGTTCATCTAGGGCATGACATCAAGCGCAAGAACAAACGGCTGCGCCCCATCGTGCGCCGTGCAGATGATGATTGCGACATCGTGCCGTTGGCAGAGGTGATTGACGTGAGGAGGGGTGCGGGGTGAAATTCTTGCAGACATTGTGAATGACGGGCTCATCTTAGTGCGGCTATAAAACTCTTCAATTCATCTGCGAATGTAACAACTCTTAAGAAAAGGTTTTCCATTTACTTATTACACCCCTTACCCGAAAATACTAAGTGAACAATGAGGAAAAGGAGAGACCGTGTCCAACAAAAAGCATCGCTGGAGTCTTGAAGAAGATACATATTGCTGTGAAACATGCGTCAAATACTATGTTGCGGAAAAATCAAACATGCCTGTCGAAGTTCTTGTCAAAGAATTGTCTGAGCATTTTCCGAATATCTCAACAACATCGCTAAGAATGAAAATCCAGAATATTAAGCAAATTCTTGAAGAAGAAGGAATAGAAAACAGTTTACGTATTGGTCCACTCTCAAATTATTCGCAGCAAAACAAGAAAGCTATGCAAAACGTATTAAGAAAGCAATGACGAAGAAGGAGCTTCTGCGAAGCTTTGGTAAAAGCGCTATCTGGGGCACAGACGCTCCATCAGACTCTAAGTCAAGAAGACGATGCCCGTGCGGCTCACGCTACCTATGAGAATCGCCATCACATTTTCGTTCCCTGAACGGTCAGCCCGGTATACCCTAGCCATTTCAGCAATCGGTACTGGATGACCCGCGCTATTCAACCTCGACTAGACCAAGCACCTTGGCTAAGGTTACGGTTACGTCAAAAACTAGGTTCCATACGTGCATGATTTTATCTTCCACTTTGAGCGGCAATCTGAACAAATCGTCAATATCAGCCTCGAAGATATAGTGACCTCGTGCAATTTCTCGTGCTTCTTTTTTAAATTCGTCGTAATGCTCTTGGTCGTCGAATATTACAATCGCCTGCTCATCTTCGATCTGACTTTCGATATTCGAATACTTTTCATTGAGAATATCGAGAATCTCTTTTGCTCTTCGGTAATAGACGGACTCCGCTTTCCTCAAGGCACGCGCAAACGCATGATTCTCTAAATATGAATTCAGGATAGGATCTTCAACATCAGATATCGAAACGTGGTCTATAAGATTGAAATCATCCAGCAATTCATCAGGCGTTGCATCAGGATAAGTGGCCGCACAGATATCAAGCGCAATTCTCCCAGCAATCCAGAAAAGCGGCTCATCTTCCCCAAAAACAAAAGGAGACTTATCGATCATGTTTACTGCGTCAATAAGCTCTTCGCAGTGATACGAACTACACGAAACAAAGTATTTTCGAACTCTAACCCCCAGAGCCTCGCTTGAGATTCTTCCGCTCAAGTAAAACGAATGCTTTTCTAGCCATTCATCAAGCTTGACCCGAGAAGCTTCGCTTGGCCCATCATCGTAGAGATTCTGTTTGCCATCTCCGGATATCGAATGATATATGTTCGATTCGTAAAGGAACTTACTCTTGCATTTTTCAAGCACTTGAGCAAAACGCGACGCGTTAATTAGGTCTTCCGATGGATTGAAACGAATGTTGCAATGATAGTTAGAATTAATCTGATCCCAATCTTCAGGTTTTAAAGATGCAACTAATTTATTGGCTAGCAGCATATCTTCGGCAGCTTGGCGATAAACAATACCCCTCGTTTTGCTGTCAATACCCTCAGCCCAACCCCCAAAGCATTCCTTATCTAATTCTCGTAGCTCCTTTTCGGCATCGTCAAGGGCGTTCACAAGCTCCTGTTGAATTCTGCCTAGCTCAAGTCTGGCATGCGAGACGGATATCCTTTTCGCAGGATCCTGATACGTCATACGCCGAACTAGATCATCTAAATCACCGAGCAACGGCTCTGCCTGAGATATTGTTTTGAAGTTGCTCCCACGAGGAATGCTCCCAGTGAATATTTCATTTGTAATGAGCCCAACAGCAAAGACATCGACAGCAGCAGTAATCTTCGTTTGATCAGCACCCTTCCCCTGCTCGGGGGCAAAATATAAACGATTCGCCAGCAAATCTTTTGTTTTGGTAACTGAAAAATCTTCAAAATGAGCAATGCCGAAATCTGCAAGAACTGGAAGATTATCCATCCCAATAAGAATGTTCTCAGGCTTTATGTCTCGATGGATGACCCCATCTGAGTGAATCACTTCTACGGCACCGTATAGTTTCAGAAGAAGATTGATCTTTTCGTTGATGCCGAGATTCACATCGTCCATCGTTTTACGCAAATCACGTTCATAGTACGGCATCACATACAGAAGGGATGTGGTTCTTTTGCCGCCCTTCCCAGTTTCCTCAATCTCTTCAGCGCCGATTATCTGAATAATGTTGTCAGAATGATAATGTCTGCAATACTCAACTTCTTTTCTAAAACGCTTATTCTTAGTCTTGTTCTTCTTCTTTTTTTCATCAAGTAACGGTACTTTCTTTATTGCATAGGTTTTATCTTCTGATATGGCACAAATTACCGTCCCCGTCCCTCCTTGCCCCAGCTGTCCCCTTTTAGAGAGTGAGTACTTAACTCCTTCAATCGATACTTCCGTCACTTGAACTCCCTTTCCAGACCTTCATCGATTTTGAGCATGCAGAGATAATCCATTTAAGTCTCCGATTTAAATAATTATTGAAAGGCCATTATATGGGGCAAACTTCCAATAACACCCCGGATACGCTGCTCAAGGAAACCGAGAACGAATAACTCAACAACAGACGATTGCACTTCCCCTATCGCGAAAACCCCAACATCGCTCACTGCCCTCATCTCGCAACACAATTTGCAAACATCGCGTCAAAACTCTCGTTCCTCGCAAAAGCTCCTCGTGCTTGCGCGCAGAATAATCACCTATTCCACGCTCTACGCGTGCATTTTCGACCATCTGCTTTAGAGTTTGCCTCCTGCAAAGCGAGTTTCGTACAATCCGCTCACGCCTCCGCAACCCTGCAGAACAAGGTATCCCCCTTCCGCCAGCAGCAAGACAATCGCATCGCTACGCTTTCCTCCATCACGTCTTTTCAACCGGCATAGAGGTGCTACAGCGTCGTCGATTGATGATTATCGATCATGCCTGACGCCCTCCCTCGAGCGTCAAAATAGGAGCATGCCGCCATGATCTTTGGCGACGCGTTGCCGATATCATAATCGAACTCAGTAATATCGGGACTTGCCCTCTCATAGGTCACGTCGTAGGTGATCCGGTTCTCCGTCATTCATGGCACTCGGTCGAATTGTTTTCATTTACTGAAAACTTATTCAGTGAATAATTTTTCAGCAAATCGCCTTACCCACCGGCTCCCTACTTGCCAGCGCTCCGCCTTCACAAAAACACGTCAGCGACCTCGTCAGCAGTGAGGGCCCGCTGCTCTTCGGGCGAAAGGCTCGCCTCGCCGTCACCATCCTGCGAGCCGTACGAGCCGAACTGGGCGTGGTTGCCGCCGGGGATGACGAGCTCGCGCGCGTCCTCGCCGAGGTTTCCCTCGTTGTCGGCGGCGGCCCGGCGGTTCAGCACCCCATCCGAATCCCCCGTGACGCTCAGCACCGTGACGCCGTCATCGGAGAGGTCGGCGGTGGAATAGGCCCCCAGCAGCACGAGGCCGTCCCACGACCGCGCGTGGCCGTCGAGGTAGCCGGCCGCCATGACGCCACCGAGCGAGTGCCCCATCAGGATCCATCTCTGCACGGCGGGAAACTGCCCCTGCACGCCGTCGGCCCCGTTCGCGTCGAGCACGGACAGGTTGAACGGCATGCAGACGATTACGCAGAGGAACCCGCGCTCGGCCAGGTCCTGCATGAGCGGCGCGTACGCCTCAGCCTGCACCTTGCCTCCGGGGTAGAAGACGATTCCGGCCCGCGGATCGTCGGGGACGAAGGCGATGTCGCCGCCCTCCAGCCGCTGCACGGCCACGGTGTCGGTCGGTTCCATGGCGGCCAGGGCCGCGTCATCCGCGTGATAGTAGTCGCCCACGTAGACGCCGAAGCCTATGATGCCGGCGACGATGATCGCGAGGACGGCCACCAGGGCGATCTTCAGCTTGCGGTGGGTCTTGCGGACCGGGGTATGCTCCACCTTGCCCGCGAGCAGCTCCTCTTCGCATGCCGGCTCGGCGGCGTTGGTGATGTCCGATTTACTCTCCAGGGTCATGGCCTGCTCCCGCTCGGGCGGATTGCAACATGCGTCTCGCGGATGCATATCGCATCCCGATTGCAGCTCCTACCGTGAAAGTCTTTTAGCTGACGTCGATTTGAGGTAGTTCTTCTTCAAATCCCTCGCACTCATGAAAAACTCTTTCTCGGAATTGCTAAGGCCTTCACACTTGAGCTTCTCTTCGAGGAGCGTGAGCGTGCAGAACATATCCGCAGCTTGGAACAGGCTGTAGTCCGACGGTGAGACCTTTCTGACGTCGGCCTCGAGGAAGGCGTTGAAGAGCGTGTTCACCAGGTTGGTGATCTCCTTCTGGCCGTTGTCATAATAGACAATGATACGGTCGAAAGACTGCAAGAAGCCCAGGTTATCGCGCAGGAAAGAGCTCACCTCGCGCGATATCCGGGAAACCATTTTGTCGTGATCGGCAAACTCCCGCTTCCTGAAGACGAAGGACTTGTAGGAGATATCGCAAAGACGCATGAACGTAAACAGCGATCGGAAGAGCTTTCGACGCGCCGTCAGGTCCATACTCACGTAATCCCTTTCGCGTCTGATGAGCGGAGCGGAGTGCACGGCATGGTCTTCGGAAAGGCCCTGCTCGACAAGATGGCGTCTCAGATGATCAATCTGGTCTGCGATGTCAGCGCTCTGATCATGAAAGACCAACGTGATGATGTAGTACGGAGCATGATGTTCGTATGGGCCAAAGTCACCCGACTCGTCTATGAACACACTGAGCTCAGCCATGGGTCTCCTGAAAATGAAATGGCGGGGAAAAAGTCCCCGCCCTTGGGTGGACCAGGGCCTTTCGGCCAGCCCAGAATATGACTAGTTTATAGCACGTTTTCATAACCCCGTCCATAGGCGCGCGCTTCCTAGAACCACCACTCGAGCGAGTCCTCGATCACGTCCTTTCCACGAAGCTGTTCGACCCACCCCTTGGGGATTGAGTCATAACCGTACATTGCACCTGCCAGAGCTCCCGCGACGCAGGCAGTCGTGTCGGAATCGTCCCCGAGGTTCACCGCGGCAAGAACGCAACTGGCGTAGTCGTCCGTGTTGAGAGCGCACCAAAGCGCGGCACCGAGCGTGTCTATGACGTAGCCTGTCGAGCGCACGTCGTCACGGCTCCACGACTCGATCTCGCGCATAAAGCCGAAGCGGGGGTCGTCGGGGATGTTGCCCTTGATCGCAGTAGTGAGGGCTTCGCCTCGCAACACCTCCCGCAGGATGCGCACGAACGCGACGCACGCCTCCTTCGAGATGACATGGGCATGGGTCACCGCCGACGCGTCCCTGATCTCGTCATCGCTTGCGGTCGTCAGCGCAAGCGGCGCGATGCGCATGAGAGAACCGTTGCCGTTCGAGCGCTCCCCATCGCAACCATGGCCGCTCCGTAGACGATGCCACGCAGCTGCCTGCCGCCTTATCAATTGCTTCTGGAGTACGGGATCGAAGAGCCTTGGAAGAAGAGAAGCAACACAAAACAAGACGCTTTCGTCAAACGGATCAACAAAGATGCCGGAGCGTTTCTCCGCAACAGCCTGATGCCTGAAATGCTGGCCTATCTCAAAGAGCAACATATCGTCGATGCGTCTTTGCGCATCGACGAGGACGCCCCCCCCCCCCAACGCTCAGATTCTTCTATCCGCAGTCCTTTTCCGATGATTCCATTTTGCAAGAAATCCGATTGGAGACAGGCGCCCTTGCGGCGTGGACGCCCACAACAGTGGCGCTCATCAGCCCGTATATTGCAGAGGCGTTCCCGGAGGCCTTTGCTCGCCTGACAACATCAGTGCTGGCAGTTTCTCCCGAAAGGACGTTCTGGGAAAAGACGACCATCCTGCACAAGGAGGCATTCCGCACGAACGGAAGGTCTCCCTCCAGATACTCTCGCCACTACTACGATCTTTACATGCTTGCGAATTCTGATGTCAAGTCGCGAGCACTAAATGATACGAACCTTCTCAAGAGTGTAGCGGATTTCAAGATGGCTTTCTGGCGGTCGAACACCGCACGACATGACCTATGCGCTCCCGGAACGCTGAAGCTCATGCCTCCAAAGGGGTCCCTCCCTTTGGTCGAAGAAGACTATGCATCCATGCGAAATATTATTTTCGGCGATGCTCCCGACTTCGGCGAACTGATATTGGGAATATCCGAGCTTGAATCTGAGATTAATAATCCCGAGCCTTCAAAAGGGTAATACTGTGCATATATCGAAGATAAGAATCCGAGAGTTTAAAGCATTACGAAAGCAGCCTCGGTCTTGCCATGAACTTAATTCAGATGGGCATAGAAAACAAAACTAGCAATGATTAGATCTTAGTTAGCACCCACAGAAGCTAGACGAGATTTCGGGATATTCCTAAAGCCCCATGCGCATCCTGACACGATGAGCAATGTTTTGCCCCAAACCTGTGAAACGCACGATCCGTGGCTCTGAGAGCCCTATGTCATAGAAGCGACAAATCATGGAATCCGCTCTAGTTTTGGCATCATCGCTATTAGACACCGATCTTGAAAGACGCGCCCGCCATGCTCATGCAGACCATTGTGGTGCTGGGAACATGAAGTATTTGAGGCAACTCTCCAACGGAAATATTCGCATACCGAGAAACTCGTCAAAGATTGAAACATAGGACATAACGTAGTCATTATGCCCCTCTCTGAAGCACCTGCCATGCAATTTAGTTCGACCACTCCATTCCAGACGCATCCTTCTTATCTATCGAAAGGTAATCCTCCTTGCATCCCCAAGTGTTAGTTTCGACCTCCAAAAGTCTTCGAAGGAATACCTGATACATTTCATCAGACTGCTCTCCGTCCAGGGTGAGAACCATAAAGCAATCACATAGATCACTTGCTAAGTTTCCGACTAAAAATAGAAGATCGGATTTTTGCTGATTAGGGGTAATTGGCAAATTTGCAATTTCCTCTAAAAGAATTGTTGCCATCGACAAAGAACAGATAGTCGCCACAGAGCTTTCGTCAAATTCCGCATACAAATCCGGCTCATAGAAGAAAGAGCGTGCAGTCAATGCATCAATATGCACGAATTGGCATGCATATCTGTAGAAAAGACCTCTTAATTCCTTGTCTGCGCAGGTTCCATTCCTCTCGCACTCAGCACCGATCTTCAGCTCGTCCTTCCTATTGCGCTTAGGGGCATCAGAGCCAAATAGCGAGTCAATCCTGAGCTTTTTGTAATTAATCACGCCATCTTTTATCTCAAACCCATATTCAGCAAATGATAGAGAGGGCAGGATCTTGCTTGTGAAGAAATCTTCGTCACAGTTGATAGATCTCATACTTATGTAGCTTTCGAATAGGCTCCTTCCCAACGCATAGATCGATGCGGGTTCGGCAATCTCACGCAACTTCGAGATTGAGTTAATCGTTTTAACAGCCCGAATTGCCATAAAAGGCACATACTCTGCGAGCGAATAAGGTGGCGCCTCGATATCGCCTCTGTCTTTATTTTGGTAGTTCAAAAAATAATTTAGTCCGCTTGTCAAAGAAGACGCGACATTGCTTATCCGCTCGTCAATGATTTCGTTTCCCATTAGAACAAGCGCAGGAATACTTACATTCAGTCCTTCCCCGCAATCTCCGGTCCTCAAACGAGCGGCTTCGTCAACTATTTCATCATACTCTTCCATATATGCAGAAAATGCGTCTAGATCGTACTGGGTCAAATATCTTTCGTTCATTGCACACGGCATGAGACCCTCTGTACGATACATTGCATATATCCAACTCTCTGACATGCCGCTTTCTCGTAGCGGTGGCATCAAGGCTTTGTAGTAGCTATTGCTATGGCGCTCTGCATCAAAGCTAATCAAGTCATCTGATCCAGGTTCTCTACCGAACAGCTTGCAGAATTTGTCACGAGAACGATGAAAAGCTTCGAGGTGTTCTTCAGGTATCAAAGCTTCATACTTTGATACAAACGAACCATCATCGTCTCTAAACCAGTTAATGCCTTTCTTCTTGCAACATTTTTTATATTTCTTTCCTCTACCGCAAGGGCACTTTTCATTCGGACTGACCTCTTTCATAAATACCTCCAATACGAAATATTTTGGATGGCATTAGAGCAAGCATCTTTCCGTCCTCAAATTCGTACACCAAAAGGAACGGGTATATGGATGCTCTCACACAAATCTAGGACAAAAAATGCTACATCTAGATTGAAAAGCAAGAGAAGATTCCGCAAATGCTGGACATGCATAGGCTATACAGAGATAAAGCATACCAATTACTACAGCACTTCCAGCACAAATTATCAAAGCAGCCAGCGCCTTCGCTATTCCTTGAAAAAAGTGATTGAATCGTTTCGAGAGTTGTTATCTTCGCCCACAAAGTATCCAATAAGCGGATATTAACTAACAAGCATCTGCGCTATTCCCACTCCACGGTACTCGGCGGCTTGGACGTGATGTCGTAGACCACGCGGTTGATCCCCGGGACCTCGGCCACGATGCGGCTGCTGATCCGCCCGAGCACGTCGTAGGGCAGCTTGGCCCAGTCCGCCGTCATCGCGTCGCTACTCTCCACCGCGCGCAGGATGATCGGGCGCGCGTAGGTGCGCTCGTCGCCCATCACGCCGACGCTGCGTATGTCGGGCAGCACCGCGAAGTACTGCCACACGGCCCGCTCGATGACGGGCCCGCCGGCGCATCCGCGCTCGACCTCGCCATTTGGCTCGCCGCTCTCCTCGGCGATCATCGCGTTGTACGCGTCGAGCTCCTCGCGCACGATCGCGTCGGCCTCCTTGAGCATTGCGAGCTTCTCGGGCGTCACGTCGCCGATGATGCGGATCGCCAAGCCCGGCCCCGGGAACGGCTGGCGCTGCACGATGTGGTCGGGCAGCCCGAGCGCCGTACCCAGCGCGCGCACCTCGTCCTTGAAGAAGTGATCGAGTGGCTCGATGAGCTCGAAGCTCACACCGTCCGGGAACGGAATCAGGTTATGGTGGCTCTTGATGGTCGAGGCCTTGCCGCCAGTCTTGCGCGCGCCGCTCTCGATGATGTCGGGATAGATCGTGCCCTGCGCCAAAAAGCGCACCGGGCGGTCGTCCTCGGCCAGTTCCTCGGCCACGGCGAAGAACTCCTTCCAGAACTGCTCGCCGATGATGCGACGCTTCTGCTCCGGGTCGGTCACGCCGGCCAGCAGCTGCGCGTAACGGTCCTCGGCGTGCACGTGCACGAAGTCGACGTCGAACTGCTTGGTGAAGACCTCCTCGACCTGCTCGGGCTCGTCCTTGCGCAGTAGCCCGTGGTTCACGAACACGCAGGTCACCTGGTCACCGATGGCCTTCGAGACGAGCGCCGCCACGACGCTCGAGTCCACGCCGCCGGAAAGCCCCAGGATCACGCGGCTGTCCCCCACCTGCTCGCGAATCGCCGCGACCGAATCCTCGATGATCGAGTCCATCGTCCAGCTCTTCTCGAGCCCGCAGATGTCGAAGAGGAAGTTGGCGAGCATCTGGTTGCCGTGAGGCGTGTGGCGCACCTCGGGATGGAACTGCGTCGCGTACAGCCCGCGCTCGGCATCCTCCATGGACGCAACCGGGCAGATGTCAGTATGCGAGGTGATGACGAAGCCGTCGGGCACCTCGGTCACGGCATCGCGGTGGCTCATCCACACGGTCTGCTCGTGCGGCGTGTCCGCGAGCAACCGCGAATCGGAACCCGCGCGCGTGATCTTGGCCGGGCCGTACTCGCCCTTGTCGGTGTGTCCCACCGCGCCGCCGAGCGCCACGGCCATGGCCTGCTGCCCGTAGCAGAAGCCGAGCACGGGAATCCCCAGCTCGAAGATGGCCGCGTCCACGCTGGGCGCGTCCTCGGCGTACACGCTTGCCGGACCGCCCGACAGGATGATCGCCGACGGCGCCAGCTCGCGCACCTCGTCGGCCGTGATGTCGCAGGGTACGATTTCGGAGTAAACCCCCAGGTCACGAACGCGCCGGGCAATGAGCTGCCCGTACTGCGCTCCAAAATCCAACACGATGACCAATTGCTGTGGGGTTGCGGACGTCGCCACGGTGCCTCCTCGAAGATGTCGAATGTATCGCATGGATTCTACACCCTCCCCCGCCGTCACCATGTTTCGCGCGCATGAAATGTCGCGACTGCGCCGTCGGTCGGCCCACCCCCACGTCACCCATGCTACGATGGTCCCGCGCATTTCACCCGCGGCGAAAGGAACCCCCATGCTTGAATCCGAACGCGACCTGCGCGACGAGCAGGCCCTCGACATCGCCAGAAAGATGCTGGTCGCAGCACGCACGGCCCCCAAGGGCAAGGGCGTCGACATCCTCGAATGCGCCGTCGTCACCGCCGAGCACGCCGAGGAGCTCGCCTGTGAGATGGAGGCCATCGCCGAGGAGCGCGGCCACAAGTTCTTCCTGCGCGACGCGGACAACGTCCGCCAAGCCCAAGCCGTCGTGCTCATCGGCACGCGTCCGCAGCTCATGGGCCTTGACTGCGGACATTGCGGCTACGCCACCTGCGCGGAAAAACCGCAGGCAATCCCCTGCGCGGTCAACTGCATCGACGTGGGCATCGCCATCGGGTCGGCCGTATCGCGCGCCGCCGACATGCGCGTCGACAACCGCGTGCTCTTCTCGGCCGGCCTTGCCGCCGAGCGCCTGGGGCTGCTGGGCGAAGGCGTCGGCCAAGTCTACGCGATTCCCATCTCCATCGGCTCGAAGAGCCCCTTCTTCGACCGCCCGAGCACCCGCCCGCAGGCATAGGACCACGAAAACGTGACAAAAGTGCCCCGGCGACTTTTGTCTGCTGTCAATGGGAGTTATCCACAAATTCTACAATTTTGACCTGCAGAGAGAATAATTTTATTCACAATTTGAAATAAAAAGGGCCGAATTCTCGCAAAAACGACCTCTCTTTTTCGCGAAATCAAGCGCTTGACCTGCGGATATCAAGTTTTCCACAAAATTAATTCTTCGAGACAGTAATAATTTCTATCTGTCAACTTATTTTTCAAATTTTTAGTGATACAATCGGTGTGCGGCAAGATTCTAACCATGAATGACAAAATGTCAGGAAATGGAAGACTGCTCGACTCCTCCATCTCGCGCTGACAGAGCTTCATTCGATGGTTGTTTTCGAACCCGAAAACGGATGAGAGTTCTATAAGGAAAGGGGTGAGGAAAATGAGTGAAGAAAAGACGGCACCGGCGGCATCCGGCAAGCAAGCGGCAAAGATGCTCGGATTCGGTGGCTTCTTCGCCATGACGGCATCGATGGTCATGACCGTGTATGCGTACCCCAACTTCGCATCATCTGGTCTGCATCTGATCTTCTTCCTCATACTGGGTGGTATCTTCTGGTTCCTCCCGGTCGCACTGGTCGCCGCCGAGATGGCGACTGTCAAAGGATGGGAAGACGGTGGCATCTATGCCTGGGTCGGCAACACCCTCGGCAAGCGCTGGGGTTTCGCGGCCCTGTTCTACCAATGGTTCCAGATCACGGTCGGCTTCGTAACCATGGCGTTTTTCGTCCTGGCCGCGATTTCGTACATCGTGGGATGGGACGCGCTCTACAATAATCCGCTCGTCATGTTCATCGGCGTGGCGATTATCGTATGGGTGCTCACGCTCACGCAGCTCGGCGGCACCAAGCTCACCGCCCGCATAGCCAAGATCGGCTTCTTCGGCGGCGTGCTGATTCCCGCCGTCGTCCTTCTGATCGGCCTGGTCGCGTACCTGGCCACGGGCGGCGTCTCACAGCTGCACTTTGACGCGGGCGGCATCGTCCCCGACTTCACGAAGGTGAGCACGCTGGTCATCTTCGCATCGTTCATCCTCGCCTTCGCGGGCGTCGAGGCTTCCGCCTCGCACGTGAACGAGCTGAAGAACCCCGGCAAGATCTACCCGATGGTCATGATCGTGCTCTGCATCCTCACCATCGTGCTCGACACGCTGGGTGGTCTCGCGGTTGCCATGACCATGACCGAGGCGCAGCTCGACGCCAACCTCTCCACCGGCGTCGTCGTGGCGTTCGCCAACATATTCGACGCGCACTTCCACTGCGGATGGCTCGTGTACGTGATCGCGTTCCTGCTGGCCGCAGGCGTCCTTGCCGAGATCTCTTCCTGGATCGTCGGCCCGTCGCGCGCGCTGCTCGAGACCGCGAACGAGGGCATCATCCCGCGTAGCTTCGCCAAGACCAACAAGCACGGCGTCTCCGTCAAGACCGTCGTGGTCCAGGGCGTCATCGTCACCATCTGGGACGCGGTGCTCTGCGGGTCCATGGCACTGGCGGGTGGCTCGGGCTCGTCGATTTCGTACCTCACGGCAGTCGGCCTGACCGTCGTCATCTACCTCGTGGGCTACGTCCTGTTCTTCCTCGCCTACTTCAAGCTGGTGTTCAAGGGCAAGGACCACACTCGCGTGTTCCAGATCTTCGGCGGCACCGCGGGCAAGTGCATCGTCGCCGGCCTCGGTCTCATACTCACAGTCTTCGCGCTGGTCGTGTCGTTCTTCCCGCCGAGCCAGCTCAATGCGTCGTCCGGCACCGTGTACGTCATCACCCTGCTGATCTGCTGGGTCATCTCGGTGGCGATCCCGTTCGTCATCTACGGCCTGCGCAAGCACTGGAACGGTGGCGTCGACCACAAGCCGCCCACGATTGCGAGCAAGAAGACCGCAGCGGCCACGGCAACGGCCGCAGACGCGCCGGCTCCCGTCGGCAAGCACTCCGTCCCCTCGCCCGCTGCCGGCACGCAAGACGCGGCCCCCGCGGACACGCCCCAGAAGGAGTGATGTGTCGACGAACCATACCAAGCACGTAAAGGCACGTAAGTTCGTTCAACGTAGGTACCAAATCCGAAGCGATTCGGATAGTGATTAGGAGGAGATTATCATGACTGTTAAAGACATCGACCTCGTTTCGACCGAGGAACTGGCAGAGATGGACGCCCAGACCTCATACACGTCCCCGATCTTCGGCAGCTATGCCTCGGACGTCGAGATGCCCGAGACCAAGCTCAACAAGATGCCCATCGAACCGCGTATCGCAAGCGAGATGATTCGCGAGTACATCGGCACCGAGGGTAACGCCCACCAGAACCTCTGCACCTTCGTCCAGACCTACATGGAGCCCGAGGCTGCGGAGCTGATGAAGGACACGCTCGAGAAGAACGCCATTGACAAGGACGAATACCCGATGACGGCCGACCTCGAGAACCGCTGCGTGAAGATCATCCAGGACCTGTGGCACGCCGATCAGGACGAGCAGCCCATGGGCACCTCGACCGTCGGCTCGTCCGAGGCCTGCATGCTGGGTGGCCTGGCCGCTCTGTTCCGCTGGAAGGCCCTGGCCAAGAAGGCTGGCATCGACATCTACAGCGATCATCGCCCCAACCTGGTCATCACCTCCGGCTACCAGATCTGCTGGGAGAAGTTCTGCCGCTACTGGGACATCGAGATGCGTCTGGTCCCCATGGACGCCGAGCACCTGTACATGACCCCGGAGTCGTGCATGCCCTTCGTCGATGACCACACCATCTGCGTCGTCGCCCTGCTCGGCATCACCTACACCGGCTGCTACGATGACGTCAAGGGCATCGACGCCGCTCTGACCGAGTACAACAAGACGGCCAAGGTGCCTGTCCGCATCCACGTCGACGGCGCGTCCGGCGCCATGGTCGCCCCGTTCATCGAGCCCGAGCTCGAGTGGGACTTCCGCCTTCCCAACGTCTGGTCCATCTCGACCTCCGGCCATAAGTACGGCCTGGTCTACCCGGGCATCGGCTGGGTCATGTGGCGTTCGAAGGAGGCCTTGCCCGAGGACCTGATCTTCTGGGTCAGCTACCTCGGCGGCGAGGAGGCCACCATGGCCATCAACTTCAGCCGCTCGGCATCGCAGATCATCGGCCAGTACTACGTCTTCATGCGCAATGGCTTCGAGGGCTACAAGGAGATCCAGAAGCGCACCCTGGACGTGGCACGTCACCTGGTCGACGAGATCAAGAAGATCGGCATCTTCGTCATGTACGAGGAGGCCTCCGAGGTCCCCATCCTGTGCTGGAGCCTTGACCCCAAGGCCGGCAAGAAGTGGACGCTGTACGACCTGGACGACCGTCTGCGCATGCATGGCTGGCAGATTCCGGCTTACCCGCTGCCCGAGAACATGCAGGACGTCACGTGCCAGCGCATCGTGGCTCGCGCGGACCTCTCGATGACCATGGCCGACAAGTTCATCAAGGACATGAAGGCAGAGATTAAGAACCTCGACAACGCGAAGGTGATCGGATCGGCCGATACCAATATCGCCCCCAAGAAGTCGTTCGACCACAGCGGCAGGTAAACGGACGGCCCTCGGAAGGGAAACGATATAGTTTTACTTTCCTCCCCCTACTCACGCCCCGCTTAAGCCGCAAAGCAGGGCAACGGCACGGTACCGGCTCTCCATTTCGATGGAGGGCCGGTACTGGTTTATGCGGGACAAATGTGGGACAAGTGGACAGGTCATTTGTCCCGCTTGCTGCCGGTAACTGCAGCAAATGAGACAACGTCTCTGAGTAACTGTCTCAGCGGGCGGCGTCGACGGCGAGGCGGATGCGGTTCTCGCGGTTGAGCGCCGAGGACTCGGGATCGTAGTCAATGACCGTGATGCGCATGTTGGCAAAGCGCTCGTGCAGCTCACGCAGGGCCCCGCGGGCGCTCACGTGCCCCTTGAGGCAGCCAAAGCTCAGAAGGTAGATGACGTCGTGGATGCCCTGCTCGGCGAATGCGGCGAGTTGGTCGAGGTAGCGCACGTCATCGCCCTCGAGAAGCGCGGGGTCGGGCATGACGGGCTCGCATCCGAGCGAATCGAGCACCTCGACGATGCAATCGTTCATGAAGGGCTCGAACACGATGAGCGGGTTGCCGACGATGCCGATGCGGGGGCGAGGATTCGAGTGAGATTTCTCGACTGCGCCGCCTTCGGCGGCTTCGCTCGAAATGACAGAGGGAGCCATGCCTTCGGCGGCTCCGCTCGAAATGACAGTGTCCCATGGCACCCAGACGTACTCGGGCGTGCGACC
Organism: Coriobacteriaceae bacterium; assembly: GCA_025992705.1. Lineage (NCBI taxonomy): Bacteria > Bacillati > Actinomycetota > Coriobacteriia > Coriobacteriales > Coriobacteriaceae > Coriobacteriaceae bacterium. Next base: position 1,585,476 of record DAJPGJ010000001.1, read on the forward strand.
GCAGGCGCGCTCGACGATACGGGGCACGGCATCGGTCAGGCAGGTCTCGCAGACCTGCGGAAGCTCGACGCGCGTGATACCGGAATCGTCGCGCAGCATGCGGATGACGCGCGCCGCCATCGCGTTGGCGGTGAAGCACACGTCCTTCACGCAGCTACGCCGCGCGCACTCAAGGTCGTTGGCATCGAGAGGTCGTTTGGCGAGATCGGCGAGCAGCGAAGCGGATGAGCCGGCCCCGCTGTCATCTCGACCGGAGCGGCCGCCTGGCCGCGCAACGGAGAGATCTCGGGGCGGAGATTTCTCGACTCCGCTGCCTTCGGCAGCTTCGCTCGAAATGACAGGGGGTGCCGCTTCGTCCGCTTCGGCGGTTCCTCGCATGGCGATGGCCGCGGCAAGCGTGCGCAGGCGGATGCGGATATGCGCGAGATCGCTGATGTCGTCGACCTTGAGCGTCGTGCACGGCTTGCCCGCCGCGTCGAGCACGTCAGCTGCCTCCTCGACCGACACCGCCTCGAACCCGCAGCCAAACGACTGCAGAAACACGGCGTCGAGCTGCGGATGGCCGGCGACGAAGCGCGCGATCCCGACGAGCCGCTTGGCAGGCACCCATGGATACGCGCCATCGAGGTGCGCCTTCGCACGTGATGGGTCGGCCGCCGCGAGACCCGCCACGCCCAGCACCGCAAACCCCAACCGGGCGAGCTCGCGGTCAATGCCGTGCAGTAGCGCCTCGTCCATGTGATACGGACGTCCGGCGAGCACGATGCCGTGACGCGACGGATCCTCGGCAAGCCAGCGCAGGGCACCCTCGGACCGCTCCGCGAGCTCGGCGTTGACCTCCTCCTGGCGCTGCATCGCCATGGAAAACGCCCGGTCGAACTCGCCACGCGTGATGGCGGGCACCTCGTCGCCGGCGAGCTCGTTCATGGCGTCGAACAGCCGCTCCATCGAGGCCTCGTCGCGAACGAATCGCGCGGGACGGTAGTTGGCGAGCTCGGGCGACACGATGGGCGCGAGACCGGCACCGCTTCGGGCCGTCCCGACGTTGGCGGCAAGCGCGCTGGCGTATCCGGTCTGGACCGGGCAATGGTAGTTGCGCGTGAAGCGCGGCATGAAGACGGCATCGCAGCCGCCCTCGCACAGGCTGAAGTAGCGCACGTGCGACGTCTTGGCCGGATAGCACGCGCTCTCGGAAGGCACCGTCTCCCACGCCTCGCTCATGCGGTCGGCCTCGCAACCGGGTCGGGGCAGCATGACGCTGAAGCCGAGCTCGACGAGCAACGTGCGCCAGAAGGGTCGGTACGCGTAGAGCGCCATCGAGTCCATGAGGCCGATGCGCCGCGAACCGCGACTCCCCCGCTGCTCAATGTCGCCAAACGACGCGATCAGGCGCTGCTCGTCGGCAATGACGTTGGGAGGTGGGACTGGGACAGGGGGAGCCACCTCGTTCGCCTCTCCCCATCGGCGCCGCGGCTCGTCGAGGCCGCGTTCGCACTTGTTGTCGCTGACGAAGCAACGCGTCCTCTCGGCATCGAAGCTCACAATCGACAGCTCGCATGCGTTCGCGCAACCCGTGCACGCGACCTTCTCGCGACGAATCTCGAGACACCGAAGCTCGTCGAGGCTGATGAGACCGCTTTTCGCCGTCGTATCCGCACCCACCGCGTCGAGCGCGAAAAGCGCGCAGCCAATCGCTCCCATGAGGTGCGCCTGCGCGGGGCGCACGGCCTCGACGCCGCACAGCAGCTCGAAGGCACGCAGCACGGCGTCCGAGCGGAAGGTTCCGCCCTGGACGACCACGCGCTGCCCGGGCTGCGGGATGCGATCGTCACCGATGATGCGATGCAGGGCGTTCTTGACGACGGAGTACGCGACGCCGGCGGCGATGTCCTCGATCGGCGCACCGGTTTTCTGCGCGTGCTTGACCCGCGAGTTCATGAAGACCGTACACTTGGTGCCCAGGTCGATGGGATGGCGCGCGAGCAGGGCATCATCGGCAAACTGCCACGGCGTCGTCTTGAGCGCGGCGGCCGTGCCCTCGATGAACGCGCCGCATCCGCTCGAGCACGCCTCGTTGAGCGCCGCATCGGTCACCATGCCGTGTCGCACCCACAGTGCCTTCATGTCCTGTCCGCCTATGTCGAGCAGGAAGTCGAGGTCATCGCATAGGTGCCGCGCCGAGCGAAGGTGCGCGGCCGTCTCGACCACCCCCATGTCGACCCCGAATGCGGCGCGCAGCAGCTCCTCGCCGTAACCGGTCGCGCATGCGCGGGCAATCCACGTGCTCGACTTGGCATGGGGCAGGTACGAAGGCGGCTCGATCTTGCGATACAGCTCGTCGAGCGCCTCGCGCAGCGTCTCGATAAGGTCACCGCGAATGGGCTCGTAGACGCTGTAGACGATCTGCGCGTCGGCGTTGAGCGCGACGAGCTTGAGGGTCGTCGAACCCGCATCGATGCCGAGGAACAAGGGGCCCGTCGCTTCGTAAATGCCCTGACGCTCGAACTCGGCTTGCGCATGCCGCGCGCGAAACGCCGCGAGTTCGTCGGCGTCCTCGAACAGCGGCGGCAGAAATGCGAGGTCGCTCTTGAGCTCGCCCATGTCGGCGATGCGCCGCTCGAGCTCTGACGTGTTCATGACGACGGGAGCACACCCCAGCGAACGCGTGTCATCCGAGAGCAGCGCTGCGCCCGTGACGGTGAACAGGTGCGCGTTCTTGGGCTTGACGCCCTCATGCGCCGAAAGCCCGAGCGTCCGACGGAACGCGTGGACGAGATACGGCATGTGCTCGAGCGGACCGCCCAGGAAGACGACGTTGCCGCGGATGGGGCGCCCGCAGGCCAGCCCCGACAGCGTCTGGCGCACGACGGCGTCGAAAACGCTCGCGGCGATGTCGGCCTTGCTCGCGCCGGCGTTGAGCAGCGGGCGCACGTCGGTCTGCGCGAACACGGCACAGCGCGAGGCGATCGGATAGCTGCGGCTCGCGCCAAAGGCCAGCTGGCTCATCTGGCTGCTGCGCATGTCGAGCATGTAGGCGATGGTGTCGATGAATCCGCCGGTTCCACCCGCGCACGTCGCGTTCATGCGCTGCTCGGGGCGCTCGTCGAGGTAGATGATCTTCGCGTCCTCACCGCCGAGCTCGATGACGACATCGGCGTCTGGCTCGAGGCCGCGCACGGCATGGGTCGTGGCGACGACCTCCTGTACGAAGGGAATGCCGAGGACGCGCGCGACCTCGATTGCGGCCGATCCGGTCATGGCGATCGACGCGTCGACGGGGCCGTGGCGCCAGTTGAAGTCGTGAATTGCCTCGCCCAGCGTGCGCGCGATGTTGGCGCGATGGCGCATGTAGGTGTCGTAGACGACGGCGCCCGACTCATCGAGCACGACGAGCTTGAGCGTCTTGGAACCGGCGTCGATGCCGATGCGATACGTCATGGGCGACCTCGGGGCGACGAATGAATGAGACAAATCCAGCCCGGCGGGATTTGTCTCATTATTATACGAGGCGGGAAATAAGGTGTGAGGGCGAAAATGCAGCCCGATGCCGAGCCGTTGCCTTGGAGCAACCAGACAAAAGTCGCCGGGGCACTTTTGTCTTATTTACGGCGCTTCCTCCACCAATGCGAGAGCGCTCCGCAAAGCCAGCCCACGAGGGGAATCGTCAGGAACACCACCCACGCGGGATGCGGCTGCCCGCAGACGAACGCCATGTAGCAGAACCAGCAAATCGCGCCGACCACGTAGAGCGTGCAGAAGAACGCCGCGATGTGCTTGGCACCGAAAAGGCCGCCGAGCGCATAGTAGACGGGAATGGCGGCGATCAGGAACAGACCATAGCCCCATGCGTCGTACACGAGCCCAACTAATATATATGCGATGAGCACCACCAGCGGAAACGGAAATCGGTTCCACGCGCGCAGAAACAACGACCCCTTCTTGCCCGTGCCCATGTACGCGTTCGCATCGGCCAGGTTGTCGAACTCGCGGTCGTTGATGTGGACGCCATCCCAGCCCACGTGCACGTGGTCACCCTTCTTGCCATCGACGACGTTCACACCATCGCGCCAGTTGATGTGGACGTAGTCCTTGCCGTCCTCGACATGGATGCCATCGAAGCCTATATGGGTCGTGCCGTCGCCCTTGCGAGACGTGGCGTCGTCTTCGGCGGCGGCGTCACCATCGGCGTCGTCTTCGCCAGCACCCGCATCGAAACCGGGCTCACCGACAGCGTCCTCTTCCGCATCCTCTCCGCAAGCCGTATCAGCGTCGTTGCGTTCCACGTCCGTATACAGCAGATCGTCGAGCGAGACGTCGTAGAGGCGCGCCAGGGATATGAGGTTGTCCGTGTCGGGCGAAGACTCCGAGCACTCCCACTTGGAGACGGCCTGCCGCGAGACGCCGAGCTTCTCGGCAAGCTCCTCCTGCGTGAGGCCCGCCGCACGACGCCGGTCCGCCAGCCGCTTCGCGATATCTACATCCATGTGCGTCCTTTCTCCTGCAAGCATGATAAGCCATGTCTGTTGGGGAAGTTACGGGAGAGCAGCTGGTTGCGCCAGCGATTCTAGTTGGAACTTCGCGCAATTATCGGTTGCGCGCATGCGTCTGAGCGGGGAAATGCGTGCGTGCTACGCGAAGGGCGAGGAGAGAGATTTCTCGACTGCGCAGCCTTCGGCTGCTTCGCTCGAAATGACAGGAGAGATGTGTGCACATTTGTCACACGACGTTTACAAAAGCCGCGGGGCACCCGTGTTAGAATCACGGCCAATACGCTCGCGATGGAAGGGACGTTCATCATGAAGGCACGGCGAATCATCGTCACGACGCTGGTCACGTTGGCCCTGGGTTGCTGTGTGGTCGGCCTCGGCGCTTGCGCATCGGGAGGCACGCCGAGTAACGGCGCCAACGGCGAAGGCGGAGCCCCCCTCACGGTGGCGGCCATGAAGGGCCCGACGGCCATCGGCATGGCCCATCTCATGCAGGAGCAAGACGCCTTGGCCGATGACGGCAAGAAACCGGCTTACGAATTCACGGTCGCGGCCACGGCCGATGAGCTCGTCCCACGCGTGGCGACTGGCGAATTCGACATCGCCTGCGTGCCCGCCAATCTCGCCGCCAGGCTCTACAAGCAGACCAACGGTGACATCCGCGTCATCGGCATCAACACGCTCGGCGTGCTCTACGGCATCTCCTACGATGGCGCCGTCCAGAACCTCGACAACCTCGCCGGACGCACGGTCTACCTCACCGGCAAGGGCTCGGTTCCGGGCTATACCGTTGAGTATCTGCTGGACAAGTCCGGGCTCTCCGATCGCGTCGCGCTCGAGTACGTCTCCGAGCCTTCCGAGGCGCTCGCCCGTCTCAACGCCGACCACACGACCGTCGCCATCGTGCCCGAACCCTTCGCGACCGCCTCGCTTGCCAAGGATGCCGATCTTGTCCGCGTACTCGACATGACCGCGCTGTGGGATGAGTCCTCCGCGGGCAAGGAGGAGCATGGTCGCTTCGTCACGGGCGTTACCGTGGCGAGAAGCGAGCTCATCGACAACGATCCCGAGAGCCTCGCCCGCTTCATGGACGCGTGGGGCGCCTCGGTGCAAGCGGGACTCGCGAACCCCTCCTCCATCGCCCAGACGCTCGTGGATTTCGGAATATTAGGCAACGCGTCTATCGCTGATGCGGCCGTACCGCGCTGCAACATCGTCTGCATACTCCACGAGCAGATGAAGGAGGACCTCTCGGGCTACTTGCAGGCGCTCTACGAGGCCGAGCCCTCCTCCATCGGCGGCGAACTCCCCGACGACGGCTTCTACTACATAGGCTAGCGGGCTTCCCGTGGGCAACGACCACCAGACGCGCAATCGACGCTCCCCCGCCGCCTTCGCGAAGAGGGCTCTGGCCGTCATCGCCTGGCTCGTCATCTGGCAGCTCATCGCGGCCGCCCTCGGCAATCCCTGGCTGCTCAGCGGCCCGGTCGAGACCGCGCAGACATGGGGTCAGCTCGTGCTCACCGCGAGCTTCTGGCAGGCGGTCGCCTCCTCGATCGCGCGCATCGCGATTGGCTACGGCATCGCCTTCGTCGCCGGCTGCGTCCTGGGATACCTGGCCGCGAAGCTCCCCGGCCTGCGCATCTTCCTCAAACCCGCCATCCTCGTCGTCAAGAGCGCACCGGTCGTCTGCGTCATCGCGCTGCTGCTCGTCGCGGCGGGATCGCACGTGACCACCGCCATCGTGGTCGGACTCGTCGTCTTTCCGCAGTTCTACCATGCGGTCATGGAGGCGTCGCTTTCCCGTGACAGCGAGGTCGACAAGGTCCTGGACGTCTTTGGCGTACCGGCCATGCGGCGGGCGCTGTGCGTGGAACTCGTCGCCTTCGGCACCTCCGTACGAGCCGCGACGGCAACGGCCGCAGGTCTGGCCTGGAAGTCCGGCGTGGCTGCCGAGCTCATCGGCCTGCCGGGCATCTCGATTGGCGAGGGCGTGTACCTGGCGAAGATCTCGTTGGACAGCGCCTCGATCATCGCCTGGACGGCGACGGTCATCGTGCTGAGCTGGCTGTCCGAAAAGCTCCTGGTCAAGCTCGTGGACGCGATCGTGAAACTGCCGAGACGTTGGCTGACCGCACGGGTGCGCACGGCCATGGCCGCAAAGGGCGCCGATGCGCCGGTGGCCACGGCGCCGACGGGCCTGCGCATCGAGGGGCTCGCATGCGTCTACGACACCGAGGGCAGTACTCCCCTGTGTCTGGACTACGAGGACCTGACCATGGCCGCCGGCGCGCGCCTGTGCGTGATGGCGCCATCCGGTGCCGGCAAAACCACCCTGCTGTCCATGGTGGCCGGCATCAAGCGACCCAGCGCGGGCGCCATCGCCCATGATGACGGGCAGACACCGGCCATGGCTACGGTGCTGCAGGACTGCACGCTGCTACCCTGGGCCTCGGCCCTCGAGAACATCGCGCTCGTGGCAAAGGACGTCTCCGAGATACGCCGCGGCGCGCATCTATGCCGCACGATGCTCGACGAGGAGGCGCTGGCCAAGCCGTCACGCGCGCTTTCGGGCGGCATGCGCCGTCGCGCCGAGCTCGCCCGCGCCCTGGCCCATCCCAGCTCGCTCGTCATCCTCGACGAGCCCTTCGCCGGACTTGACGAGGCGACGAAGGAACGCTGCACGCGGGTTATCGACGATGAGCTGGATGGCCGCACCCTCATCATCGCCACGCACGACGAGAAGGACGCACGGGCACTGGGCTGCGACATCGTGAGGCTGTAGGCGCGAGAGGGCCGTCGCGCCAGGGATTCAAACCGACGCGCGTAGCCATCAGCCCGCAAAACGTGGCGCAACAGGCGATGAATGCCCAAAACTGCGCCCTCGTGGCTGCCCGGTGCCAAGTCCTGCGGTCACATGACAGCAAAACGCGGCGCAACGCCGGGGCGCGCAGCCACCCAACCGCAAAACGTGGCACGGCAGGTGATAGCTGCCCAAAATTGTGTCCCCGTGGCCGTCCGGTGCCAAGTCCTGCGGTCACATGACAGCAAAACGCGGCGAGATGCCAATGAGGTGGTGACTCTGAGTTGCTGCCTCGCTTTTCATCCTCGGGGCATGATGACCATGCACACTGTTTACGTTAGATTGAGTGCGCGTTGCGTATGTGCCTAATCCCATCTGCATTGTTAACGTAATCGTTACATTCGTACGCTAGCATTTACGCACTTGTCTATAGCTCCGGGAGGAAGAGCCTTATGACGCTAATGGAAATCGAACGCCCGACGGCAGCGCATGCCGTCATGGAGGATGTGTGCGACACGATCGCGCGCAGGGCGCAGTCCGGATCGGTGGGCACCTGCCCCGTCGAGCTCACGGACGCGTTCGTCAGCCTATCCGCCTCGCAATCTTGCGGCAAGTGCGTCCCCTGCCGCGTGGGACTTGCCCAGATGCGCAACCTCGTGGAGGCCATCCTCGACGGGCGCGCGAACGAGCGCGACATCGACGTGCTCGAACGCACCGCACGTAGCGCCTACCTGAGTGCCGACTGCGCCATCGGCTACGAGGCCGGTGCCATGGTGCTGCGGGCCGTGAAGGGCTTCCGCGACGACTTCGTCTCCCACGCCACGCAGGGTCGTTGCACGGCCGGCGCGCGCAACGCCGTGCCCTGCCGCGCGGCATGCCCCGCGCACGTCGACATTCCCGGCTACGTCGCCCTGGTCCACGCGGGCCGCTACGACGACGCCGTGCGCCTCATCCGCAAGGACAACCCATTCCCGCTTGCCTGCGGCCTCATCTGCGAGCATCCCTGCGAGCTCGCATGCAGACGCGGCGTGGTGGACGACGCCATCAACATCCGCGCCCTCAAGCGCTATGCGGTGGATAACGCGTCCGAAATGTTCGAACTCGACTCCGACGGCACACCCGCCGAGCCCTCGAAGCCCTTCCACTACCCCGCCACCGGCAAGCGCGTCGCCGTCATCGGCGGCGGCCCGGCCGGCCTCACCGCCGCGTACTACCTCGCGCTCATGGGGCACTCCCCCGTCGTGTTCGAGCAGCGCGAGCATCTGGGCGGCATGATGCGCTACGGCATTCCCGCCTATCGCTTCCCGCGTCCCGAGCTCGAGCGCGAGGTCGACTGGATCGTCTCGCAGGGCATCGAGCTGCACATGGGCACGACCGTTCCCAACGACGTGACCCTGGGCGAGCTGCGCCGCGACTTCGACGCCGTCTACATCGCCATCGGAGCGCATAACGAGAAGACGCTCGGCATCGAGGGCGAAAACGCCGAGGGCGTGCTCTCGGCCGTCGAGATGCTGCGTGCCATTGGCGACGGCTTCATGCACGACTTCGCCGGCCAGCGCATCGTCGTCGTGGGTGGCGGCAACGTGGCCATGGACGTGGCCCGCACCTCGCTACGCCTGGGCGCCGAGTCCGTCACCGTGGTCTACCGCCGGCGCATCGAGGACATGACGGCGCAGCGCGAGGAGATCGACGGCGCCATCGCCGAAGGCTGCGAGATCATGGAACTCGCCGCTCCGCTACGCGTCATCGAGAAGGATGGCTGCGTCACGGGCCTCGAGGTCCAGCCCCAGATCATCGGGCAGTTCGACCGCGGACGCCCCAAGCCCATCAAGGCCGACAAACCGCCCCAGACGATCGAATGCGACCGCGTGCTCATGGCCGTGGGCCAGGCCGTCGGCGCGTCCGAGCTGGGAAGCGAGGAGCTGCCGGTCGAATGGGGCAAGGTCGTGACCAGTCCGTTCGGCCAGGTCGAGGGCATGGAAGGCGTGTTCTGCGGAGGCGACTGCGAGAGCGGTCCGGCAACGGTCATCCGCGCCATCGCCGCCGGCAAGGCCGCCGCGCGCAACATCGACGAGTTCCTCGGCTACGACCACGTCATCGAAACCGACGTGGAGGTTCCCGACGCCCGTGCCACCGACCGCATGCCCTGCGGCCGCTCCAACACGACCGAGCGAAGCGCCGAGGCACGCCGCCGCGACTTCGCGATGATGGAACGCGGCCTCACCGACCAGGAAGCTGCCCAAGAGTCCAACCGCTGCCTGCGCTGCGACAAGTTCGGCCTAGGCGCGTTTCGTGGAGGGAGGGAGTTCTCATGGTAAACGTAACGGTCAACGGAACGCCCGTCGCGCTCCCGGAAGGTTCCAAGATCATCGAGGCGGTCTTCGCCTCGGGCAACTACGTGCCCACGCTCTGCGGGCTCGAGGGCATAAGCGACATCGGCGCGTGCCGCGTGTGCGTCGTCGAGGTCGAGGGCATCGAGCGCCTCGTGCCCGCCTGCAACACCGCGCTCGAGGAGGGCATGGTCATCCGCACCGACACCCCGCGCGTGCTCGAGGCACGCCGCGTCAACGTCTCGTTGTTGCTTTCCCAGCATGACGTGCAATGCGCGACCTGCGTGCGCAACGGCAACTGCGTGCTGCAGGACCTCGCGCAGGACCTCAACATCCTCGACGTCCCCTACGAGAAGGAACCGACCTTCACGCCCTGGGACAAGAGCTTCCCGCTCATCCGCGACAGCTCGAAGTGCGTGCGCTGCCTGCGCTGCGTGCAGGTGTGCCACAAGGTGCAGGGCTGCGACGTATGGGACATCAAGAACCGCGCGACGCGCCTGGACGTGGGCGTGCGCGACGGACTGCCCATCGAGGAGGCCGGTTGCACGCTCTGCGGCCAGTGCATCACCCACTGCCCCACCGGTGCGCTGCGTGCCCGCGACGACATCGATGCCGTGCTCGAGGCGCTCGCCGACCCGGACGTGGTATGCGCGGTGCAGGTCGCCCCGGCGGTGCGCACGTCGTGGGGCGAGACGCTCGACCTGCCAGCAGAGCTCGCGACCGAGGGACGCCTGGCGGCCACCTTCCGCGCGCTCGGCTTCGACTACGTCTTCGACACGAACTTCGGCGCCGACATGACGATCATGGAGGAGGGCAGCGAGCTGCTCGAGCGCCTGGATGGCCAGGGCACCATGCCCATGTTCACGTCATGCTGCCCGGGCTGGGTGCGCTACCTCAAGATCAAGCATCCCGACAAGCTCGCCCATCTCTCGAGCGCCAAGTCGCCGCAGCAGATGTTCGGCGCGCTGCTCAAGGAGTACGTCGGTCCCAAGCTCGGCATGGTGCCGCCCAAGGAGGGCACCCACGTGCTCGAAGGCGTACGCGAGGGTGCGGGCCTGGGCATCGGCGTGGACACCAACCCCGTCGGCACCGGCGCCAATGACGACGCATCCGTGGCGGCAGCCGGCGAGACGGGCTTCGCGACGTCGGCGCCGATGGGCACGCGCATCTTCAACGTGTCGTGCATGCCGTGCGTGGCCAAGAAGTACGAGGCCGCCGTCGAGGAGATGGTGCGCGAGACCGAACCCGACGTCGACGCGGTGCTCACCGTGCGCGAGCTCGGCAGGCTCATCCGCCTCATGCACGTCAACATCGCCGCGCTTGACGAGACGTCCTTCGACGACCCGATGAACGAGGGTTCCGGTGCCGCCGTGATCTTCGGCGCAACCGGCGGCGTCATGGAAGCCGCGCTGCGCAGCGCCTACTATCTCGTCAACGGAACCAACCCCGACCCCGATGCCTTCACCGAGGTGCGTGGCCTGGACGGTTGGAAGGAGAAGACCTTCGACCTTGGCGGCAGCGAGGTGCGCATCGCGGTGGCAAGCGGCCTGGCGAATGCCGAGAAGCTCTTGGCGGCCATCGATGCCGGCGAGGTCGAGTACGACTTCGTCGAGGTCATGGCGTGCCCGGGCGGATGCGCCGGCGGAGGCGGACAGCCCATCCACGAGGCACGCGAGATGGCAGGCGAGCGCGGCCGGACGCTCTACGCACTGGACCGCACGCGTCCGACGCGCTTTAGCCACGAGAACCCCAACGTGGCCACGTGCTACGAGGAGTTCCTGGGCGAGCCGCTCTCGCATCTGGCCCACGATCTGCTCCACACCGACCAGGAGCAGTGGACGCTGTAGAGGCTCGGAGCTCTCAAATTACGATTGCGCGCGCAAAAACCGCGGAAGTCTAGGATGCGAATACGCCACGGACGAGCCGCACGCGCAAAAACCACGGAAGTCTAGGATTTGAGCACGGGAATCCTAGACTTCCGTCATATATGCGCTCGGAGCTCCCGCGAATCCTAGACTTTCGCGAAAAGTGCGCATGGCAGGGGCGCGATGACGCGTCGGCGGGTACAATATACAGCGAATTGGCTTACGGGCCGCCTCCGATAGGCGGTGCCTCGTAGAGGCCTCGGGGAATGCGGGTGCAAATCCCGCGCTATACCAGTAACCGTAAGGCGCCGCATGCGTGCGGCCGAAGTCGGACTACCGAGCCATGACCGAAAGCCCTGGATGAAAGAGGTCTATCATGAAACGTCTTTTTGCATGCATTGCCGCCTGCGCGCTCTTCGCCTCGCTGGCACTTGCCGGTTGTGGCTCGAATGCCCCGGCATCGTCGAGCGCGGCGAGCACGCAAGGCTCCTCCGCCGCCGCGGCGGCGAGCCAACAGGCTGACCAGCCCGGTGAGCTCATCGAGACCAAGGCGACGATTACGGATGCCGACGGAAACACCACGAGCTACACCGTCCAGATACCGGCAGCCGATGCGACGGCGCTTGCCGTGCTCGAGGCAACCGATGCCGAAGTCGCCACCGAGAACAGCCAGTACGGCACGTACATCACCGCCATCAACGGCATCGCGGCCGAGGGCAATTCGGGTTGGGTCTACACGGTCAACGGCGAGCAGGTCATGGAAGCCGTCGACGTCTGTCCCGTGGCAGCCGGTGATACCGTGGAGTTCTCCTTCATCACGATGTAGCGCACGCGCATGCGCCCCGATGCCTTCTCGACACATCATCCTGCGGTGACGCTCACCTTCTTCGTGGGCGTCATCGTGTTGTGCGTGCTCGTGCAGCAACCCGTCGTGCAAGCGGCGGGCCTCATGGGTGCGGTGCTCTACTACCTGTGTCTGCGCGGGCGCGATGCCTGGCGCCTGCTTGCGGCGATGGCATTGGCGCTCGTCGTGCTTGCCACGATCAACCCCCTCTTCAACACGCTTGGCGACACCGCGCTCTTCACGTACCTGGGCGCACGCCCCTACACGCTCGAGGCGCTCGCCTACGGTGCGTCGACCGCGACCATGTTCGTGAGCGTCATGCTGTGGTTTGCCTGCTATGCGCAGGTGATGAGCACGGACAAGTTCACGTACCTCTTTGGCCGCCGGGCACCAGCGCTCACGCTCGTGCTGACGATGACGCTACGCCTCGTGCCGAGTTACGGACGCAAGGCCCGACAGATTTCGACAGCGCGGCGCTGCGTCGGCCTGTCGATGACGCAGGGCAGCGTACGCGAACGTGCGCGGGATGGGGCTTCGCTGCTCTCGGCGCTCACGAGCTGGGCGCTCGAGGGTGCCGTGACCACGGCCGACTCGATGCGTTCGCGCGGTTACGGCGCGCGGACTAGCGGCGACTCATCGACTCCGGGGCGCTACCTGCAATGCCGCTTCCGCATGCGCGATGCGCTGTTGCTCGCCCTCATGGTCGCGTGCGTTATCGTCACCTGCATCGCCCTCGCGAGCGGCGCGCTTGCCGTGAGCTACGTGCCCGCCATCGACATCCCCACGCTCTCGCCGCTTGGCATCGGCGCGCTCGTGGCGTGTACGGTGCTCGTGCTCGTGCCATCTGCCATCGATGCGAAGGAGGCGATTGCATGGCGCTCTTCGCTCTCGAACATCTGAGCTTCAGCTATCCCGATGCCACGGTGCCCGCACTCGACGAGCTTAGCCTCGAGGTCGAGCGCGGCGAGTACCTCTGCGTCTGCGGCAAGAGCGGTTGCGGCAAGACGACGTTCCTGCGCCAGCTCAAGAGCGTGCTCGCCCCCTTCGGACAGCGTTCGGGCGCCATCTTGCTCGATGGCGTTTCCCTGGACGAGGTGCCGCTTGAGACCCAGGCCCGGCGCATCGGCTTCGTCATGCAGGACCCGGATGCGCAGATCGTGACCGACAAGGTATGGCACGAGCTCGCCTTCGGACTGGAAAGCATCGGTTGCCCTTCGCCGGTGCTCCGCCTGCGCGTGGCGGAGATGGCAAGCTACTTCGGCATATCCGACTGGTTCGACCGCGACGTCTCCGAGCTCTCCGGCGGGCAGAAGCAACTCCTCAACCTGGCCGGCGTGATGGCCATGCAGCCTGACGTGCTCGTCTGCGACGAGCCGACAAGCCAGCTCGACCCCATCGCGACGGCGAGCTTCCTCGACACGCTGCGTCGACTCAATCGCGAGCTCGGCGTGACCGTCATCATCAGCGAACATCGCCTCGAGGATGTCTTCGCGCAGGCCGACCGCGCGCTCGTTCTCGACGAGGGGCGCATGATGGCTTATGGCACGCCGCGCGAAGTGGCGGCCCGCCTATACGCGACGGACGATGACATGACGCGTGCGTTGCCTTCGCCAGTGCGCGTGTTCTATGGGGTGGGACAAGGGGACAGGTCATTTGTCCCACTGGAATCCAGTGGGACAAATGACCTGTCCCCTTGTCCCACCCGATGCCCGCTCACGGTACGCGAGGGACGCACGTGGCTTGTCGAACGCGTGCTCGCCAAACCGCCCGCACGCGTGAACATCCCCGACAGCAACGACGACATGGACGCGCGCAAACCCGTCGTGGAACTCCGCGACCTGTGGTTTCGTTACGAGCGACAGGCACCCGACGTACTGCGCGGCCTGGACCTGCGCGTGCCGCAAGCCACGCTCTTCGCGCTCGTGGGCGGCAACGGCAGCGGCAAGTCGACACTGCTCAGGTGCCTTTGCGGCGTACAGCGTCCCTATCGCGGCAAGATGCGCGTGCTCGGCCACAAGCGAGGGTCGGACAAAGGCACCGGGCGGCTCCGGGAGGGCGTCGCCATGCTGCCCCAGGACCCGGCCAACCTCTTCTCGAAGAACAGCGTGCACGAGGAGCTCGCCGAGATGCTCGCAGCTCAGGGGCTTGATGCGAGCGAAAACGCACGGCGCTGCGCGGCCATGGCGCACGATTGCGGCATCGAAAGGCTACTCGATGCACACCCCCGCGATCTGTCCGGCGGCGAGCAGCAACGCGTGGCACTCGCCAAGGTGCTCCTGACCGAGCCGCGTCTGCTCCTGCTCGACGAGCCGACCAAGGGCATCGACGCCTTCTTCAAGCACGAGCTCGCCGTATTGCTGCATCGCCTAACCGAGCGCGATGTCTCCATCATCATGGTCTCGCACGACATCGAGTTCTGCGCGCGTTATGCGGACTTCGTCGGCCTGCTTTTCGACGGCAGCGTCGTGACCACGGCAACCCCGCGCCGTCTCTTCTCGGACAGCGGGTTTTACACGACGGCTGCCAATCGCATGAGCCGCAGCGTGTTTGCCGGCGCCATCACGGACGAGGACGTGATCGAGCTGTGTCTGAGCTAAACGGGAAGCGAAATAGGCAAGCAGCTGCCCGTCGGCGCATGGCCCTCGCATGGACCCTGTCGCTTGCGTGCGCAGTCGCGAGCGTCGTTATCAGCGCGCTCGTAGGCGGCAAGGCGTACGTAATCGCGAGCGTCATCGTGGTGCTTTGCACCATCGTCCCCTTCTTCGCGATCTTCGAGGCGCGGCGCCCCCAGGCGCGCGAGCTCGTCATGCTCGCGGTCATGTGTGCCCTGGCGGTGGCGGCACGCGCGGCCTTCATCTGGCTGCCGGGCTTCAAGCCAATGGCGGCCATCATCATGATCGCGGGTATCGCCTTCGGGCCGTCATCAGGCTTTCTGGTCGGTTCGCTTGCGGCGCTCACGAGCAACTTCATCTTCGGTCAAGGCCCCTGGACGCCCTGGCAGATGCTCGCCTTCGGGCTCTGCGGCCTCGTCTTCGGAGCGCTCGCCCAACGCGGCCTGATACGCCGCGAGAAGCTGAGCGTGCGGGCCCGCGTGGGGGTGGCCGCAAGCGGCGCCGTCTTCGTCGTGCTCGTCGCGGGGCCCATCCTCGACACGAGCTCACTTTTCTTCATGCTCTCGCGCATCACGCCCGAAGCCATCATCGCCGTCTATCTCGCCGGCTTCCCGATGAACTGCATCCAGGCGGCCGCGACATTCGTCACGCTGTTGCTCGTGGCAAACCCCCTGCTCGACAAGCTCACCCGCGTGCAACGCAAGTACGGTATGCTCGTGCGCTGAGCCTCATACTCGCCGTTCAGGTGCTCATACCTGGGTACTGAAATTGGAGAATCCCCACTACGAAACGCGCAAACTCGGTCGCGCCCATTTATAGGACGAGTAAAATATTCACGTGGACAGATAAGTCTGCACATGCACATCGTGAGGGAATGGAGTCCATCATGGTTGAGTTTGAGAAAGATCCCGATATCAGCACGGAGGAAGGCTACGGGACCGAGGACATCGATGTCATCGACACCGAAGTCGAGCTCGAGGAAGATCCGGATGTCAGAACGGAGGAAGGCTACGGCAACATCGACCCGAACCGGGATACGGGTATGCCAGCCTAGGCGCTAGAAGCCCATCACGACGATACACATTCGAGGGGACGGCCTTCCCGTAACATGGGAGGGCCGTCCCCTTTTCTTGGATTGGGACAGATAAATAGCTTATTTGTCCTATTTTTTTTGTGGGCAGAAAGTCTAATTCGTGATAGTATGCATGGACATTCAATCTAATTTGAATAACGATAGATTAGTCGAAGTATTTTTGGATTAGTTGTCTATTTTAGGAGCGAACGTGGCACGACCGCCGAAGAATGCAGAAGGACCGAGCGCAACCGAACGCATGGAGCTCGCATTCTGGGATTGCATGAAGGAAATGCCCTTCAGCGAAATTACGGTACGTGACATCGTGAGCCGCGCCAAGGTCAATCGTAACTCCTACTACTACCACTACGACAGCATGTGGGATCTCGCCCAGGCAAGTGTCGAACACGCGGATTTCGCGGCTGTGGCACGCATGCTCCTCGAAGGCTTCGTCGCCGATGAAGCCGCTGATGCAGACGACGTCGCAGCTCAAGCGCAGAAAGGCTTCGATCATCTACGCGTGCTGGCGAGCGAAAACGGCAACCAGCGTCTACTCGAGGATGCCAAGCGCTCCGTCGTGAACGAGTGGCTCGCCCTCTTCAAGTTGCGCGAAGACAGGCTCCCGAGCGAGACGCGCTCCTCCATCGACTTCGTGTTCGGTGGGGTCGCGGCCTTGCTAGCAGGCGGCCGACCAGGGGATTTGGACACATTCGAGACAACGATCGAGAGCTCTCCCCTCCTCACGAACACCATCGCGATGCTGCGCAGTGACCTCGACCCTGAGGAGCCTGCACAAAGCTCCTGGTCACAGAGCTTGTACACGAAGATGACCGAGGAACGGGTCGTCGTCGAACGTACGGTCGAGGAATTCGTCGTCAGAGAGGAAGAGGTCGAGGAAATCCTCGCAGAGGCAAAGAACGCCCCGGTCAATGGGGTGCTAGCACCTTCTGAGGACATCCGTCTGGAAAGCGATTCCGCGACATCCGAGCCCATTATCGAAGAGCGTGTCACGTCCACAAACCTCACCGGAAGCGAAATGGCCACTTCTTGGGATGAGAACGAGACGGCTCATAGTACCCCCGAAGTAGCAGAAGAACAGGAATCGGCAGATCTTTTGAGCGAGGATGCCACCATTCCGGAAACAACAGGTACACAAATTGAGCAGGAGCCTGCCAATATTTCTGCTCATACAAGCGAAATAGAGGAAACGGTCGAAGAGGGGATTGTTTCCGAGACCATAATCGAGGCTCACGAAGGCTTTAGTCTGGTATCTGAGCAGGTACCAGAGAATGACATACAAACGCAGCAAGAAACGGAGCACGCAAATGAGGCAATATCAGAGCAGGAACCTGTCAATGAAACGCAATCTCAAGATGATTACGTACCAACGCAGGACCTCAATGATGTTTCTGCAAATGAAGCGGAGCAAGAAAGCGAACCGACCGTCAATCTAGAACAGGAGGCTGCAGAGAATCATGAATCCGAAGCCCTCCCCGCGCGGGAAACCGCGGACGTCTCAGAAGCTGAAAGGGTTTCTGAACGAGATGCAGAAGGCCTGGGAAGCCACGAAGCCACAGACACCGATGTATCTGAACTCTCAGACGGATCCGCGTCTGACTCGCTTGATGAACAAGCGGTACCCGTCAAATCAGCTGACAATGAGCAATCAACGTCGCAAACCAAGTCCCCTACTGAACCTGAGGTAAGGTCTGAGGAACCGAGTGACTCGAACGAGGAAGACCAGCTCTCCTTCGATTTTCTCTTCTAGAGAAACTTATGCAATATATTTCCTATATGTTGCATACTGCACATGCGAAATGCCTATGACCTTGGGATAATATATAGGCAATATACTGCTTTTCTAATCAATCACAGCTCCGTGACATAGTTGCTGTGACAGATCTTCTCCCCGCGCGGCCTCAGCGCCGCATACGTCCGCCAGAACAAGAGCACTGGCAACATAATCTTCCTTTCTCGAAACCAGAGGGATCCGCTCTCATGTGCCCCTATGCCAAACATGCGGACTTTCCACTTATATAAGCGGGTACCCATTTGATTTACCGACGCTCAAAGCGATTTGCTTACCAGTCGACCCTACGATAATTATCCTGTACCTGTTATTCAAACAAAACGAAGCGAGAATATAACCGCACGCATCAGCTGACAAAACGAACGGAAGTCACGCGAAGTCACCGGCGTACAAAGCAAAGGCGTCGGCAAAGACTTTACGCAAGCTGTGCTGTCCCATTGTCATAATGCCACCCATCCTGTCGAAAAAGTAAGGGGTGCCAGATAATTCTGACACCCCTTCCGCGCGCTCTGATGACGCAGACGCTTATTGACAGTACATGCGTTTATCGGAATTTGCGAAGACGGCAACGATGATGAGCAAGACCGCTACGATGACGCTTCCGCCAAGGAAACTTAGAATGGTACCGGCTATAGCCCAACCCATGACGAGCCCGAGCTTGGGCGGATTGGCGGCATGCATCACGCCGAGGATGCCTGCAATAAGTCCACCGACGCAGCAAATGAGCAGCCAAACCGACAGGCCCCCGCCAAGCAACATCATGATGGCACTGACAAAGAATGCATCATCAGGATCGATATCGTTAAAGTACATCGAGGTGCCATCGTACTCATAGCGCATGTCATTCATGAGCTCCGGACCATCATTCATGATGATCGCACTGAGCACGCCCGAAAACACCATGAGGAGAACAGCGGCGAGTATGCCCAGGGCAGACAAAATGATGACGGCGATGCTCAGACCCTTGATTGAACTGGCGTGAGCGTTTTTCATATACATCTCCTTCAATAACTAGACTATATATCTAATACGTGTGCTGCTTCTATATATATGTGCAGTCCACTTACACGTTGAACTTGAAGTGCATGACGTCGCCATCCTGCACAACGTATTCCTTGCCTTCCTGGCGCAATTTGCCGGCAGCACGGCAACCAGCCTCTCCCCCAAGCTCGACGTAATCGTCATAACTACAGGTCTCAGCCTTGATAAAACCACGCTCAAAGTCCGTATGGATGACGCCAGCAGCCTGCGGAGCCTTGGCACCGATGGGAATAGTCCAGGCCTTGACCTCCATCTCGCCTGCGGTGAAGAAGGACTGCAGACCCAGCAGGCGATAAGCCGCCTTGGCCAGACGCGAAAGACCCGGCTCTTCTAGCCCCATATCGGCAAGAAACTCGGCTTTCTCATCCGCATCAAGCTCGGCAAGCTCCGCTTCAACCTGCGCGCAAATGGGCAGTGGCTTGATGCCGTCGATCTCGTCAAGGTCTGCATTGACCATATCTTCGTCAACATTGGCCAAGTAAAGAACAGGTTTCATGGTCAAAAGGTGCAAATCGTACAGGAGGGATTTTTCCTCGTCAGTCATGTCCAGGAGACGCGCAGGATGTCCCTCGTTGAGCCATTCTTCCACGCGTTTTGCCATCTCGTACTTGGGAAGGTTCGCCTTGTCGCGTTTGGCCTCTTTTTCGAGTCGCACGAGTGCCTTCTCGAGTGTGGCCAGATCAGCCAAGACCAGCTCAGTGCGTATGGTCTCAATGTCGGATGTCGGATCCTGGCTACTCTCATGTCGTATGACATCAGGGTCGCTGAAATAGCGGACAACCTCACAAATTGCGTCAGTTTCGCGGATATTGGCCAAGAATTGATTGCCCAGTCCCTCGCCCTCGCTCGCACCCTTCACGAGCCCCGCGATATCGACAAATTCGACCGTCGCCGGGACGATGCGTCCGGGATGGGCGATCTCGGCCAACTTCTCGAGACGCTCATCGGGTACGGGAACGATGCCTACATTAGGATCGATGGTTGCGAAGGGATAATTGGCCGCGAGACCGGTCTGATCGGTCAAAGCCGTAAATAACGTGGACTTTCCTACGTTGGGAAGCCCAACGATGCCAATTGAGAGGGCCATGCTTGTCGTACGCTCCTATTCTGTTTCCTCGTCAGTTTCTTCCTGTATGTCTAAGGTGACAGTATCTACGTCATCAATTTGGGGCTGTTCCTGGTCAGCTGTGACCCGCATAAATATCTCATTCACCGTAGTATCAGAGCCACCTTGAGGGGGAACGGGGTACTCAGAGTCATTTGCTTCCTCAGTACTCTGACCTGCGATTATTTCATCTTGGTCACGCTGGGTAACTTCGGTTTCACTCTCGTTCTTGTCGCGTGCCGTGGTGTAAGCCACGATATCATCAATCTGGAAGGCATCGACGATATCGGCCAGCTTGACCGCGTAGGTCTCGTGATGCTCACGCTCGCGCTCGCGTGTCCAGGCCGCAGGCGGCACGGGCAGCATCTCGGTCATGTCCTCGATGATAGGGGCCTCTGACGAGCTCTCGAGTTTAGCCTGAGCGGCGTTTTCGTCACCGCCCTTGACGAGCACTTCCTCGCTCCCCTGCGCGAAGACCTGCTTCTGCTGGCCGGTGATGTTGATGCAGATGGCACCGATGATGAAGGGGATCCAGAAGATGAGGCCACGGTATGCAAGCGCGATGGCCGCGGCCTGGGCGGGCGTGGCCCCATAGGCGCTCAGGACGAGCGCGAGCAGGATCTCGACAGCGCCGATGGTCTGCAGGATGAAGGTCGCGATGATGAAGCCCGCCACGTAGGAGGCCATGAGGAACGGGATGTACGTGTACCCGAAGGCAAAGCCCACGAAGATGAAGCACATGCAATCACAGGCATGCAGCAGCACCATGCGGCAGAACATGACGATGAGCTGGCGTGGTTTGTCGACGGCAATGCTCGCTGCCTCGTGAAATGACGCCGCGATGCGGCCAGCCCAAGGCTCGGCAGGCTTGCGCTTGAAGACGATGAGGGCACGATTGACAAGGTTCTCGATCCAGGCGAAGAGCTTCTGCTCCGTCTCGACATGACTATATCCGAGCCACATCACGAACCCGAAGGTAAAAATCATAAGTAGGACAGCTAGGCCACCAAGGGCAAGATACCAAACCATCTGCCCCGTGAAGATGAGGATGGCAAAGCCGATGAGCATGACGACGGCGAAGCCTCCGAAGAAGCCGATCTTCTCGAGAAAGACAACCGTAACCGACTTGCCCATGTCGAGCCCCTGCTTATGCGACCAGGCGGCGATGAGTACCGATCCGGCCGTACCTGCCGTGGGGGCACAGTCGTTCGCAAAGGTCACGGAGAAGACGAGCGGCACGATGTGCAGGTACTTCACGTCCTCGTCCACGCAGCGAAACACCGCCTTGTACGCGAAGGCATGACTGAAGTAGCGCCCGAACAGGCAGCACGCGGCAAGTGCAAAGGGAACGATGGAGACGTCCTTGATGGTCTCGACAAAGGAGCCCAGGTCGTCACGCTTGATGAAGACGATGACTGCCACGATGATGACGACCACGATGGGCAGGATGATATTCCAGCGCTTGGCCAAATCACTTCACCTGCGAATATCCGGACTCATCGAGTCGCGTGGAGAACTCGGCGCCGTCGCCCGCCAGCGTGGCCGAATAGCCGTTGAGCGCCTCGATCGCCGCCACAGCCGCATCGCCGGAAAGCGGCATGGGCTGATAGTCGTTCACGCTCGAGGAGCTGCTGACCAGACAGGGTACGACACGGGCCTGGGTACGCATGGCCTCGCCAAGCGCGATCTGACCGTTTTTGATCGGGAAGGTCTGCTGGTAGATCACGGTGCGGTAATCCATGGGATTGGTGTTGCCACCGAAGCAGAAGTTGCCAAGGCTGTAGCAGATGTAACGCTGCTTGTAGTACTCGATGCCCTGCAGCACATGGGGATGCGAGCCCAAGACAAGGTCGCATCCGGCATCGATGGCCTGATGCGCGAGCGAGACCTGCGTGGCCGTGACCTCGTACTCGCCCTCGTTGCCCCAGTGGAAGGTGCCGACGATAATCGCGCAGCCCTCCTTCTGCAAGCGCTCGATGTCCTGGAGCATGAGACTTTGCGCCTTCTCGACGCCATCGAGCTCGTTGACGCCAAAGAGGCCGATCTTGATGCCATCGACCTCGTAGGTGTTTGTGCGGTCATACCCGAAGCTCGTGATTCCGGCATCCTGAAGCGCTGCCTTCGTATCATTGTAGCCCGTAGTACCATAGTCAAACGAATGGTTATTGGCTAGGTTTACAGCCTCAACACTGCCCTGGACGAAGACGTTGGCGTATTCCGCGGGAGCCTTGAAGTTAAAGGACTTTTCCTGGATGTCGTTGCTCTCCGTGAAGGTGCCCTCGCAGTTGGCGATCGTCAGGTTATCTGCCGAAGTAAACGGCAGTACGTCTGCAAAGAAATAGGCGGGACCGTTTGCCTGGTAGAACGCGTTGAAACTCGTCGCATCCGGGAAATCCGGATCCTTGCCGAAGGTGCAGTCCCCCACTGCCGAGATGGTGACCTGCGTGTCGAGACCCTGCTGTGCCGTGCCGTTGAGACCGGCAAGTCCGGCCTTCTGACGCGCCACGTCGATGTTCTGAACGACGATGGCCAGTACGCCCGAATTGCTCTCGGTCTTCTCCTCGGCCTTGAGGAAGGGCAGGCCGCCACAGGCGAACTGCCACACGCAGGCGATGAAGATGACGACGAGGGCGGCGATGAGGGCGATGCGCGGCCAGCGCCGCGGCGTCTTGCTGTAGATGCGCATCTGGGAGCCCATGTGACGCCGACCGGTGCTGCCGAAGATGCCGCGCTTATCGCCGCCGTAGATGATGCGACCCTTGTGAGGACCGCCACCTACGTATGTCTCCCTGCGTCGTGCCACGTGATTGCTCCTGGAACTCGTAAAAGTCCCTGTATTCTACCATTTTCAGACGACGCAAAAGACGCGGGGGATGTGCGACCAGAGCGAATGGGTTTCTGAGCTCTGGCGTACATCCCCCGCGTCCTGTAGAAGTCGCGAAGAAGCGAGCGTGACGCGCTTAGTCCCTGCGGCGCGGCTTGCGCGTGTCCTTGGAACGACGGTTGTTGCGGTCGTTGCCATGGCCCTTGTCGTTGCGCGGCTTGGAGCTGCCCTCGGGAGCGTCGGGCTTGTCGAGGCGATCCAGGCTGATCTTGCCGGTCTTCTCGTCCACCTCGATGATCTTCACCTTGACGATGTCACCCTCGGAAAGCACGTCCTCGACGGCACCGACGCGACCATTGGCCACACGGCTGATGTGGAGCAAACCGTCCTTGTTCGGCGTGAGCTTGACGAAGGCGCCGAAGGACTGGATGTTGACGACCTCGCCCTCGTACTCCTCGCCCACCTCGGGCACCTTGACGATGTCCTCGACCATCTTGCGGGCAACCTCGCCGCCGGTATCGACCGATGCGATGAAGACGTTGCCGTCCTCGTGTACCTCGATGGAAGCGCCGGTCTCCTCCTGGATGCCGCGAATGACCTTGCCACCGGTGCCGATGACGTCGCGGATCTTGTCGACCGGAATCTTGATCGTGATGATGCGCGGCGCATACTCGGAGAGCTCCTCGCGCGGAGCGGGAATCTTCTCGAGCATGGCGTCGAGGATGAAGGCGCGGCCGCGCTTGGCCTGGCCGAGCGCCTCGGCGAGAATCTCGGTCGAGAGGCCCTTGGCCTTGTTGTCCATCTGCAGGGCCGTGATGCCCTCAGTCGTGCCGCAGACCTTGAAGTCCATGTCGCCGAGGAAGTCCTCGAGACCCTGGATATCGGTCAGGATGACGTGCTGGTCGCCTTCCTTGATGAGGCCCATGGCGACGCCGGAGACCGGGCGCTTGATGGGCACGCCGGCGTCCATGAGCGCGAGCGTGGAGCCGCAGGTCGATGCCATGGACGACGAGCCGTTGGACTCCATGACCTCGGAAACGACGCGGATGGTGTACGGGAACTCCTCCTCGCTGGGAATCATCGGCTCGAGCGCGCGAGACGCCAGGGCGCCATGACCGAGCTCGCGGCGCTTGGGAGCACCCATGCGGCCAACCTCGCCCGTGCAGTACGGCGGGAAGTTGTACTGGTGAATGTAGCGCTTGCCCTCGGCAGGGTCGATCGTGTCGAGGCGCTGCCACTCGTTGAGCATGCCGAGCGTGACGACCGAGAGGACCTGCGTCTGGCCGCGCTGGAACAGGCCCGAACCATGGGCGCGGGGCAGGTAATGCGGCACGATGTAGAGCGGGCGAATCTCGTCGTTGGCACGACCGTCGACGCGCTCGCCGGTCTCGATGATCATCGTGCGCATGGCGCGCTTCTCGAGGGCCTTGCAGGCAGCGGCGATCTCGCGACCCCACATGCTGCGCTCTTCCTCGGTGAAGGACGCCTTGATCTCGTCCTTGAGCTCCTCGACCTTGGCGATGCGCGACTGCTTGTCGGCATCCTTGAGGGCGGCCTCCATGGCGGCATAGAAGCCGTCGACCTTGGAGACGACCTCGGGGATGGGCTCATCGAGCTCGTAGGTCTTGGGCTCGATGGTGCATTTGTCGAGGAACTTCTGCTGCTCCTCGCAGAATGCGCCGATGGCCTCCTGGGCAAACTCGAGCGCACCGATCATGTCCTCCTCGGTGACCTCATCGGCACCGCACTCGACCATGGAGATGTACTCCTTAGTGCCGGCAACGGTGAGGTTGAGGTCGGAGGCCTCGGCCTCCTCGAAGGTCGGGTTGACGATGTAATCGACGAGACCGTCCTCGGCGATGGTACGTGCGATGCGCACGCCGGCGACCGGGCCCTCGATGGGCACGCCGCCCACCATGAGAGCGGCCGAAGCACCCATGATGGAGATGACGTCAGGCTGATTAACCTGGTCGACGGAAAGCGTGGTGATGACGATGTGGACATCGTTGCGCATGCCGTCGGGGAAGCTCGGGCGAATGGGGCGATCGACGAGACGAGCCGTGAGCGTGCCCTTCTCGCTCGGACGCGCCTCGCGCTTGAGATAGCCACCGGGAATGCGACCGACGGCGTACATCTTCTCGATGAAATCTACCGTGAGGGGGAAGAAGTCGAGATCGCGACGCTCCTTGGACACAACAGCCGTTGTGAGCAAGATAGTGTCGCCTTGGCTCACGACGACCGCGCCCGTTGCCTGCTTGGCAAGTTCGCCGGTCTCGAGCCTGTAGCTCTTCCCGTACAGTTCAAATTCGTGCGTAATCTTAGTCATGTTCTTTCCTCTACTTCAGCCCTCCCGCCCCGTGCGAAAGAGCACCTTCAGCCGTCCTGCGTGGACGGGCATTACCATGAGATGCAGGTACAAGAAGGGCCGCTGCATGCGGCCCTTCCCTGCGCTTTGCGACTAGATGTTGTCGCGGATGCCGAGCTTTGCGATGAGTTCGCGGTAGTTGTTGATGTCGCGCTCCTTGATATAAGAGAGAAGACGACGACGCTTACCGACGAGCATGAGCAGGCCACGGCGCGTGTGGTGATCCTTCTTGTGGACCTTGACGTGCTCGGTGAGCTCGCGAATGCGCTCGGTGAGAATTGCGACCTGGACCTCGGCGGAACCAGAATCGTTGGCATCCTTGCCAAACTCCTTGATGAGCTCGGCCTTGCGTTCCTTGGAGACTGCCATGTGACTAGCCACCCTTTCATGTCTGGGCACCGCGTGTGGCCGGCGCCTTTACAATACGCCCGAAGCTGAGCCGACATCCAGGGTGCCGGGTGCACAGCCAAGCTGCGGGTACACACGAGCGCCCATCATACCCTTTAGTTCGCGCGCGAGCAAGCTTTCTCCCCTCCCTCTCCATATCTTCCGCGGGGTATAGGCACTGAGGCCGTAAGGGGCGCACGCCGGGGAGGTGACAGGGGGACGGGGGTTCTGTCACGTCCATGGACGTGACAGAACCCCCGGGCGGGTTCAGGCGATCATTGCACCTTCCGCCAACACTTCCTGGGTTCAGGCGATCATTGCACCTTCCGCCAACACTTCCTGCATAGCCTCGGAAGGGAACTTCCAGCCCAGGACCTTCCTCGGACGGTTGTTGAGCAGCCACCGCACCTTGCCCACCTCTTCGTCCGACACCTCCGTGAAGTCAGTCTCTTTGGGGAAGAACTCCCTGATCAGCCCGTTCACATTCTCATTGGTGGGCCGCTGCCAAGGAGAGTGCGGATCGCAGAAATACACCTCGAAGCCAGAGGAGAGCTTGAACCTGTCCACGCATGCCATCTCCGACCCCTGATCCCAGGTGAGCGTGCGCCTGAGCTCCTCGGGGATCCCCTCGGCCATCTGCGCCATGCGCTCTGCGACCGTGTCCGCGTCATGGCAGGTCAGCCTCGACATCAAAAGGAAGCGCGACCTTCTCTCCACGAGGGTTATGAGGCAGCTCGACAGGTCGCTTCCAATGATCAGGTCCCCTTCCCAATGCCCGGGGATGGAGCGGTCACCCGCCTCCGGGGGCCTCTTGGATATATGCGCATCCTTAAGCCAGGGCCTGTTCTTTGCGGGGAGCTTGGATGCCGGTTTGCGACCGCGGCGCTTGGTGCGCAAGGCGTACTCGACGCCGAGCTCATGGCGCAGCGTCCCGTAGCCTTGTACATAAAGGGACCGGTATATCGTCTCGTGGCTTATGCGCATCCCCTCGTCATCCGGGAAGTCTTCTTCGATCCGCTTGGAGACCTGCTCGGGCGACCATCTGCTGGCAAGCATCTGCAGCACATAGGCCCTAAGGGGGCCTCGGGCATCGAGCTTGCGGGGTTTTGGCCTTTTCGCCTTCTTCCTCGCATCAAGCTGGGCGTGCCTCGGATCGTAGGGTCCTTGCACCCGAGAAAGCTCGCGAGCGACGGTCGTCCTGCTGATGTTCATTTTATCGGCAATCTCTTGGTTGGTGCGCCCGACATCGAGAAGGGCCGCGATAAAGCAGCGGTCCTCGTATGTCAGGCGCTGCTTGGGCGATGTTCTTGCGCTCGGGGTCGGGCAGCTCGCGGCGTCCATTGTAAGCACCATCCGATCCGGAGGGCGGTCCATTCGGCTCCACTTGAAAACGGCACCACGCCCGATTCCGGTCCGCCTTGCGCACTCCCTGATCGAATCACCCGCGCGAAGCCTCTCTTTGACCGCCGTCCAATCATCGATAGAGTATTTAGCCATTGCACCACATCCTTTCCATGCGTGCAATGACCGCTAGAATCCGCCCCGTCCCCCTGTCACCTCCCCGTCCCCATGTCACGAATCCTCTCAGTTCATGCTGTTAAATCTTGCTCAATCATACAATTCAATGGGTATGATTATACATGTGAGCAGGTATAACGATATTTTCGGTGCATAGAAAACAGGACAAATTATGCGCGTAGGCACGCCGCGGAAGCATTGCCGAGCGTGCGCGTTCTTCGGCTGATATTCCTCTGACCGGCATGAACGGATGCAGCATTTGCCATTTGGGTAGGATTTTCCCTGATAAACCACAATCAATGGAGGAGGAAAGTGCTCTTGCGCAAATGGTGGCCTACTGGGGCCAAGATAATCCGTATTATGGACAGCCGATGGCAAGATACTAGGTACCTCATTGCATGAAAATGCATGTGACCTTGGAATATGACGCTCTGAGCAGGTGCTTTTAAAGGCTTTTGAATAGGTAATATGATGCCTGTATATTCCTAACATAGACAATTGCTGGGGAGGATGAATTCTCCTCCCTCCCCATAGTGGCCAGGTGGGGAGAATAAGCCTGTCTTTGACCGCATTTCAGACAGATTAAGGACAAGCGCGACCAAGAAGAAATGTGATTCTACCCACGAAACGAGTAGTTTGGCTAGATTTTATGTCTAATTATAGAATCCAGGGACTGTCCCCTTCTTTCCGCTCGGGGTGCAAAATCACTCCCTGGATCCCCAAAAGGCCATTGGTTGCCCATGAGTCTTATGCGGCGAAAAGAGAGTTTTGAAGGTCTTGAAGGCAGTTGCTAGCACCTTGAGAAGGCATCTGGTTGCTATACACGTTGTCCTGGGATGATATACGCTAGCAGACGAGCATCACCGCCCTCCTGGAGCCGGTTTCTCGTCTGCGCGAAGGGGTCTCCCCCCACCTTCTTTTGTACGAGGATTTCGCGCCAAAAACACGCCGAACAACCCTCGATCCTGCATGACGACGATCTTGCGCGCGACTGCGTTGAGGCTATGTTGAGTTGTGCAGAGAACCCGTTAAATCCTCGTCACAACCTGCATGCAAGTCGCCGTCATGCAGAGTGCATCAAAATGCCTGTATTAGACACTTTTATTGCATCTGGGTAGGATAATACACTTTTTCAAGCAAAAATCAAGTGGAATTTGTATGGTATTCAAGCCCATATTATGATTTGTGGGGCAAGAGCGTATTTCTGCTCTATCATCCTGCCCAAGCGAGGAAAAGCCTGACAGGAACTAGGACAAGGGCAATATCCACAGCCCCAGAATGCCCCCGAACACGGCCACGAGCGCCCCCACGATGACATCCCTGGGGGTAATGCACTCCCCCGACAACGCGTATGATCGCCATGACCACACCGCCCACCAGCAAAGCAATACCAAGCGGTGGACAGTATGCTAGCCAGCACGTGGCAATCATGAACACTGAGAAGATGTGTCTGCTGGGAAAGGATTTGCCCTGGGTGTCCTTGTGCATGAGCGGGGTCAATCGCGAGGGCTTCATAGGGGCGTGGCGCATTGTAGAGGACGCCTGAACACGCTCAATCCGATGAAGAGCACCGCTGGAACCAGAATCTCCTTTAGCAGCAAGGATGGGTCATGCAGGGCCACGAGTATCAACAGCATAGGATAGAGGAGGTAGCAGAGCCACTTGAGTCCGTCGTTGACCAGCACCAACGCCCGCAACGCTGCGGGATTGTCACGAAATGGACGCGACAAGGGCCGTATATTGCTCGGCGTTCATGACGCGCCTCCCCTACTCCAAAGTGGCAATCATGCGCACAAGCTCGTCTGCCGAGTCTGCGACCTTGAGATACGAACGCATCTCTGGCGTCATGAAGCCATGCAGGAGCATGCGATCAAATAAGGCGATGAGCTCGTCATAGTATCCATTGCTGTTGAGTAGATACAGATAACCAGGCGGTGTGCCTAATTTAACAAGGGACATGATCTCCGATAATTCCTCGAGCGTGCCCGGGCCTCCTGGCAGAGCAATGAAAACCTCGCCGAGTTCGATCATCGTGGCCTTGCGTTGCGCCATGGTTTCGACGCGAATGAGCTGCGTCAGACGACCAGACGGCGGCTCGCGATCGGAAAGTATGTCGGGCAAGATGCCAATGACCTCGCCTCCCGCATCAAGCACGGCACCCGCAATGAGCCCCATGAGGCCGACACTCGTACCCCCATATATTAGTGTGTGATGATGCGCGCCGATCCAGGATCCAAGAGTCTGCGTCTCTCGAGCAAAGGCCTCGTCCTCGCCAAATGATGAGGCACAATAGACCGTAATGTTCACGTCTACTCCTGCTTCGTGCAGGTCATGGTCTGGCCACCTTCTTCAAAGGTGAGCGCCCCGTCTGAAAGCGTGGCAGGTATCTCTTCGTAGCCCTCGAAGTCGATAACGCAGGTATCCTCCCCCGTCGGCTTCCAAGTGCCCGAAAGCGTCGTCTGGTTGGCAAGATCGAAGCTGGCCTGATCATCCTCATCGGAAAGCGTAAGGGTGAGGTACTTCTCTGCGGAAGCAAGCTGCTCGATTGTGGAGGTGAGCTCAGCACCCGAACTATCCGTCATTGCCGTGACACGCCAAGTACCCACGAAGTTGGGCTTGTAGTCAGGGCCACAAGCGACAAGTGCAAGGCACAGAAGGGATAGGCACAGCGCACTAATAAGACAAGGTATGAGTTTTTTCATCTCGTTCACATCCTCGATGACAGGGTGAATCACGCATCGAACGACCTTAATGATACCTGAACACGCAGTAAAGACAGAAGTTTGCGTGCGAAGAACAAGGCAAAGCGCACAAGAAGGACTCATCACCGCAGGTACCTAGCACAGGTCTTGCGTTTGGGAAAGGCGATATCCCATATTTTGAGGTTTATATAGGACGGAAATATATTTGTGGGTAAGATGTGAAAATGCTGTGAATGAACAAGATTTTGGAGGAAACACAGTATGAATAGAAAGGATCAAAACACCATTTGACCTGCGCTTTTATAGAAGGCTAATTATTGTCTTAGTCTTTTATTACTAATATGTCTAAGTTATTTAAAAGCTTGCGTTTCCTGGTTATATGCGTATAATTCGTCCGTAATACGTCACGGAACTGGTTAAACATAGTAATGGGCAACCAAAACACCGGCAAACAACCAGTTCCTCCGACAGTGTTTTGATCTCACCATCAAGACACTCGGCGTATGAAAACGAAGCAAGAAATGTACCAAGAACGAGAAACAGAGCACGAACGAACGATTCACAACTGAAGAGCTATCCAGGAGGGGACTTGGTTATAGCGTTAGGCTATACGTTGCCTAGCTATGCTATTCCCTATGCTATACAAGGTCAGAGCCTGGTTTCACTGGATCGAATAGCCATTCGATAGAAGCCAGATAGTAAACCAGGTATCTTGCTTTACGGGATTTGACGCAGTGCTTTACAGCAGTGCTATCTTGCTATGCCTGTATAGCAACTTTCCTGCTATCAGGGCGATTTTTGCTAGCACTGACCATGTTACCCACTCTTAAATTTTGACTAGGATTTAAGGGCATTTTGGTCGTTTCTTAGCATATTGCGGTAATTAAGCATTAATGTGGTCATTTCGTAGGATTAATGACTAAGATTATTTTGCAAGACTTTCCCTACCTGGACATAAATTTATATTTGGGTATCATGCCTAAATAGAAATTTTCATAGATCTGCGCTGCTTCGAAGCATTTCTTTTCCTCTTCAGCTTCGGGGTTCCTGCCACAGCAGCGGTTGGTACCTGTATGAGGGGCGCTTCTGGAGTTCAAGTTGGAGCATTTTGACACCGAAATTAGGCGATATACCCGTAGAACGCAATATTTTGGCGTCTAAGGGCCGATAAGGTTTTTTGCATGCCGAGTACCACCTTAAAGGCCAGAATCGTTTTAAGAGGCACTAGAACGCGTTGTTTTTGACCTGCGATATCAGGAAAAAGTGCCTGGTTGAGCTCGGAAAAAGAAAAAACAGGAGAAATTGTGCTATACGCCCAGTTTCTCTAGAAAATAATTTGAAGATCATCCAGGGCTCAGGCTATCAACAAAACCTGCCCCTGTTGGAACCCTGTATATCTTGAAAACAGGTTCCTACGGGAAACTTAGCCATAATTCACAAGAAGGGGAACTTCGTATAGGAGCCGTGAATAAATTTCCCATTCAGTAATTTCTAACAGGGTTTCTGATGCCTCTTTTTACGAGAATCTTCTACTTGTTCCTTTGGAATTTGATTTATTTAACTGGTGCCTGTGTAAAGGAAATGCGGCCTGACCAGGACACCGGTACTGCATGTCATGCCCGTACCAGCTCAGAGAAGAGACAAGGTCACGATACGTATCTCCAGAAAGGTGGAGATAGTAATTTTCCACAGGCATAGGTAGATTACACTTGCATGGAGGCATACAGGAGGCTTGCCCCGTATGAGCAAACGCGGGCTTTCCTCTCAATTCAATATGGTGCCTGTTAATATGATGCGAGCAAATGAAAACGTGAGGCCCGCTAAATACGTGCATGCTTAACGGGTACCCCATTGTTCAGCATGACTTAGACAATAGATGAGATTGCTTTTGATAACAACCCAAAGGGCATCCTGCATAAAATCACAGCGGTACCGTCTAATAGAGGATGTAAAGCTTTGAATTGAGGGCGATGTACAAGGGGACCAGTTGTCTTTTGAGACGCTCTGCGCTATCTTAAAGTTGACGAAGCCAACACTATATACAGGTTCCGTATAGTGTGATGTTTTAAAGCGCTCTCATGATGTCTTTTCGTTATAGGTACCAGCTAAATATGTTGCTCAAATTACCTATACAGTACAAATATACAGGCAAAATAGACATTGTATGCAATATATTGCTTTTTCATGCGACCATTTTGGGTTGAATACGCAATCTATTACTTATTAGTCTCTCGTCAGTTTTCGATAGACACGATGCGGGCGAGAGGCCACTTCTCCCAAACGCTCGACACGATTCTTCTGGTACGAGTCGAAGTTACCCTCGAACCAGTGCCAGTGCCCAGGATTCTCCTCGGTTCCTTCCCAGGCAAGGATGTGCGTCGCAATCCTATCGAGGAACCAGCGGTCGTGACTTGTGATGACTGCACAGCCAGAGAACGCAAGCAGCGCTTCCTCAAGGCTCGCGAGCGTCTCGGTATCGAGATCGTTTGTTGGCTCATCGAGCAGGAGGAGATTACCTCCCTGCTTGAGTGTGAGCGCGAGGTTAAGGCGGTTGCGCTCTCCACCCGAGAGCACACCTGCAGGCTTGCTCTGGTCCTGGCCCTTGAAACCGAAGCCTGCCACGTATGCGCGACTCGGCACTTCGGTCTCGCCCACCTGAATGATATCGAGGCCGTCCGAAACAACTTCCCACAATGATTTGTCCGCATCGATACCAGCGCGGTTCTGATCCACGTAGGCAATCTTGACGGTCTCGCCGATGTCAAGCGTGCCTGCACTTGGCTCTTCAAGACCGACAATGCACTTGAAGAGCGTGGTCTTGCCCACACCGTTGGGGCCGATGATGCCCACGATACCGTTGCGCGGCAGCTCGAAGGAGAGATCGTCGATGAGCACACGGTCCCCGAAGGATTTGCTGAGGTGGTCCGCAACGAGCACCTTGTTGCCCAATCGTGGACCAGGGGGGATGTGAATATCGGTGAAGTCAACCTTCTTCATCGAGCGTGCCTCGGCATCCATCTGCTCGTAGCGCTCAAGACGGGCCTTGCTCTTGGCCTGTCGCGCCTTGGGGCTCGAGCGCACCCACTCGAGCTCGCGTTCGAGCTTCTTTGCGAGCTTGGCTTCCTGCTGGCCCTGCGCTTCTAAACGCGCGGCCTTGGTCTCGAGGTACGTGGAGTAATTGCCCTTGTATGGATATAGATGACCGCGATCAACCTCGCAGATCCACTCCGCAACGTTATCGAGGAAGTATCGGTCATGCGTCACGGCAAGCACGGCGCCCTCGTAACGTTTCAGGAACTGCTCGAGCCAGAGCACGGATTCTGCGTCAAGGTGGTTTGTCGGCTCATCGAGCAGCAATAGATCGGGAGCTTCTAGCAGGAGCCTGCAAAGTGCAACACGCCTTCGCTCGCCACCCGAGAGCACTTCAACAGGTGCCTCTGGATCAGGCAGCTGCAACGCGTCCATAGCTTGCGTTAGTTGGCTGTCGAGATCCCATCCATCGCCTGCATCAATCTCGTCCTGGAGCCGTCCCATCTCCTCCATGAGAGCATCGAAATCGGCATCGGGGTCGGCCATCTCGGCGGAAACTTCGTTGAAGCGCTCGATCTTGGCGAGCATGTCCCCGAAGGCGAGGCGCACGTTCTCGATCACGGTCTTGTCTTCCTCAAGTTCTGGCTCCTGTTGAAGTATGCCGACGGTGAAGCCGGGCGTGAGACGGGCCTCACCATTACTCACGTCCTCGAGACCCGCCATGATCTTGAGGAGGGTCGACTTGCCCATTCCGTTGGGTCCAACGACGCCTATCTTGGCCCCTGGGTAAAAACTCAAAGTCACTTCGTCCAAAATGACCTTGTTTCCATGTGCCTTGCGTGCATCGTGCATCTGGTAGATGAACTCGGGCATGAGCGTCCCTTCCTCGCGTTGACGTGCATGTAAGCTAGTTCTTCCTATTGTCTCACACCCAGCCGCAATGGCATCCGAGGGCTTGTCCCCTTATCGCCACCGCCATTGTCATCTCGACCGGAGGTGCCGCCAGGCACCGGAGTGGAGAGATCTCTGCGACTCCTGGGGGTCTGTCCCCTTATAGCCACCGGCCCACGGGAACCACCCTGACCGTTGGGCCCTGGCATATACGCCGCTTGGCGGATTCTGCACTGCAGACGCGCCAAACCCTATCTTGCTCCTCCCCCGTCAGCCGAGACGTTGCAGGCGTGTCACGGATACGTCACGCGCGTCTTTTATAATGCTCGATACGTATACGTAATTCGAGTTCGGGAGCGTCCGTGCAGCGTCAATGCGCGCATATCACAAGGGTCATCGCGGTGGGCACTGCCATGCTCGCGCTCCTCGCCCTCTTCGTGCTCGCTGCCTGCGGCTGCAGCATCCCGGACGATTCCTCCACGCCAAGCTCCTCCAAGTCCGAAGGCACGAGCAGCGCAACCCAACAGGGCGGCTCGGGCAGCGGCGAGACCGTCTCGGGTGCCGCTTTCAACCCGCCAGCTTCGGTGCAGAGCGTCTCCTTCGATAGCGGAGCCGCCGTTCAGGGGCCAAATTGCGCAATCGACGTCTCGCACGTCTCACAGGGCTACGCCGCCGCCACGGGCGTGAGCAGTGCACGCCTCAAACTGCAGGTCAAGAATGGCGGCAACAGCTACAACTACGACATGCCCAATGACGGCACACCCGTCTTCGTGCCCATGAACATGGATAACGGCACCTACACCTTGCGCGTCATGCAAAACACGAGCGGCTCCAACTACGTCGAGCTGCTCTCCGCCACCGAGAGCGTCACCTTGGACTCCCCCTTCGAGCCCTACCTGCGTCCCAACGTATTCTGCAGCTTCGACGATGGAAGCGCGGCCGTGCGCAAGGCGCGCGAGATCACGGCCGGTTGCGCCACGCAAGGCGACGCACTGCGCGCGATCTGCAACTTCATCATCGACAACGTCTCCTACGACACCGCCAAAGCCGAGCGTCTCTCGTCTTCGAGCGGCTACGTCCCCGACCCGGACGCCACGTTGTCCTCGATGAGCGGCATCTGCTTCGATTACGCCTCCCTCGGCGCGGCCATGCTGCGTAGCGTCGGCATCCCGGCGCGCATCGTCACCGGCTACGTCTCGCCCAACGACTTCTACCACGCTTGGATCATGGTCTACATCGATGGCACCTGGCACACGGTCCAGTTCTCCGTCAACCCGCGCGAATGGTCGCGCGTCGACCTCACCTTCGCCTCGACCGGCGGCGGCGACTATGTCGGCGACGGCGTGGGCTACCAAGACCGCTACGTGTATTAACCGGCTCAACGATAATTGCGAGGATGCACTAGAATGAACGTCACGCTAGACGAGGGATGCGAGGAGAACAATGGCAGCTAAACTGCTCGAAAGCGGCGCCCTATCCGCCTTCTGCGGAAGCGTCGCGACCATGCTCTCCGCGGGCATGCAGGTCGATGAGGCCGTGCACCTGCTCGCGGAAAACCGCGAAGGCTCGCGCTTCAGGCAGGTCTGCGACCAGATTTACCGCGGCATCATCGCCGGCGAGTCGCTCTCGGCCTCCATGCGCGCAACCGGCGCCTTTCCGCAGCATACCGTCGACATGGTCGAGACAGGCGAGAAATCGGGCCGTCTCGAGTCGGTGCTGCGCACCCTCGACGTCTACTACAGCGAGGAGGACCGCACCTTCCAGAAGGTCCGCAGCTCAGTGGGCTATCCCGCCGCGCTGCTCTGCATCATGGCCATCATCCTCGCCGTGACCGTCATCGTCATCCTCCCCGTCTTCACGAACGTCTACGAGAACATGGCCGGCTCGCTCACCGCCGGCTTCTCCGGCATGGGCTTTGCCTCCATCGTCATCGGCTGGGTTGCCTTCGGCATCACGGTCGTCTGTGCTCTCTTCGCCATCTACCTCGCGATCTCGAGCCGCACGCAGGCAGGCCGAGAGCGCGTCCTGCGTCTCTTCGAGCATGTCGGCTCCACGAAGCTGGCCATGTACCAACTTGCGCTCTCGCGCTTCACCTCGGCGCTCTCGACGTACCTTGCCGCCGGCATCACGGCCGAGACGGCCATGCGCCAGGCGATGCAAACGGTACGTCACAAGAAGCTCAGGGCACGTCTCGCACGCACGCTTGCGGCCATGGAGAACCTCGAGAACCCGCGTAGCCTCGCACAGGCCATCGCGGAAAACGACGTCCTCGACCCGCTCTACGCGCACATGCTCACCGTGGGCGCCCACGCCGGCAGCCTCGACGAGGTGCTCATGAGCATGTCGACCATGCTCTTCGACGACGCCACGCTTCAACTCGACCGCGCACTCGACCGCATCGAGCCGATGCTCGCCGCGCTGCTCACCATCGCAGTCGGCGCGACGCTCGTTTCGGTCATGCTCCCGCTCATCGGCATCATGACTTCGATCGGCTAGGACGCAGATGTATCACGAGCGCACACAATCGGAGATCAGGGCGCGCCGCGCGCGTGGCGTCATCGTGACGCTCGTGGCGCTCGTCCTCATCGTGGCCCTCGTGATCGGCACGATCGCCTTCCAGAAGATGTCACGCGAGCAAGGCACGGCCTCCATACGCGAGTCAATCCTATCGACGGCCATGCAGTGCTACGCGATCGAGGGCTCCTACCCCTCGTCGCTCTCGCATCTCGAGGATGCCTACGGCCTCACGGTCAACCATGACGATTACGTGATCAACTACGAATGGTTCGCCGATAACATACCCCCGAGCGTGGCGGTGAGCGTGCGATGACACAGCGAAACACCGACATTCTCAACGCTTTGACGACCATACGGGCTGAAAAGCCCGAGAAACGGCGCCGAAATTACTTCCCCGCATTGCTTATGTTGGTCTTCCTGGCCATCTTGCTCGTTGCACTCGTCACGGGCGTCACCATCTACAAGAACGTCGCCAACATCCAGCTGTCGACCGACGAGGGGCGCCTCGGCAAGCAGCTCATCGGCAACACCGTCCGCGCACGCGACGGAGTGAACGCCGTCCGCGTCGGCGTGGGCCCCGAAGGCCCCTCCCTCGTGCTCGTGGAGTACCTCGACACGGGCACCTATGAGACCCGTATCTACCTCATAAACGATGCAATTGTCGAGGAATACGCTATTTCGGGTACCCCCTATGATGCGAGTAGATCCGTCAAATTGGCGGATTCGTCCAAGTTCGACCTCTCGTACGATAGCGGCTTGCTCACCATCAAAACCGATCAGGGCACCACGGAAGTCGCCCTGCGCACGATGCAGGGAGACAACTGATGAGCACACGCGCCGCACATACGAGCGAGCGTCGCTCACCGCGTCGCACGCGCCGGGGCAGCCGCGCTTTCATCGTCGAGGCCCTCGTCCTCTTCGTCTTTCTCGTCATCACGCTCGCCATCGTCTCGCAGCTCTTCTTCGCGTCGGCCAACCAGGCGCAGAAGAGCCTCGAGCTCGAGCGCGCGATTACCGTCGCCGCCAACGCCGCCGAGCGTTTCTCGGCCAACCCCACGAGCGCCGAGATCTCCGAAGCCGGCCAGGATGGCCTGTCGGTGCGTTGCGCGATCACGCCGCAGTTCACGACGAGCGGCACGCTCTACGAGGCGACGATCACCGTCTCCAACGAGTACGAGGACATCTACACGCTGACAACGGCCCGCTACGTAAGCGAGGTGAGATGATGAACGAGTCGCAGAGTTCCGTGCGCATCGGCCCCATCTCGCTGTTCGCCCTCATCGCGGTGATCTGCCTTGCCACGCTCGCCGTTCTCTCGATTGCCACCTCCAACGCGACCTATCGCCTCACCACGCTGCAGGCCGACTCCATGGCCCAGCAGTACCAGGCCGAGACCGCCGCCCAGACCTTCGTAGCCCGCATCGACGCGGGCTACGCCGACGCGACCGTCACCGCCGAGCGCGCGGCCGCCCAGAAGGCCGCGGCCGAGAAAGCCGCCGCCGAGCTCGCGGCACGTACGGGTCAATCGGATGCCAGCCCTTCGGCTCCGGCCGCATCGCCCGCCACGGCAGGCGACCCGGCCACTGCCACGCAAGATGCCGCCACCACGAGCGCCATCACCGCCGCCGGCTCGCTCGCGAGCGCCCTGCCCGCGATCTGCGCCGAGGCAGCCGCCGCGACCGATGACGTCATCGAGGTGAGCGCCGAGCTCGACGGCTCCACCATCACCGCCCAATTCACCTGCCCGAGCGGACGCGTGCTCGATATCGAGCTCGAGCTTGGCTCGGGCGGGACGTACCGCATCACCAAATGGAACATGACAGCCAAGGTCAATAGCGCCGAGACCGATACCCTTTGGTCGGGCATGTAAAGGAGAGGAAGAATCATGTTACTTTCGGAGCTCTTGAAGCAGATGATCGACCTGAAGGCGTCGGACATCTTCGTGGTGGCCGGCCTGCCGCTCACCTACAAGGTCAACGGGCGCCAGGTGCGCATGGACGGCGAGGCACTGACCCCCGAGAGCACGCGTACGGTGGTCGAGGCCATCTACGAGATTGCCGGGCGTGACTTCAGCAACTTCGTCGAAAAGGATAATCTTGACGAGGATTTCTCGTTCGCGCTCCCCGGTATCGGCCGCTTTCGCGCCAACGTGTTCCGCCAGCGCGGCTCGCTTTCGGCTGTCATCCGCGTGATTCCCTTCGGCCTGCCCGACCCCGAAGAGCTGCACATCCCCGACAGCGTCCTCAGGCTCGCCGACCTCACGAAGGGCCTCGTGCTCGTCACCGGCCCTGCCGGCTCGGGCAAGTCCACGACGCTGGCCTGCATCATCGACCGCATCAACCACGAACGCAATCGCCATATCATCACGCTCGAAGATCCCATCGAGTACGTGCATCGTCATGAGAACTGCATCGTGACGCAGCGCGAGGTCCCGACCGATATCGCGACCTACGCCGAGGGCCTGCGCAGCGCGATGCGCGAGTCTCCGGACATCATCTTGCTCGGCGAGATGCGTGACGCCGAGACCATCGGCATCGCGATCACCGCCGCCGAGATGGCGCAGCTCATCTTCTCGACGCTGCACACCAACAGCGCGGCCGGCACCATCGACCGCATCATCGACGCCTTCCCCGCCGAGCAGCGCCACATGATCCGCATGCAGCTCTCGCTCGTGCTCCAGGCCGTCGTGAGCCAGCAGCTCGTCCCGGCCATCGACGGCACGACGCTGCCAGTGTTCGAGATCATGGTCGCCAACGCCGCCATCCGCAACCTTATCCGCGAGGAGAAGACCTACCAGATCGACTCGATCATCGCCGCTGGCGGGCGCGAGGGCATGCGCACGATGGACCAGAGCCTCTTCGAGCTCGTGAAGGAGGGCAAGATCACACCCGAGACGGCGCTGCGTCACAGCATCCATCCGACCGCGCTCGAGCGCCGCATGGAGACCGAGAAGATCGGCTAGGACGGCTGCCTGCGATACCGACGCAATATTTTGCCGTATACGGCGTTTTGCGCGCAGAAACGAAGGGAGACCCATCTTGGGTCTCCCTTTTCCGTTACGCGCCAAAATAACGCCCCGTTGGCAACAGGGGGACAGACCCTCTGCTGTCATTTCGAGCGAAGCGGAGCACAGTCGAGAAATCTGGCCCCCCTGTCATTTCCAGCGGAGCGACCGCAGGTCGCGAAGTCAAGAAATCTCTCTTCATAATTAGTGAAAATGCGTCTAACTCTTATATCTGGGGATAATTCTTGATTTACAAAATATGACTAAGATTCAGTTGTTTCGCTCGATCAAATTCGCTCTAATGCGAATCGTGGATTTTCCTCGAAGCAAAGCAAACGAGTTGTTCTTAAATTTATATGCAGTGCATTGCCTACTTTTTAAAACAACTTCAATACGTGCTTGACCTGCGAAAATGCTAACAGATTAGAAATCTACAGGTAATTCGTCAATTATTAAATTCGACAACTGGAAATGTATTGACTTAATTACTAATTTTGACGAGCTTATTTTTCAAAAAATCATTATCTTTTGTTATACATATTATTATTCCGCAAACATGCACTTCATCTACCTATATGGTCTTTTCAACCGTTGTTTATAAGCAGATTATCGTTGTCAAAGCGCCTATCTTTCCCTAAAAGGAAGATAGAGCCTCAATGAAGACCTGAAGAGCTTCGAAAGATGGGGTTTCTGAGCTTCACAGAGAAGGAGAGAAATAGGCGTCTTTCTACGCCAAAAAATGACATGAAGAGATCTGTGGAATTACGACAAACCACCCAATTATGTGAGACATTAGTCTCAGTCAATCAAATTTGAAATTTGTGGTACATGAAATAGCATCTTTAAACAGGTTACTTCTAGAAAATACCTAATGAGATATGGAGTCTATAAACCAACTCTAGTAGGTACATGTTTAATGTTAAAGAGAATTTCTTCCTAACTTGACTGCACTCGCAGGAATCACTTGATGAAATGAGTTATTATTTGCTGGTTCCAACTGAAAATAGCTTGCAAGAAGACATGCATCTTATTGCCTATAGTGTCTAGTTATGAAATATACCTTTACATTAACTGGCTCCTGCTTATTTTATATAGCCTATGCTCAGAAATCAAACAGGCTCCCACTTCTAGGGTCTTTAGAATTCGCATCATCAGTTCAAGATACATCTTGTACAAGAAGAAATATATGACACTCCTGTAGACTTCTTCTGACAAAATGGTTTCGCAGGTCTCAGTTCCTTTATCTTCTCATGGGTTCCATATGAATGTCTTTATTCAGCAAGATGTTGCATTATTATGATTCAAACTGGTATCTGCAAAACACAGGAACAAGTGGACGGACATCCATCTTGACGTTTCGCAGGCACCAGCTCATGATTTCCTCTACCCTCCACCACATGAAAGGCACCGATGCATGCCAACGCTCGTTTTTGGCAAATGGGCTTGTGAGCGCTTAGAGCGCCCTTTTCAGACGATTTGAAGTCTATGGATACAGTGAGACCAACTATGTGCTTAAAACGCCTTACAGCGGCTCTGAGGCCGTCGTTTAATCGACTCCCCTGGCCTAGCAGCAAGCAATCAATGAGTCATTAAAGAATTAACACCTTTTTGAGAACGAAACGGGCTTCAACGCGCCCAGGTGCCATAGCCTCTATGCGTTGGCACTCGGGCGGTACTGAACAGCGTTCTCGGGCGAGAGCGGCTTCGAGAAGTAGTAACCCTGGACGATGTCGCAGTTGAGATCACGACAGATCTCGATCTGCCATTTCTTCTCGACGCCCACAACGACGACCTTCTTCCCAAGACCGTGTGCCAGACGCACGAGATTCTCGAAGTTGTCGTCGTTACCGTCAACGAGGAAGGTGTCGACAAAGGCCTTGTCGATCTTCACGAGCGCGACCGGCACCGACATCACATCGGAGAAGGAACTATACCCAGCGCCGAACTTGTCGAGCGCAATCGTGACGCCGTTGTCGATGAGACGACGCAGCACCTGTTCGACCTGATCGCTGTTGGCGCTAAAGAAGCCCTCGGTAATCTCGAGCTTGATGTAGTCGGCTGGGATCTCGTTAGCCGCGAGCTCGCTGAGCAGGAAGTCCACGAAATCGTCGTTACGCGTGAGATGAGCAGTCGAAAAGTTGATCGAAATCGGACGCAGGCGCTTGTTGCGCTTCTTCCAGGTGGCGAGCTGCTCGATCGCGCGCTTGGCGACGATGCGGTCGATGTCGACGATCATGCCGTTCATCTCTGCCACGTGGATGAACTGCGCAGGCGGGTATTCGTCGTTCTTGAGGCGCACGAGCGCCTCGTAACCGGCTACGTCATTGAGACGCAGGTCGATCTGGGGTTGGTAGCAGATGACGAAGTCCTCGTTACGAATCGCGATGCGAAGCAGGGCCGTGATCTCACGTGCGTCCTCCATCGCATGCCGCATGTTGTCATCGTAGAAAACGACGCTGTGGCCGCCGCCAAACTCGCGCGCCTGGCGTATCGCATAGTCCGAACCGGCGATCATGTC
This sequence comes from Coriobacteriaceae bacterium, assembly GCA_025992705.1. Classification (NCBI taxonomy): domain Bacteria; kingdom Bacillati; phylum Actinomycetota; class Coriobacteriia; order Coriobacteriales; family Coriobacteriaceae; species Coriobacteriaceae bacterium. Next base: position 1,627,201 of record DAJPGJ010000001.1, read on the forward strand.
ATCCATCGTCATGCCAGGCTGACGGTTCGTCACAGCCATGCGCGTATCGAACTCGATGGTGTCCTCGTCGATTGTCACGGGTTGGCGCAACAAGTACTCGAGAAAGTCAATCTGATGCGACCCGTGGGGAACTTCGGTCTCGAAGCCAAGGAAGAACTGGGCGCCTGCGGAACGTACAAGGAACGCCTTCTCGAGACCCTCCATGCGCTCGGTGACGCAGCGCAGCAGTCCCTCGCTCACGGTGCGCCCAAAAGCCGCGACGATATCTTCGTAGGCAACGATCTCGACTTCGACGAGCGCGCGAATATCGTTAGCCTGGGAGCCCTGCGCAAATTCCGCAAGCCATTGCATATTATGATGGCCCGTAACCTCGTCGCGATACACACTTTGCGCGATCTGCGGTTTCTCAGGCTCAGATACCACTTCAGGCACGGTAACCGCCCGTGCAGGAACAGGCACGGGGCGCGGCTTACGAGCCGTCGCGAGACGCCCGAGACGCAATGATGCGACGAAGAAGAAAGCTGCGAGCGCTAATAAGGCAACAGGTAGCAGAACCAACATGAGCGTGTCGAAACTGAAGTAGTTGCGGTTGATGACGGAGCTGCCCGCTGGTAAGTTGGATGTCGACAGCCCATAGCCGCTCAAGACATGCTGATCGAAGACGTAACCGAGCGTACCGTCCTTCACGAGCTCGATTTCCGTAGGCCGTGTGCCGTTGAGAACATGAATCGTAAGCTGCGCCGCCCGCTGGCCATCGTTCTCCGGGTCAAGGAAGGCCGACCCCGCAACCCCTCCCCCGACACCACCGATGGTGGCACGGAAGACAGGACATGAGCAGGCACCTGTAATATATGCAACGGTGTTATCTAGTGAGTAGACGTTTCCGTAGCGATCATTGTTCGCATCGAGCAGGAACACGATGGTGTCCTTACTGGTGCCAGCAACACTACTGGCAAGCTCTTCGCGCGTGAGCTGCGATGCATTGATGTACGTCACCGTCATGCCCTCGAAAGACTTAAGAGCCTTGTCGAACTGCGCGCGATTGCCAATGCCGGCAGGTGTCTCGTCGATGATGGCGGTGAAACTCGTCGCCTCAGGCATGAGCTTCTTCGTCGCCTGCATCATCGAACCGACATAGCTTTGCTCCACCATGCCCGTCATGTACCCGCTCGAGGTCGCGTACAGCGCATGGTTGAAGTCATTGATGCCAAAGAACACGACGGGCGTGCTCGGGAACATGCTGTCGTGGTTGTTCTCCATGAAGTAGAGCGCCTCGTCATCGGCGCAGATCACGGCCGCATAGCGCCCGTGTTGCGCAACCTTTTGCCCAAGCTGGCTCACCCAGGCGTTGTAGGCATCACTGCCGAGCGGCGCATTGTACGCGTCCATGTAGACGACATCGACATTGACCGAGCTACGCTCCATCACGTCGAGCACGCCATCACGTGCCCGCGGCGTATTGGCCTCGGACTCGTCATAGCTCATGACGAGCAAAATATCCGCGACGGGTTGCGTGGTGCTCACGTACTGCACGGCTACCTGCTGGGTGCGCGAGGCAAGCCCGAAATTGAAGACAAGTAGCCAGATACCGAGTACGGCACATACGATGGCAACAGCAATGAACCCGATCCGTCTTGCACGGTACCGGTTTGACTGAACCGCTCTATGTTTGGTTTCAGCCTGTGCCATCTCCAAACTTCCTTACAAACGTAGCGTTGCCCTCAAAGCAACCTACCACGTTACCAACAGGCTCCGTTGTAACATGTAACAACTCACCCATGATGTTGTCACACATAACCAACAGGGGCCATAAAATAAAGAGGGGCCCGCAAGGGGTCTCTCTCCTTAGCCGTACCTATGCGCGTAAAGGTTACAGGAACCTTTTATTCTTCCGTGGAATCCTCGTCGTCATCCTCGGAGTCTTCTTTGCCAAAACCAAAGAATCGCGCAATCCTCTTGCGAAGACGGAAGAAGAAACCGCCTGCTCCTGCACCGGCACCTGCAGCACCTGCTCCAGCTGCGCCCGCAGCTCCAGCAGCACTGGCGGCACCTGCAGCGCTTGCTGCCCCAGCGGCACCCGCAGCGGCAGCGCCTGCAGCTCCCGCCGCAGCAGCACCCGCACTGGCACCGGCAATGGACAGGCCAACGCCAACAACGCCGGCGACTGCCGCGACACCTACGCCAACAGCGGCGACGGTGCCCACGACCCTACCGGTATCGGTGGACAGGAAGTCCGCAATGCCACCGAAAACGCCCTTGTCCTCGGCGCCAATGGTCTGGATTTCCTCGACCTCGGGCACTTCGAACATGCCCTCAGCCGCCTCGGCAATCTCGGCTGCCTCGGCAGTCGGAATGCCACCGTTACCGCTGTAGCCGCTATTGCCACCACGGCCGCCGTAGGGCGTGTATCCATTGGCGCTGCCGTTAAGGCTCGGATCAGCCGGCGGCGTGGGCCTAAGCGGATCCGTGACAGGCACGTTCGGCGTGCTCGGATCATTTGGATGCTCATTGGGGTCAGCAGCAGTGTCAAGAGTCCACATGGCATAGAGCGTGGAGGAGGCACCGTTCTTGTCAGCCAGGATACCGGCCTTGATAAGAGCGGCAAGCGTCTCGTCAGTGCCCAGCGCGATACCCGTGCCATCGGCTCTGGTGTTCCAGCCCGCAAAGAGGTAATGATCGCGCTTGAGGGCGGCTGCCTTGGTCAGGATGTCCTTGCAACCGTAGGAAACGGTCATCGGAGCAGCCTCGCCCCAGCCGCCGTTTGCGTCGTAATTGATCGTATAAGTATTAGTGGCGAAAATCGCTGTCAGAGTGATGTTGTGGAAGAGCGAGTAACCGGTCTTCTCGTCCGTGTACTTCGAGAGGCCCATAACGACCTCAGACGTCAGCTTGTCACGGTCGCGAATGGCGTCGGGCATGTCACCCAAGGTGCCGCTCGCCTTCCAGGTCACGAAGTGGTAGCCCTCGTTGGGATAGGCGGTGACGCCGGCAAGGGTCTTGTCGGAGCTGCCCTTGATGAGGCCATCGCCCGCGCTTACGGTCTGCGTCACCGTGGAGGTCTTATCACTGCTTCCGGACTGCACCTTGCCACCGTTCTCGACGGTGTAGATGATGTCCACGAAGATCTGCTTCCACTGCGCGTAAAGCTTCATGACATAGTTACTAGCGAGGACGCCAAGACCGGAGATATGCTCGCCAGCCCTATAAGCCGTGCCGCTACCATCGGGCTTGGTGTTCCAGCCATCGAAGCTATAGCCAAAACGCGTGAAGCCCGAATCGGCTATCGTGGCGCCGTGCGCAATCGTGACTTGGGTAGCGTCGGTGCTTCCATCTTCGGTGCCATTACCAAAGTAATTGATAGTCCAGTCGCGCTCGACCGCCGCATCGATGATCCAGCGCCACTCGATTCCGGGATACTCGCCATCTCCATACGGCATGCCGTGAGACGAGTTGCACACGACCGAAGTCGGCATGCCCTTGTCGTCCACGAGAATCGAGAGAGCGTCAATCTTGTAGAGATCGAAGACATAGTAATAAGTGTGATCCACGCCATCAATCGTTTCCACGTACGGGACGATGTTCCAATAGGCATCATCTACCGGGGAAAGGACAAGGCGCAGCTCGGAAGTGTTGGTACGCGCGAGATAATATTGACCAATCTGCAAAAGATAAAATCCCGCATACGAACCATCGGAAATGGACGTGAGTTGCCAAAGGATGGCCTCTTCCATTTCCGGATTGTAAAAACTGGTTATTTGATTTTCATTTTCGCCCAACCAGAAGTTGTCGTTTTTGTCCCACCGGATGAAGTACTGTCCGCTCTCCAGTGGGCGCGACACATCGTATAGCGTGCCGGGGGGTGCATTGCTATCTTGAGACGAAAGGGTGATAGCAGTGTTTGCAAAGTCGCTGCTAGATTCGTATATTTCACCCTCCTCGCCATTGTTGTCGGGAGTCACCGGAGTGGTAGCATCGCTCTCGTTTTGGACGGGAGCGGGCACCTCGTTCTTGTTCGAATCCTCGTTTTTGGAGTCGCCATTTTGCTCGCGACCGTCCTCGTCGAGGCTCGTGTTCTCATCATTTTCTACAGGGTTCTCGTCAGTCGTGTCGGTCGCGTCCGCCTCGGCGGAATCGCCCTTCTCGGCATCCTCGGAAACCTCGTCCGTGTCGAGGGCTTCGTCGCCATTCTCGGCGGCTTCAGCGTCCTCGTTCGTTTTCACGTCCGTTGAAACGTTCTCTTCGTCCTGCTCAAGGCCCTCGGAATCGTCTCCTACGGCACTCTCGAGAGCCTTTTCGTCTGTGAGCGCCGTATCCGCCTTCTCAGGGCTTGCGGCATTCAGACCCTCATCCGAACCCATCTGGGTGTCGTTCAGGGCCTCAGACGCCAAAATATCGCCTTGCTTCTGCGCATCCAGATCGGATGCGGACGCGAGCGCCGGAGCGCCCAGGGCGAGCACGCCCAGACACAGCACCAGGGCCGCAGCGAGCAGCCCCAGTTTGCGCTGTATGTTCTGAGCACGCGTCATTACTTCTCATCCTCTTCCTCGCGGCGCCTGCGCGCGATCACGAGCAGGAGCATCATGAGGGCCGCGATGCCGCAGACTGCCTCGAGCGTCAGCATCGTGAGCTCGTCACCGGTGCGCGGCGGACCATCGACCACGTAGCTGCCCTCGAAGACCGGCCTGATCTCGAGCTGGCCAAGTACCGTGAGCTCGCTCAGGTCATTGACGAAGCCCGTGGTGACCTCACCCGTGTCGGCGTTGGTCATCGTGTACTCCCAGCCGGAGAAGCTGTGGCCCCAGTCAGCCCAGGGGTTCAGGCCATCGATGAAGGACTGCGGGATCTTCTCGCCCCAGACCACATCGGTGCCGCTGACGTTGACCGAGCCGCCATCCTTGGGAGGCAGGACGTTGACGCCGTAGGAGTTGATGCCCCACTCGGCGTAGAGCTTCATGCCCTCCTCGGGCATTACCAGACCGCTCTGGCCGAGCTCGTAGTGCGTGCCCGTACCATCGGCCTTGGTGTTCCAGCCCTTGAGCGTGTGGTGGTTCATGCCGAAGTTGCTGCCACCGTCCAGGGCGAAGCTCAGGCCGTGGGCAGTCGAGAACGGATCGATGGAACCGTAGCCACCGTTGGCGTCGTAGATGACACTCGCGTCAGCGTTTCGCTCGAAGCGGGCCATGTAGGTCGCGGCGTAGAGGCGGCCGTCGTTGGCGTGCTTGTCGATGGACAGCTCGCTCTTGTCATCGCGCAGCATCTTGAGGACGTTGGCGTAGGTGTTGTTGGCCATCGCCATCATCTGCGCCTGCATCTCGGGCGTCACGAGGACCCACTCGACGAAGTGGTAGCCAGGCTTGGCGGTAGCCACGGAGTGCAGCTGCGTGCCAGCCGAGGAACCCTCGCCCACGGGCTGCAGCGTGACGGCGCTCACCTTGTCGACGAAGCGGTCGATGCTGCCATGCTCCTCGTTGGAGACGGTGTAGGTGATCTCGATCTCGAGTTCCTTCCACTGAGCATAGAGCGTGATGGTCTTCTGCTCGTGCTTCGGGTCGAGGTAGTCGGAGATCTGCTTGTAGGTCATGGTGTTGTCAATCTGCAGGCCCGTGCCGTCGGCCTTGGTGTTCCAGCCGGCAAACTCGTAGCCATTGGGAGCAGCGTCGAGCTCGTCGTCGTTGCTCTTGTCGAAGCCGCCCTCGGTCCAGCCGACGCCGTGCATGTTGAGGTTCTCGACGTCGATCGGAGTGCGGTTGTCGGGCACCACGGTCAGAACGTTGCCGTTCTTCTCGGGGTCGTTGTTCAGGTCGTAGATGACCTCGAAGTCGTTGGCGAGCACCCACTGGGCGTAGAGCGTGAGGCCCTGCTCCAGCACGGTCATGTCGTCGATGCCCTCGCCAAAGATCCACGCGGCGATCTGAGCGTAGGTGGCGTCAGCGTCGAAGCTGTGGCCGGAGCCGTCAGCCTTGGTGTTCCAGCGGGCCGGCTTGTCCAGCAGCCTGTAGCCAACGCGGGTCGGCTCGGCCGTGGCCTTGGCATCCGGCTGCTCGTTCCAGGTCAGGCCCGTGATGATCTGGGCCAGCGTGCCCTCCTCACCATAATTGGTGGCGAGGTTGAGCTTGAAGTCGCTGATGGCCTGGTACACGACCTTGAGGATGTTGCCCTCGGCCTTGGCGATGAGGCTCGGCATGGTGCCCGGGATGGTGTAGCCCATCGGGCGGTGCGCCTTGACGATGGCCTCGCTCACGGTGTAGCGGGCACCCTCGTAGACGACCTGGTCGGCCTCGGAGAAGTGAACGGTGTCGGGCAGCTTGTTCTCGACGCCGCCGTCGTTGGTGTAGAACTCGATGGTGACGGGAGCCCACTTGACCCACACGGCGTAGAGCACGATGGCGTTGGCCGAGGAGGCATCGTCACGGTCGCTGATGCCCAGGAGGGCGGCCAGCGTCTTGAGGTCGACGGTCGCGCCCGGAGCGTACTTGGTGGGCGTGGCGCCGCCGGCGGGACGGACCTCCCAGCCCATCCACTTGTAACCCGGCTTGTTGTACTTGGCGAGCGTCGCGGGATCGTCCAGCGGCACGTTGCTCGTCCAGCCGAAGTTGTTCTTCTTCGTGATCTCGACGTAGCTAGCGTCGGCGCCATTGGTGTCGTCGCCCCAGATCACGGTGTAGTTGCGGGCCTTGAGCTTGGCGTACAGCGTGATGCTCATGATGGAGTCGCGCTCGACGCCATGGATGCCCTTGACGATGTTGCCATAGGTCATGGCAGCGGTGATGTCATGGAGGTTGCCGGCCGCGTCCTTGTACTGCCAGCCGTAGCCCTCGAGCTCGTAACCGGTGATGCCGGCAGGCGAGCCTTCCATGGCCAGGTCGTTGGTGTACCAGTACACGCCGTCGCGCTTGCCGACGCCGGTCTGCTTGCCGTCAACCTCGACGACGTAGTTGACCACGTAGCCGGTCTTGGGCGCGTAGTAGATCTTGAGGACAACGGGCTCGCCGTCAGCGCCAAGACCAGCGGTGCTGTACACGCCAAACGGATCGCACAGGCCGGCAACGTAGGCCCAGCCCGGGCAGCTCGGCATCGGCAGCGTGCCAGGCAGGCTGCTGGTCTGGGTGCCGGCACCCGTGATGGTGAGGGTCGAGGCACCCGGCTTGATGGTGACGGTGCTGCCCTCGATGGTCGTGTACTTGTTGTTCCAACCCGTGGGGATGGTCTCGGTGGTCACGACAAGCTTGCCGTTCTCGTCGTAGATGAGCTTGTAGACGAGGATGGAGAATTCCATGTTCTTGGCCCAGTTCGCGGTGACCTTGACGGGCGCGAAGGGCATGGTGAAGTGTGCACCGTCGGCACCCAGGGTGGCGGTCTTCTCGCTGCCGTCGGTCGGGTCGTTCCAGGTGACGGTCCAGCCAGACAGGCTCATGCCCGCGAGCGTGGCGCCCGGAACGTTGACGGTGACGGTGCCGAAGGCCTGCGAGGGGCCGGCGTTGCCAGTCCAGGTACCGGTGGCGGAGCCGTTGGTGCCCAGATCGTAGGTGATGTCGTACGGGATGCGGTCGTAGTAGACGATCAGCTCGGTGGTGCCGTTGGCCTTGACGAAGGCGCGCAGCAACTCACCGGTGATGCCGGTGACGAACTTGTAGCCAAAGTAACGGCCGCTCGTGGTGTCGAGCAGGTGCGAGGCAGCCGGGTTGCTCGAATCCATGACGTCAGCCGTACCCTCGGACTCGATATCCGAGAACTTGATGGAGTCGAGTTTGCTGTAACCCTTGCCGTCGATGTTCTGGCCCATGTAAGTAATGGTGTACTCGGTGGCGGCGGGAGCGAACTTCGCATAGAAGGTCACGGGCGCCCAGCCGGCATCGGGACGATGCGGCTTGAGGGTGGAGGAGATGACGCTGGTGCCCTGCGTGATGTTGCTGACCCAGTCGCGGACCTCGTCGACGCCCAGCGGGATGGTGCAGTCGGCGTCGAGGTACCAACCCACGAACTTGTAACCCGGCTTGGCCGTGGCAACGGTGCCCGGGGCAACGGTCATGGACGCGTTGTTGATGGGATCGACGAAGTTGGAGAGCGTGCCACGCACGTAGGTGGAGCCATCCGGATTGGCGATGGCGTAGTTGATCTTGAGGCCATCGAAGCTCCAGACGGGCACGAAGATGACGCCATGGGCCGGCATCTTGAAGGTACCGGTGTAGGCGGTCGCGGAAAGCTCACCGGCGCTGATGACGCCGTCGTTGTTGGTGTCGGTCCAGATCTTCCAACCCTCGAGCGAGTAGTTGGGAAGCGTGATGTCGGCGCTCGTGAGCAGCGTCACGGTCTGGTCGGTGCGCGGCTTGGGCATCACGATGTAGTTACCGGTGGTGCCGGCAGCGGTGCCCGTGGGCGTCCAGGTGCCGGTGCCCTCGAGGCTGTCGATGGAGAAGATCAGGTCCTGCTCCATGGCCTCCCAGATGGCGATGAACTCGACGTTGCTGCGAACCTCGAAGTCCATGGTGCCGGCGGTGCCGAGACCAGTGGTGTCGTAACCGGCGCCACTCGGGGCAATCCAGTAGTACTTAGTGCCGTTGATGTTCCAGGTCCAGCCCACGAAACGGTAGCCGGCAGCCGCGGGAGCGTCCTGCGTGCGGTCGTTGCCGCCGATCATGAGCGGGAAGGTGTTGACGTTGGGGTTACCGGACACCTCGTCATCGACCACGATGGTGCTCGTGAAGCCGGCGCCACCATGGTTGTTGGGGCCGCTGCCGGGACCATAGCTCACGAAGAAGGTCTGGGCCCAGATCGCGGTGAAGGTGGTGTCGCAGTTGATGATGACGCTGTCGGGGTTCTGCGTCGTGTAGGTCACGCCGTCAGCGCCCACGTAGCTCCAACCCGCGAAGACGAAGTCGTAGTCGGGGGTGACGGTGATGTTGCTGGAGTTGCCAGTCGAGCTCGCGTCGGTAAGCGTCTTGCCATGGGCGACGGTGAAGGGCATCGTGGCCGGAGCCTTGACGGTGACGGTACCGCCCATGCCCGGCGTGGAGTCGGAGCGGAAGGCGACGTTGTGGCCGTTGCGCGACCAGACACCCACGATGGTGACGGGACCATCGGGCATCGTGAAGTTGGCGGCGTTGGCCAGCGTCATGGTGACCGGCGTGGTGGCGCCCGTCTCGGTGTAGCTCACGGACCAGCTGAAGGTCCAGCCGTCGGTCGCGGGCATGGTGGGCATGACGAGCGGCGCGCCGTACTTCTGCTCGGTCGTCGCGGCGGTGATGCCCGTGGTGGGATAGTTCGGGACCGGCAGGGTCTCGGGAGCGTCAGCACCCGGAGCTGCCGAGGAAACGTTCACGTTGTAGGCGTTGCGCACGTAGTAGAGCTTGAGCTTCTGGCCACCGGTCAGCGGATCGATTGTCTCGATGGAGCCGGTGACACCAGGAGTATAGGTGAAGCCCTTGATGCTCTTCTTCATGGCGTTGGTGACGACGACGGTCGAACCCTCCTCGCCGGAGCCGTTGCCGCGCGGAGCGAGGGCAAGGTCCTCGGCGTAGGTGCCGTCGAGCTGCTCGAGCCAGTACTCGATGGTGTAGTCGATCTGACCCAGCGGGGTGAAGCGAGCCTCGTAGGTGCCGGTGGTGAAGATGTCACTGCCGGCAGGCTTGGTGACGGTCAGCGTCGCACCGGAGGTGACGAGCACGCCGTCCTTGTACCAGCCGATGAACTTGTAGCCGGCGTTGGCGGTAGCCGTCACGGCATGGGGCGTACCGGACACGGCGTTGACCTTCTCGGAAGCCGAGCCGTGATTGGGCACGTTGATGACGTTGTCGGAGCTCTTGGCCGTACCACCGGTCTGCGTGGTGTAGGTGATGGTGACCTCGTTGGCCTCCCACTTGGCACGCAGCGTGATGCTGGTGACGGTGTCGTTGTTGAGCGCGATGGCGGAGAACTTGGCGCCGCTGGGCACGTCAATCCAGTTGCCCGAGGCGTTCTTGTACTGCCACACGGGCGGATAGTGGCCATCCCACACGGGGACGTCGGCACCCGTCGGCGTCAGGTTGGTGGAGTTCCAGCCAACGTTCTTGTCGGCGGGCTTGACGACGCTGGACGGAGCGGGCGCACCCGTGGAGTCCGTGCCCAGGTCGTACTTGACGGTGAACTGCTTCTCGACCCAGTAGACCACGAAGGTGACCTTGGCGCCGGAGACGACGTCAGCGGCAATCGAGGTGGTCTTGGTGTCGGAGCGGCCGGAGCCCGCGGGCCAGTTGACGATCTGGTACACGTAACCCTTGAGCAGATCGTTACGGTTGGTACCGTCAGGACGCTCGAACTCGGCGATGTAGTCATGCGTGTTGAGGTTGGTGATGTCGGCCATGGTGCCCGGCGTCATGTAACCCGTGACGGAGCCAACCTTGTGGATGCCATTGGGATCAAGGGTACCAGGCGTGTTGGCCACGAAGTCGACGGTGTTGAACTCGATCTCGAACAGGGCGTTCTTGATGAGGTCGGCCGTCAGGATGAAGGTCGCACCGTCGGCAGGCGTCGGCGTGCCGTCAAAGGCGGAGACGTTGAGCTTGCCGCTCGTCTTGAGCCAGGTCTGCTCGGTGCCACCGGCCGGCGTGTACTTCCAGCCATTGAGGAAGGCGGAGCCGTCGGTGATGATGTAGTCGAAGTAATCGATCTGGTCATTCCAGGTCAGGCCGCTCATCGGCGCGCGCAGGTCAGCGCCCTTGTCGTCGACGAAGCGGACGGTGAAGCTCTTCTGATCCCAGATGCCGTAGAGGGTGATCTCGGTCTTGGTGTTGTCGGTCGTGCCGAAGAGGCTCTGGTAGAGGGCCGAGAACACGGTGGAGTTGTTGACGGTCATGCCGGAGGCAGCCGTCGTGGAGCTCCACTTGATGAAGTCGTAACCGGGGACGGTCAGGGTCTCGAAGCCAGAGGCGAGGAGGTTGGCCTGGGTCCAGGTCACGGTCTTGTCTGCGATGGCGGGGCTGGTGCCCTCGGGGTAACGCGCGTTGTAGTGGATGGTGTAGGACTTCTCATCCCACTTGGCGTACAGCGTGAGCTCGAAGGTACCATCGTCCTTGGCGGTGATACCCGCGGCGGCCACGGCTTCGGCGTAGCTCATAGTATTAGTGAGGGCCTTGGTGAGGCCGGCATCCATGTACCAGCCGGCAAAGTTGTAGCCCTGCTTGGCAACGTTCTTGGCGTCGTTGCTCATGACGTTGTTGATGACGGCGGTGTAGGACACCTGCTGGCTCGCGGGCTGCGGCGTACCGCCGTTGACCACGTAGTTGATGGTGTTGCCCGTGCGCTCTTCCCACTTGGCCGTGAAGGTCATCGGCTTGGTGATGAGCAGGCTGGCAAGAGCGGCGTTGGAGTAGGTCTTGCCGTCGGCGTCGACCCACTGCACGAAGCCGTAGCCGGTGTTTGCCTTGGTTCCGGGCACGTTGGCAGAGCCGACGGCGGTGTTGTAGGTGACCTTGAGACCGGTCTTGTCGGCAGTGCTGCCATCGGTCCAGGTGCCATGGTCACCGATCTTGAAGGTGACGTCGTATTTCTCGGCCTCGAACTTGGCATAGTAGGTGGCATTGGCAAACACGCCACCAGTGGCCTGCGGGGTGAGCTTGTTGCTGGCATCGACCCAACCGGCAGGCACGGGAGTAGTACCGGCAGCATCGGTGAACCAGCCGATGAACTTATGACCGGTACCAGCCGTAGGAGTGGAGCCCGCGGGCGTGCCGGAGGCCATGCCAAAGTTGGAGCCCTCGTTGTTCTTGGAGAGCGTGCCCATGGAGGCAGAACCCGTGGTCGTGGTGTAGGTAATGGTGACGAGCTTCTCGCGGAAGACCGGATACAGCGTCACGCCATAGCCGTAATCAACGCCAGCCATGTTGTAGATGCTGCTCTTGGTACCCGCCGTCATGGTGAAGGTCGAGGTGTAGAGCGTGCTCGTACCACTTACGTAGGTTGCATCGGTGGTCCAGCCGAGCAGCTCGTAGGCGCTCGGATTGGTGGTCATCTTGTAAGTGGCATCCTGCGGCAGCGGCACAACCTCGCCCGTCTTGGCAGTCACGTCCGTGGCACCGGTGCCCGTGAGGCCGGAGATATTAGCCACATGGTTATCGAAGTGCAGCTGCTGGGTGGTCTCGGTGTAGACGGCCTCGAACTCGTAGGTCATGGTCACGGTGGCGGGCATGTTGTCGCCGCCCGTGCGCACGAAGACACCGGAGTTGTAGTAGCCCTCGACGTAGCCCGTCGTGCCATCGTCGCCCGTAAACTTCCAACCCGTGAACTTATAACCGGGCTTTGCCTTCGGGTTGCCGGCATTGCGGTCGCCAGCCGGGTCAAGGGCACCGCCATATTCCGGCAGATCCCAGCCACTTTGCAGGCCAACGTAACGCGTGCCAGGCGTGGTCACGACACCGCTCGACATGGCGCCATTGACTTCGGTAAAGCCACCAGTGCTCGGTGCCTGGTAGATGATGGTGAGCGTGCGGCCCCAGCGGGCAATCATGACGGCATTGCCGTTGCAGGTCCATGGCGTCGAAGACGCACCTTCGGTGCCCAGAAGGCCGGCGGTGGAGACGATGCCCATGTTGGTGCCAGTAGACTCGTTGCCAGCTGTCGTGCAGTTCTCGTAGACCTCCCAGCCAATGAAGTAGTAGCCCGTCTTGGCGGTGGTCGTCGGGACGCCCGACAGACTGTCACCGAAGTCGATGCTCTGGGTCGTCGGGGTGCCCAGGGTACCGTAGCTGGCGTTGGAGTTCTTGAAGGTGACGTTGAACTTGTTCTTGGACCAGACGCCTTGGATGACGACGGCGTTATTGGGCATGGTGAAGGAGTTGCCGGAGATGGTGACACCACCGGAGACAACCGTCCAGCCGGTAAAGGTGTAACCGGTCACGGCAGAGGGTGCCGTCAGGTTGACGGTGGCACCGTACTTGACGCTCTGGGTGGCGGGCGTGTAGACGGCGCCAGCCGGAACGTCACCGGAATAGCTCACCTGCACGTTGTTGACGTTGCGCTTGAAGTACAGCTTGATCACGTTGTCACCGGGCGTGCCGCTGATGGTGATCTTCTTGGCGGTGCCGGTCTTGGCATCGTCATAGGTGAAGCCCGTGAAGGACTTGCGCACGATGGTGATGGCATTGCCCGCGGTGCCGGCGGTGGTGCCTGCCTCGACGGTCCAGCCAAAGGGTGCAGTGTCATTCGTGGTGGCACGTGCGTCAATGGTATAGGTGGTGTCGTTCGTCGTGCTCTGGAAGTAGTACTCGACGGTGAAGGCGATGCCCTTGGGTGACACGGTCAGATAGTAGCTGTTATTAGTGTAGAGACCGCTCGTCTTGGGAACGGTCAGCACGCCGCCAGCACCCACGTTGGCAGCCGCGACGGCCGTGCCGCTGTAGCTGCCCAGGGTCCACTTGGAGCCGCTGGCAACGGAATACTCATGATTGCTGTCGATGACGGGACGGATGCCAGCCGAGATGTTCTGGCCGGTCGGCGTCGTTGCACTGGCGCTGGCATAGATGTCGCCCGTGGCGGCACCCACGTACAGGACGCTGCCATCGGCCAGGGCGTTGCCGCCAAACTGCAGGGTGGAGCTGGCATCGCTGTAGAAGCTCAGCTGTACCTTGTTCTCCTCCCACTGTGCGTAGATGGTGAGCGTGGCACCGCTGTTAACGCCGGAAAGGTTGAAGACGTCCTTGACCTTGGCGCCGCCGGCAACGTCAGTGCCACTACCGTTGGCGGCCGTGTTCCACTTCTTGAAGGTGTAACCGGCACGCGTCGGATTGCTCGGAAGCGTCAGCGCCGTCTCGGGCTGGGCGTTGGGCGTGCTCGTGTTGGGCGAGCCACCGTTGGCGTTCCAGCTGATGGTGTAGGTGAAGGCAGCCCAGGTGCCGGTCAGCGTGGCGGTACCCTTGAGGGTGCCGTCGGCAGAGCTACCGGACCAGGAGATCTTGAAGTTTGCCACGGGCGTATTGCCACTCGCGACGGTGGCCGCCGCGTTGCTCGCGTTGGTGTAGGACCACTTGTCAAAGTTGAAGCCCGTGCGCTGGTAGATGGTGCTGCCAGCTGGCACGTTGAGGTTGCTGCCGTAGTTGGCGGTCATCGTGTAGGGGTTGGGCGACACGCCAGACTTGATGGTGGCATCCGCCGCGCCCGGCTGGAAGGTGAAGGTCACCTGGGCAGCCTGCCACAGGGCGTAGAGCGTCTTGGATGCGGTCAGGTTGTTGAAGGTGGCACCAGCCTGATACCTGGTTGCCGTGGTGGAGTCCTTCGTCTCGGTCCAGCCGAGGAAGTTGTAACCCACGCGCGTGGGGTTGGTCACGGACGGGATGGTGTAGGAGCCACCATTGAGAATGTTGGCCGTGGTGGTCACACCAGTGCCGGCGCTGCCATAGGAGCCGCCGTTGGGGTTCAGGGTAAAGGTGACGCGGTCCTTCTCGGTCCACTTGGCGTAGAGCTTGATGGTGGTGGTGGACTCGTTTGCCTGGCCCGCGCCCTTGGCGGCGTTCCACAAATTGTTAAAGGTCATGGCATTGGACATCTGCGTACCGGTGCCGCTGCCGTTGGAGTCTTTCTGGAAGAACCAGCCGCCAAAGGTGTAGCCGGTCTTGGTGGGGGCAGTCGGGAGCGTCACGTTGGCGGTCCACTTGAGGCTGCCCTGCGTGTTGTAGGCCGTGCCGTCGCTGGCACCGGAAGCCTGGTCGTAGAACACGGCGCTGAAGCCCGTACGCTCGGTCCACTGCGCGTAGAAGGTGGTGGCGGTGGTGATGTTGCTCGTCGTGGCGCCGGCAGCATAGGCGGTACCAGAGCCATTGGCGGCCGTATTCCAGCCCGCAAAGGTGTAGCCCATGACGCTCGGAGTGGTGCTGGGCAGCGTATAGGGCGTGTTATAGGTAACGGTAGTATTAGAGGGCGTGCCAGTGACGTTAGTTACAGCGCCCGTGGGTTTATTCGCGTTAAAGCTGATGGCGGGGTTTGCGGCCCACTGCGCATACAGCGTGATGTTCGAGGTGATGTTGCTGATGGTGGCGCCGGCGGCATAAGCGGTACCGGAGCCATTGGCAGCCGTGTTCCAGCCCGTGAAGACGGAGCCGGTCTTGCTAAACGGATTGGCCGCGACGGTATGGCTGCCGCCCGAGGCGACGGTTGCGGAGGCCGGAGCCGAGCCGCTGGTCGAGCCATTGCCGTTGTACGAGACGGTGAACAGCTGCGTCCACTTGGCGTAGAGGGTCTTGGTCACATTGGCCGTCACGTTCGGAATGCTGATGGAGCCGCCGGCAGCGTAGACGACGGGGCCACTTGCGCTTTCGGCCCAGCCATCGAAGCGATAGCCGGCGAGCGACGGCGCAGCACCGGCAGTGCCGCTGAAGGTGGCGTTATAGTTGACTTTCTTGGTGGAGGAAGACGGCATGCCCGTAGGATTGCCAGTCGTATTCTTATTGTAGTTTATGGTGACATCGTACTGGTTGATTTCCCACACGGCATAGAGCTGCAGTGTGTCACCATTGTTTATCGTGGGATACGCCGTAGCGATCGCGCCGGCGGAATCGATAACCTTACTGCCACCTGCAGACGTAGCCCAACCCTTAAAGGTGTAGCCAGTCTTTGAAAAACCAGCTTCAGGTTTCGTTCCCGTCGCAGTACCGTTCATGGTTGCGAAAACGCCACGATCGGAGTAGGTGGCAGTCTGAGCAGAACCAGAAGTAGCACCATTGGGGTTATAGGTCACCGTAAAGGAAAGAGTTTCCTTGACCTCTTGCGGCTGGAAGATGATTGGCTTGAAAATATTTGCGTTAAACGCGCTCGTAGAATCACCATAGAACCCAAAGAGCATATTCAAGAAATCAGCAAACACGATACCCTCTTTGGGTAGAGGATGAGCTTTTGCTGTATCAACCGTTGCGTAGAAATCATAGTTTGCAGGAACAGGATTGGGTGTAGCAGGGCAGGCCTGCCATTCAATCCTTTCTGTATACTCAAGAGACTCATTCCAATACGTCAATTGACCATTAGATTGGAAGTTGTCGAATCTAACACCAACAGCACCACCCGTAGTCCAAACAGGATAGGCATGCCAATCAGAGAACTGAGTCTTCCTCATGTTAGAAGAGATGGCGCTAGCAACAGGATTGACATTCGTCCAACCACGCCAATTCTTGTTTGTATTGTCATAGGCAATTACATACCAATTTGCAATATTCGTACCATATTTCTTAAGCTTTTTGGTCTGTGCGTTGAGGTTAGCAACTGTCGTAACCTGAGTACCATTTACCAGTACACCAGCAGCAGTAGTAGTGCCACTAAAGGTAATAGTGTCACCCGCAAATGCAAAGAAGGCACCCGTGCTTAAATATACGGGATCCTTGGCATTCCAGTTATTAGATGCTGTTTCCGGAGTATCAGTTCCATAGTTAGACATATAGTTAGTAAGCTGCTCGTTCAAATGAATGGTAACGACCGGATCAGCTTGGGGCGTAAGATCACGAACAGGTCCATAAATCTCGTCAGAAGCTGATTCCAGATAGCGTACAGGACCATATATATCATCGACGCAATTGTTTACGACAGTTTCACCTCCCTCGACAACAGAGGAGCTATTCCCAGCTGCATTAGCTTGATCGCTAGTCGTCGGCTGAGTGATAGACACATCCTCGGCTACACCCGGGCTAGAGGCAGATGCATTAGCTTGGTCGCTAGTCGTCGTCTGCGTGCTATCCGGGCCTTCAGCCTTGTTGTCGTTCAGGGAGGGCTTCGCAACGTTGGCATCAACATCGCAATCCGCATTCTCACCTGCGGATTCGTCGGCGGTGTCCTGGGCGCTATCGGCGCTATCAGGATTGCTATCAGCATCGGCGGAATTTACCGTCCCCAGAATAGACGAAGACCCCGCGACCGAATCGGTGGCGGAGTCTTCGTTGGAGGCGCTATCTGCCTTGGCTGCATCCCCTGGACCTTCGGTCCCAGAGGAGCCGGGTTCATCACCCGGACTAGCTTTGCCAGACGATGTTGATGCCAAGGTCACTATTTCGACCTGACCGGCATCAATGCCATCTGAAATAGCATTTTGCGTTTCTAGCTTCACAGCGGTGTCTCCGTTGGACGTAGCGACCGCTTGCGTACTAGCAGTACACATGCTATCATTATTACTATCAGTTGACGCAAAAGCGTGCATAGGTTGAAGGAGGAAGCAGACAAAGGCAACGAGCACGGCAAAGAGGGCCGCTAATACCAGCGATCTCCTCGTCTGCGCGTGAGCAGCATGAGAGACGGCTGTCGCCAGCCCGCTTCTCTCTATGTCGTAGTGCTTCTGCACCCTGCTGCCTTTCCTTCTTGCTTCCGGCCCGCGAGTCGCCGCACAGTCTTCCCGTTTATGAAGGCTTGCGGTTCATACAATCCGCCACGCCCTCTGGGTTTGACGGTTTGCCCTAAGGCTTGCCGTCAAGTCCCCCCACTGGGTGACTTTGGCTGACTCCTCGCGAAGGGCGCAGTGCGCCCAATGCCGCTTTTGAATCATTGCGTACTCTACTCCCAGACCCCCGCGCTGTAAACCCCCAGGTCAAAGAAAGCGCGGGATTTTTGGCATTTTTGGCGCGGGATACCATGTGACCTGCGCAAACGAGGCGCGGAAGCCGTCAAATCATCTCTTATCACACCCAAAATCCCCGCGCTGTCCAAAATACAGGCGCGGAACCCAGCGCGGGAAAAGTGCCGAAATTGTCATTCGATATGCTTTGACCTGCTGTGATAAAGCGCGGAACCAAGCGCGGAAGCCTACAGAACGGCGTCACTTTGTCAGTCAGAAGCAGCAGCAGCGCCCGATGACGGCATAGAAACTTGACCAACACGAGTCCTTTCTTCGATCTCCAGCGGGTGTCTAAAATCGCCCCTTCATTGTCGTTTGCCTGCGGTTCCGCGCTACCTTCGCTCCGCCCACCTGCCTTTCCGCGCCACCCTCTCGTTGCTCATCCGCGCTTCCGCACTGAAGCATTACGTGACTGCAAACTCGCCCCAGACATCGCTGCAAATCCCTCCCAGATTTCTGCGCATCCAATATGAACGGTCGATTTTTGACAACGAGCGGCACGCCCACCCCCGTTCTCTCCATCCC
This sequence comes from Coriobacteriaceae bacterium, assembly GCA_025992705.1. Taxonomy (NCBI): domain Bacteria; kingdom Bacillati; phylum Actinomycetota; class Coriobacteriia; order Coriobacteriales; family Coriobacteriaceae; species Coriobacteriaceae bacterium. The sequence continues at coordinate 1,645,283 of DAJPGJ010000001.1, forward strand.
CCATCCACAATTCTCGGAAGGCGGCGACCCCCCCCCTGTCATCCCGAGCGAAGCGAACGCAATGAGCGCAGTCGAGGGATCTCCCCGTTCCGCCGCCTTGCGGCAGCTCCAGTCGAGATGACAGCGAGTGCCCCGCTGACTTGTATCGCAGGGTCAGACCCCGTGACACACAGCGCCAGATGCAACACCTCGGGCGCGTGATGCGTCTACCAGGGCACATGGGTTTCTAAGCCCTGGAGACGCACCAGGCGCCCCCTCCGAAGCCAGAGCCCACGCGCCCGTTCTATATATGGGCGATACGTCGATTGAACCTGTTTGCGACTTCAGCCGATAGATTCCCGTGGTCACAATGCCAGCAAACAACACGAGGAGCGGGACGTACCCACCGGGGCGCATGGTCTTCTAAGCCCCGTGGGTACGTCCCGCTCCTCGCACCCCCACTTCGCATCCTCTTGCGCAGGCATCTCCTACCTGCAGCGCCAGATAAAACGCTTAAAGGCATGTGGTGCATCTACCAGGGCGCATGGTTTTCTAAGCCCTGGCAGGCGCTCCCCGTGCCCCCTCACGCTGAGGCAATATGCGGCGCTGAGAGGCGCTAAGGGCGTCTCTGCGCCCCTGAGACACCCCATAACCCCAGAAAACCCGTTAGAAGGCGTTCAAACGCGTCGTTTTTGCAAGGGATATCGCTCTGTTAGCCACGAGACATCGACCGATCCGCAAACCCTTGATTCCAAGCCTCGATTTGCCCTGTTTTGGCACCCGAGCTACGCGATTTTGACCCATTTTCGACTCCGATATACGAAAATCGAACCCCATTTTCGAAACCGCTATGCAATTTCGGAGTTTTGCTATTCGTACTTCGCGAAATCCTAGCTGTTCAAATTTCATAAATATCAATTGTTAGTTGAACATTCATTTTTGCTAACTATTCAGATAGCGATTTTAAAAGATTTCATTCTCTATTTGGATATACATTCTAATTGCTTAAATCACTTAAGATTGAATTACACTTAATCGTATTTATTGATTAAGAAGTAATATCAATTAGATGTTTATATCCTATTAATAACTTTTACTTATAAAGGCATTTAACCTTTAAGATGGAAAATTTATTAAAAGAATTATCAATATATAGATTATTGAAAATTAAATGATTTAATCACTTAAGATTGAATACCGTATTATTTATGTTACGAATTAATCTGTTTTCTTGTTAATCTGCATAGAACATTAATCGGATTTCAAATTAATCTGACTCTCAGACAATGCGCTACTCGCATTTATCTATATGCAAGATAATTCAATCCTCGCATTGATCAGAAACCGGATAAACCAAACTTAGAAACTGAGAAGCATCCCAATCCAAGCAGAAGAAGGCTTTCCAAGAACGCTTTCAGTCTTACCCACCTCACGTCTGTAGTTCCGCGTACGCAAAAAGCGGCCATCTCTAAGATTCGCCACAATGCATCTATAGGAACGCCGCAAAATAGATCGGGAGATACGTTATAGCGCCATTCTCTTCCAGATTGCCTGGGTGCAGCACAATGGCGCCTTCAAACTTGTAGTTTTTGACACCCATGAGCGCGTCAAGCGCTGCATGTCGATGCGAGTTCCTTCCAGACTTCACCTCAATCGGCATAACAAGGGGCGACCTGTCTTCCTCAACCAGGAAATCTACCTCCCCGACCCCCCGCTTGTTGAAATAGTAGATGCTTTCATGACCATGCGCACGAAGCTCCTGCGCAACGGCATTCTCATAGACACTGCCCAGATTCATCTTCTCGGACATCTCAAGTAAGCGTTCAACATCGACGGCAGGAAAAGTCGAGAACAGCAATCCCACGTCCGATAAATACAGCTTGAATTGGTTCACCTCTCTAGAAAACCCAAGCGGAAAAACCGGCTCCGTAGAGCGAAACACGGGTATGACGACGCCCGCATCAGCAAGCCAATCAAAATCGGATTCGATTTTCTTCGAAAAACGACCACCGTCCGTAACGCCCCGTATAACAAAGCGTCTGTTTTCTTTGTTGAGCTGTGCCGGAACTGCATCAAAGATGGTCTTTATCTGGCGAGAACGAATCTCATCTGAAACATATCGAGTAATGTCAGCACGATACGCATCGAGTATGCCTCGCTGTCGTAGTCGCATAAGCTGCGTATCATGCGTATCAACAAACGTTTGCACAGCTTGCGGCATTCCGCCAACAAGCACGTAGCGCTTCCACAGGTCGAGAAACCGTTCGTGCAAAAAGTCGGGGACAGGCTTACGCGCAGCAAAACAATCCGTAATCGTGTCCCAGAGATACCCGTCAATCCCTTGCGACCAGCAGAACTCCTCGAAATCGAGTGGAAACATCTCAACGATATCGATAGTTCCCACCGGAAGAGACCGAAAATCGTACGATTCTATTCCAAGCATCGACCCCGAATAGATGACATCAAACCTATCGTCTGCAGCCAGATAACGCATCCATGTAATGGCATCAGAACAGCGTTGTACTTCATCGAAAAACAGTAACGTGTCCCCAGGAACTATGGGATCTGTTGCCAAGGACGTGATGCGCAACATTAGGTCATCAGGGTCTTGCGCTGCACTTATAATCTCAACTGCACGAGGCTGCTCAACAAAATCTATCTTGACGATGGCAGCGTAGTGTTCTGCTCCATACGCTTCTATGCTGCTCGTTTTGCCAACCTGTCGAGCCCCTGTGATAAGGAGCCCTTGATTAGTCTTCGATGTTCGCCATGCATCGATGACAGTGTCTATCTTCCGCTTAAGCATGTATTGTCCCCTTATATCGAATGTAGTGATTCTACCAGGTGGAATGCAAAAATGTAAACTTCAAACAGGCATAATTTGCATTTTTGCAAACTTTAAAATGCTGAAAATTGCAAAAATGCAAACTTCTTTTGTCTTAGGTTTATTGCCATTCGCTCTTTAGTTGCATATTTTCCAGGGATAATTTTCTTAAAAATGCATATTTTCCAAGCATTCCCATAACCGCCCCTGTATCCGCAACCTCGCGCCTGCGACTCCCCGCGCGCAAAAATCGGCCATCTCTAGGATTCGCCGTCTCCGCATGCGCAGAAATCGCCAACCTCTAGCCTCAACATGCCCTCGACCCTAGACATCCGCCAAAAACGCGTCGCCTGGCCGCACCCGAGCCCCCGCGACCCTAGACATGCGCCGATTCTGCGTGCCCACAACGCCATCGGCTATATCCGCAGCACCTCATGACAGGACAAGGCTCGACACCTACCACAATTGCCAGTCATCTTCGTCTCACAGCTCCCCCACCCGATCGTGACATGCATGCGCAATCGCCCATGACGGCTCGAAGAGCAGGCTTTTGCGCAGCTCATACTGTGCGCTCTGATGCTCGAGGCTCCGGCGAGGCATACGCTTCCCAATAGCGCACAGCACTGCCCGCGCAAACCCCTCGAACGCGATCTGGTTATGAAGCTGCGGTTTTGTGAGCAGAAACACCCGATAGCCCATGGCCTCAAGCGCAGCGCGGCGTATCTCGTCGCGCGCCTGCTTCCTATAGCCGGTGTGATGCTGCTCGGAAGTGTACTCGACGATGCACTTCGCATCGCGCCAGAGCAAATCGCCATAGCAATCCGCATACCCCAGTGACCGCGCTATGACGGGATTTAACCTAACATGCCCGTTGAGCTCTGGCATTGGACACCCATACCCGCCGTGCATTGGTGGTAGGCACAACAAAAGTGCCGCGTCTATCTCCGGCGGCGATGCCGCACCAGCCGCAACAAACTGCAGCGCCCGGCGAGCCCGCACTACGCCCTTCATAGACCCAGCCGCCTTGATGTACCTATGTAATGTATTGGTGGAGACAATCGGATCGCAACGCTCCATCAGGCAACCGGCCTCGTCAAACGAAAACGCCGCACAAAGCAGCGAGCCCACCTTCGCAAGCTCGGGCAGCGATAGGGCGCTCGCAAGTCGCAGAAAGCAGTACTCGGGTGAGACAACGGGCAATCCCGTATCGGTAAAGGCAAAGGAATCACAAGGCAGAGACGACATGACCACGCGGCAATAGAGTCCCTTTCTGTTCACGAACGCACTCTTGCCCTCGGCAACGACATGCAGGCGCATGTCGTTGCCGTATGCCCAGCCAGGTAAATTGCCCGATTGAAACCGCTCCATGAGCGTCTCATGCGACGCACGTTTGACAGTCCCGCGCCCCGCTGCACTCGACATCCAGTATGCAAGCGCACAATCGGCATCAATGTGCAATGTCATAGAGCCTCACCGTTCCTTTCGGACAATCGAGCTGCTGCGGTGTGTTCAGGAGGCTCGGGATGTATTCGGTTGGTGGATCAAGCGGAAGCGAGTAAACGAAAAGCCGTCCTCGCGGAAACGATTTGCAAAGGGTCACATGCCCGAAATGCCTAGAATGAGAACGCCGATCAGCAGCGTCCAATATTAAGAGGAGGAGGAGTTAATGGCCTCCATGTAGTGATGCGCATTATAGCAGCGTCCGTGCGCAAAAATCCCGCAATCCTAGGATTACCCACGCTCTCTCGCACCTGCAACCTCGCGCCTGCGACTCCCCGCGCGCAAAAATCGACCATCTCTAGGATTCGCCGTCTCTACTTGCGCAGAAATCGCCAACCTCTAGCCTTCGCGCGCCCTCGACCCTAGACATCCGCCAAAAGTGCGTCATCCGACCGCGCCTGAGCCCCTCGACCCTAGACATGCGCCGTTTCTGTGCATCCGCGACATCGCACCTGCAACCCCACGTGCAGAAAACGTTTCGGTATTCATCTACTTCATTATTTTGGTAAGTCTTACTTCCTAATTTTGGTATTATCTAATTACCAATTCTGGTTTTCGAGGAGACTTGCATGCAAGGCTTCATACATAGGGCGCTTGAACCGAAGCTTAAACAGGCCGCGGGCTGGTACCCAGTCGTCTCGCTTACCGGTCCGCGTCAAAGCGGAAAGTCAACGCTCGCCAAGCACGCGTTCCCCGATTATTCGTATGTAACGTTGGAGGACCCTCAAATACGCGCAGCGGCGATCGAGGATCCGGTGAGCTTCATTCGCAATAGGCCGGAGCGTCTCATCATCGACGAGGCACAGTATGCTCCCGGCCTCTTCTCGATGATCCAAGTCGTGAGTGACGAACGCGGATCTGCCGGCCAATACGTTCTCGCTGGATCCCAGAGCTTCCTCTTGATGGAAAGCATCTCCCAGTCGCTCGCCGGACGCATCGGATTGACGACATTACTCCCCCTATCCTATCGGGAGCTTCAAGACAGCATGCAGGGAAACTACGCAGTTGATGATTTCACCTTCATGGGCGGGTATCCACGCCTTCATTCTGCGGATATCCCACCAGCAGCATACTTTCCAAGCTACGTGGAGACATATATAGAAAGAGATGTTGCGGGATTGCTTGACGTGCGAAACAAGACATCGTTTCGCAGGCTGCTCGAGATGTGCGCTTTGAACACGGGGGCGCTTCTAAACTACTCTTCACTTGCAAACGACGCGGACGTGGCCCCAAGGACTGCAAAATCGTGGCTCTCCATCCTCGAATCGAGCCACATCGTCTTCTTGCTTCAGCCTTTCCACGCGAATGCCCGGAAACGCCTGACAAAATCCCCCAAGCTGTATTTCTACGATACGGGCTTGCTTTGCCACTTGCTTCACATCACGTCAGTGGAGCAACTCGTTAATCATGAGATGTTTGGAGCCGTGTTCGAGAATCTCATCATTTCCGAAACCGCAAAGCGGCATCTCAATAACGCCACGCGTCCGGAACTATACTTCTACCGAGATGACAGCAAGCGTGAAATCGACCTCCTCGACTTCACGAACCCTGCGGACAGGCAGGCTGTGGAAATAAAATCGTCGCGTACCTACCACTCCAAATACACGCGACATTTGCTTGGCGTGGGGGACGAGCTTGACATTGCCCAGTCCAGGCGATTTGTGGTTGCTCGCGTAGAGGACAGCTACCAGACGAAAGAGTGTCGGGTACTATCGGCGAGAGATTGGCTCATGGGAGTCAGATAACCCATCTATCCACGCTGCCACCTGCGGCCCCGCCCCTACAGCGTTACCTCACCTCGACGGCACCTGCACCGACAAGATCGCCGACGCGCGTGACCATCTCCCGCGATCCGCAGTTGACGCTCACCGGCAGCTCGGCGCGGAACTTCCTGCCATCAGCCTGCTCGATGAACAGCGTGACCGGGTGCGCACCCGGATAGTTATCGAAAATCGCCGACAGCTCGTGCATCGTCTCGTTCGAGAACATCTCGGAACGCACGTGAATCGCCATCGCACTCGGCCCGCGCTTGACCGCACCCGCAGCCCCGCCATCGGCACCGTTGTCAGCCACAAGTGGCTTGACCTCATACACGATGACCTGCGAACCACGGTCGCTGCGCTCGAGCTTGCCGCGCACGTGCACGGCCGCGATCTCGCCCGTCTCGAGCTCCGATTGCAGCACCTGGCGGTACTCCTCCCAGGTCTTCGACCAGCACAGGCAGTCAACGCCGGCTTCCATGTCCTCGAGGCGCACGATCGCCATGTTCGAGCCCTTTTTGGTGGTCTTGACCTGCACGTCTGCGACCATACCCGCGAAGTCGTAGGTACGTCCGTCGTGGAAGACTTCCTCGTCATCGAGCGAACCCAGGCCCGCGTACGCCGTCTTCGCCATCACGCCGGCATATGGCGACAGCGGATGGTCGCTGACGAAGATGCCGATCGACTCCTTCTCGTAGCGCAACTTGATGCTGCGATCCCACTCGATGCCATCGGGTGCCGGAATCTCTTCCTCGATCTCGGCGTTATCGCCCGCATCCGCCTCCGCAAACAGGTCGAACATCGTGACCTGCCCGCTTTCACGGTCGCGCTGGCGCTGCGCGGCCTGCTCGAGCAGCGAGCCGCCCTCGATGAAGCCCCAGAGCTGCTTGCGCGTATAGCCCGTCGAATCGAAGGCGCCAGCCTTGACGAGCGCCTCGACCACACGCTTGTTGCAAGCCTCGCCCGGCACGCGATAGGTGTAATCGTGCAGCGACGTGAACGGCCCGTTCTTCTCGCGCTCCTCGATGATGAGCTCGACGACCTTCTCGCCGACGCCCTTGAGGCCCGCCAAGCCGAAGCGCACGCCCTCGGGCGTGGCCGTGAAGTCGCCGCGCGACTGGTTGATATCCGGCGGCAGCACGGCGATGCCGTCCTGCTTGCAGGCGTTGACGTAGTGGACGATCTTGTCGGTCTTGCCCGTGTAGCTCGACAACACGGCGGCCATGTACTCGTTGGGATAGTGCGCCTTGAGCCACGCCGTCTGCATCGTGAGGATGCCGTAGGCGGCCGAGTGCGACTTGTTGAACGCGTACTCCGCGAACTTGAGCACGTCGTCCCAGATCGTCTGCGCGATCTTGCGGTCGTAGCCGTTGCGCTCGGCACCGTTGAGCCAGTGGTCCTCCATGGTCTCGACCGTGCCGTCGGCCCACTTCTGCTCGACCTCGCGCATGAGCGCGATCTTCTTCTTGGCCACGGCCTTGCGCACCTTGTCGCTCTCGCCCGTGGTGAAGCCGCTCATGACGACCGAAATCCTCATGACCTGCTCCTGGTACACCATGGTACCGTAGGTGCTCTCGAGCACGGGCTTGAGCCGCTCGTCGTAGTACGCGATGGGCTTGCGGCCGAGCTTGCGGTCGACGAAGTCGTCGACCATGCCCGCACCCAGCGGGCCGGGGCGATACAGCGCGATGACGGCGACGATGTCGTCGTAGCAGTCCGGGCGCATCTTCTTGAGCAGCACGCGCATGCCCGGCGACTCCACCTGGAACACGCCGGCCGTGCCGCCGCGCGCGAACAGCTCGTACATCGCCGGGTCCTTCATGTCGATATTGTCGAGGTCGATGTCGATGCCGTGGTTGGCCTTGATGTTGGCCAGCGCCTTCGAGATGACGGTAAGCGTGCGCAGACCGAGGAAGTCCATCTTGAGCAGGCCCATGTTGGCGGTCATCACGCCGTCGTACTGCGTGATGATCATGCCGCCCTTGGTGTCGAGCTTGGTGGGGACGTAATCGTAGACCGGGTCGCGGCAGATGATGACGGCCGACGCGTGCACGCCCTCGCCGCGCGTGATGCCCTCGAGGCGCTTGGCCGCGTCGATGATCTTGGCGGTGTCCGGGTCGCTCTCGTACTGCTTGCGCAGGTCGGGGTTCTCCGCAAGCGCGCGCTCGAGCGTCATCTTGGGGTCGTTGGGAATCATCTTCGAGATGGCGGCGCTCATGTACACCGGATACTCGAGCACGCGCGCGGCGTCGTTGACGGCCTGCTTGGCCTTCATCTTGCCATAGGTGATGACGTGCGCGATGCGCTCCGGGCCATAGATGTCGCGGCAGTGCTGGATGACGTCCAGCCTGCGCTCGTCGTCGAAGTCCATGTCGATATCGGGCATCTCCGTGCGCTCGGGCGACAGGAAGCGCTCGAAGATGAGGTCGTTGGCAAGTGGGTCGAAGGTCGTGATGTCGAGCGCGTAGCTGATGATCGAGCCAGCTGCCGATCCACGCCCCGGCCCCACGCCAATGCCGTTCTCCTTGGCCCAGCGCGCGAACTCCTGCACGATGAGGAAGTACGCCGCGAAGCCCTTCGAGCAGATGATCTCGTACTCGTGCTCGAAACGGTCGATGACCTCCTGCGGCAGCGGATCGCCGTAGCGGCGCTTGAGGCCTTCCATCGACATGTCGCGCAGCAGCGACTCGTTTGTCTCGCCTTCCTTGAGGAAGGGGTAGCGCGGCAGGATGATGTTACCAAACTCCAAGGTCACATTGCATTTGTCTGCGATCTCGAGCGTGGTTGCCAGACACTCCGGATGCTCCTTGAGCGCCTCGGCCATCTCCTCGGGACTCTTGAGATAGAACTGGTCGTTCGAAAACTTCATGCGGTTGGTGTCGCTCACGAACTTGCCCATGCCGATGCACAGCATGAGGTCTTGCGTGTACGCGTCCTCCTGGCGCAGGTAATGCAGGTCATTCGTGCCGACGACCTTGAGGCCCATCTCGCCAGCAAGCTTGCACAGCGCGTCGTTGAGGCGCGGCTGGCTGATGCCGTTGTCGGTCACGATCTCCGGGCCCTGGTTTTGCAGCTCGATGTAGAAGTCATCCTTGCCGAAGATGTCGATGAAGGTCTGCGCCCACTCCTTGGCCACCTCGAACTCGCCGCGGTCGATGGACTTGGGGATGACGCCGGCGATGCAAGCGCTCGTGGCCAGGATGCCATCGTGGTACTGGCGCAAAGCCTCGAGCGTGACGCGCGGTTTGTAGTAGAAACCGTCCGTTGCGGCATCCGAGACGATGCGCATGAGGTTGCGATACCCGCGATTGTCCTTGGCGAGCAGGATCATGTGGTAGAGCTCCGGGCGCTTGTCGCGGCTCAGCGTGGAGTCCGGTGTGAAGTAGACCTCGCAGCCGATGATGGGCTTGATGCCGGCCTTGATGGCCGCCTGGTAGAACTCCGCGCAGCCGTACATGTAGCCGTGATCCGTGATGGCGACGGCGGGCATGCCGAGCTCCTTGGCACGCGTGCACAGCTCGCTGATGCGCGTGGCACCGTCGAGCAGGGAGTACTCGGTGTGCACGTGCAGGTGCACGAAGGTGCCGGCCTCACGGCATGAGGTGGGAATGGGGCCTTCGCCTTCGCTCGCGGCCTTGATTTGATCGAATGCGGGGATGTCTTGTTCCGCCATGCCCTACTCCTCGCCTTCCGAACCCGCGGCCTCGCCCGTGGCATCGCCTGCCGCGATGATGCGCAACGCATCCTCGTAGCCGCCGCTCCCGTAGTTGAGGCACTTCGACACGCGGCTGATCGTGGTGGCCGAGGCCCCCGTGACGTCTTGCACGTCGAGGTAGCTTTGACCGCCTGCCAGTAGGCGTGCGACCTCGAGGCGCTGCGACATCTCGGCTATTTCGCGCACGGTGCACAAATCGAGCAGGAAGTCGTAGACCTCATCGGTGCTGTCCATGCTGGCGAGCACGGTGAGCAGCTTATCGACGAGCGGAGTTCGGAGTTTGTCGGACACGTGCGCTCCCAAGGCTAATCGCGGATGATTTTGAGTATGCGGATATCCTACTACGCTCCTGCGACACGATTCGCGTAAATTCCGATTCGTACGCCTCTTGTCATTTCGAGCGAAGCGAACGGAGCCCCCTGTCATCCCGAACGAAACGAAGCGACCATTGTCATTTCGAGCGGAGCGAACGGAGTGAGCGGAGTCGAGGGATCTCTCCCCTTCCCGTCTCATTGCGCTACACTGTCACGTATCCCGTTCGCCCTCACCTCCCGCAAAAGGAGCCCTCATGATCAACGAAGAGATGTACGCCCTGGGTGCCGCGCCCAACAAGATTCGCGAAATCTTCGCCTACGGCCTCGAGCGCAAGGCCCAAATCGGCGATGACAAGGTCTTCGACCTCTCGATCGGCAACCCGAGCGTACCCTCCCCCGCCATCGTCGACGAGACCATCGCCCGTCTGGTCAACGAGGGCGAAGGCACCATGCACGCCTACACCATGTCTCCCGGCCTCGTCGAGGCCCGCGAGGCCGTCGCGCAAAACCTCAACCGCCGCTATGGCACGCACTACACGGCCGGCAACCTCTACTTCACGGCTGGCGCCTCGGCCGCCATCTGCATAGCCATCAAGGCCGTCGTCCTGCCTGGCGAGGAGGTCATCGCCATCACGCCGTACTTCCCCGAGTACAAGACCTGGGCGAGCAACGCCGGCGCGGTAACCGTCGAGGTACCCGCGCGCGCAAGCGACTTCATGCTCGACATCGACGCGATCGAGGCGGCCATCACGCCCAAGACGGCCGCCATCATCATCAACACGCCCAACAACCCCGTCGGCTCGGTCTACAGCGACGAGAACCTCATGCAGCTCGCGGACCTTCTGCGCGCCAAATCCGCCGAATACGGCCATACCATCTACCTCATCAGCGACGAGCCCTACCGCGAGCTCGTCTACGATGGCCTCACTCCCGCCTGGGTCCCGAGCCTCTACGACGCCACCTTCGTCTGCTATTCGTGGTCCAAGTCGTTCTCGCTGCCCGGCGAGCGCATCGGCTACCTGCTCGTCCCGAGCGAGATGCCCGACTTCGACCGCGTCTACAAGGCCGTATGCGGTGCTGGCCGCTCGCTCGGCTACATCTGCGACTCGGTGCTCTTCCAGCTCGCGGTCGCCGAGTGCATCGATGCTCCCATCGACGTCGAACCCTACGACCGCAACCGCAAGCTCCTCTACGACGGCCTCACCAGCATCGGCTACAACGTCATCTACCCGCAGGGCGCGTTCTACATGTGGATCGAGGCGCTCGAGCCCGATGCGCAGGCGTTCTGCGAGGTCTGCCGCCAGCACGAGCTGCTGCTCGTGCCGAGCGACGGCTTCCTCACGAAGGGCTGGACGCGCGTCGGCTACTGCTGCGACGAGGCCACGATTCGCGGCGCCCTCAAGGCCTTCGAGGACGTCTACGCCGAATACCGCGGGTAACCCCCTAAGACAGCGTGCCTGGCACGCTGTCTCATATCATCGGCTTTCTCCTAATTTTGGCCACCTTTTGAGACAGCGTGCCAGGCACACCTTGCGTCTGCCACGCGCGCGGCTTATATTGCGTGCTGTAAAGATGGAGGGGGCATTGACGGCACGACGCACGGGGCGACCAGCGCCCAAAAAGGTGAAGAAGCGCTACATCGCGTCGCTTGATGGCCTGCGTGCCCTGGCCGTCGTCGCCGTCATCGCATACCACCTCGACCTCCGCTTCGCCTGTGGCGGCCTCCTCGGCGTCACCGTCTTCTTCGTGCTCTCCGGTTACCTCATCACCGGCCTGCTCATGGCCGAGCTCGAAGAGACCGGCACCGTCAACCTCCCGCAGTTCTGGCTGCGCCGCGTGCGCCGCCTGTTTCCCGCCATCGTGCTCGTCGTGGTGGTGGTCACCGCGCTTTGCGTGCTCTTCAACCACCCGCTGCTCACCAAGTTGCGTCCCGATGTCGTGCCCTCGCTCTTCTGGTTCCAGAACTGGTGGTACGTCTTCCGCGGCCTCTCGTACTTCGACTCGCTCGGCGACCCGTCCCCGCTCACGCATTTCTGGTCGCTCGCCATCGAGGAGCAGTTCTACCTCATCTGGCCCATACTGTTGCTCGTCGTGAGCCGCCTCGGCGCGAGCAAGACCATCATCCGCCGTGGCTGCGTCGCGCTGGCTGTCATCTCCGCTGCGCTCATGTGGGTGCTCTACAACCCGCTCGAGGACCCCACGCGCGTCTACTACGGCACCGACACGCGTGCTTGCTCGCTGCTCATCGGCGCATGGCTCGCACTCTTCTGGCCCGGCCAGGCCCTCACGGAGGAGGGCACGCGCAACGTACCTTCGCGCATCATCAACCTCCTCGACGTGATCGGCGTCATCGCGCTCGTCGGCATCATCGGCATGATGGCCTTCATCGACGGCTTCTCGGGCTTCATGTACCACGGCGGCATCATCATCAACTCCGTGCTCACGGCCGTGCTCATCGCCGTGCTCGTACATCCGCGCAGCAGACTGGCGCGTTTCGCGAGCCTCAAGCCCTTCGTGTGGGTCGGCCAGCGCTCATACGGCATTTACCTGTGGCACTACCCCATCATCTTACTGATGAAGCCGCTCAATCCCGGCTCAAGCTATGCCTGGTGGTTCATCCTCGCGGTCTTCGTCATCACCTTCGTGGTGGCGGCGCTGTCCTACACCTTCGTCGAGAACCCCATCCGCCACGGTGCCATCGGACGCGCCATCGCGAGCTGGCGCGAGCGTCGCGGTAATCCTGGTCGCGGCATCACGCGCCCCCGCGTCATCGCGCCGGCGCTCGCGAGCATCCTCACCGCCGCAATCGCCATCGGAGGCTGTGCGATCATTCCCGACGAGTACCAGGTCCCCGAAGACGCCATCAAGAGCACGGGGCATTCCGCGGGCGCGGCCATGCAGCTCTACGGCGACGCACCGCCAAGCTACGATCCCGCAAACGGTGTCATCGGCAACGCAGTGGCCGCGAGCAACTACCTCAAGGGCAAACTCGACCAGGAAGCCGCCGAACTCGCCGAAGCCGAGCGCCTCGCGCGTATACGCAACCCATTGCTCATTGGTGATTCCGTGCCTGGAGATTCCGCCGACGAGTTCTACTCACACTACACGAACGCCCTGATGGACAGCTACATCGGGCGATGGTTCTGGCAGGCGCGCGATGTCTACAAGGATTATCTCGCGCAGGGCGTCGTCGGCGATGTCGTGATCTTCGCGTGCTTCTCGAACTTCATGCTCGAAGACGACGAGCTCGACAAGATGTACGAGCTCGTGGGCCCGGACAAGCAGATCTTCCTCGTCAACGTCTACAACGAGAAGGACGTGACCGACCACAACAACCCGATGCTGGCGGACTTCGCAGCCGCGCACGAGAACGTGCACCTCGTCGATTGGTACGCGGCCGTCGTCGATCACGTGGGCGAGTACCTCTGGGACGATCACGAGCATCTGCGCCCCGAGGGCGCCGTCGTCTACGAGGACCTCATCTTCGATTGCGTCAAGGGATTCCTGCCGGCAGAGGCCATACGCGAGCCGCAGCCAGCGTGATGAGGAGATCCCTCGACTCCGCTTCGCTCCGCTCGGGATGACAGGGAGCGCGGCGCCCCTAGACGATGCCTGGATCGCGCCAGCCGTTGGTAATCGGCCAGGCACGGTCCTTCGCGAACGACGTCCCGAGCACATGCGGCGCGATGGGCTCGCTGCGACGCTTGTACTCGTTGAGCTGAACCGCAGCGAGCACGCATGCCACGAGATGCGCGTCAAAGCCGGCCTCGATGGCCTCGGCCGCGCCCAGCTCGCCCTCGACATGCGCCTCGAGCAGCTCGTCAAGCTGCTCGTACGGTGGCAGGCGGTCGGTATCGCGCGCGCCGGCGTAAAGCTCGGCGCTCGGCTCCTTGTCGATGATGGCCTGCGGAATGCGCGGCTCCTGCGCGTTGCGCCATGCGGCGAGCTCGTAGACCTCGGTCTTGTAGATGTCACCGATGGGCGCAAACGCCCCGGCCGTGTCGCCGTAGAGCGTCGAGAAGCCCATCGCGGCCTCGGACTTGTTGCCGCAGTTGAGCATGAGCCAATCGTGGCTGTTGCCAATCGTCATGAGCTCGACGGTGCGCACGCGGGCCTGGAGGTTCTCGGCAGCCAGGCCATCGACGCTGCCGCCGCAGGAATGCGCGAGCACGCGCTCGAAGGCCTCGAGCGGCTCTTCGATGGGTGCGACCGCGCAGTCGATACCCAGCATGCGGGCAAGCTCCTGCGCGTCGGCAAGCGACGCATCGCTCGAATAGGGACCGGGCATCGCGACGCCATGCACGTGGGCCGCGCCAAGCGCGTCGACCGCGATCGCGGCCACGACCGAGGAGTCGATGCCACCCGACAACCCGATGATGACATCGGAAAAACCGTTCTTGTGCACGTAATCGCGCGTCGCGACGACAATCGCGCGCCAGACGATCTCGCGGATGTCAAGCTCGACGGCCGGGCGTTGCTGCACCTCGTGGACGGCACCGGGCGCGGTATCGAAGACGAAGAGGTCCTCCTCGTCGATGGGCGCGGCGTGCATCAGGCTGCCGTTGGGTGCCGTGACCGTGGAGTTTCCGGCAAACACGACCGCATCGGCCGCGCCGCACTGGTTAGCGCTCACGACATGCGCGCCGCATTCGCTCGCAAGCGCGGAGAGATGCCGCAGATCACCGCGCGCCGCCGGAGCCGCCATCGGGTCACCGAAGGCGTCGTAGTTCATCTCGACGAGCACGTCGACGTTGGAAAGCTTGCTGCCCGACTCGAAGTGCCCGTCGAAGAGCACGGCGATGTTGCTGTCCGCAAGCTCGATGACCGGGACGACGTCGCTTTCGAGCAACGCGGGCGCGCCGAGCGACTCGAGCGAGCCGGCACCGGCGAGGAAGAGCTCGGGAACGATGGCGAGCGTGTCGGCGTCGAGCTCGTTGACGCTCGCGCACGAGACGAGCGCGGGCACGGGCGACTCCTTCGCGAAGGCGCAGAGATGGTCATGCGCGTCCTCGATGAAGGCATGCGAGTCGACGAGACCGCCGATGTGCGCGCCGGTGAGCGAGCCCGCTCCGAAGACGACGAGGTCAACGTGCGCGTGCGCTGCCTGCCGCGCGTAATCGAGCATCTTGCTCATGTTGCCGGACAGATCGCCGACACGGGGGTTTACCTGTGCAACCGCAATGCGCATATGCCGCTCCCTTGGCTCGGTACGTCTGCCCCCAAGGATACCATGAGCGCAGGTGCGGCGCGGCGTGCGAACATTTCACTTCCGGCACCAAAATGAGCACATATTACCCCGCTCTCGCGGTACAATGATGGGCAATGCATTGAAGCGACGCGCCCCAGACACATGGGCGCCTCGCCAAAAACGAAAGGATTACCACGATGCCCCAGATTACCCGTGAGGACGTGCGCGTTCCCGCTGACGTCATGCCAGAGGCCGTCGAGCTCTACCTCGATAACTACATGGCCGCCACGCGCGGCACCGGCCGTCTCATGCTCTTTGCCTGCGACCAGAAGATCGAGCACCTCAACAAGGACTTCCACGGCGAGGGCATCGATCCGGCCGATGGTGACCCCGAGCATCTCTTCCAGATTGGCGACCAGGGCACGATTGGCGTGCTTGCCGGCCAGCGCGGCCTCATCGCCCAGTACGCGCGCGACTATCCCAACATCAACTACCTGGTCAAGATGAACTCCAAGACCAACCTGGTCAAGACCGCCCAGCAGGACCCCTACTCCCCGCAGCTCTACGACCTCGAGGCCGTGCTCGCGATGCGCGAGGCTGGCGTCAACATCGTCGGCCTGGGCTACACCATCTACCTGGGTAGCGAGTTCGAGGCCAACATGCTGGCCGAGGCAGGTGAGCTCATCGCCGAGGCGCATGCCGAGGGTCTGCTCGTCGTCCTGTGGATCTATCCGCGCGGCGAGGCCGTGACGGACGAGAAGGCCGCGGACCTCATCGCCGGCGCCGCGGGTGTGGCGCTGTGCCTGGGCGCGGACTTCGTCAAGGTCAACCCGCCGGCCGCTGCCGACGGTAAGACGAGTGCCGAGCTCCTGGCCATCGCAAGCCGCGCTGCCGGCCGCACGGGTCTCGTGTGCGCAGGCGGCTCCAAGGCCGATGCCCGCGAGTTCCTCTCGAGCCTCTACGACCAGATTCACGTCGGCGGTGCTGTTGGCAACGCCACCGGCCGCAACATCCACATGCGCTCGCTCGACGAGGCCGTGCGTCTTACGCAGGCCATCAGCGCCATCACGCTCGGCGATTACGATGTCGAGGAGGCCATGGACGTCTTCGAAGGCAAGGAGCACTACACGCTCTAGCGTCGTAGGCAGCGATTGGCTGCACGCACGGTACTGGCACAGGCAAGGGGTCGCTTCGGCGGCCCCTTTTGTTTATACCCCGACTCCCTCGAAACACAGAGCATGCCGCTGCTCCATAAGCGCGAGCCATTCGCTTGGCGAAACTACCGGCACGAGCGAACGGGAGAATCCCTTGGTGTCCCGCGTGACAAGATAATCAGCGCGGGCGCTCTGCGCGCATAACGCCACGAGACAATCCTCGAGATCGTCCCAGCCAAGACGCAGCGCGTTTGTATAATCGGTCGGAGACAACGCGACGGGAGTCACAACTTGCAACAGCGTCTCCAGGGCGGCCTGGACCCTACGAGGCCCTAGATATTTGCCGAGCACATAAAATGCGTCGTTTATCGTCTGGCCCGCAATCCATAGCCTTGCATCCCCGAAAAATCCGGCTGCCATCACACGCTCTGCTTCGGTGCAGAAAGGCTCTTTGCGGCCCAGATAGTCAATGACGACGCAGGTATCAAGCAAGAGATTCATAACTCGCCGCCCTTTGATCAGCAATGAGACGCTTGTAGTCGCCATCTGCAGCGTCATCGCCCCAATCGATGGCAAGCGTGCTCTGCTGCACGAACTTCTCGAAAGCCTCTTGTTTGAAAGGTTGCTCAGCTGTCGCCCCGGGCAGACGCCCCTCGGCAAGGAGGAAATCATAGGCGTTGTTCACGAGCTCTGACGCCGTGGCACCCAGCGAGGCGAGAATGGCGGCAGCAGCTTCCTTCTTTGCCTTGGGAACCCGCGCGCTTACCAGTGCGCTTTCCATTTCGCCTCCAATCTGTATGACGTATTACAGTATACAAACACACAGGTCAGAAAGCAACGAAGGCGCTAGAAGATGCCCTCGGCCTTGTCTCAGATCGCCTTTGCCAAGACAAGCGCGGCCTTCTCCAAGGCCGCATCGCGCATGAACGCGGATTTCTTCATGCCTGATGCCTTGGCGGCTTGCTCAATCATCTGCGCACCCGACTCAGGACACTTGAACGATAAATTGGCATTTGGCTCGTCAGAAAGCCTGGGCCTGCCCACACGAAGCTCGACAAGACTTCCCTTCCACGTGCCATCCTCCCATTCACGTACCCTCGACTCAATCTCCTCGTCACTTAAGACGTATCCATTTGCAAGTTTACGCTCAGTCATCGCCCGCGCCTCCTCGCCTTCTCAACCTCGACACGCGTTCGTCTGGACAGCGGCGTGTTCGCATGATAGACAAGCCATCCCGTCTCCGTCCTCGCGCCAACCATTTCAATGTCGCGCTGATGTGCATCTCTCCCAATCCACAGGTATTCCGGAAAGCTCGGGCTATCCGGTCGTACTGCCTCGTAATATACGTTGCTCCATGCGGCGACGACATCCTCTTTGGAGAGTTCAGGATGACGTGCAAACACACGAGGATGAATCTCCAAGCCGTCCATGGGTTCCTCTATTTTCTACTACTTTATTATACTACTTTATTAGATCACGAACTGAAGAAACTAACCTCTCCTACCCTACCCCTCGCTTCTAACAGAATCGCCGAGCGCGCGTGGTCGAATCTCCGGGTCTTCCCGGAGCGATCTCGGACATGAAGCCAAATGACTTCGGGGTGATATGCGGCACCACGGGCGAAGCGACCGAAGCGAATCCCCTGTCATTTCGAGCGGGGCAAAGTGGCCCCCCGTCATTTCGAGCGCAGCGAACGGAGTGAGCGGAGTCGAGAAATCTCGTCTTCTAACCGATGCCGTCATGTGCTCTGCCATTTGAGTCCGCATAGCCTCGTTCGGATACTCGCTCGGCGGCCAGGCGCTCCCCTATCCACATGTTGATGACACCCTGGCGCGTCGTGGCGAAGTGACGCGCCGTAGCGTCAAGCTCGTCGATCATCCACTCGGGCATGTTGATGTTAATCTTGCGCGCCTTATCGTCCCGGTTAGGAAACTTAACGGAGTCTTCCTCGATAAACGGGGTCATATCTCCCCCATTGTCGAAGTACTCGTCGATGCCCATGTTATTCATTGCGCTTTCTGTCATAGAACGAGACCTCCTTCCCCGTCGACCTTCTAACGGAAATAATTCTGGTGTTGTCCGGCCGTATGGTATAAATGGCCGACCAACAGCAGCCCGCATACCGCGCGATCAGCATCTTGCGAAACTCCCCCTTGCGATCGACTCGCATCGTAATCATCTCCGGGTCCTCCCAGAGCCTCTGGGCCTCCTCGAAGTTGATACCGTGTTTCTCTTCGTTTGATGCGCTCTTGGCAGGGTCGTATTCGAAGTTCATGCAGAACGCCTTTCTGATATATATTATACCTCTAATAGGTATCTATTGGAGGTATAAAAGCGGATTCGGATACCTCCACTGTCATCACTGGCATCAATTACCCTATCCCTCGCATCTAACAGAATCGCCGAGCGCGCGTGGTCGAATCTCCGGGATTTCCCGGAGCGATCTCGGACATGAAGCCAAATGATTTCGGAGTGAGATGCGGCATCTTGCCATTTCGAGCGAGACGGGTGCCTCCGTGCGAAAAACTAGAGCCAGTCCCAGCAGGACCGGCCCTTACAAAACCTTGCGGTTTTTCTACGTGCAATTATGTTCTCAAACATTCTGCATCGCGTCAATTGCCTCGCGTTTTTACCGATGAAGACAATGCGCTTGACAGGTCGAACAAGAAGGCGCTTCTTGGTTCTGTCCGTTACGAGAACGCAAGGTGCTTGCCCTCGTCGCGACACTGCGCAAGGTACATGTTGATGATGGTCTGGTAGGGCACGCCCGTACGCTGCGCCTCGGCCTTGAAGTAGTCGATGGTGTCGCTGTCGATGTTGATGGTCACCCGACGGCGTGTCTTGCCGGCATAGGGGTTCGGAAGGCTGTCCGAGAAGTCGATCTCGGCGGGCATGTCCGCATTCTCTGTCATATCACTCATTACGGTACCTCCAATACTGCCGTTCCTCGGCCGTCGTCGCCTTCCTGGCCGAAATTATCCTGACCCTCGACCCGCTATCTCTCATGCAGTGACACACCGTGAGCACGCGCGCCCTCAGGTCCATACCCATGAGAAAGAACCTCTCCTCATGGTCTAAATGTCTCGTATCCGGCACGATGCGAGCGTACGGATCCGAGAACGCATCGGAAGCCGACTCAAAGCTCACACCATGCTTGGCGAAATTCGCGTCGGCCTTGCGAGCGTCCCATTCGAAGTCAACGTAACCGTCAGTATATATGATGTGTATATTATACATATATAATGCATCCTTACCAAGGTCGTCTCCGGCGCGTCAGCCATACGCGATTGGTACCATGCGTGCCAACCGCTCCTCTCCCCCACCCTACCCCTCGCATCTAACAGAATCGCCGAGCGCGCGTGGTCGAATCTCCGGGTCTTCCCGGAGCGACTTCGGACATGAAGCAGAATGATTTCGGAGCGAGACGGGACGTGATTACGCCCCTTCGTCCCCGCCTGTCATTTCGAGCGGAGCGAACGAAGTGAGCGGAGTCGAGAAATCTCACACCGGAGATTTCTCCACTACGGCGCTGCGCGCCTCCGGTCGAAATGACAACGTGGGGCGCTACACAAGTGGGACAAATGACCTGTTCATTTGTCCCGTTACACCTCGCGGCGGGTGGTGGCGGGAACGACGGCCACGGGAGCCATGCTAGTGGCGATGGAGGTCGGGAATGCGGGGACGCTGGAGCCGCTGCACACAGTGCCGGTGAGTGAGGCGACTCCAGCGTTTGCCGCGTGGACCGAGGCAGAGATCTGATCGGCGACGGGAGTCGCGATCCTGACCTGCGATGCCTCCGTGAGAATGCTATCGGTAATGGCGGAAAGAACGCTGACCTGAGCGGTGTTCGTGCCGTAGCTGTTGTTCGTGGCCATGCGGGAGACGGTGGTCACGTTGCCCGCGCCGGTGCGCAGGGACTGGGACTCGCCGGCGACCTCGTAGACGGCTACGGTGGGAGCGGCGTAGGTGGCGACCATGGCCTCGGCGCCCATAAGCGCACGGCTGGCCTCCACGACGCCGATGGTGCTGGTGCCGGTGAGCTGCGGCAGCCTCACGCTGGAGAGCACGTCATCGACGACGAGGGAGACGTTACCTGGTAGCTCATCGGTCACGTCATCGGAACCCGTCGGGCTCATGATGGGGCCGTTGCCGCCCGTGGAGTTGGCGATGTCATCAGCGCCTTCAGCTGGTGAGCTCGAGGTGCCGGCAGAGGGAACGAAATAGGCGTAGAAAGGCAGATAGTCAGTCAACTCATCGGGAACGAGAGCGCCATAGAGCGTCCTATCAATTACCTTATCGCCCATTCCGTTAGGCTGCGTATACCATCCGACAAAATCATAACCGGGATAGTCAAAGCCCAGACTATCCGTAAGAAGCTCAATCTCTTGATCAAAGGTGACGCCGACAATCTCATTGAAAGAAGTATCGTGCTCGAAAATGAACTCTACATTGTATAGGTACGGATCCCAGTATGCGTAAATCCACACCTCCGTGACGAGGGGAGTCTTCAGCTGGTCCCTGAGCAAATCACCAAGCATCATATCGAGAGGAACATCATAGCCCTGATCATCCATATATCCATAGAAGTTATAGCCCTGCCAAGTATAGGCAACATTGATTGCGGGGTCATACCACGTTACTTGCATTAGCTCGGGATCCTCATAAAGACCGCCCGTATCGTAATACACATCAAAAATTCGAAGATCAAGCTCGGAGTAGACCTTGATATGATCTACGCCATTCCAATCGCCCTGATCGGCAACCTCCTGAATGGTCATAGTGTCGTACACGTAATCATTGTAGGCACCGTCATACCAACCCGTAACATAATAGGCAAGGTAGTCATTGTCGGTATACAGATTACCGTTTTCATCAAGGTCGCTATTCTGGTCGAAGGAAGCGTCAAAATAGTCAGTGAGCTCAACCTCAATGGATTTAAGCATGACTTCGCCGATACCAGCCTCATCTGAAGCCTCCGTCAGGCCCCAATACTCAAGTATCACCTTATTTGCCTTCCAAACACCATAGACAATGTTCGGGTTAGTCTCCTTGTTGACCATGCTGCCGTCGCCGGAACCCGACGGAATCTGGGTGACGATGGGCGGATCCAGCTCGTAGCTGTCCTTCGCAACGTAGTCGGGTTTTTCGCTGCCAGAGGCATTGGCCCAACCCACGAAGGTGTAGCCCGGGCGCACGGGAATCTCCTCGGTGATGGACGCGACGCAGTCGGTGTAGCCCAGGGTCGGCGCCGGCGGAATAACCAGCCTCTCGGCGTCATCGGGCTCGTAGATGAGCTCGACACGCTTGGGGCTCCATACGGCGTGCAGCGTGGTCTCCTCGGCCGGCATGGTCCAGTTGGTGGGAGCCTTCTCGGGAATGCCGTCGCCGTCCTCGTCGATGTAGGCCAGGCCCGGATCGGGTTGCGTGGCATCAAACTTGGTCGACCAACCGATGAGCATGTAGCCCGTGCGATAGACCATGTCAGGCGACGGCAGCGTCACGAGCTCTGCAATGTTGTGTTGCGTGCCGGGATCAAAGCCCCACTCCGGCTTCGGGTTCTTGTCCGTCGTGTTCCACTCGCCCAGGGCCTTGGCCGAATCATCCTGGGTCTCGTCAACCGTGCCATCGCTGTTGTAGTACATGTGATACAGCGAGGTCAGGGTCTTGCTGGGATCGTTCGGATCGAGAATGACGAAGCTCGGGTCGTTGATGTCGGCATAGCCGCTCGGGTCGAAGGTCAGCTTCTGCACCGACAGCGACCAGACGGCCACGAGCGTCGTGTCATGGCCCGGCATGGTGAACTGGCCGGTCATGTGCGTGGCATCGGACTTGATGAGCAAACCGGCGTCCTCGATGGCCTTGAGGTACACGAAGTTGTCGAGCTTGGCAGCCGTCTTGGCACGGTCGAGCAGCTGGCTCAGGGTCAGGTTGGCCTGGCTGCCGTCGGACAGCGTCAGGGTGAACGGTTCGGTGCGGCCATCGTCGTAGGCCCAGCCCTGCAGCGCGTAGGGGATGCCGTCGGCGATCATGCTCACGGTGCCGCCGTAGCTCTGGTCGTAGGGCAGGTCGATGATGGTGCCGGTCAGGTACGTGCCCGACGGGTCGGTTGCCGAGGTGTCGTTGCCACCCGCGTCCTGCCACGTGCCGGCACCCAGATCCAGGTTGAGGATGTAGGCGCGGGGCACGTAGTAGAGCGTGAGCGTGAGGATCTGGCCATCGACGACGCTCCAGATGCCATCGGCATCGGCCACGTCCAGGCCGCCATGGCCCAGGATCGCGCCGTTGGCGGTGGACTGCACGGTGTTGCCGCTATCGTCGAGCCAGGTCACGTTGGAGCCGTTGGGCAGCGGGTAGTACACGTCACCGTCAGCTGCGAGGAAGTAGCGGTAGCCGTCGATGGGCTTGTTGTCGGTGTTGGTGTAGGTGAAGGCATCGGTCTCGTCGCCATCCTCGGCCACGGCGATCTCGTCGGTCCAGCCGGTGTGGATGGTCACGTCATGGACGGTGCGGTTGCCGTTGCCGTCGATGACGTAGCGCACGACCTGGTACTCAACTTCCTTGGCCTCCCAGATGGCGTACAACGTCACGCCATGACCCGGCATGATGAAGGTGTCACCCGGGGCGATGTAGTCGGGCACCTTGTCCGTGCTCGAGGTCAAGCCAACCCACGTGGCCGCCGCATCCACCGACGCCTTGCCGGTGAGCAGGGCATTGCCGTTGGCCGTATCGCGCAGGGCGGCCATGTTGGTGGACCAACCCTTGAACTCGTAGCCCTCGCGCACGAGTTCGTTGGCGCCCGGCAGGTACACCTTCACGCCATCGGACACGCCGGGGTTGGTGAAGTGGTCGTAGGCCACCTGCGCACCCGTGGCCCAGGTGCCGGTCGTATTCGAGCCGTCGCCCAGGTCGAGTAGGATCTGCGAGGGCTTTGCGCTGTAGAACAGCGTGAGCTTCAGGTTGCCGTCAGCGGTGATGATGCCCGTCGGGCTCGACAGGATGGAGTAGCTGAAGGCAAACGGGCCGTAGAAGTCGGCAAAGCTCGAAGCAGCCGAGATGGAGGCGCCAGGAACCGGAATCGGCGTCATGCCAGCGCGGCCATCGATGTCATAGTCAACGGGCGTCGTGTACTGGGCCTCGTAGCCCTCGAATGCGTTCTTCCACGGCTCGAGACGGCCCTCGTAGACGCTCGGGTTGTAGGCGGCGCTGTTCGGGTCGACGATGGTCACCGTCTCGCCGGTCACGCCATGGGCCTTGAGAGACACGACGTCCTGGAGCAGGCCGTTGCCATCGACCTTATAGTACTCAACCGTGTACTCGGTCGTATTGTCGGCCTGCCACACGGCGTACAGGTAGATGGTATTCGTAATGTGACCAGCCGGAATGATGAACGGATCACACAACGTACCATTGCAACGCGTGAAGTGGTTGCCGTTAATCTGATCATCGATGTACTTCACCATGTCTGCGGCGGCGATATCGGCGGCACGCACCGAAAGCGCGCCCTCGGAGGTACCGACGTTGACCATGGTACCCTCAACATTCACCTCGGAGGTGTAGTACCAACCGCGCAGGCGGTAACCGGGACGATCGTAGGTCGTGGTGCCCGGCGGCGTGACCTCGTCATCGACGAAGTAGCGAGTACCAGATCCGGGGACAGGGCCGGTGGTGACAACATCGCCGGTGCCGCCCTCGACGAACCTCACGCGAACCGTCTCGGGATACCAGGCGGCATGAAGCACCATGTCGGTATTGCCAGCAGTCCAGAAGCCCGTGCTGGCAATGAGCAGGTCATTATCCAACAAGTAATCCATGATGTCGGCAGCAGTGCTGCCCTTGGCATCAACGACGAGGTTGCCGTCGACGGTCTTGAGCGTCGTCCAGCCATCAAGATCGTAGCCCGGACGCTCTACGCCATCAGAGTACGGAGTAAGCTGGACGCGCTGGCCGGTGAGCACCTCGATGTAGTAGCTGTCGCCCGTGATCACGGTGCCGTCGGTCAGGGTCATCTTGCCGTAAGTACCCAGGTCGAAGTAGACCTTGATCGGGTCGGCCGTGTAGAACAGCGACAGCGTGAGGCTGCTGTCGGCCTTGGCGCGGCCGCTGCGCACGTTGTGGTCCAGGGTCGTCCAGAGGTTGGGCTTGTAGGTCACGGTGGCCGCATCGTCGGCGATGGTGTAGCCGATGAACTTGTCATCCTTGGTGAACGGCTTCTTCATGGCCGTGTAGTTGTCGATCTTGACCTGGTCGCCCAGGCGGTCGATGGCGTACACGACCTCGTCGGTGATGCAGTTGATCGTCTCGGTCACGCGCTCGATGAGCTCGCCGTTGCCGTCGATGCGCCAGTGGTCGACCGTGTAGGTGGCGTAGTCGTCAAGCGCGTAGTAGACGGCGTAGACGACCACCGGGCCGGCGGGCATGACCACGTCAGCGTCACCCTTGGCCCAGTAGTAGTGGGCAGTGCCGTCGATGAGGTTCAGGTTCGGGTTCTTCTCCTTGTCGCCGAACATGTCCTTGCCGTAGCCGGTGATGGTGCGGACACCCGGATCGATGTGGTTGAACGGATCGGTCGCGTCCGTGCCGGCGATCTGCTCGGCGGCGGTGCGGTTATCGCTGCCGTAGGTGGTCGAGCCGGTACGGTCGGTGGACCAGCCCAGCACCTCGTAGCCCGGGCGCTCGGGGATGAACTGCATGACATCGATGGTCTGCTCGGTGAAGTAGTAGTAGACCTTGTTCTCCTGCGGGCTCGTGACCCACTCGCCGTTGACCCACTTGCCGGCGGGACCGGTGCGGTAGATCAGGGTGTGCAGCGAGGGGATATCCGGATCGGGGATATCGGGATCGACCGGGTACGGGTCCGGATCGTCAGGTCCCGGAGGCGTGGGCGGATCGGGCCTGTTGGGATCGGGATCGGGCACCGGGCGCGGGTTGGGATCGTCCGGATCGTTGGGATCGGGCTCGTTGGGATCGTCCGGATCGGGGTTGTCCGGATCGGGATCGGTCGGGTTGGGATCCGGGTTCGGGTTGGGATCCGGGTTGGGATCGGGATCGCCCGGCTCCACGACCTCGAACGGAGCGTAGTAGAGGTCGAGCACGAGGCTGCCATCGGCGGCGATGCGGCCCATGTAGCTGGACGTGGTGCCCGCACCGGGAACGGCGATGACCATGCCGTTGGGCAGCGTAATCGTATCGGGAATGATGCGATGGTAGCTGTAGCCCGTGATGGGACGGTCGCCGTAGACGTAGGACAGCAGGTCGGTGTTGGTCACGGGCTGGCGCAGCACGCGCTCGACGTAGTTCTGGTCGGCGATGACGGTGGCATCGGTGTAGCCCTCGAACACCTCGGTGCCGTCGAGCACGATGTCGCCGTTGCCGGTGACCTTGTAGCGGTTCACCGTGAAGGTGGTGTTGAGGTCGGCAGACCACACGGCCCACAGGACCAGGTCAGTGGCCGGGGTCACGATCTTGAGGGCGTCGTCGACGAAGAACTGGGCGGTGCCGTCGGTGAAGTCGGCGCCGGCCAGGCTCGGGTCGTTGAAGTCATGGACGTAGCCGCGCATGATGGCCGCCATGTCGACGGAGTCCTTGCCAAAGAGGTTCGAGCCGGCCATCGAGGTCGACCAGCCCACGAGCTCGTAGCCGCTGCGGAACGGGTTGGCACGCGACACGTTGTGGCGGTGCGTGCTCGGGTCGAACAGGTCGGCCGGCAGCGAGACGGTGGTGGTCTCGGTGCGGTAGGTGCGCTGCAGCGTGTACTCGTCCACGAAGGTCCAGTTGACGTCCGGCTTGAAGGTGCCGAAGGTCTCGGCATTGACGGGCTCGTGCAGCTTGAGGGTCACGGTGTGCTCATCGGCCTCGTAGTAGAGGTACAGCGTGAGCTGGCGGCTCTGGTCGCCGACGATCTTGCCATGGGCCTTGCTGTTCCAGGCGCCGTTGTAGGGGAAGGCGCTCGGGGCGTCCTGCTCGCGGTAGGTGTAGCCGGGCACGTCGGTGTCGGCGAACTGGTACTCGATGGACAGGTCGCCAGCCGAAACGCCCGCGTTTGCGGCGCCGTGGTAGTTGCCATCGGCAAAGGCCGTGTTGTCGGTGTAGCCCTGGTAGATGATCGGGTCGGTGTCGATCTGGACGCGATTGCCGTCACCGGTCACCTTGTAGCGGATGACCTTGTACTCGACGAGCTGTGCATCGTAGAAGACGAAGAGCTTGGTGGAGCCATCGGGCATGACCACGGCCTGCTCGACCATGGAGTAGTCGCCGGCCGCCAGGCGCGCGTCGCCATCCCAGTGGTAGGTGCCACCCGGGAAGAAGTGCGCGTAGCCCATCCACAGCGATTGCGTCGCCGGGCTCGTGTAGTTGAGCGTCGTGAGCGCGTTGACGCTCGTGAAGGTTCCGTTGACCACGCCGTTGACGTCCACATGGGTCTCGACGTCGGGCTGCGGGTCGGTGCCGCGGTCGGCCACCGTGGCGGTGGTGCCGGCCTTCTTCTGGTACCTGTCGACGCATGCGAGGTCCAGGGTGCCGTCATGATGCACCTTGAAGTGGTAGACCTCGTAGGCCACGGGCAGGGCCTCCCAGACGGCCGTGACGGTCACGTCGTTGCCGGGCATCACGAACAGCGGGCCGTTGCCGCCGGTGCCCAGCGGATAGGTGTTGACGCCATCGGTCCAGCCGGTGAGCTCGAAGCCCGTGCGGCTCACCTGCGTGGTGCCGGGCAGCTTGGTGCTGTGGCCCGGAGCCAGGAGCTCGGAGCGCGAGGCGGTCGAGCCGTCATCGGCAAAGACACCGCCAGCCGGGTCGATGGTGAGCGTGAAGTACTTCACCTCGTAGAAGAGGTAGAGCACCAGGCCACCGTCGTCGATCTTGCTCGGGTTCTCATGGCCGATGATGCGACCGGTGTGAATCGTCATGAAGGTGACGGCGTCAACGGAGCCCTCGGGGAGCTTGTAGTTGAAGTTCGGATTGTACTCGTAGCCGTCGATGTTGGTGACGTAGGCGTAGAGGAACGGCAGGGGCTGCGTGCCGTTGCCGGTGCCGACAAGGGCCGGATCGGCGTCGACGCGCACGTAGGAGCCGGCCGTGCCGTACTGCGTGATGGTATCGCCGGCCTTGAGCGGCGTGAGCTTCTTGCCCTGCGAGTCAACGGGCACGTACCAGTTCTGGACGAAGAAGGTCGTGCCGTTCTCGACGGCGCGGTACCAGACCTTGAGGACGAGCTTGCCGTTGGCGCTCTTCTCGGCGCTCACGTAGCCGACGCCCTCGGTGCCGGTGCGGGTCGCGTCGTAGGTGTAGCCCCACACGTTCTTGATGTCGTAGTTGTACGGGTCACCGGCCAGCGACTCGCGCGTGCCGTTGTTCGGGTTGCGCACGGCATACGGATTGGCCGGCGTGGTCACGTCGTCACCATGGACGACCTTGTCGCCCGTGATGCCCTTGGCGTTCACGTCGTACTGCGGCAGGTGGTCCTCGGTGCCGTCGCCCTGGATGACCCAGACCTCGACGGTGTACTCGGTGTCGTTGTTGGCGCGCCACACGGCGTACAGGACCGTGTCATGGTTGGCCATGCGCCACTCGCTGCCGACGGGATGGAAGAAGTCGGCCGAGATGTAGGTGTCGTGCCAGTCGCGGGCCAGGGTGCCGACGAGGTTGGAGACGGCCTCGCCATCGCCCGCCGTCGGGGCCTCGTACCAGCCCACGAGCGTGTAGCCCGGGCGTTGGGCGCTGGCGCCCACCGGCAGCGTCAGCTTGGTGCCGGTGCGGTAGTCGGCCTCGGGCTTGTCGATGAGCCACTCGGCATCCGGGTTGCCGTCCATGTCGAAGTCAACGTCGCCGATGTAGAAGTCGAGGTGCTGGATGGCCGCGCCGTAGTAGAGGCGCAGGATCAGCGGAGCATCCGGGTCGGCGCTGATGGAACCCTCGTAGATCTCGTAGACGCTCGGGTCGGCCGGGTAACGATAGTCCTTGAAGAAGTCGTAGCCGGTGAAGATGTAGTTGTTGCCGTCGTCGGTGACGAGCGGGCGCACCCAGCTGTCGGCGTTGACGATATCGCCGGTCTTGCCGCTGGAGAGCTCGCGCAGGACGTAGTCCACGCCGGCGGTGCCCTTGACGAGCTCGCCGGAGCCGTCGACCAGGTAGTGCTCGACGTAGAACTCGGTACCGTCGTTGGCCAGGAAGACGTGGACGATCCTGGGACCGACGGGGTTGGCCGTGATCTTGTTCACGCCATCGACGGCGTTGAGGTTCTCGTAGGTGACGCCCTTGATGGTGACGCTCGTCGGGTCGGCCGGGTCGGTGCCCATCAGGTGGTAGCCCAGCGGCACGGTCTCGTCGTTGCCATCGAAGCTGCCATGGGCGAAGTCACCGGTGTAGCCCGTGCGGATGACGGTGTCGATCTTGACGGCGGCGATGTTGCTGCCGACGATCTGCCAACGCTCGACCTCGTACTCGATTTCCTTGGCGCGCCACACGGCGTAGAGGGTCGCACCGATCTGCGGCACGGTGTAGCTCGCGCCCACCGGCACGAAGACGTTGTTGGCACCCGTGGTGTCGAGCTGGTGGTAGCCCATGATCTCGTTGGCGATCTCGACCGAGCGCTTGCCCTCCTCGTTGGAGCCCAGGTCGCTGATGTACCAGCCGACCAGCTCGTAGCCGGGCCTGATGGCGGCATCGGCCGTCGGCAGCGTGATGATGCTGTCGGCGAGCTTGTTGCCGGAGATGTCACGGCCGGCGTTGAGCCAGTGCGCGTCGGTGACGCCGTCGGCCGGGTCGTTGTCGGCGGTGCCGAGCTCGAGCTGCAGGTGCACGGTCTGGGCCAGGTAGTAGAGCTTGAGCACGCGCTCGCCGCTACCCAGGATCGTCGCATCGGCATCGGTCTGCACGTACTTGCCGTTGACCAGGCGATACGGGCCGTCGCTGCGCGGACGGAAGACGTAGCCGCGGAAGTCGTAGACCTTGCCTGTGGTCGGGTCGGTGTACAGCGCCTGCGAGTGCTCCTTGTCGGCCAGCACGATCATCGTGTCGGTGAGGCCCTCGAGATGCTCGACGTAAATCGGAGCGTCGCCCTTGATGGTGCCGGCACCGGTGACGAGGTAATGCTCGAGCACGTAGTCGGTGTCGGTGTTGGAGGTGTAGTAGAGCTTGAGCACCGTGGAGCCGTCGCCCAGGACCTCGGCGGTCCACACGGCCACGCCCAGGGCATCCGTGGCGTCAAAGGTGTAGCCGCGGAAGTCGTAGATCGTGCCGCCGTCGCTGAAGGTCGCGGTGGTGTCGACGATGGGGCTACCCCACAGCCTGGTGACCTCGGAAAGCGTCACCTGATCGCCCGTGGCGTACTGGTAGTTGGGATTGGTGTCGACGTAGGCCGGGTTGGCGGGCACGTTGCCGTCGATGACCTTGTAGTGCTCGATGGAGAAGTGCGAGTTCTGGGCGACCCACACGGCGTACAGCGTGATGTTGATGTCGCTGTCCGGTGTCGTGTACTCCCAGCCCGTGAGCTCGCCGCCGAACTCGCTGTCGGCGCGCAGCTGGTCGATCCTCGTGGCGAGGTCGTTGTAGAAGTCGATGGAGGCCTGGCCCTTGAGGGTGACGCCCTCGACGCCGACGTACCAGCCCTTGAGCAGGTAGCCGTCACGGCTGGCGATCGCGGTGCTCGGCAGGAAGATGTCTTCCTTGGAGCGCACGACGCGGCCGGCGATGTCGTTGGCATCGATGTTGCGCAGGAACTCCGCGCCACCACCGTTGTAGTTGAGGTTCCAATGCGCGTCGCTTGCGCCGAGCTTGAGGCTCAGGTTGAGCGTGTACTCCTTGGGCATGTAGTAGAGCTTGATGACCGTGGAGCCGTCACCGTTGACCTTCTTGTACGCGTCGCTGCGGTAGGTCATGCCACCCAGGGAGATGGTGTCGGGCGTGTACGTGTAACCCGGGATGACCATGTCAAAGGCATCGTGGGTGAGCGTGAGGATGGGTTGGCTGCCATCCGCGGCGTAGGTGAAGTAATCCAGGAAGGAGGTCGTGGTGCCCGGCATGTACTCGGCGTCGGCCTTGGCCCAGGTGCCGGCGATGCCCTCGCGGTCCGTGCGCTCGCCGTACTTGGTGGCCACGCCGGAACCGGAAACCGTCCAGTACTCGATGGTGTAGCTCACGGGGGTGGCGACGTAGTACAGGCGCAGCGTCGTGGAGCCGTCACCCATAATCGTGTCGCTCAAAAGCTCGACGATGGCCGGATCGACCTTGCTGCCGTCGGCGTGGACCAGGTCGCCGTACTGGTTGAAGCCCACGTAGTAGTTGTAGCCGATGAGGTCGGGGTAATCGGTGCCGCCGGTAAGCGGGAGCCCCGTGCCCGTGGCCTCGGTGGTGCCAATCTGCGTGGTGGTGTAGATGGGCGTATCCTCGACGTTGATGACGTGCTTGATGGTGCCGTTGGGGTTGAGCACGACGCCGACGCGATAGTGCTCGACGGTGTACTTGGTGTCGTTGCGCACCGCGTAGACCGCGTAGAGGTGCTGGTCGGGGGCGAGCGTCACGACGTAGTTGGCGGTTTCGGTACCGGCCACGTACTCGGGCGTGGTGCCGCCGGCCACGGTGGTCCAGCCGATGAGGTCATAGCCCTTGCGGTCCACGTCCTTGGCCGCCGGCACGGGAACCTTCTGGCCCGTGACGTAGTGAATCGTCGAGCTGTTGGTCGAGAACTTGTCGCTGCCGCCAAACCAGCCGCCCGGCTCGGGATGGAAGGTCAGGTTGCGCTCGACGGGCTCGTAGAACAGGTAGAGCACGAGGGTGTTGTCGCCCTGGATGGTACCGGTGGCATGGGTGCCGTAGACCGTACCGTACTTGATCGTCGTCTGCTTGATGGCGCCGTCGATGCCCAGGTAGCTGTAGATGAACGAGTCGGAGTCGGCGGACTTCTGCGAGTAGACCCAGGTCTTCGTGGCCTGGAACATATAGCCGTCGATGTTCTTGACCAGGTAGCTCAGGGAGTTGCGGCCATCGGACTCGTCGCCGTGGATGTGGCCGTTGGCATCGGCCGGGCCCACGAGGTTGCCGGAGGCATCAATGTAGGTGGGCGCGCCGTTCTTGTTGGCGTTTGCCACAAAGCCGGCGGTACCCCAGACACGCTCGGAGGGAACGGTGTTCTCGTCGAACTTGGTGGGCATGCCCTCCGGGCTCCAGTACCAGTACTCGACGACGAAGTTGGAGCCGTACTGGTTGGGCGTGTAGTAGAGCTTGAGCTTGAGGTCGCCGCTACCCTTGACGATGCCGGTGTTGATGGCCTTGGCGTACTCGGGATAGAAGGTGTAACCCGTGAAGGTCGGGGCGGTGAGCAGGCCAGCCGGTGCCGGGGAGTTCTTGTCGAAGCCCACGAGGGAGTCCGTCGGGGCCTTGAGCAGGGTCTCGCCCAACTCGTCGGCGAACAGCCACAGCTGCTCGAGGTCCTTACGGCGCTTCTCGGTGCCATCGGCCGTCACGGTGTAGACCTCGACGGTGTAGGGCACCTCGATGGCGCGCCACACGGCGTAGAGGACAACGTCGACGTCGCTTGCCGGCGTGACGTAGGTCTTGGAACCGGCAGCGGCGTTGGGATCGAAGATGCCCGCGGCGGCATCGGCGGCGCTCGTGGCCCAGCCGAGGAGCTCGTAGCCCTCGCGGGTCACGGCCGCGTTGCTCGGCAGCGTGATGACGTCCTCGGAGTGGACCTTGGCCATGTTGATGCCATCGCGGTTGAGGTCGTTGCTCGTCCAGTAGGCATCCGGCGTCATGAAGTCATAGGTGAGCGCGTAGTCCTTGGCGCGGAACATGATGACGAGCTCGCTCGTGCCGTCGCCCTTGATACGGGTCGACACGATCGGCGAGAGATCCCACACGAGCTCGAAGCCCGGCATGTTATCGGTGACGACGTAGTAGCTTGCCGTCGCGTCGAAGCCGGCATCACCCGGGCCGGGCAGCGTTGCCACGGCATGGGCCCAGGAGCCGGCGTTGGCCTTGACGGTATCGGTGGAGGCGTCGTAGACGGTGCCGTTGGAGAGCATCTTCTGGATACGCACGGTGTACTCGACCTCGGTGGCGTTGAAGAACAGGATGAGCTTGGTGCCCGTGGCGTCGATCTGCGCGGAGTAGACGCTCGATGCCGGTGCGGTCACGCCGCCGACGGTCGCCTGGCCCGGAGTGGGCGTGTAGCCGTTCTTCATGAACAGGAAGCCCGGGACGTTGATGACGAAGTCCTCGCCGAGCATGAGCTTCTCGTCGTCGTTGACGCCCCAGCTCTCGAACGGAGCCGTCGGGTCGGTGAAGTCCACGGTGTTGCCCGTGGTGCCGGTCACGCCGACGAGGTCGTAGGTGGTGTAGTGCTCGATGGAGTTGTCGCCGTTGACGACCCAGACCTCGACGTCGTAGGTGGTGGGCAGTGCGCTCCACACGGCGTAGAGGTTGATCACGGGGTCGTTGCTCGTGATGACGGTCCAGGGATCGTCGGTGATGATGAGGCCGTTGTCGGCCATGCGCTGGGCCTCGTTGATGGAGGCGGTACCCGTGGTGAGCAGGCCGTAGTTCTCAAGCGACCAGCCCTTGAACTCGTAGCCCGGACGCGAGACGCCGCCCTTGATGAGGCTGGTCTGCGTGCCGGTGGCAAGCGCCAGGTCATGGCTGTCGTCGGTGCCACCGTCGCTCCACACCGTACCGGTGCCGGTGACGTAGTGCAGGGTGCGCGGCAGCGCCTTGTAGTAGACGCGCAGGGTCGTGGAGCCGTCACCGGCGATGTGGTCGGCATGGATGACCGACTTCACGAGCACGTGGTTGCCCTCGTAGGTGACGTCCATCGTGTCCATGGTGAACTCGTAGCCCATGAGGCGCGCGTAGACGTCGGGAGCAAGCTTGGACTGGTCGGTCTCGGCATCGGCCGGATCGCCGGCGGTCTGCATGTCGAAGACGTCGGTATGGACGCGGGTGAGGTTGTTCATGCCATCGACGGTCCAGTACTCGACCGAGTAGCTGGTGCCGTTGTGCTCCGGCTTGAAGTACACGGTGAGCTCGAGGCTGCCATCGCCCTTGACGATGCCGCGCATCTGATCGATGCGGCTGTTATCCCATTCGTAGCCAGCCGGCACGATAACAGGAGCCTGATGCCCCTTGACGGCCGTCGTCTCGGGCGTGGAGCCATCAAGCAGCATCCACTCGTCGCCGATCTTGACCATGAGCGACATCTCGGTGTCGGTGATACCGCCCCAATCGTCGTGGATGACGCCATCGGGCGTGGTGCCGTGGATGTAGTCATCGTAGTCGACGATGGTGCCGTCCTCGTAGACCAGCTTGCTGTGCACGGTGAACGAGGTGGTCTCGTTTGCCGTGTAGTACAGACGCAGCACGGTGGTGCCATCGGGATTGACCTTGGCGGTCTTGATGGTGCCACCCCAGGTGAGGTCAAGCGTGAAGCCGGGCCAGTCAGGCTCGTAGGAGCCATGGTTGCCAAAGTCGGGGTTGGCAACGGTACCGTCGATGTCGCTTTCCGCCAGGACCTTGAGGTTCTCGATGATCCAGGGCTTGTTGATGCCGGTGACGAGGGTGCCGTCTTCCTTGGCGTTGACGATCTCGCCCTCGATGACACGGTAGTGCTCGATGGTCACGTCGACCTTGGTGAAGCGGAAGACCGCGAAGTAGGTCTTGCCGTCCTGGTTGTAGTAGGTGCCGTCGGCATCCTTGAACAGGCGCAGCGTCTCGGTCATGAGCTGCGTGTCCTCGGTCACGAGCGAGGGAACGATGCTGGTGCCGTCGATGAGGATGTAGTTGCCGTCCTTGTCCTCCCAGTGGTCGAAGACGTAGCCGGGGGCCGTGGTGATGTCCGGGCCGCTCGGGGCACCGGAGACGGGCGCGTAGACCTCGACTTCCTTGGAGAGCGTGCCACCCTTGCCGTCCTTGACACCGTAGTAGGTGGTCACGTCGGCGAGCTCGCGGTACACGGCGTACACGGTGTAGGCGCGGCCGACTTCCCACACGTCCAGGCCGAGGTCGGCGATGGTGGGCGCGTAGGTGAAGGTGGCGCCGTCGGTGAGGCGCGTGCCATCGGAGCGGAACCAGCCGTAGAACTCGAAGCCGGCGGGAGCGGGCTGTGCGGTGGAGCCAGTGGCCAGGGCCTCCGGGGCGACGAGCTCGTAGGTCGGGTCGGTCGCACCGTAGGCGCCGTTGCCAAACTCGGTCGTGCCGTCGTTCAGGCGGTTCTGGACCTCGTAGACGATGCGCGCGTACTGGCTGGGATGCAGCGAGTAGTACAGGCGCACCACATGCTCGCCCTCGGCGGTGGTGGTCAGGATGATGCGGCTCGTCTGGGCCGAAACCTCCGGGTCGTAGACCCAGTTGAGGGCGCCCTCGTGCAGGAACTTGTCGTCCATGAGCAGCTGCTCGCCGTCCTGCAGGCCAAAGTCAACGGCCGTCTGGATGACGTTGCCGTCGGCATCGAGCACCTGGAACAGCGAACCCTCGAGGACCTTGCCCGTGTCGGAGAGCTGGGCCAGGTGGTAACGGCCGGAGTCGTCATGCTTGACCACGGCGACAAAGCCGTTGGTCGGACCGGCGTAGTAACCCGTGGCCTCCTCGACGAACTCGAAGGTCGTGCCGCTCTCCTCCTGGCGGTAGTGCTCCACCTTGAACTTGACGGCAGGCGCGCTCTTGACCACGGCGGTGTAGACGTGGCTCACGTAGGTGTCCTGGCCCTTGTAGCCGGAGTTGTTGTACGTGTCGTAGCGCGGCGGGAAGAAGATCTTGTCGTCCGGGCCGCCCACGATGTTGCCGAGGTCGTCCTCCCAGTGGTCCAGCTCGAAGCCGGGCAGCAGGATGAGCTCGGTGCCGCGCGGGTTACCGGTGGCAGGTGCCAGCTCCTCGCTGCTCCAGCGCAGCCAGCCCTTGTCGTAGTCGCTGATGCGGTAGTAGATCTTGACGTCCTCGTCCTCGGCGAAGATCGCGTAGTACTCGGAGTTCTCCCAGACGCCCGCGGCGCTCTGCGGTGCCACGAAGGAGGACTCGTAGGAGACGATGTTGTTGTTGTGGTCGACCCAGTACAGGAAGTGATAGCCGGTACGGGCCGTGGCCTTGATGATGAGCGGGTAATCGCTCACGACGGTCTGACCATCCTCCCAGTCCACGGCCTTGCCCGTGACGCTGAGGAGCTTCTGGCTCACCGTGTCGGAGCGCACCGGGGCGATCTGCTCGCCCTGGCCGTTCAGCACGAAGCCGGGCTTGAAGGGCTCCCAGTGCAGCGAGCCGCCGTCGCCGGAGATGTAGCCGGAGCCGGTGGTGTTGGTGGCCTCGGCATGGTAGGTGACGGTGACGACCTGCTCGGCCCAGTGGGCGAGCATCGTGACGCTATGACGCGGGGCGACCATGACGCCGCCGTTGTAGGTGACCGGATAGAGCACGCCGTCGAGCATCCAGCCATCCAGCGTGTAACCGGTGCGGGTGGCGGACAGGCTGCTGGGCAGCGTGACCGCGGTGTAGGGCACGGCCGTCTTGGGAGCGAGCAGCGAGTTGCCGTACTCGTCGAGGACCGGCTCGCCCGCACCCGGGTCGAACTTGATGGTGACCTGCGCGTAGATCCAGGTCGCGGTGAGCGTGATACCCTCGCCGTCTGCCGGCTCGGTCATGAGCGCCTTGGCGGCATCGGCGATGGTCAGGAAGAAGCGGCCGTCGCTGCTCTGCCAACCATCGAAGATGTAGTTCTCGTCATTGCTCTTGGGCAGCTGGTGGTATGCCAGCTCGCCGTTGAGCGAAATCTGGTACGGCGGAGTCCACAGGCCGTTCTTGGCGCTGAACTCGGGGAAGGTGTCGGGGGTGTCGCCGGCGCGCAGGCCCTCGAAATGGGCGCCCTCGTCGGTGACGCTCCATACGCCATGCGTTCCGGGAGCGTAGGTGAGTGAGTAGGTACGCTCCCAGTTCGCATAGACCTTCACCGTGCCGTAGATGGGAAGGTCGGACAAATCGGCGACGGTGCCGTTGAAGGTCGTGCCGTCGTCGAGAGTCACCTCGAAGTCCCAGCCCTTGAACGCGTGTTTGTTGTAGGGCGTGGCCGTGATGGTATCGGTCACGGCGCCGCCGCCATAGGGCACCTTCTGCGCGATCTGGTCGGCATCGCCGGTGACCTCGCCGGAGTTGGCGTCGCCGTTGTCGATGAAGACGTCGTAGGTCGCCACGCGCCACACGGCGTAGAGCTTGATCGTCGCACCGTAGGCGATGGTGCCGTCGTCGAGGCGGCGGAACATCGACTTGTCGAGGATGAGCTCGGTGCCCCAGGCATCAAGTGCCGCGGCCACCGCGTCGTCGTCGAAGTTGGCCGGGAAGGCGGTGCCGAAGAGCAGCGCCGCGGCACCGGTGTTGAGGTCGTGGTTGACCGGCTTGGTGGACCAACCGAGGAATTCGAAGCCGTTGGCCGTGTAGCGGTTGGGGGCCAGCGCGACCTCGACGCCAAAGCTCATGCCCTGGACGTCCATCTCGCCGCCGTTCTTGAACTCGACGTCACCGTACTTGGGCTGCGTCGGGAAGTTGGGCTCGAAGTCGATGAAGTAACCGGCCGTCGCCCACACCGCGTAGTAGATGCGGTCCTCGGTGACCACGATGTCGGAGAGGTCGACCTGGCCGATCGTGAGCCACTGGCCGGTGGCATAGTCAAGGTACGTCCAACCGGCGAAGCTGTAGAGCTTGTTGTCGATGCTGCGCGGCTGGCCAAAGGTCATGCCATTATAGGCAGGCGTGGGCGAATCGGGGGCGACGTGGGCAAACAGCGTCTTGCCCTCGATGCCGTCGATGTCATGGCTGTGGTCATGGTCGCCGTAGAAGTCGCCGAAGATGCCGACGCCGATCTCTTCCCTACCCTCTTTGTACTGGATGGCAAAGCCGTCCTTCCAGATGGCGGTGAAGGTGATCTTGCCCTTGACCTCCCAGTTGGCAACCTCGTCGAGGGTGAGGTTGGTGTAGGTGTTGGTGGTCGAGACGCCATCGACGGTCACGACCTCCTCGGCGTTCCAGCCGGCCAGGTACTTCTTGTGCGCGGGCTGGATGGCGAGCTTGTCGTAGGCCACCACGTCGCCGATGTAGATGTCCTGCTCGTAGGCACCACCGATGACGCCCTCGTTGGGATCGGGCGTGGTGAAGACCACGTGCTGGGCCTCGGTACGCCAGCGGGCCGTGAAGACGACGACGGCGGTGCCGTTGAGGTCATCGGAGAAGTTCTTGTACCAGCCGGGCTCATGCGGACCGTCGACGTCCACGTACCAGCTCTGGCCACCGGTGACGTACCAGTCGACGAACTCGTAACCCGGCGCGGTGAAGCGCTGCAGGGCGTCGAACATCTCGTCCCAGGCCACCTCGAACTCGAAGTAGGGCATGTTGTTGGCGTCGTACTTGAGGAACTCGTCAAAGGCGTAGTCGGCGATGACGTTGGCCGCGGGGACCTCGCCGGGCAGGATCTGCACGGTGTAGCTGATCGGGCGCCAGTTGGGCTCGAGGGTGATCTCGTAGTTGGGCATCTCGAAGGTCGCGCCGAAGTCCACGAAGACCGGCGTGCCGTTGTCGGTGT
Source organism: Coriobacteriaceae bacterium (assembly GCA_025992705.1). Classification (NCBI taxonomy): domain Bacteria; kingdom Bacillati; phylum Actinomycetota; class Coriobacteriia; order Coriobacteriales; family Coriobacteriaceae; species Coriobacteriaceae bacterium. Next base: position 1,683,264 of record DAJPGJ010000001.1, read on the forward strand.
AGTACTTCCAACCGGCGAAGTTGTAACCCTCGCGATGCGCGTTGTGCGTGTCGGTAGACTGCAGGGCGGTGACCTGATCACCGTAGATGTGCTTGATGCCGTTGAGGTTATCGTCGATGTAGCCCAGGTAATGCTCGCCGTAGAAGTCGTTCTGGTCGGTCAGCACGTAGTTGACCTTGTAGCCCGTCATGAGCCACACGGCGTACAGCGTGATGATGGACTGGCCCTTGGGCACGATCGAGGTGATCTGCGCGCCATCGACGTAATCGCGGGCTTCACGGGCCGCGTCGCCATCGACGAAGTAGTCGTGCTTCTCCTTGGACCAGCCGAGGAAGGTGAAGCCCTTGCGCTGCAGGCGCTCGTTGTTCTCAGTCAGGTAGGTGGTCTCGTCATAGCCCACGTACTGGTCGGGAATGCTGCCGGACTCGGCGCCGTTGGAGTCATAGCGGATCGTGTAGGTGTCGTAGGCGAACTTCGCGTACCAGATGGTGCCGTCGACCCAGGCCTCGTTGGCGGTCTTGGTGGGCACGAGGTTCTCGGAGGTCCACACGAGGCGACCGGAGGCGTCCACCCAGCCGATGAAGGCGTAGCTCTTGGACGGGGTGGCGATCGAGCCGGTGGGGACGCCCGTGGCCGAGTCGATGGTCTCCTCGTAGACGCTGACGGTACCGCCGACGCCCTGCCAGACGCCGTAGTGCAACGTGGCGTTCTTGGGGATCCACCAGGCGTAGACGTTCATGTCGGTGACGCGGTAATCGAAGTTCATGAGCGCGGCGAACTCGGCCACGGTCATGCCGTAGGTGCCCTTGACGCCGTTGGGGGCGCTAACAGCCGGGACACCGGTGTTGTCCTCGGAGTACCAGCCGTTGAAGGTGCGGCCGTCCCAGGTCGGGTCTTCCTCGGGAATGACGGAGGCCTCGTCCCAGTGCAGGCGCGCCGGCGAGATGTAGGTGCCGCCGTCGGTGATGTAGTGGATCTTGTAGACGAGCTCGGTCCAGACGGCGTACAGCGTGATGTCGTCGCCATCCAGCGTGATCTCCTGCTTGGTGCCGTCGTCGTTGACGCCCAGGTAGGCGATGAGGGCAAGCTCGGCCTTCTCGGGGCTCAGGGCCCAACCCTCGAAGCGCCAGCCCGGACGGAACAGGTCGTCGCCGTTGGCCAGCTCGATGGTGTTGCCGGACTCGACGGAGAGGATGACGGGGGCACCGGTACCGACGCGGTTCTCGCCGCCGTAGTTGGGGTTGGCCCAGTTCTCGATGCCGAGCTCGTTACCCTCGTCGTCAGTGCCGAGCTGGTAGGTGATCTTGATGTTGCGGGTCCACAGTGCGGTGAAGGTGACCGAGGACTCCTCGACCCTGAAGCCGGGGAACGGGAAGGGGTCGCCGGGGTTGATGTCCTTGACCAGGTAGTCGAAGACCTGGCCGGTGGGCTTGCCGTCCTTGTCCAGGGCCGCGCGACGCCAGCCGGCAAAGACCCAGTCGCCGTCGCCCAACGGATTGCCCGTGGCGATGGAGACCATGTCGGCGTCCAGCGCGATGCGGTAGGAGTCGGGAGTCGCCGTGACGGGCAGGTTGGAGAAGGTGGTCTTGCCCTGCTCGTAGGGGGTGAACAGGCCATGCTCACCCGGCAGGTAGCTGACGACGATCGGCTTGGACCACACGGCCGTGAAGGTCGTGGGGCCAAGGATGACGAGGTCGGACGGGTCGGTGATGTGGCCGGTGAGCGCCTTGGCACCCTCGACGCGCATCTCGTAATCCCAGCCGAGCAGGACGTAGCCGGGCAGGCCCTCGACGCTCAGGTTCTTCATGGAGGGCTTGGAGCCCGTGAGCACCTGCTGCGGGTTGGCCACGCCGCTGATGACACCGCTATCGCCGTTCTCGAAGACGACGGTGTTGAGCTTGGGCGTCCACTCTGCAAAGAGCATCGCCACGGCGCCGTCGGTCGGCACGAGGTCCTTGACGGCCTCCATGTTGTTGAAGTAGAAGGTCTCGCCCTCGTAGGTGTAGCGCCAACGCAGGAAGTCGTAGCCACCACGCTCGAACTTGTTGGCGGGCAGGGACACGCTCTTGCCCATCGGGGCCTTCACGTCGTCCATGACGCCCGTGGCGTCCACGAAGTCGGGTGCGAAGCGGATGGTGTAGGTGTTGGGCGCCCAGTGGACGTAGAGCGTGGTCTCGCCGCCGGCCATCCAGTACAGGGAACCGGGCGTGTAGGCAAGCTCGCCATCCGGCGTGCGTGCCCAGCCGTCCATGACGTAGCCCTGGCGCGTGAAGGTGCGGGCGTCGGGCAGGCGCGTGGAGGTGCCGGCCTTGATGAGGTACGAGATGTTGCCATTCTCGTCGAAATCCTGACCGGAATCGGCATTGGGCGTACCGTGATTTGCGTTGAGGGTGAGCATGAAGTCCTTGCCGACCCACATCGCGTACAGGCGCACCATGGCGTTGTCGAGGTTGGAGAGGTTGCGAACCTCGCCCTCGTCCTCGATCATCGTGCCCGAGCCGTCGGCGCGGGTGTTCCAGCCGATGAAGTCGTAGCCCATGCGGGCGATCTGGCCGTTGTTGGCGGGAAGCTTCTTGGTCTCGCCAAACTGGGCGCTGATCGCGTCCATGATACCGATGCCGCCGTTGGTGTTGAAGGTGATCGTGTAGGTGATGGGCGCGAAGACCGCGTAGTAGACGGCGTGCAGCTCGTCACCCCACAGCTCGCCGTGCTTCTTGGTGGGGATGAAGGCCAGCGGGTCGGTGGAGACCTGGCTGCCATCGACGCTCTGCCAACGCAGGAACTTGTAGCCAGGGTTGGCGTAGGCCGAGGCGCCCTTGGGGATGTCGAAGTCGGCGCCCACGGAATTGACCATCGGCGTCGTCATGCCGCCCGTGGTCTCGACAAACTCGCCGGTCTCAGGGTCGATGATGACCGGCTTGTAGCTGATCATGACCTCGACCTGGAGCCACTTAGCGTAGAGGTAGGCGCCCGTAGCCAGGGCCTCGGTGGCGTCCTTGCCATTTGCCTTGGCGATGACGCTGAACGGGATGTCGTTATCGACCTTGGCCAGGCCCTCCTGGATGGTGGTGTCGGGGCTGGAGTACCAGCCGGCAAAGGTGTAGCCGGGACGCGTCGGGTCGGCGACGCTGACGAGGTTCTTGCCATCCCAGGCCACGCCCGTCAGGTCGGCCACGGAGCTGCCGCCCTGGCTGTCGTAGTGCAGCGTGTAGGAGAGCTTGGACCAGATGGCCCAGATGTTCATGCCGCCGGGGCTGCCGACGACGGCGACCTTGTCGCCAGGCTGCAAGGTGGCGTCGCCGTTCTCCTCCATGGACCAGCCCTCAAAGACGTAGCCATCGCGGAAGACCGCGTTGGCCGCGGGCAGCACGACGGTGTCGCCCACGTAGAGCGTCTTGTTGGCCATCTCGGCCTCATGGCCCGGGGCGATGGAGCCCTTGTTGGGCTGGAAGCGGACGATGGTCTCGGTCGGGGTCCACTGGGCCACGAAGGTGGTGCGGAAGGTGACCTTGGTGGGCTTCTCGGCGCGGTTGTAGACCAGGCCGTCGATGGTGATGGGCGCGTCGGAGTAGTCCTGCCACCCGATGCCGTCGCCGTCAATCCAGGCCCAGCCGAGGAAGATCCAACCCATCTCGCCCTTGGGCTTGCCGACGTTGACGTAGTTGGACGTCGCGGTGTCGAAGAAGTCGGGGCTCTGGCTCGTGCCGGCGCTACCGGTGTTGGCGAACAGCGGCATGTCGGAGTTGATGGTGAGACCGGTGAAGAAGGTCTGGTCCTTGGTCTCGATGTAGCCGCCATGGCTGCCCGGGTCGTAGCGAACCGTGAAGGCGTCCTTGTCGAAGTGCGCGGTGAAGATCGTGCGGCCGGTGATGGCGATCTTGGTGATGTCCTGGGTGATGCCGACCTCGGGGCCCGTGACCTCGTGATAGGTGATGTAGGACCAGTAGGCCAGCTCGTAGGAGCCCTTGGCATCCGGGTTCTTGGTCCAGGTCGGGTTGGCCGGCGCGAAGCCGTTGATGGGCACCATGACCGGGTCGGCGTCGTGCAGCGTCACGTTGTCGACGTCGATGCCGTCAACCTCGAAGCTCACCTCGTACTCGGTGATGACGTCCCAGAGGGCGTAGACGACGATGCGCTGGCCCTCCTTGCCGGCGGTGGTGAGGTAGTAGTGCATCTTGCCATGGCTATCGGCTTCGATGCAGTCCGTCCACAGCGGCTCGCCGTTGATGCGCGTGGCCCAGCCGGCAAAGGTGTAGCCGTTGCGCTGGAAGGCGTTGTCGCGCAGCTGCTGCTTGACGCCGTAGGTGAAGACCTGGCTTTCCATGGATCCGACAGCCGTATCGGCGCCGCGGAAGAACACGATGGTGTAGTTGGTTGCCTTCCAGACCGGGGTCAGGGTGACCACGGCGTCCTGGACGGTGGAGAGGTCGAAATCGAGCAGGGCGCCATCGGCGAAGGTGTAGGTCTTGTTGCCCACGACCGTCTTCCAGCCGTCGAAGATGTAGCCCTCGCGCTGCAGCGTCGGGTCGACGGTGTCGGCCGTGAGCGAGGTGAGGCGCAGCTTGATGCCGGTGGTCTTGGTCTGGTCGGCGGGCACCGTGCCAACGGAGCCGTCGTTGGGCATCTCGTAGTGGATGGTGTAGGTGGCGGCCTTGAAGGCAGCGGTGAAGCTCGCGTTCGCGGGCCACAGGGTGCCGGTGGGCAGCACCATGGACAGGCTGCAGCTGCCATCGGAGTTCATGGTGATGGTGACGCCGTTGCCCGCGATGATTGGGTCGCCGGTCACGGTGTCGCGCCACTCGAGGAAGGCATAGCCGGGCTTCGGGCGGGCGATGACGGTGGTGATTGTCGGGGACACGCGGTCGAAGGTGAGCGTGAGACTCGGCTTGCTGTTGGTGGACTCGGGCGTCGAGACGGTACCGCCGGTCTGGGCGATGTAGGTGAAGGTGGAGGTCTGGGCCTGCCACTGGGCGGTCAGCGTGATGACGTCGTTGGCGCTCGTGAGGTCCTTGTAGGCGGTGCCGGCCTTGAGCACGCGCGGAACCTGCTCGTCGGTGAGCCAGCCCACGAAGATGTAGCCCGGCAGCGAGAAGTCGGTGCCGGCGGGAGCCTCGAACGCCGTGCCGAAGGCGGCATGCTCGTCGGGACGGGCGCCCACGGCGACCTCGCCGTGCTTGCCCTGGCCGCCGGCAAAGACGATCTCGTACTCGTTGGGCTCGAAGTGCGCCGTGAAGGTGGCGTCGACCCACAGGCCATCGCCCAGCGTATTGAAGGCGATGCGGGTGATCTCGTCGATGGGAAGCAGCGAGTCGTCCCAGCGCCAGGTCGGGTCGAAGTCCACGGTCCAATGCGAGAAGTGGTAATGACCGTCGCTAATGGGGTTGGTCTGGACGAAGTTGTGCTTGGTCGTGTCGTCGCCGGGCACCGTCTGGGTGATGGACGGGCTCGTGCCCACGCCGCCCAGGCCGTTGTAGCCGTTGCCATCGGTGGTGAAGACGAGGTCGACGTTGCCCACGACCCACTCGGCGTGCAGCGTCGTGACCACCGAGGTGTCGGCGGAGGCGGCGATGGTGCGGAACATGGTCTCGGCGGTGATCAGGTAGTTGCCCTGGTCGTCGAGGATGATCTTCTCCTCCACGCCGTTGACCAGGCGCGTGGCGTACCAGCCAGCCAGTCGATAGCCATGCTTGGTCATCTGGTCGGCGTCCGTCGGCATGAGGTTCTTGTCCTCGTAGCCCACCTCGCGCGGAGCCGGCGTGTAGGAGCCCCCTGCGGGGTCGTAGATGAGGTTGTAGCCGGTGAGCGGCGTCCAGCAGGCATAGAAGACGATCTCGGTGTTGCCGGGAGCGCCGGCGTTGGCGTCAAAGAGGCGCAGCGTGTCGCCAAAGGCGACCTTGTGCTCGGTGGTGATGACCTGCGGCTCGTCGCCTTCCTCGCCCTCGATGGTCTGGCGCGTGTAGTACACCCAGCCGGACAGCTCGTAGCCCGGACGCACGAACGGGGCCTGGATGGTGACGCCCTCCTCGACGGCGTTCTCGGCCGTGCCGTCCCAGATGAGGCGGTCGCTACCGATGAGGTCGGCGCCGGCGCTGTGGGCACGACCGGTCGAGATGGCCGCATCCGGGCCGAGCGGGTAGTTGCCCTCGCCCGTGTCGAGCACGTAGGTCATGGTCACGTAGGCATCGCGGTACCACTGCGCCCAGAAGGTGATGGACTCGGCGTACTCGGCGAGGTACTCGCTGCCGAGCTGCCACTCGTCGCCCGTGCCATCGGCCTTGGTGTTCCAGTACATGAGGTTGTAGCCGGCACGATGCCAGGTCGGGTCGCTGTCACGGGTGGGCAGCGTGTAGGTCAGGCCGCGCTCGAGGAAGATGGTCTCGAGATTGCCGGTGACCGAGTTGTCGCCGACGTTCTTCTCGAAGTAGAGCAGCGTGCCGTTCTTCCACTCCCAGGTGACCAGGCCATGGTCGTTGCCGCCGGCCGGGTAGTAGGCCTGGATCTCGGTGTTGTTGAGGAACTGGCCCACGTAGGCCGGGTTCTTGTCAGTCGGGACGGTCTCGACCGACATCGCGATCCAGCGCCCGGCGCCATGGTCGGGCAGGGTCGAGAGCACGCGCAGCGAGGAGTCGTCGTTGACGGTGAGCTCCTTGAGGCGCACGGTGTCGGTGAGCGCGTTGTCGATCTTGGCGTCATCGGCAAAGTCCCAACCGCAGAAGTTCACGGCCGCGAGCCAGTCCTGGCCGCGCATGACGTTGGTGAAGTCCTTGACCAGGGCGGTGTTGAAGCCGCTGCCGTCAAAGGTGACGTTGTTCTCGTAGAGGCCGTCCTTGTTGTAGAACCACTCGTTCAGGGTGGTGGGCGTGATCTTGCCCTTGTCACCGGCAAACGAGTAGATGTGCTCGATGATGCCGCCCTTGAGGAACTTGTACCAGGGCACCTGGTCAAAGCCGCTCACGGTGACATTGAGGGCGGCGTCCAGGTAGCCATCATCGACGCCAATGACGAGCGAATTGGGGTTCACCTTGGGTTTGTGCACGCCCTCGGGGCTGAAGCCGTCCTCGGTGTAGTACCACCAGACGCGGTCGTTGCTACCGATGCGGCTGCCCAACGCCCCGTCGTTCCACTGGTAGATGCGGTAGCCGTGGGTGTTGTGCTCGTTGGAGTAGCGGTTGATGAGGTCCTGCGTGGTACCCCACCACTTGCCGTCGAAGAGGAGGGCATCCGGATCGCAGGTCTCCCAACGGCCCATGGCGTCATAGTGGGCGTCAAGCGCCGACTCGGTGAGCAGGCACTTGTTGCCGAGCCTGATCTCGCTGAGCTTCGGGTTGGTCTTGAGCATGCGATCGGTCTTGGCATCGAGCTTCATCTCCCAGTTGGAGAAGTCGACGCTCTCGAGCTTGGGGCAATCGCGGAAGAGATGCTCGAAGCTCACGACGCGTGAGACGTCCAGACCCGTGCCGTCAAAGGTCGTGAGGTTGGGGAACGGATCGTACGGGCGCTCGAGGCCCCAGGAAGTTGCCCAGTAGCGCGGGCTGCCGTCACTGTAGTAATGGTCGTAGCCATATCCGTTGGCATTGCGATAGTTGCTCCAGTCGCCGAGCGGCGCGCTGAGCCAATGAAGTCGATTGCCGCCGTCATATCGATCGAGGATGAGATCGGGACGATTCACCGGCGAGATGAGGAGACGGTTCCAGATACCGCGGTCACCGCTGTAGTAATTATAGATGTAAACGTAACCGCCGATATGCCCCACATCGGTGATGGAGTTGCCCGTGGAGCTGCCGTAGCGCATTTCGTAGTAATGGCCATACTTCTCATCGGTGCCCATGTACTTGATGTACCAGCCGTTGTTACGAGAGCCAAGACCACCGTACCAATACTCGTAAGCAAGACCGCCACCCGAATAGTAATGGGGATCATATTGGTAATACAGATAGCCGTTGTACTGAGGGTTATCAGCATGGAACAGGTACATGCCCTCCTCGAGGGGTTGCGTGTAAGCATAGCGCGAGTTGTTGAACCAGTCGTACATGTAGTCGGGCGACAGCAGGCCGTAGGTCTTGATGTCGGTGACCTTCTCGGTGTAGGGGCCCCAGGGCCTCCAGCGCATGCCGCTGATCTCCTTGTTCTCGGCCTCGGGGCGCACGCCGATGTACATCTCGTTGGCATGAACGGTCGTATTGCCCACGACGGTGTCCTCGAGCACCACGGCCCAGGCGGCATCAGGATTATCGTGCAGCATGTTGCCAGAGCCCTTGACGAAGTAGTACACCACATGCTCGTTGAAGCGGATGGCACCGGTCTTGGCGTTGCTCGCCTCTTCGATGGTGGCACTCGGATAGTTCTTGCGCAGACGCTCAGAATTGAGGAACCACAGGGTGTCGTCCGGCGTGTGGTTGTCGCTGAAGACACCCGTGGCCCACATGCCGTCCTTGCGGTTCAGACCGCTGCCGTCGAGCTTGACGGTGTAGCGCGTCGAGAGCTCGCGGATGGAGTCGGTTCCGGTGAACATGTCGGTGACGCTCGGATCGAGTGTGGTGAGCGTGGCATCGCTTGCCTGCGCAAAGCGCGGACCGGTGACCATGACCCAGTTGGAGATGTCAACGGTCTCGAGCTTGTCGTCACCCTTGAACAGACGCTCGAAGCTGCCCGTGTCATCGACGCGCAAGCCCGTGCCGTCAAAGGTGATGAGGCTCTTGTAATCCTCGAACCAGCCCTCGAGGGACTTGGGCGCGATGCGGCCACCGTTGACGTTGTAAGTCACGACGTTCTCGACGCGGTTGGAAGCCTCGGTGTTGATGGAGCCCTTCCAGGGCAGGTCATCGCCAAACTCCTCGACCACGCAGTTGCCCAGCGGGTCGTAGACACCCATGATCAGGGTGTAGGTCTTGTTGTCGTACTTCCACCATACGTTCTCGTTCTTGAATGCGGAGTTGTACACCCAGTAGTACACGTGGGTGCCGGGGATGTCGGTAAGGCCGGCGCGATAGTGGTTGGCAAGCTCGGTTGTCAGATACTTGTTGACGCCCGGTGCGTCCACGTCGTCGGTGTCCTGGTACCAGAAGCCACGACGCGTCGGACCCACGGCCACGATATCGGTCATGCCACTGCCCTCGAGCACGGAGCTCTCGCCCAGGCCCAGCACGCGCAGGTGCTCGGTACCCAGGAACATGTCGGTGAGCTTCGGCACGACCCAGGTGTACTCGGTCTTGGTGGAGCCGTCGGGCTGCAGAGTCGTGACCTTGGCATGGTTGTAGCGCATCGCCCAGCTCTCCATGTGAATCTCGATAACCTGCGGAGATTCCTGGAACATGCCCTCGAAGGTGGCTGCGCTGCTCGTGTTCCAGTTCTCGGTGCCGCTGAAGGTGAGCAGGGACGGCGTCTTGTAGAACATGTGGTAGAAACTGTTGACGTCCTTGACATCGAGCTTGCTTCCGTCAAAGTCCTCGAGCGCCGGATACTCGGCAAACCACTCGGCCAGGCTGACGGGAGCGACCTTGCCGTTCACGTCGTTGACGGTGAAGGCGCTCACGGTCTCCTGCAGGCGCTTCCAGGGCACGTCCGCGGCCACCTCGAAGGTGTAGAGGGGCTTGGAGCGATCGATGGCGCCCAGGGTGATGGTGCCGGTCTTCTCGCCGTTGGAGAAGTTCTCCTTGGCATAGGTCCACCAGATATTGTGATTGGAGTCGAAGGTGCCGCCCAGATGCGTGGTATCCCAGGTGTAGACGGTGACGTCCACGGGGCCGGTCGCCGAGGTGGAGGCCGGGTACATGCGCACCAAATCGCCGGTGTTGCCCACGGGCACGCCGCTGCCGATACTCGTATCGTTCTTGACCCACACGCCGTAGTCGCCGGCCTGGCAACCGCTCTGGTCAAGGCCGGTGCCCTCCAGGATGACGTTGGGGCCGAGCGTGAGCTCGACGAAGTTCGAGAAGTCCATGTCCTCGGCGGTGATGGTTCCCAGAAGCATCATGTCGGTGACGGTCGGCAGCACCGAGCGATGGGTCATGCTGCGCATGTCCCAACGCGACAGGTCGAGCTTGGTGACCTTCTGGGCCCAGACGTTGCGGCCCATGTTCTTGAAGAGGGCGCTGAAGTCCGTGACGTTGGAGACATCCCAGAACGATCCGCCGGCGGCAGAGCCGGTAATGGCCATCACGTCGGAGAGCTTGAGATCGTTCTCGAGCATGTGGGCCATGGTGAACAGCGAGACGGCGCCGCCACGACCCGGCGCCCAATCCGCCAGGCCGTCGAGCGTCGTGAGCTCCTCCATGTCGGCGAAGGCGTAGTTGATGGTCTGCAGGCTGCTCGCACGCCAGTTCTCGAGGTTGACGAGCGTCGTGATGGCGTCGGCGTCGTAGAGCAGGTAGCTCATGTCGGTGACGCCCGTGACGTCCCAGCTGCCAAAGTAGGCCAGGTCATCGTTGGTAAGCTTGTCGTTGTTGTAGAGCAGGCCTGAGATGTTGGCGAGCTTGCCACCACCTAGGCCGGCAGTCCAGGTGCCAAACTCGCCATAGGTCTCGAGCGAGCTGTTGTCCTTGAGCAAGTTGGCCATGTTGGTGATGTTGGAGACATCCCAGTGCGAGATGTTCTTGATGCTGGTGAGGCTCGAGTCACCGTTCCACATGTCCTTGAAGGACGTGATGCCATTACCGATCACGAGGCCCTTGCCATCGAAGTCCTTGAGCACGCTATAGCCGCTGAACCAGCCCTCGAAGCTCTTCCCGCGGCTCTCGGCCGCAAGACCCGCAGCGTCCACCGGCGTGACCTCGGACTCGGCGATGAAGTGTACGACGTTGCCCTTGGGCACGATGGGGCCGTCAATATGCTCGTTGTAGACAAGCCAGGGCAGCAGGTTGGTCACGTTGCCGGCTTCATCGGTGGTACCGGTGTTGGTCTCGGTCACCTCGGTGCTCGGGCAACCGGGGTCAGAGCCGATGGTCAGGGTCTTGGCCGCATGGTCGCCCAGGACGTTGGGATAGAAGATCCACCAGACATGCGGATTGCTCTCGAAGCGTCCGCCCAGGCGGGTCGGGTCCCAACTGTAGGTGAAGACGTTGGTGTCCTCGTTGACGCCCTTGCCCGTGGCCGGGTACAGCTTGATGAGCGAGTTGCCGTTGCCGAACCACTCGATGGGCGTGGTTTCCTGACGCACCCACATGCCCTGGTTGGCAAGGCGCGTCGAGATGCCGTCGAGGTTGGTACCCATCAGGGTGTTGAAGCCGGAAACCTTGAGGTAGCCGGTATCGGCACCGAGGCTGCGCAGCTCCTTGAACATGTCGGTCACGGTACAGCTAGTCGTATCCCAGTAGGAGATGTCCACGGTGGCGAGCTCGTGGCTGCCGGCGAACATACCCGTGAGGTTCATGGTGCCCAGAATAGGCCAGTGCATAGTGGCGAGCTGATTGGTGATGCCCGTGTTGGCAAAGGCATAGGAGGCGTCCTCAAGGCTGTTGATCTGCCAGGAACCGATCTCGTCGAGGTTGGGCAGGCTCTTCATGCCGTCGAAGCTGTGGGCCATGGTGGTGACCTTGGTCACGTCCCAGTTGGTGAGCGCCGCGATGGACTCGAGCGAGCTCGCGCCGCTCAGGAAGTAGGACATGTCGGTCACGTTGGAGACGTTCCAATTGCCCGTGAGCGAGGTAAGCGAGCTCGTCCCCTGCAGCATGTGGGAGATGTCCGTGGCGTTGATGACGTCCATCTGCGTGCCGTCGAAGCTCTCCATGGCGGAGTAGCCGGCAAACCAGTTGGCGGGATTGTCGATGAGCAGGCCGTTGAAGCTGACGATGTTCTTGACGTCAGTCTTTGCCATAATCGTCTTGGTGACGAGCTTGGGCGTGGTGGGAAGCGAGGTGTCGGTGATGGCGGCCTCGTCGTCGGTGACCTGCAACCAGGGAAGGACGTACTCGGTGCCACCGACGGTACCGGAAAGCTCGGTTACGTTCTTGCCATAGACGGTCGTGTCGTCATCGGCGGCCACGTACTTGGTGGTGCTGTCGTGGTCGTCCACGCCCAGGGTGAGCGTACCGTAGGTATCCGACTCCGGATCGTTGTCGTAGCGCCACCAGGCGTACGGATTGCTGTCAAAGCGGCCGCCCAGCTGCTTGGGAACCCACTTGAAGACGAGGGCGTCGGCCGAATAGGGGTCGTTGGTGTAGCGTGCGGCGAGCTTGGAGGTGTCGCCAAACCAGGGGCTACGTCCGTCGGCAAAGAGCAGGCCATCCTCGATGCCGTCGCGCGTAGACGTGAGTTGCCACATGCCGTCTGTTGGGCCGTGATTGGACAGGCTGTTGTTGAACGCCGTGCCCTGCAACAGGGACGACTCGCCCACCGTGAGCTGGCCGAGACTCGAAAGCCCAGCGAGCATGTTCTCGAGGTTGACAGCATAGTACGGGCTCGTGCTCACGACACGACGCATCTGCCAGCGGGAAAGATCCATCGTGGCAAGTGCGGTGTCGTTGGCGAACATATAGCTGAAGTTGACGTTGGTGGACATGTCCCAATGGGCGATGGGCGTCTGATCCACGAGGAACTTGTTCTCGGCAAACATGTAGCTCGTGTCCAGAACGTGCGACATGTCCCAACCGGTGGGCTGGCCGGGCTGTGGCGCAGCCAGCGGGTTGAGGTCCATGATACGCGTACCATAGAACATGTGGGTCATGTTGATGGTCTTGCCTGTATCGGTATTGAGATGCCAGCCAACAAGTTCGCTAATGTCCTCGAGCGAAGCGCACATGTTGAACATGTAGCTGAAGTCGAGCACATGCGAGACATCCCAGTTCTGCACGCCCGTCAGGCTCGCGAGCTTGCCGTCGTTATTGAACATGTGGTTCATGTCCGTGGCATCGCCCATAGTCATGCCCGAGCCGTCGAAGCTCTCGAGCTTGACGTTGTTCTCGAACCAGCTATAGGGATACAGCACATTGATACCGTCATAGGTGTTGACGATCTTGACGTAGCGCGCATAGTCCTTGAAGCGGCTGCAGGGTGACCAACCAAGCTGGGACTTGAGCGCCTCATCCACGTAGAAGCGGGTCTCGGTGACGCTCTTGCCCAGAGCCGGATCAGTGTTGACCTTGCCACGGGTCACGTCGCCATCGTCGACAGCGATGACGAGCTCGTAGCTGTCATCGCGGATCTCGAGGGTCCACCAGGCGCGATCGTTGGAGTCAAAGCGCGCACCGGCCAGACCCTCGCCCCACACGTAGGTGCCGGCCATGGTTGCCTGGTACTTGTCAAAACCCTCGTTGATATTGTTCCAGGTGCCCGTCCAGTGGTCCTCCTCGCACTCCCAAATCTGAAGTTCGGGATAGACCCAGTAAACCTGCGCACTCAGACTCGACTCATAGAATCGTTGGCCGGAGCAGACGATGCGCAGATAGCGACCATCCACAAGAAGCTGCCTGTTGCTACCCGACCCATTAAGTGTCAAAACGCAAGCGCCCGTCTCATCGTAGAAATACAGATGCGCAGTGCCCGCCCAGTCAGAAGTCGCCATATACCAGCTGTGGATGTCAACGTAAAACCCGTCAGCCCAACGTGGCGCAGTAAACGTCCAGGTCCTAGTAACAAACCTCTCGTTGATAATGTTCTGGAACGGATCGACACGGGTCGGCTCCTTGATGGAAGACCAGCCCTCGCCCAGCACGCAGCGATCAAGTTCAAGGCAAAGATAGAAGGTGTTCTCGTATGCACTGTTGCGATCCACGACCCAGTTCTTGGCGTTGAACTCCTTGAGGGCGCGGTCACCCTGGAACATGGCCGTGTAGTCCATGCAGATGTCGGTGGTCCAATTGCGCACGCCGTTGGCATAGAGCAGCGAGGCGCAGTTCTCGAACATGTAGGCAAAGCTGTTGACACGGCTCGTGTTCCAGTCGAGCAGGCCATCGAGCGTGGTGATGGTGGCGCAGTTCTGGAACATGTTGGCCATACTGTAACTCGTGGCGGCGTCGGTGTTGAGCTGCCACTTGCCCGCCTGTTCGATCATGCGATTGGGCAACACGGTGCAACCCTGGAACATGGACGTGAAGTTAAGAACCTTGTTCATGTCCCAATACTCCATGCCCGTGACGGCACCAAGCATCGCGCAGCCTTTGAACATGGAAGCGGCAGTCGTGACATTGGGCATGGCGGTCCAGCGCTGGCCCTTGTTGCCCGTGTTGAGCGTCTCGAGCTTGGCATCGCCCTCGAAGAGGCTGGCGATGGAGCGGGTCTGGTTCATCTCGACACCGGCCAGGTCGGCATCCTTGAGATTGGTCAGACCGGCAAACCAGCGCGAGATATCCGTCGGCGTGATGCCGTTGCCGTTGAAGGTAACATGCTCGATGAGCGGGCGGGCCGCTTCGGGCGTGAGCTCGATGGCACCAGCAGCCGGCGTGAGCCATGGCAGGTAGTCGGCGGTCTCGGTCACGACGAAGTTGTCGACGGGCACCTTCGTGTAGCTGAAGCTCTTGTTGCCGGAGCCGTCCTTGGTGACCGTGACCTGCACCCATTCGGTGTCAACGCCGATGACGAGCGTCTTGTAGGTCTCGGACTCGGGATCGTTGTCGAAGTACCACCAGGCATACGGGTTACTCTCGAAGCGACCACCCGGCCTGCCAAACTCGAAGCGATAGGTGAGGTTCATGCCGTCGGGGCCACCAAACGGATCGAGCTCGGGGTTGTACTCCATCGGATAACGCTCCACGAGGTCGGTGGCGCTACCCCACCACGGCACGTAGCCGTTGATGGTCTGCTGGGTCCAGCGGCCATCGCGACCCTCGTGCGTGTCGGACTTCTCCAGGCCCGTGCCCGTGAGAATGGTCGTGGGCTTCACGTAGAGGAACTTGAGGGCATCCATACCCGCGAGCATGTTGATGGCCTGCAGGCGGTTAGTGCCATCGCCGTTGGGGAAGATGGCCGCGTCCGTGTTCCAGTTGGGGCTCGTGAGGTCCACCGAGACGACGGTCTTGCAGTCCTGGAACATGCCATCGAAGTTGGCGCACGACGAGGTGTCCCAGTTGACGACGGCATCGACCTTGCGCAGCTTGAGCATGCCGCGGAACATGTTCTCCATCGTCGTGACCTGCGCGGTCGTCCAGTTGTTGAGCTGCGAGATGTCATTGAGCGTGGCAGCACCCCAGAACATGCCGGCCATGTTGGTGACCGTGGAGACATCCCAGTTCTCGAGCGTCTCGAGCTCGCGCAGCAGCGTATTGTCCTTGAAGAGGTTCTCGAAGGATGTGATGATCGTGTCGTCCTTCACGAGCTGCTTGTCGGTGGGCAGCGTCTTGTTGGCCTCGTCGATGGCAGCGTCGCTGGCGGCGCCGATTTCGTTGTACCAGTCATCCAAGCCGATGACGCTCTGGAGCTTGACGTCGCCATCGAACAGGCCGGAGATGTCACCGGCCAGGTCGATACGCATGCCGGAGAGGTCGGCCGAATGCAGGTTCACGTAACCGGCAAACCAGCGCGAGGGATTGATGACGTGCACGTTGGAGACGAACTGCACGTTCTCGATCTCCTCGGGGGTGTAGATGAGGTTCTCGGTGCCGTCCTCGGAGACGAACCAGGGCAGCTCCTCGAAGGTCTCGGTAACCCAGGTGTGGTAGTTGACAAAGTCGGGGTTGTTGGCCTTCTCCTCGTCGATGCCGATGATGAGGGTCTTGGAGTCCTTCATGTACTTCCACCAGGCGTACTCGTTGCTGGGGAAGGAGTTGCCACCAGTCTGCTCGTCGGTCCAGATGTAGGTGTAGGGACCCTCGACCGTATCGCCCCAGTTGAGCGTCGGATACAGGGCCGCGACGTCGGCCGTGGAACCGAACCAGTCCTTGGAGGCGTTGAGGCGTATCCAACCACCGGCGCGGGCGTTACGCGAGGGGAACTGTTTGCCGTTCTCGTCAAGACCCAGATAGGCGCCCTTGAGCGAGGTGGTGACGCCGAAGGCCATGGATCGCAGGGCCGTGGCGTTGCAGAGCATGCGATCGATGATGGTGGGGCTACCCAGGTTCCAGCCGCGCGTGTCGATAGCAGCAAGCGCCGGTGTGTTCATGAACATCTCGGTGAGGTCACTCGTGACGTCGATACCCAGACGCCAGTCGGAGATGGCGGCCGCGTCCTCGAGCGCCGTGGCGTTCTTGAACATGCCCGTGTAGTTGGTGACCTTGGAGACGTCCCACAGTTTGAGATAGTTGGTGTTGGGGACGAAGGTATTGTTGAGGAACATGTAGCTCAGGTCCTCGGCCGAGATGGTGACCCAGTCGAGGTTAAGCGTGGCGTCCATGGACTGCATGCCCTCGAACATGCGGCTGAAGTTGACGACGTTGGAGACGTTCCACTCCTTGATGGAGTCGAGCGTCGTGAGTACCTTGGTGTTGCGGAAGGTGGCCTGCATGGTGGTGACGCGCGTGGTGTCCCAGTCATCGACGCCGATGATGTCACGCAGGAACACGGCGTTGTTGAACAGACGCTCCGTGGATGTGGTGTTAGCCGTATCCAGGCCCGAACCATCGAAGTAGGTGAACTTCGTGTACTTGGAAACTGCGAGGTCCCTTGCAGCCCAGCCGGTCAACACACCGTACTCGTCGGAGAAGATCTGGGCGTCAAAACCAACATAGTATATGCCACTCCTGCTAACAGAGAAGGTATTGGAACCATGCGTCCAGCTACCCCTGTTCGCATACATCGACACATGGGTGACGCGATGCGTACTCGTACGACGATCAAGCGTATCATAGAGTTCGAAGCTAAAGTCCGGATAGCCCCAATACCAACCGTTGTACCAATCCTCGACCCTCGTCTTGTAGTCGAGCGACATGTAGTAGGTCTCGCCAGCCTCAAGATATACGGGCGTGAAGATCTTCTCGGCAACGTTGACACGCTCGACGCCATTCTCCACCCAACCGGTCCAGTAACGCGGGTTGAACCAATAGGTCCAATCGGTCCAGTTAGTTCCGATACTGTCGCACATATTGTAGCCATCAGAGGGTTTGTAACCGTGAGCCGTGGACTCCCAGTCGAGGTTGATCCACTCCTCGCTCGCGTAGCGCTGCCACTCGTCCATGATGTTGTTGGCGTTCCATGCGGGCATGCCGAGGCTGCCGGCAATGCCGCCGTTGCGGAAGATGCAGTCCTCGTCGAACCAACCCTCGAGCGAGAGCGGAGCAACCTTGCCGTTCTTCGTGTCGACCTTGAAGCTCGAGATGGCCGCGCCAATCTTGTACCACGGGGTCATGTACTGCTCGTAGCCGTCGACGAGCTCACCATCGACGAGGTGATTGTACTCGGTCACCACGTTGCAAAGGTCCTTGTTGTGCAGGCCGATGGTGAGGTCACGCGTGTCGTGGTCAATCTTCCACCACACGTTGGCGTTACTCGCGAAGTTGCCGCCGAGCATGCCCGGGGTCCACGTGTACTTGTGGATGAGGTCAGCAGGCGGAGCCACGGTGGCAGGCGTCGTCTTCGTGGCGATGGAGGCAGCTGCGCGCTGGCCGGTCTTGTCGAGCTTGTAGCGTTCCACGAGAGCAGTCGTCGTATCCCACCACGGCGTGTCGGTGTCGCCGGTGATGGCATCGGAGTTGAGGGCATCGCCCATGACCCACACGCCGTCACCGGTGTTATGGAAAGTGCGGCCTTCCTGCTGATTCGGCAGCAGCATGGCAAGATTGGTGCCCTCGAGCACGGCGTTGGGACCAAGCGTCAGGCTGGCAAGACCCATGTGGAACGAGCCCATGCCGTGGAACATGTCCTGGGTGGTGGGCGTGTCCTGGATGTGAGCCGTGGTCATGTCCCAATCCTGGATGTCTAGGTCGAAGAGCACCTGGCAGGCGTAGAACATGCGCACGTAGCTGCGCACGGTCGAGGTCTTCCAGTGCTCCATGCCCGTGGCCTTGGCGAGCTTGGTCGCGCCATCGAACATGCCCTCGAGGCTGATGCACTCGTTGCCGGGCTTGTCCAGGATGAAGCCCTCGCCCTTGAAGGTGTCCAGACCCGTATGGGCACGCGTCGAGTTGTCAGCTGCCAGATAGGTGCCAAACCAGCCGGAGAGGTCCTTGACCGAGACGGGATAGCTACCGTCGGCGGCGGTGCGCACCTCGGTGATGGTGTTGACGTTCTTGAGCAGCTTGCGCCAGGGCAGCTGCACGGAGGTCTCGGTGATGGCGTTGTTGTCCTCGGAGTCACTGCCAATGCGCAGCAGGCCAACACGCAGGCCGACCATGCCATCGCGCACGACGCCCGTGTAGCGCCACCAGACGTTGGGGTTGCTCGGGAAGCGACCACCCAAGTTGCCCTCGTCCCAGGTGTAGGTGATCTCGGTCGAGACGACCGAACCGTTGGTGTAGAGGGCATCGGCCGCACTCGAGACGCCGGCGTTGGTGTAGTCATCGGCCAGGTCGCTCGAAGAGCCAAACCACAGGTTGTAGATCCAGGTGCCCTTGTCGGGCTCGCGATTCGTCAGCGTCTCGCTGAGGCCGGAGGCCTGCGAGAGCACGACGCCCTTGCCCACGGTGAGCTTGTAGAGCGACTGGCAGTCGCGGAACATGTCGGTGACATCGGCATCGCGGCCGGCGTCATGCATGATCCAGTTGCCGATCTTGACATAGGCGAGCTTCTTGCAACCGGCAAACAGGCCGTTGAAGTTGGTGACGTGGGAGACGTCCAGGAAGGTACCGTCAAAGCTCTCGAGGTTGACCATGTTGGAGAACCAGCCGAGCATCGTGTCCTGCGGAACCAGGGTCGAGAAGGTGCTGACATGCTTGACGGCCGCGATGTTGGGGATGCCGGCGATCAGGTCCTCGGTGATCTCGACGATGTTGTCGAGGGTGCCGGTCTTGACGACCGTAGTGCCCGGCGACAATGCCCACTGCAGGGTGGAGCCGCTGTACTCCATCTTGCCGTCCACCAAGGTGGCCGTGCCGGACTTGTGGATGTCGCGATCCTCGCTGGCATCCGACCCCATGATGAGCGTACCCTTCTTGACGTCGTTCTCCTCGTCATCGACCAGCGAGAAGATCCACCAGGCATTGGGGTTGTTGTCCACGCGGCTACCGGCGTACTTGGAGTCCCAGGTGTACAGGTGCTCGTCGTCGATGGCGACGGACAGGATCACGTCGTAGCGGCTCACGAGCTTGGCGGTGGGGCCAAACCACGGCACGTCATGGACGATGTTGTTGTCCATGACCCAACGGCCCACGTTGGCGGCGCGGGCGGCAAGCTCCTTGCCGTTCACGTCGAGGCCCAGGCCCGTGCCCTCGAGCACGACGCGCTTGATGGTGAGGCTGGAGAGCGCCGGCAGGTTAGCGAGCATGTTGGTGCGCTCCATGTCGCCATCCCATTCCCAACCGGAGAAGTTGAGGACGGCGAGGCTCGTGCAGCCCTCGAACAGCGACTCGAAGGACTGCTCGTCGGACTTCATGTTGATGTTGACGCCATCAAAGCTCTTGAGGCCCTTGTAATCCTTGAACCAGAAGGAGAGGTTGCGCGGGTTGATCTTGTAGGTGACACCGTTGTACTCGGTGGTTTGCGCCGTGACGGAGACCACGTCGGTCCAGGCGTTGAACATGCCGTCCACGCTCGAGGCCTTTTCCCAAGGCAGCTGCGAGCTGTGCTCGCCCTTGACGACCTTGCCGGTCTCGGGGTCGATGGTGTCGGCCTCGTAGATGGAGCGGTCGGTCACGACGGGCTCGACGGTGTTCTCGCTCGACCACACCTCGGGCAGGTCCATGCCAAAGGTCAGCGTGCCGCGATCATAGGACCACCAGGCGTTATCGTTCTCGCCAAAGCGGCCGCGGAACACGCCGGTCTGCCAGTAATAGTAAGCGCCATAGGTGTCGGTGTTCTTCCAGCCGTGGTCGTTGCCGGCGGGGTTCTCGTAACGGCGTACGAGGTCATCGGAGCTGCCAAACCAGGGGTCATCGGCATAGAGCACGGCGTCTGCATCCTTGGTGGCACGCATCCAGGAACCCATGGTGGCGTTGCGCGTATCGGAATCGAACAGCGCGGTGCCCTCGAGGCTGATGTACTGGCCGAGGTACAGCGAGATGATGGAATCGAGGCCCTTGAACATGTTGACGCGCGTGGCGTTGACGTTCATTTCCCAGCCGTGGACGTCGATGGAGGTGACCGATGCGCAGCCCTCGAACATCGAGTCATAGCTGAGCACGTTGTGGACGCTCCAGTTGGAGAGGCCCTCGACGACGATGAGCTTGTCATCGCCCTTGAAGAGGTTGGCGAGACTCGTGGCGCCGCTGACGTTCATGCTGGTGCCATCGAAGTGCTCGAGCGCGGTGTAGTTCTCGAACCAGCCCTCGAGGTTGTTGCCCACGAAGGTGACGCCGTTTTGCATCGTGATAGCCGAAACCCTGTTGTCGCCAAAGGCGTCGGCCCAGGGCAGCTCGGCGGCCGTCTCGGTAATGACGTGGTCGGCACCGGTGCTCGTGTCGATGAGGCCGATTATGAGGTCACCATGGGTCTTCTCGTCGTCGGTGTAGGTGAACTGCCACCAGGCGTTCTCGTTGGTGAAGCGACCACGCAGCGTGCCCTCTTCCCAGGTGTACTTGACGACGCCCAGGTCGCTTGCCGGGTCAGACACCGGGTAGCGCACCATGAGGTTCTTCGTCGTGCCAAACCACACGATGGTGAACGACTCGTCGCGACGCTCCCAGGAGCCGCGCGACGACTTGTGGTTGTCATCGATGCCCGTGTCGGCCAGGTAGGAGTTGTTGCCGACCGTGAGCTCGAGGATGGCCGGCGCGTTGGCGAGCATGCCGTTGCGGTTGGCCGTGACGTTCATGTGACCACCGGCAGCCGGGGTAAAGGCAATGTTGAGGTACTTGAGGCTCGTGGCACCGTTGAACATGTTCTCGAAGGTCGTGCCCGCCGAGACATCCCAGGTGCCGATGTTGAGGATGCTCTCGACGCCGGTGGCGTTCTCGAACATCGAGGAGAAGTCGGTGACCGCCGCGGTGTTCCAGTTCTGGGTGCCCTCGATCTGGATGGCGCTCTTGGTGTCCTTGAACATGGAGTTTACGGTGGTGACCTTGCCCGTGTCCCAGTTCTCCACGCCGGTGAAGCTGACGAGCGAGTCGCAGCCCTCGAACATGGAGGCGAGGCTGATCACGAGGTCCGTTGCCAGACCCGCGCCGTTGAAGCTCGTGAGCCCGGTGTAATAGGTGGCGAAGAGGTTCGCGAGACTCCAGGCAGACAGGCGGATGGTCGGGTTGCCGTTGAGGGCCTCGGCAACGAAGGACTTGACGTTGGCCAGGCCGTCGTACTGGTTCTCGGCCTCGTAGATGGCGTCGATGACGGGAATCCAGGCAGCCTCGGCCTCGGTCGGGTCAAGGGCGAGCTGGATGGGATTGGTGGTGTCGGTGCCCACGGTCAGCATGCCCGTGACGGCATCGTACTTCCACCAGGCCATGTCGCCGCCGTTGGCATCGCTGAAGCGGCCGGAGTAGTTGCGGGCCCTCCACTCGTAGAGGAAGTTGCTCCCGTAGTTGCGGCTGGTGACCGGATAGCGGCGCTCGAGGTCGGCCGAGGGGCCAAGCCACTTGTGGGTCACGCTGGCATTGGTGGCCGTCGAGGGATCGAAGGTGCTGGCCTGGAAGCTGCCCTTGTCCTGGGCACGGTCCGGAGCGAGCGTGGCGTCGCCCAAACCAGAATTGGTCAGGATGATCTTGTCGCCCAGGAACAGCATCTCGAGCGAGTTGAGACCGGCGAGGAAGTTCTCGCGCGAACTCGCGGTCGTCGCCTTGCTCATGTCCCAACCGGAGATGTCGAGCGTGGACAGGGAGCGGTTGTTGTAGAAGAAGTAGCTGAAATTGGTGCCCTTGGAGGTGTTCCACGCCGCGGCCTTGTCAAAGGTGCGCAGTACCGTGTTGTTGGCGAGGAAGTAGCTGAAGTCCGTCACGTTGGAAGTGTCGAAGACATCGACGCCGGCCAAGGTGGCAAACCTCGTGCCATCAAACATGTGGGCCACGGAGGTGATCCCCGTAGTATTAGTGAAGTTGCCCATACCCGAGATGGTGTGCATCGCCGTGCAGTTGGCGCAGAAGTTCGCGAGGCTCGTGGCACCCGTGAAGTCCATGCCCTTGGCAAAGCGCAGGTTCTCGAGATTGACGTAGTCCTTGAACCAGTCGGCCGGATACAGCATGTGGAGCTTGTCCTCGAAGACGATGTAGCGAATCGAGGAGCGGCCCAGGGCACGGGCGGGCTCGCCGCTGCCGGCAGCCTTGCCGATGACGAGCAGCCAAGGCTGGTCGTTCTGCACGTTGACGGGGTCGGGGCGCTCGGTGATGGTGACGTTGCCACTCGGGTTGGTGGCACCGATGCGCAGCGTTGCGGCATCGGAGTCATACTCCCACCAGATGTTGCCATTGGACTGGAAGACGTTGCGCAGCAACGTGACATCCCAGAAGTAGAGTGCGGCCTCGCCCAGGGCGGCGCCCTCGGAAGCGGCGTTGCCGTAGCGATTCAGCAAGCTGGCGGAGGTACCGATCCAGTAGTCGGTATCGGAGCCCTTGCGCACCCAGGTACCACTCGTCTGGTCATGGAGGTCGAGCTTGTCCAGACCGGAGCCGATGAGCTGCACCTTGGGGCCCAGCTTGATATTAAGCAACTTGTTGACACCCTTGAACATGTCGGCGCGATTGGCGCTCATGCTGTGGCTCATGTCAAAGGAGCTGATGTCGAGGACGCCGTTGTTGACGCCACCAAGATCGACGTCGTTCATGAACAGGCCCGTGAACCCAACGCACTGGCTCGTGTCCAGGCCGGTGCCGTCAAAGTCGAAGAGCTTCACGAAGTCCTTGAACCAGTAGGACATGTCAGCAGGCTGCGCACCGTTATAGGTCTTGATCTGCTCCACGTTGCGTATCGTGACGATGGGCTGGCCATCGACCTGCTCGAGCCACGGCATGTAACGGGTGCCGTTGGCGCTGGCGGTCTCGCTGATGAGCTTGCCCAGAGTCTCGCCATCCTCATCATCGTCGGCACCGATGGAAAGGATGTTATTGACGTTGTCGAACTTCCACCAGGTGTTGTCGTTGTCAAAACGACCGCCACGCAGGATGGTGTTGAAGCGATAGGTGGCATCGCCGTGGGCAGCGCCCAGGATGGTGCCATTGTAACGACGCTCGAGGTTGTCGGTCGTGCCAAACCAGGGGTCCTTGACCTTGCCCTTGTCGTCGTAGCGCTCCCAGACGCCGTTGGCCTTGTTCATCGACGAGATGTTGAGCAGGCCGGCACCGGCAATGCGCGTGGTATCCGAGACGGTGATAGTCTTGAGCGAGCGGCAGTCCCCGAGCATCTCGGAGATGTTTGCCGATGCGCCCATGACCCAACCCGTCATGTCGATGTTCGCGGCATTGATGCAGCCCTTGAACAGACCGCTGAAGTCCGTGACGTTGCTGACGTCGAGGCCGGAACCCCTGAAGACGCTCAGGTTAACGTAGTCGGCAAACCAGTTCGCAATCGATGCGGGTGCAACCATCTTATATGTATTAGTGCCGTCGATCGTCTCGTGGAAGGTGATGATGTTGATGAGGTCGCTCGGAACGGCACGCAGCCAGGGCAGCTGGCTGGCGGTCTCGGTGACGGCGAAGTCCGTATGAGCGATGCTCGGATCAAGCTCGATCTCGAGCGTCTTGCGATTCCAGTTGTAGGACCACTTGATCGCACTATTACTAGTGAAGTAGCCCTCGGGGAAGAAGTTGAGGGTGAAGTTCGCCTTGAGGCCGTTGTCCGCCGCACCGTTGGTACCCCAGCGCTGGATCAGCTCGGAGGGCTTGCCCTGCCAGACGTTGATCTCGCCCTGGACGACGCGCGTGGCCATCCAGTAGCCGAGGTCGTCATTGCGCGAGGAGATGCGCTCGATGCCCGTATCGGTCAGCGCGGTGTCAGGATGCAGTGTAATGGTGCGCAAGGACTTCATGCCGGCCAACATATCGAGTCTATTCTTCTCGGTACCGTCAGCAACATTGCTGCCGGAACCTGTCGCAGTATAGACTCCCGAGAGGTCGAGCGACTCGAGCTTCTCGACATTGGCAAACATGTCCTGGAACGAGATGCCGCTGTCGGTCTTCCAGGTCTCCATACCCGTGATGGTGGTGAGCACCTTCGCGTTCTGGAACATCTTGTCAAAGCTCACGGCCTTGGAAACATCCAGATTGGTCACGTCGATGGTGGTGAGCGCCGTGTAATCGGCAAACCAGCTCGTGAGGTCCAGCGGGGTGACCTTGCCACCCGAGCCGTTGGCCACGAACTTAATACTATGGATGTCGGCACGGCTGACCGCACTCGTGGTCGAGGTGAGCCACGGCAGGTTGGAGCCCGTCAGGGAAGTCGTGAGCTGCTTGTCACTGCCACCGGCAGTGATCGTCAGCACATGATTCTTGTACTCCCAGGTGATGTTCGCGTTGTCCGAGAACGTGTTGGTACCGGCTGCAGCAGGTGCCATGACCGGCGCATTTGCGGCGGATAGGTAACGTACCGGACCGTAGACCTCATCTGTCATTTCGAGCGAAGTCGAGAAATCTCCTTCCTCGGGTTCCTCGATGCCAGGCACGTCGACCTGGTCGGGAGTGGTCTCCTCCTCAGCGGTAGTGGTTTCTTCGGGGGTGGGATTCTCGACGTTCTCCGTGGCGGCGGGATCTTCGTCGGCCGTCTCCCCCTCTGTCATTTCGAGCGGAGTCGAGAAATCTCCATCTTCCGCGCCAGAAATCTGCTGGTCAGAAGCATCTTCGGAGAAGTCTTCCGCGCCATTCTCGGCAACAGCGCCCTCTCCTGCCATTTCGGGCGAAGCGAACACAGCGAGCGAAGTCGAGAAATCTCCACCTTCCGCGCCAGAAATCGCCTGGTCAACAGGAGTGCCAGCGGAATCATCCGCGCCTGCGTTTACAGCATCATCGCTCGTGGCGCTTTGGGCAACCAGGAGCGTATCGTCTGCAAAAGCGGCGGGGGTGAAAACCGTGGCGGAAATTGCCGAAATGGTGAGACTGAGGAAGATCGCTGCAACGACCATATATATAACGCGCGCACGCGCGCGTAACGCACGTGCACCGCGAAAGATATTTTCGTTGCTTTGGATCATTCGTATTACTTTCCTCACTCACCGGCATGCGCAATGTACAAAATCGCGTTTTGCCTTGCAAGCGAGAAACTTCGGCAATTGTGCCATCTACCTGCGGGTTTAGCAGCATCTACCACCCTGCAAGCATTGCATAGCTTTTACGCTACATTTGTATAGAGTGTCTATAGAACCACTGGATAAACGCGTAAATGAGACTGCTAAGGCATTTTGGTAGCATCAGGCACTGTTTTTTGGTCATTTCTAGCCATTTGCAAGCAAAACCCAAGCTCAAAACTATTTTTCGTCTTCACAATTCCTCCACATTTGGTTGGCAAGTTCTTCACGAAACCAATTGCGCATTTTTCACGCCCCCACCAGCCAAACATTCAAAATCTTTATCCTATTTTTAGATATACTCGTATGGATTTTCTTATCTTCTTTGAGTTGCCCATCTCTCTTTGTGAAAAAATGATTGACAACTCTGACGCTACTATGCATCGAAGACCATTTTCGTGATTTCGGTCCGATTTGGATCCCCCTGAAGGAGAATCGGGGCCCAGATTAGGTTCGAAACCCCTTCCGTGCAGCTCAAGTCTCATCCAAAGCTTCCAAATCAAGCCTGAGAGACATTTGGCGCATTTTAAGGCGTTTTAAGCCCTTTTATGTTCTTCTGGCACATTCGGATACCTGTCATACGGGCAAAACGCCTTAGAATCGATTCTAAGGCATCGTTTTTCGTCCTTGTTACGTAAGGAAACCAAGCCGTTCGCTCCAGAGCCAAAAATGGACCCGGGAGACATCTACGCGACCCATCCGTACCTCCACAGGTTCCTAAAAACCCAATCACGCAATCCCAAATTGCATCCTGCATATAGCGATTTGCTCAAACCCGCCCACTTCTTCCCTCACTTAAGGCGATTCGTTATAGCGGTTCAACTCAATCCGGACTTTTTCAGACGCTTCAACCGACTTATCGCAATCCCTTTGAATCCTCATCATCAGACCAAGATAGCGCCTCGAGTTCCCCTTCCCTGCTCACTTCAAGTATCTTGGTCACTTCGGTTCAGCAGCCACCCCTAAGACAATGGTACCCATGAGCCATATTCTCCACGCGCCAGCGACCAACACACCTCCGAAAACCACCAAGCACCCACACGTCCCAATCCATCCTCCGTATGCCTCGCCGCGCCTCAAAAATCGACCGCGGCGCCGCGCGGCAATTCAGCGCTCATTTCCGCGCCGGGGCGCGGAACCCACGCTCCAATAAAATCGGTTCATAAACTTGCTGGCGCGGAACCTGAAACGAAATCGCGGGAGTCTCAGCAGACTTCCGCGATCCGTCCGCGCCGCCAATTTCGCTTTTGCTCTCCACCACGAGTCGCTCAAACAGAGAGCTGATTTCGGCGTCGACACGTCATGATTTCAGACTCAAAATCAGCTCCCGATACAGCAGTCGCGACCCCATTCGCACGCCTGAACTGACCGACATTCTCATCGATATATCTGCGCTCCCGAGGCCCCATGAATAGCAAAAGCAGACACTCGAAAACCCCAAAATCGACCTATCACTATCATCGTTTTTACTCTCATTTCCCTTTCGCGCAGAACGTTTCGTTTCGCTATCACTGGTACCAGTTAATTACAGTATCGAGTCACCGACACGAGCCAAAAAGTAGCGTTCCCACATGCTTCGAGAACCCTTGCTGATGCTCGACGTGGGAGATTTCTCCACTCCGCTCGCTGCGCTCGCTTCGGTCGAAATGACAAAAACCACCCCTGTCATTTCGAGCGCAGCGAAGCCCGCCCCTTTGTCATTTCGACCGGAGGCGCGCAGCGCCGGAGTGGAGAAATCTGGGCTATGTTTCAAAAAGTGTGTCCGAATAAGACCCGTTACCCCAGTTGAACACAAGCAAATCAGGTCCTTGAGTTGGAATCGCCCAACTCGAAGGTGTTTCAAAAAGTGTGTCCGCTTTCCTCTTGACGTGCCTGTTCAGGCAAGCTTTCCGAAGGGAAAAGTTGCCTAGTGGACAGGATGACGCCTTGAGTAGCCCGAGATGCGACGTTTGCGGAAGCGAGATGAAGGGGAACGGATACACGAAGGCAGGGACCAAGCGCTGGCGGTGCAAGTCGTGCGGTGCCTCCAAGACGAGAAGGATTGACAACGCCGCCAAGCTGCTCCGGGCCTTCCTTGCCTGGATCCTCTCCAAGAGGTCGATCGCCGATCTCGGATACAGCAGGTCGACCTTCTGGCGAAAGTGCGCCGGGTTCTGGGAGCTTTGGCCCATCGCCCCTTTCACCGGCGAGGTCTTCGACACGGTCTTTCTCGACGGCATCTGGTTTTCCCACGACGCCGTCGTGCTCGTCGCGCGCTCCAAGGAGCACGTGATCGCATGGCACCTGGCGCAAAGGGAGTGCTCGAGCTCCTGGGCGGCGCTGATGATGAGGATACCCGCTCCGATGCTGGTGGTGTCGGACGGATCCACCGGGCTCGCGAAGGCGGCGCGCACCGTATGGCCCGGCACCAGGATACAGCGCTGCGTCGTGCATGCCGCGCGCCAGGTCAAGCGCTACACGACCAAGAGTCCCAAGCTCGAGTGCGGCCGCGAGCTCCTGGGCATCGCGAACCGCCTGACGAGGGCCAAAGACGAGGACGCGATGAGGGAGTGGCTCGTCGACTACGCGCAGTGGTGCTCCGATTGGAGCGAGTTCCTGAAGGAGTTCACGGTGAAAGACGGCAGGAGGGTCTACACGCACGAGAGGCTGCGGCGGGCCAGGGGAAGCCTCAACCGCCTGGTGAAGGAAGGGACGCTTTTCACATTCATCGAGATGCAAAGGGAGCGCGGCGGGCGCTGGGATTCCACCAACAACCCGATCGAGAGCCTGAACGCGCAACTGAGGGAGATGCTCAGGCTGCATCGGGGATTGCCGCTGCTGCACCGCGTGAAGGCCGTCATGTGGTGGTGCTACATGCACACCGAAGAGCCCGAGAGCCCGGCGGAGATCCTGCGCCGCATGCCGAGGGACGAAGACGTCGACGGGCTTTTCGCAACCGTCTCGGGCGAGGGCCGGCATTCGGATGGAAGCCCGGAGAGGTATGGGAAGGCCATCGACTGGAACGAGTTTCACATGCCGACGAGGTACCGTCAGTGATGTCCCGCCGGACACACTTTTTGAAACATAGCCCAGAAATCTCATGCCCCGAGCACCCACGAGGTCTCTCCGCTCCGGTGCCTTACGGCACCTCCGGTCGAGATGACACGCCGAGACAAAAATGCCTGCCGCCTTGAGCGCTTGCAGGCATAAAAACAGCGACCCCGGTAGGTGGATCCGGGGTCGCTGGAAGGTTGTAAGGGAAGTGCGGAAGTCGTGGTAAGTGGTGAAACCTGGTGTGTGTTTGATGCTTCCTTTAGGCTAAGTGAATCTTGAGGTAACGGCGGCGTTCGAAGAATCCCATGTTGGCGATACGTGCTCTTTCCTCCTTGGCCCCAGACTCACGTGCGGTTGTGACACGGTCATCGAGATATGTCATTGCGTCACGATAACCATCGTTGCGAGCCCTATTGATCATATCCTCGAGCTCTTTCTGAACAGCCGAGCGGCCTTCTTGCTCACCCACCTGGCGAGCGTCGTCGACCTGCTGCTGGAATGCACCCATGACACCGCCAAGCATGTTAAGCATGGTCAGCGCACGGGTTGAATCTTCTCCGGGTGAACCACCACCATCTATGGGTGCGACGCTCACGGTCTGAGCGGTGGCGGCCAGCTGAGCCTTGGCATTTGCCGCACCGAGCTGCTCGCTCAGAGACGTGATGCGAGCGTCACGCTCGGCAATCTGCGCCTCCTTTGCTGCGACCTCGGCTTCCTTGGCGGCAAGCGCCTTTGTCTTCTCTTCGAGGCTTGCCTCCTGCTTGGCAACCAGTGCCTTGAGGCGCTCGATCTCGTCGTCCGAAACGGAGTTGACTGCGGCAACGATGGGGGCTGCAACGCTTGCATCCGCCACCGCTTCGCGAGCCTTCGCCTCGGCGGCATCGCGAGCCAAAACGGCATCGTTCGCACGCTACTCTGCGGCCTGCGCGCGCTCCTCCGCCTGCTTCAGCTGATTCTTAAGATCGTTGAATTCCTGCTCGGAAATACCCGAGCCGGAATCAGTGACGGGCATTCCGTTGTTGCCCGAGTCGTACGATGCCTGCATGCAATCCAGGGCGCGGGTGATGACAGCCGCCTTGGTGATGTTTTCGCGATGCGCGAAATCATCAATCATCGACATGTACTCGAGGGGTAAACGGAAGTTCGCCTGTTTGACTTTTGAACTCAACTCAACCACCTAACCTACATTTTTGAGAACATTCTTGGCGAGTAACTAGACGATCTGACTCATCTAAAGTCTTTGAGATTATATACCAAGTGATATACGCAAATCTATAAAAAATACAAATTGATAGCTTGACGCTTTCTGTGGCTTCTGAGTGGTTTTCACGGCCCGATTTTCAAGACGCATAGCGAAGGGGATTCGGTAGCCGCGCTAACGCCTGATTTAGCTGTGTTATCGCCTGGTTAGCAAATTGATGATATCAGCGATTTATCAGGCAATATATACATTTTTCTATACAAAATCGATGCTTGCTTTCACGGTATATCTACAAGCGATTCTAAGCCCTTCTAAGGCCTTTGTTTTGGGGGAAGAATCCCGCGATAGCTATCGTTAAAATTTGAGCGTTTCTAGCAGATTTCTGCAAAGATTTTTTATCGTGAATGGAGAGTTTGGGTAACAGCCGATTCATGATTCGATCACAACTCGATTCCTGATTTTTCAGACAACCCTGTTAGACTTTATCGACTAATCAGATTAAGATGGGGTGCCTTTATTATTCTTAACGTAGAATTATTTAGCCTGTTTTGAAAAGAAATCTTTATCTTAATTTAAGTTAATATGCCTCTTTTTTGATTTGAAGTATCTTTATCTGTCTTAATGATAAAGTTTTGGATGAGAGCCAAAAATTCAGATTCAATCATTTTTTGAAAATCTTTATTTACAATTTAGATAATAATTTCGATCTTGGATGTCAAAAATATGACCGATTATTTTGGGCCTCAAGACGTCCTGGAAAACCGTCTCGGACTCACAGACCCAACAGAGTCTAAAACGGCTCAAAATTGATTCTCGTGCCTCAGAAGACCTCAAAATTTTTTCAACAGGATTCCAATTTGCTTCCGTTTGTATTTTCGAACTCGCGAAAACATTCAATTTCGAATTCTTTATCTCATTTATAGATATATCATTAACTGATTTTTAGATAATTCTTTTATCCTTATTTTAGATTAAATCAACGCATATTTTTTATTGGTACCTGCTTATTCTTCTCTTCCTGATTTTGATTTCCCATCCGATCTTATTATTCTTTCTTCTGATAAATCTTTATCTGATTAATAGTTAATTAACTCAAGACTCAATCTTTTACCAATCTGAATTGATTTATTCTTTATCTAGATAATGTTTTATCTCTAATTTGAATAATTTCGCTTCATTACAAATTTTGCTCGCTTTGATTTAATTTATCTCAAATTTGATAATTATATATTCTTAATATGAAATAATAGATACGGATCTCCGTATTTTTAACTGGCACCAGTTAGTAAATAAGACTTCATATGCTCTATTATTCTGTTCTCAGATAGTTCTTTATCTCAAATTTGTATATATTGATTATCTGTTTGTTGATAATCCTTTATTTCCAAATCAGATAATTCAGGCCTCTCGTCTTTTTCCACATAGATCTTTCTGCCACTCTCAAATTCTCTTATTTATGCAACTTAATAACATATCTTCAACTGGTACAAGCTAAAGATTTTGCTTTCAAATTCTCTCTTTCTGCTTCCAGATTTTGAATTTGCTCTCTCGTGCAAAATACTGGCTTCTCAGCCCCTCTGACTGCTCTTTGTGTTTCGATGCCAATCAATCTCTAAAAGTGCCATAGGCGCGCTTCTGAAGCCTCGTTTTTTGAGACTGAAAATCTTCCTTCGTTTGGTACTCTGTTGGACCCGAATTTCTGCCAAAATATCTTGGTCACTTTTCTTGTGGATTCTTGTGGAGACGCGCCAACCGATTCAACGCATCGCTCTGCTTTTCGTGTCTCGGCTGTCGTGTATGATGATGAAAAATTTCGAGTGGAAGGTTGTATGGCATGCACATCGGATTCGACAACGACATGTATATCGAAATGCAGGCCGCTCGCATCAGGGGGCGTATTGCGCAATTTGGTGGCAAGTTGTATCTCGAGTTCGGTGGCAAGCTTTTTGACGATTACCACGCTTCACGCGTGCTTCCTGGTTTCGAGCCTGATTCCAAGGTCCGCATGCTCATGACCCTGGCCGATGACGCAGAGGTCGTCATTGCGATCAATGCTAATCATATAGAGGGCAATAAGCATCGCTCGGATATCGGCATTGCCTACTCCGAGGATGTTCTGCGCCTCATGGATGTATATCGCGAGATGGGCCTGCTCGTCGGCGGCGTCGTTATCACGCAATTCACCGGCCAACCCCATGCAGAGGCGTACCAGCGCCGCTTGGAGTCCATGGGCATCAAATGCTACCGCCACTATGTCATAGACCGTTATCCGTCGGATATCGAGCATATCGTGAGCGATGATGGCTTCGGAAAAAACGATTACATCGCAACGGAGCGCCCGCTTGTCGTCGTCACGGCCCCCGGTCCGGGCTCAGGCAAGCTGGCAACGTGCCTCTCCCAGCTCTACCATGAGAACAAGCATGGGGTTACCTGCGGATATGCCAAGTTCGAGACCTTCCCGGTCTGGAACCTCCCACTCAAGCACCCGGTCAACATCGCCTATGAGGCCGCCACGGCAGATCTTGAGGACAATAACATCATCGATCCGTTCCATCTCGAGGCTTACGGGAGCATTGCCGTCAACTACAACCGTGATGTCGAGACATTCCCCGTGCTCAAGGCCATGATGGAGAGCATCCTGGGAGAGAGCCCCTACCAATCCCCCACCGATATGGGCGTTAATATGGTAGGCAATTGCATCTGTGACGACGAGGTCTGCAGCGATGCAGCCCGTAACGAGGTCGTACGCCGCTACTTCCGTGCCCGCGAACAACTCGCACGCGTCGGTACCGGCAAAGAGGAAGTCGGCAAGCTCGAGCTTCTCATGAAGGACGCGGGTGTCGATGTCGACCTTTCCCCCGCTCACCAGGCCGCGCTCGCCAAAGCGGAAGCCTCGGGCCTACCCGCTGGCGCCCTGGTACTCCCCGACGGATCGCTCGTCACCGGCAAAACTTCGGAGCTCCTCGGTGCTGCCTCATCGCTCCTGCTCAACGCCCTCAAGGTTGTGGCCGGCATCGATGACAGCACCTATATCGTGAGCGACGCGGCCCTCGAGCCCATCTGCCACCTCAAGACCGAGCATCTGCACAGCATCAATCCGCGTCTCCACTCAGATGAGACACTTATTGCCCTTTCCATCAGCTCGGCCACCGACCCTCTCGCCCAGAGGGCAATCGATGCAACCGAGGCCCTACGCGGCTGCGATGCCTATTTCTCGGTCATCATCTCCTCGACAGATGAGAAAACCTACGCAAACCTCGGCATCAACGTCTGCTGCGAGCCCGTCTTCGAGCGCCGCGCGTACTACCATCGCTAACCATCATACGCTACCTATTGCATTATTACACTGGATCCATTCTGCGTCAACTACCTGCGGCTATGTAAAAGCGTCGAGGGACCCGACAATTCCGAATGGGCTTCTGAGGAATTGCGGGCGCCCTCGACGCCAAAACCAGCTGCCTAAACGCAGCCTGTTATTTATCGATAACATCTCCAGTTACGTCAACGATGCCATCGTCATTGGCATCGACTGCACCACCCGTGCCCATGGGCGTGCCATCGGCCCCCTCGTCGAAGCCCTCCTGCTCCTCGACCTTGGCGACCTTGACCATGGAGGCGTCATAACCAAGCTCTTCGAGCGAATGCAGCGCCTTCTCGGCATGCACTTCGTTGATGGGCTTGCGGCCAAAGATGGCGTTGTAGATCCAGAAGGTGAACAGCGCCGTGAGCGCCAGGCCACACACGGCCAGCGCAAAGGAACCCAGGTGAACCAGACCGGCGATGGCATGCTCGCCACCGAGGAACAGGTCCATGCCGATGTTGTAGGTGTTGTAGCCACCGACGGTGATCATGACCGAAAAACCCTGGCCGGCGAAGTTCGCAAGCGCACCGGAAATGCCGAAGGGCGCGAGAATCGCACCCAACATCCATGCCGTCATCAGGATGTGGAGCGGCGTCGTCTTGGAAGTAATGGACTTGCAGACCAGGAATAGGATCTGGAAGAACGCGGCGAGCAAGCCGCCCACCCACAGGGCGTTGAAGAAGAGCATGCCGCCCTCGGTCTTCGCCACGCCCAGGTTTTGGCCAGGCTGGACGCCCATCATGCCGCACACGTAACCAATCACGACGCACACGAGCATGAACACGACGTTAAACCAGATGACGAACCACACGCAATTCCAGATGCACTTGCCCATCGAGGCGTTTTCCTTGGTCCATGGGCCAACGCCCTTCATACCGACGGCCATCGCGAAGCCGGAGAACGGCAACAAGGCACCAAACGTAGCCCACTCCTCGACGTACTGGTAGCACGCAAAGCCACCGAGCACGCAGCCGATGAGGCCCATGCTCACCAGCGTGGCACCACCCGTGAAGAATTCCATCGGCGTACCGGTCAGCGCAAACTGCCAGAACGACAAGATGGCCTGCGCGATAAGGGCGAGAACGCCGCCCACGCAGAAGCTGTAGAACACGGTCTTATAAGGTTTCATGTAATTCCCCCTGTTCGTGCGGGTCGGCCCTCCTGCAGACCCGCGCCTATACGAGAAAAGCCGCGTAGTGCTCGCGCGGCTTCCCGCGCCTGCCATGAGCATGGCGGGCGTCTTCGCATCCCTCCCAGGCGCGAACTCGTACAGTATATCGGCACTTTCCACGCCACGCCACCCTTCGGTGGCTCTATAATCGCCAGTGGAAAGCCGTCTATGTGGATATGGAACCTCATGAACAACCAGTCATTACGCAATGCCCTGCGTGTTTTCGAGCCGCCACCGAGGAAAACTACATCGAGGCCCTGTGTGAAAGGGGCCTGACCTTTGCCGATGCAGATGCGCGTCACGATGCGATCGACGAGTTGCGCAGACAGCTTGCCGATCGAGGCGCCGAGATGCGCAACGGCGGCGCAAGCATTCGCGTGGGTTGGCTCTCTCCCGCCTGCGTCGAATGTACCGGCGCAAACGGCAGCGAGACCTTCTCGACCACCTTCAAATGCCACCGAGATTGCTACTTCTGCTTCAACTACAACCTCGCCGACTACGACAAGTTCGTCGAGGAAGGCTGCCCGTGGGAAGAAGTTATGCAACAGGCTGCGCAATCAACCGGCGGAAAGATGGCCGTCGTTGGCCTGACCGGTGGGGAGCCCCTGCTCAACTTCGCCGATACGCTCGCCTTCCTCGCCCGCGCGCATGAGCTCTTCGGTGACGCCCACAAGCGCATGTACACCTCGGGAGACCTGCTCACGCGTGAGATGGCCGAGCAGCTGCGTGATGCCGGGCTCGACGAGATCCGCTTCTCGATCAAGCAGGATGACACCGACGAACAGCGCGAACGCGTGCTCGCCAATATGCAGATGGCCACCGAGTACATCCCATCGGTCATGGTCGAGATGCCCATCATCCCCGGCACAGACGATGCGATGCGCGATTGGATGCGGCGCTTTGACGAGGCGGGCATCGATGGCATGAACCTTCTCGAGTTCTGCTTCCCCTTCCATAGCTGGGAGGAGTTCGCCAAGCGCGGCTTCGAACTGCGCAATCCTCCCTTTGACGTCATGTATGACTACAACTACTCCGGTGGACTGGCCATCGATGGCAGCGAACAGCTCGCACTCGAGCTCATGCTATGGGCGATGGACGAGGGGCTTTCCTTCGGCATGCATTATTGCTCGCTCGACAATAAGCACCGCAGCGAGATGCGCCAGATGAACGAGGTCGGGCGCAATATGCACCCCTGCTTCAGCTTTGACGAAGAGGACTTCTTCCTCAAATCGGGCAAAGTCTTCGGCAAAGACGTCGAGATAGCCCGTAAGCGCCTTCAGGCTGCCGGATGCACCGATTACATCGAGAGCACGCACGAGCATTCGCTTGCTTTTCCGCTAGGCTTTGTGGACGCGCTCGCAGGCACGCGTTGCACGCCCGTCGTCTCCTATAACGTGCTCGAGCGTGACGATCAGGGCCGTTACCTGCGCGAAGTGGGGCTTGAAGTTCTCTAGTTACTCTTCTTCGAGTTCGTCCAGGCACTCGGTGAGCTTCTGGATTCCCTTTACGATGGACATGAGCTCGGCATCCGACACGTTTGCGAAGAGCTCGTCGATCTTGCGCTCCGCAGCAGCTCCGTTATCGGAGAAGTACGTGTATGCCTTGCGCGTAAGCTCGACGTCCAGGGCGCGACCATCGGCGCTTGAGCGACTGCACGTGACATAGCCTTTCTCCTCGAGTGCCGCGAGCATCTTCTTGACGTTCTGACGCGTCGTGCCGGTGAACTCGGCGATGTCGCGCACGTTCTTGGGCTCGTCTTCCATGCGCGAGATCATCATCATGAGGTACCACTGCTTGAAGGTGATGTCCGAATGCAGCGAATCGGCAAAGCGATTGAAGCGATTCGAGAGAATCGAGATGGCACCGATGACGAATTGCTCGTACTGTCCCCGTTCGCTGCGCTGCATGGTAATCGTCCTCCTGGATAAGGCCCGTGCCAGGGAATCGGGCCCTTGGCACATCTTGTGCAACTTATTGCGGTTATTCTAGCACGATTCCCTTGCGATGCAAGAACGGCTCCGCTCTCCATCATTGCGAGCGGGAGAGATTCCTCCGCTCCGGGGCCTCTCGCTCCCACCTATATGTTCAAATCCTCAAACCCCAGGTCAGCATGCTCGAAGGGCTCGTCAGCTGGATTCGCCTTCGCGTCCGCATTCGCCGAGTCTCCACCCGACGCGCCCTTGTGGGCGCCGAAGATCGTCCTGAGCCCCTTCACGGCCAGAATGACCGCCAAGATGATGAGCAGCAGCGCTATGAGCAGCTGCAGAATGGTCGCCGCGTCAAACGCACCGCCCGCAAGCGCCATGCATTTGGCGTACAGCGTCATGACAAGTGAAGTCAGCGTCACGATGAGCATGAACGCCCATGGGCACGTAGAACATCTTGTTGTTGCGTCCCGCATTGCCGAGCCATGCGCACACGGCGAGCAGGCCCAAGGCGGCGAGAAGCTGGTTTGCGGCACCGAACAGCGGCCATAACGAGCTGATAGCCCGTCATGCCGAGCCACAACGCCCCAGGACGACGGTGACAATCGTCGCAAACCAAGGATTGGTCACGACGCGACGCCATCCGGTCAGGTCCTTGATCTCGACACCCCTGCGGCGTAAAGAGCTCCTGGAACATGTAGCGCGCCCAGGCGGGTCGCCGTGTCGAGCGAGGTCAGGCAAAATACCGAAACGGCAAGGATGAGCAGCGCGTACGCGATGTCGGTGGCACCGGCAAGCCCCGGAATCATGCCGAGCATCTGCGAAAGGCCCGCCGCGAAGACCTGCGTGGGCGAGGTGTAGGTGCCATCCATGTACCCCCGAGAACACGAACGCCACGGCGCACAGCGAAATGACGGCGACCAGACACTCGAGCAGCATGCCACCGTACGCAATAGGTTGCGCTTGACTCTCGCGATCGAGCTGTTTGGACGTCGTACCCGAGGCCACAAGGCTATGGAAGCCCGATATGGGCGCCACAGGCGATGGTGATGAACAGTGCCGGGAAGAGGAAACCGCTCGTCGCAACCTTCGACGTGCCGGCAGCGGCGGTGAAGCCGGTGAACGCGGGAATCGACAGATCGCTCGAGCCTCCCCACGATGCCCGATCCCACGATGCCGACGAGTGCAAGCACGATCATGCCGTAAAGCAGGTAGCTTGAGAGATAATCGCGCGGCTGCAGCAAGATCCACACGGCGCGACCGAGGCGAGTAGGATGTAAACGCCAATGATGATCATCCACGTGGTATTGTCGAGCGAGATGACCGGGAAGAGGAAGCCCAGCGTGACGACAAGCACGATGATGACGATTGCCGAAATCACGTTGATGGCCGTGGGAATTTTACGCCCGCGCGTGGCCAGACCGAAGATGACCGCGGACGACGATGAACAGCATCGAAATCATGGCGGTGCGCGTGTTGGCGAGGTTCGTCATCTCGACAGTGGCAGCCTTGGCGGCGTCGGCCGGAACCGGAGTAACGGCAAACGTGCTGGCAACGATGGACGCAAAGGCCGCGACCACGAGGATGAGCGTAAGGTAGGCGAAAATGCAGAAGAGCTTCTTGGCCATGCCGTCAACGTTTTCCTGGATGACGGTCGCAAGCGTCTGGCCCTTGTGCCGAAGCGACGCGAACAGCGCGCCGAAATCGTGCATGGCACCGATGAAAATGCCGCCGATGAGTACCCACAGCAACACGGGCACCCAGCCAAAGATGGCAGCCTGGATGGGGCCGTTGATGGGGCCGGCGCCGGCAATCGACGAGAAATGGTGGCCGAGCACAACGTACGGCGGCGCAGGAACGTAATCGCGTCCGTCCTCGAACTCGTGGGCAGGCGTGGTGCGATCGGCCTTGACACCCCATTGCTTGGCGAGCCACCCGCCATAGAAGATGTAGCCCAGCACCAGGACCACTATGGAGACCAGCAGAATCAGCATTGCATTCATCGAAACTCACCTCTCGTCCATCCGCTAATGCAGGGGATTTTAGTACTTTTGACGACAGATGGAAGAAAAATTTAACCGCGGCTAATTCTTATGAGAACCAATGGAGGCAAGGGATACGTCTAGAAGGCGTTCGCCTCGAGTGTGGGCACCATATCAGCCCCCATCGCGTTGGCATGCACCGCGCCCTCGTCCAGACAGACGACGCATACGCGCAGGTCAGCCCAGCCCTTGAGGCCAAGCGCGAAGTTCTTGCGGAAGCGCGTCTTGCGCACGCGACGCGCTAGTCCCGCATCTATGGAATCAGCGATGATGACGAGCGAGAGAAACGAGTTCATGTGATCGGGCCCGAGCGAGACCTTGGCAATGGCCTCCTCTTGCATGAACGCCACGAGTTCGTCGAACGTTCCGGCATCCAAATGGCCCACGAGCTTAAAGAACAGATACTCGTGGGAAGTGGTTTCCCAGAGCTTGGCACGTTTCACCAGCACGTATTGCGAAGCGCTCGAATGCAGCTCGGCATACCCCTCAAAATCGCGTCCCGCAAACGAGTAGTTGTGCTCGACGTCAAAGTACGCCTCGTGTGCGGCAAGCAGGCGCTCGAGCACCGCATGTGCCCTCTCGGAAGCCGCGACATCCATCGACATGTCAGGCATCCGCCACCATGCGGGCGCTCATATCAAGCGGCTTGGCGAAGTGCAGGCAGGTCGTCGCAATGCCATCGACGCCGCTCGCCGCATACGCACGAGCGTTCTCCATGTTGACGCCACCAGCTGCGATAACCGTGACCTGGGGATTGATGCCCTTGAGGGTGCGCACGAGCTGCGCGAGTTCGTCTGCGGGGACCTTGTCGAGCTGGATGCCGTCAACGCCCGCCTCGACAAAGCGCACCGCATCCGACGCATCGGCTTCGACGAAGAACTTCTTCTCGCAACAACGCGCCTTGAGCTCGGGAATGTCGGCGATGAGAGCATCGATGCCGCCCTCGTAAAACGCAACATGCTGCGCAAATACGAGCACGGTCTCGGAAAGCCCCAGGCGATGCGGGAAGGAGCCGCCCACAAGCGTTGCCTTCGTGTCGAGCGGCTTGGTACCCGACATGCGTTTGCGCGTCGTCAGCACCTCGCAACGGGGATTCTCCGCATGCACTGCATCGACCATGGCGCGCGTCTTGGTCGCCAGCGCGCTGTAGTACTCGAAGATGTTAAGGCAGCACTTCCAACCCATGTGCAGGACTTCTGCCCGTCCCCAGACGCGCATGAAGACATCACCGGGCGCAAGTTGGGTGCCCGACGGCTGGATTTCGACACGCTCGGCACCCAGCATGTGATAGATGCGCTCGGCTTCCTCGGTACCGCACAGCACGCCCGCATCCCGCGTGAAGTATTCTATACAGCCGTGATGCCCGCCGATGCCCAGCACGTGCGTGGTTAGGTCGACACTCGGGACATCTTCGTTGATGAGCTCTTCGAGGTACGAATCGGCTATGTACATGGGCACTCCTAGTCTACGACGATGGATGCCGCACATACTACCACTCCCCCTCCCCTCCTCTCCATCGTGTGTCCTTTCGGAATGCGCGCATGCGGGAATCTTGGAGGATGCACGACCGGGGCGAATGGGCTTCTGAGCCCCGGTCGTGCATCCCCTACGCCTCGGCGGACATCCCCGCGCCCCGGCAGACATTTCTTCCATCGTTTCAATCACCGTGTCCATATGGCACAATGCCAGCAATCATCCCGAAAGGACCCGCATGGACTTCGCCATACTCTACGGCATCCAAAACGTGCTCGGCTGCCCGTTTCTCGATGCACTCATGCCCATCGTCACCGCATGTGGCGATCATGGCCTGATTTGGATCATAGTGGGCATCTTGTTGCTTATCTTTCCCAAGACACGCCGTTGGGGCATCACGTTGCTCGTGACCCTTGCCGTCACCTGGGCCATCTGCGAGTTTGGCATCAAAAACCTCGTCGCCCGTCCCCGTCCCTTCATCGCTGACCCCAGCTTCATGCTCCTCATCGCGGCTCCGGCCAACTTCTCGTTTCCCTCGGGCCATACGCTCTCCTCGTTCCTCGCTGCCACCGTGATCACGCGCGCGCCTATCGCCCGCGGTTGGAAGATCGCCGCCTGGGTCATGGCGGTTGCCATCGCGTTCTCGCGTCTCTACCTCTTCGTACACTTCCCCACCGACGTACTCGCCGGCGCAATCATCGGCGTCCTCGCGGCTCTCATCGGCATCGCCATCAGCAACCGCATCGCTTCGGGTAAGTCGTCAGGAATCGCCAGCTAGCGAGACATTGGCAAGAAGCATGCAACTTGGCACATGCAATGCGCCATAACTCCGATAACTCGACAATAACCGACAAAAAACGGAAGCAATGGCACTTGTGATGTACCATAACTCCATAAACGAGCCACGCCGCCAGAGTCAGCGTGCCAGGCACGGTGACTCATAAGCTCGCCATATCCCGGTAATTGGCTCATTTTTGAGACAGCGTGCCAGGCACGTTTGCCCGAATCCCCATTTACCCCAGACGCTCTTGGGGCGTAGAATAGATTTCGCTAACGCGCGAAGGAGATGAGATGCCCGCAGAGCAGCGGAAAGGTGGAAAGTACGTCCCGCCCCGGCCCGAGATGACGGCCGCCGAGCGCTACGCCTACAAGTCGCTGCCCGAGTCTCTCCGTCGCCGCAAGGAAAGCGTGGACGACACCGTCGTGCGCATCCTCGAGTTCCTTGACCTCGTCAAGGAGGTCGGTGACGAAATCTCCGTCATCGGAAACAA
The DNA here is from genome assembly GCA_025992705.1 of Coriobacteriaceae bacterium. Lineage (NCBI taxonomy): Bacteria > Bacillati > Actinomycetota > Coriobacteriia > Coriobacteriales > Coriobacteriaceae > Coriobacteriaceae bacterium. Next base: position 1,723,900 of record DAJPGJ010000001.1, read on the forward strand.
GCCCTACACGCCCGAAGGTTCGGGTACGTATGACCCCGAGCACGTCACCGAGCGCGAGGAATTGCTTGGCCGCCAATTTGCCGGCGAGCTCACAGCGCTCCAGGTCTTCGACCAGGTCAAACACGAGAACATCCGCCGTGAAGTCGGTCTGCTCGGCAAGGACTTCGTAAAGAAGGTCACCGCCCTCCAGCAGCTCATGGAGTCGTTCTGGGCACGTTTCACGAGCACGATGACGCCCTTCACGCGCTCCAAGGCCGCCCAGCTCGACAAGTTCGAGACCGAGCTGCGCCAGCGCCTCACCGATATAAACTACCTCACGCGCCAGCACGCGGAGCTCATGGCAGCCGCTCAAGACGCCAAGGCGGGCGATCAGGAAGAGACGAACGACGAAATCATCGCCGAGTACCAGGACGACGCCATGTCCTATGTCAAGGAATATGACGCGTTGCGCGAGGAATACGGCACGCTCGGACGGCTGGCGTTTCGCCGTCGCCGCGAGATACTCGACAAGCTCGCGACACGCGCTGACGCGATCAAGGCAATCAACAAGCGCTACGAGCAGTACGATTTCATCGACTTCATCGCCTTCGAGCTTCCTGAAGACGAAGAGTAGTCACCGTGACAAGTGGCTTTTTACCCATGACCCGCGCCGATATGCGCGAGCGCGGTTGGGATGAGCTTGACTTCGTCTACGTGAGCGGCGACGCATACGTCGACCATCCTTCCTTCGGGGCCGCCATCATCACCCGTCTGCTCGAATCCCACGGCTATCGCGTTGGCGTTATCGCGCAACCCGACTGGCGCGACCCATCCTCCGTTACCGTTCTGGGCGAGCCGCGGCTTGGCTTTCTCGTCTCGGCCGGCAACATGGACTCCATGGTCAACCACTACACGGTCGCCAAGAAGCGCCGCAGGTCAGACGCGTATTCGCCGGGTGGCGAGTCCGGCTTGCGTCCCGATCATGCCTGCGTTGTCTACGGCAATCTCATTCGCCGCACGTACAAGAAAACGCCCATCATCCTCGGTGGTATCGAGGCGAGCCTGCGCCGTCTCGTGCATTACGATTACTGGTCAGATAGCCTCAAACGCTCCGTCCTGCTCGATTCGGGAGCCGATCTCATCTCGTACGGCATGGGCGAGCGGTCCATTGTCGAGATAGCGGATGCCTTGGCCAGTGGTCTCTCGGTACATGACCTGAGCTTCATTGACGGTACCGTCTACAAAGCGCGCTCACTCGACCACCTTCCCAACGACGCAATCGTCTTGCCGAGTTTCGAGGAGATACAGCAGGACTCGAGCAAATATGCAACGAGTTTCGCGATACAGTACGAAAATCTCGATCCCTTCTCCGCGCACATTCTTGCCGAGGAATACCCGCACAATGTCTTTGTCGTGCAAAACCCACCGTCTAAGCCGCTCTCCATGCCCGAGATGGATGCCATCTACGCGCTGCCCTATGCCCGTGACGCGCATCCCTCGTACGCGCAGACAGGCGGCGTACCCGCGCTTGCCGAAGTGAAGTTCTCGATCACGAGCAATCGTGGCTGTCTCGGCGACTGCTCCTTCTGCTCGCTCAACTTCCACCAGGGCCGCATCATCCAGGCCCGGAGCCACGAGTCCATCCTCGACGAGGCGCGCCTCATGACCGAAGACCCCGCCTTCAAGGGCTACATTCACGATGTCGGCGGCCCTACGGCGAACTTCCGCGTACCCGCCTGCAACAAGCAACTCAAAACCGGCGCCTGCGTGGGCAAGCGCTGCCTATCGCCCGAGCCGTGCCCCAGCCTGCGCGTCACGCACGAGGATTATCTTGCCCTGCTGCGCAAGCTCCGTGCGCTGCCCGATGTCAAGAAGGTCTTTATACGCAGTGGGTTGCGTTTCGATTACATGATGCTCGACGATGACCCGAGCTTCCTGCGCGAGCTCGTAGAGCACCATGTGAGCGGCCAGCTTCGCGTCGCACCCGAGCATGCGTCAGATGCAGTGCTCATGACCATGGGCAAACCGCCCATCAGCGTCTTCAAGCGATTTGCCACCGCATTCAAGCGGGCAACCAAGAAAGCCGGACTCAAACAGTATCTGGTTGCCTATCTTATGTCGTCACATCCCGGCGCAACGCTCGCCGATGCCGTCGAGCTTGCCGAATTCGTACGTGACATGGGCTACAACCCCGAGCAGGTCCAAGATTTCTATCCCACGCCCTCGACGATTTCGACCTGCATGTACTACACGGGGCTCGACCCACGCACGATGGAGCCGGTCTACGTGGCAAAAACGCCGCACGAAAAGGCCATGCAACGCGCGCTCATCCAGTACCGCAACCCCAAGAACCGCAAGCTCGTGAGAGAGGCGCTTCTCAAGGCCGGACGCAACGACCTCATCGGCCCCGGACCCAAATGCCTCATCCGAAAGTGATTTTGCATCTGGTTTCGTACATACGTTCGATTCCATGCTAGAATTAGGGCTATGTTTCAAAAAGTGTGTCCGAATAAGACCCGTTACCCCAGTTGAACACAAGCAAATCAGGTCCTTGAGTTGGAATCGCCCAACTCGAAGGTGTTTCAAAAAGTGTGTCCGCTTTCCTCTTGACGTGCCTGTTCAGGCAAGCTTTCCGAAGGGAAAAGTTGCCTAGTGGACAGGATGACGCCTTGAGTAGCCCGAGATGCGACGTTTGCGGAAGCGAGATGAAGGGGAACGGATACACGAAGGCAGGGACCAAGCGCTGGCGGTGCAAGTCGTGCGGTGCCTCCAAGACGAGAAGGATTGACAACGCCGCCAAGCTGCTCCGGGCCTTCCTTGCCTGGATCCTCTCCAAGAGGTCGATCGCCGATCTCGGATACAGCAGGTCGACCTTCTGGCGAAAGTGCGCCGGGTTCTGGGAGCTTTGGCCCATCGCCCCTTTCACCGGCGAGGTCTTCGACACGGTCTTTCTCGACGGCATCTGGTTTTCCCACGACGCCGTCGTGCTCGTCGCGCGCTCCAAGGAGCACGTGATCGCATGGCACCTGGCGCAAAGGGAGTGCTCGAGCTCCTGGGCGGCGCTGATGATGAGGATACCCGCTCCGATGCTGGTGGTGTCGGACGGATCCACCGGGCTCGCGAAGGCGGCGCGCACCGTATGGCCCGGCACCAGGATACAGCGCTGCGTCGTGCATGCCGCGCGCCAGGTCAAGCGCTACACGACCAAGAGTCCCAAGCTCGAGTGCGGCCGCGAGCTCCTGGGCATCGCGAACCGCCTGACGAGGGCCAAAGACGAGGACGCGATGAGGGAGTGGCTCGTCGACTACGCGCAGTGGTGCTCCGATTGGAGCGAGTTCCTGAAGGAGTTCACGGTGAAAGACGGCAGGAGGGTCTACACGCACGAGAGGCTGCGGCGGGCCAGGGGAAGCCTCAACCGCCTGGTGAAGGAAGGGACGCTTTTCACATTCATCGAGATGCAAAGGGAGCGCGGCGGGCGCTGGGATTCCACCAACAACCCGATCGAGAGCCTGAACGCGCAACTGAGGGAGATGCTCAGGCTGCATCGGGGATTGCCGCTGCTGCACCGCGTGAAGGCCGTCATGTGGTGGTGCTACATGCACACCGAAGAGCCCGAGAGCCCGGCGGAGATCCTGCGCCGCATGCCGAGGGACGAAGACGTCGACGGGCTTTTCGCAACCGTCTCGGGCGAGGGTCGGCATTCGGATGGAAGCCCGGAGAGGTATGGGAAGGCCATCGACTGGGGGCTATGTTTCAAAAAGTGTGTCCGAATAAGACCCGTTACCCCAGTTGAACACAAGCAAATCAGGTCCTTGAGTTGGAATCGCCCAACTCGAAGGTGTTTCAAAAAGTGTGTCCGCTTTCCTCTTGACGTGCCTGTTCAGGCAAGCTTTCCGAAGGGAAAAGTTGCCTAGTGGACAGGATGACGCCTTGAGTAGCCCGAGATGCGACGTTTGCGGAAGCGAGATGAAGGGGAACGGATACACGAAGGCAGGGACCAAGCGCTGGCGGTGCAAGTCGTGCGGTGCCTCCAAGACGAGAAGGATTGACAACGCCGCCAAGCTGCTCCGGGCCTTCCTTGCCTGGATCCTCTCCAAGAGGTCGATCGCCGATCTCGGATACAGCAGGTCGACCTTCTGGCGAAAGTGCGCCGGGTTCTGGGAGCTTTGGCCCATCGCCCCTTTCACCGGCGAGGTCTTCGACACGGTCTTTCTCGACGGCATCTGGTTTTCCCATGACGCCGTCGTGCTCGTCGCGCGCTCCAAGGAGCACGTGATCGCATGGCACCTGGCGCAAAGGGAGTGCTCGAGCTCCTGGGCGGCGCTGATGATGAGGATACCCGCTCCGATGCTGGTGGTGTCGGACGGATCCACCGGGCTCGCGAAGGCGGCGCGCACCGTATGGCCCGGCACCAGGATACAGCGCTGCGTCGTGCATGCCGCGCGCCAGGTCAAGCGCTACACGACCAAGAGTCCCAAGCTCGAGTGCGGCCGCGAGCTCCTGGGCATCGCGAACCGCCTGACGAGGGCCAAAGACGAGGACGCGATGAGGGAGTGGCTCGTCGACTACGCGCAGTGGTGCTCCGATTGGAGCGAGTTCCTGAAGGAGTTCACGGTGAAAGACGGCAGGAGGGTCTACACGCACGAGAGGCTGCGGCGGGCCAGGGGAAGCCTCAACCGCCTGGTGAAGGAAGGGACGCTTTTCACATTCATCGAGATGCAAAGGGAGCGCGGCGGGCGCTGGGATTCCACCAACAACCCGATCGAGAGCCTGAACGCGCAACTGAGGGAGATGCTCAGGCTGCATCGGGGATTGCCGCTGCTGCACCGCGTGAAGGCCGTCATGTGGTGGTGCTACATGCACACCGAAGAGCCCGAGAGCCCGGCGGAGATCCTGCGCCGCATGCCGAGGGACGAAGACGTCGACGGGCTTTTCGCAACCGTCTCGGGCGAGGGCCGGCATTCGGATGGAAGCCCGGAGAGGTATGGGAAGGCCATCGACTGGAACGAGTTTCACATGCCGACGAGGTACCGTCAGTGATGTCCCGCCGGACACACTTTTTGAAACATAGCCCCACTTTTACGCACTCTCACCTGGAGAAACAGATGAAATCATCAACACGTTTTGTCCTATAACCCTTCTTTTTGTCCAAAACTCCCGCAGAAATGAAAAGACCCGCCTGAGCGGGTCTCGTTTTGCCTGGTGTCGGAGGGGGGACTTGAACCCCCACGCCCGTAATGTGGGCACTAGCACCTCAAGCTAGCGCGTCTGCCATTCCGCCACTCCGACTTTTCAAATAGCCCTGATGACTAGTGAACCGACCCCGTGGGGAAGGAAATCATCAGGAGAAGCAAGGATACCATGAACACGACCGCAAAGATAACCGTCATTCGGTCAAGATTGCGCTCGACGATACTCGATCCGGTGTCAGTGCCGTAAATGCTGCCGGCAATGACTTCGGAAACGCCCGTGCCCTTGCCCGAATGCATAAGCACAAAGATGACAAGGCCGATTGCCGAAATCGCCCATAGAACCAAGACGATATACATAAACGGCGCCGAGTGCATCACATTGAGTATCGCGTCCACGAAATGCCTTTCCTTCTTACCATCGTGACGCGCGCTACGCGTCACAGGTTAGTCATTCTAACAGTTCCTACGCGCGGGTCAACAGTGAATTTCCCGTCCACTGCTCGGGTTTTTCAAGGCCGAGCAAGTCGATGAGCGTGGGGGCGACGTCGGCCAAGCGTGCATCATCCCCGTCGACAAGGCCGAGTGACACATCGTTGCAGACAAGCACGAACGGCACACGAGCCGTCGTGTGAGCCGTGAACGGGCTCTCTCCATCGTCGGCGAGCATCTTATCGGCATTGCCGTGGTCGGCCGTAATGAGTGCGGCACCACCCTTGGCAAGAATCGCCTCGACCACATGGGAAAGGCCACGATCGACTGCCTCGACGGCAGCCGTGGCAGCCTCGATCACGCCCGTGTGTCCAACCATGTCGCAGTTGGCATAATTCACGATGTAGACATCGGCCACGTCATCGTTGATCGCCTGCTCGAGTGCCTCGGTAACGAGTGGCTCGGACATCTCGGGCTGCAAATCATAGGTCGCGACCTTGGGGCTTGCGATGAGCTTGCGCTCCTCGTCTTTCTTGGGTTGCTCGACACCGCCGTTGAAGAAGAATGTGACGTGCGCGTATTTCTCGGTCTCGGCAATATGGAACTGGCGCAGGCCTTGTGCCGCAAGCAAATCGGCCAGCGTGTTCTCCGGGAAGGCCTTGGGAAACGCAATGGGCGCATCGATGGTCGGATCGTACTCCGTCAGACAGACGAAGTTGACATCCGGCACATTGGGACGCGGAAAGCCATCGAAGTCTTTGTCCACGAAGGCGCGGGTGAGCTCACGGGCACGATCGGGCCTAAAGTTGAAGAAGATCATCGTGTCGCCATCATTGACACCGCGATGGTTGAGAACCGTTGGGATGACGAACTCATCGGTGATGTCTACCTTGTAGGAAGCCTCGACGGCGCCGACGGGACGGTTGCGCGCGAAGCCCTTGCCTGCGCCGAGTGCAATCGCATTCCAAGCCTGTTGCACGCGATCCCAGCGCTTGTCACGATCCATCGCATAGTAACGACCCGATATGGTCGCAATCTCGGCCTGGGCGCCATTGTAATCATTGAAGATATGGTCGCAGAAATCGACGATACGTTGAACATAGCCCGCGCCGCTCTTGGGATCAACATCACGGCCATCGAGAAAAGCATGGATGCGGATATCGCGAGCGCCGCGCTTGGCTGCCATTTCGATGAGCGCTTCAAGATGCTCGATATTGCTGTGCACGCCGCCATCAGAGAGCAGACCCAGAAGATGAATGGGACGATTCACGTTAATGGCTGCATCCATCGCCTCGATGAGAATCTCGTTCTCTTCGATGCTGCCGTTCTCGCATGCATCGTTAATGCGCGTGAGCTCCTGATGCACGACGCGTCCCGCGCCCATGTTCAAATGTCCGACCTCGGAATTGCCCATCTGGCCATCGGGAAGGCCGACATCACGTCCCGACGCTCCGAGCGTCGTATGGGGGCGCTGCGCCCACAGCTCGTCATAGTAGGGCTTGGATGCAAGCGAAATGGCATTTCCCGGACCGTCCTCAGCCAGACCAAAGCCATCCATAATCACCAACAGGACCGGTTTCATATCTCAGATGCTCCTCTAACGAATCGGGGCAATCACAGATCGCCCCGGTAGAACAGTTCTTTTGTTGCACGCAAACTACTTTGCCTTGAGCGCCATCTCAACGAGTGTCGAAAACGCCTTGGCATCGAGCGAGGCTCCGCCAATGAGGCCTCCGTCGACATCGGGTTGCGGCAGGAAAAGCTCGGCATTGCCCGTATTCATTGAGCCACCATAGAGAATGCGCATCTTGCTCGCCGCGTCTGCACCCGCAAAGTCGGCAACGACGCCGCGGATGTGCGCGCATGCCTCCTGCGCCTGCTCGGGCGTGGCAGCACGACCCGTACCGATTGCCCAGATGGGCTCGTAGGCGATGACCGACTTGGCGATGTCCTCTTCGCCAACGCCCTTCCAGCCAAGTCGTACTTGCTCGCCAATGAAGGCCAGCGTATCGCCCGCATCTCGCACATCAAGGTCTTCACCGCAGCACATGATGGGATGAAGTCCCTGGGCAAGCAGCGCCTTGACCTTCTTGTTGACCGTCTCGTTGGTCTCGCCAAAGTACTCGCGGCGCTCCGAATGCCCGACAATGCAGTATTCGCAGGTGAGCTCTTTGAGCATGGAGACCGAAATGGCGCCGGTATAGGCTCCGTCGGGCTCCCAATACACGTCCTGGGCACCAAGCTTGATGCTCGAGTGGTCAAAGGTGAGAACGTTGAAGACTGACTTGAGGTCGGTGAAGGGTGGGCAGATGACCACTTCGACTGCCTCCCAGGCCTTGTCAGACTCGAACGAGATCTGCTGTGAGAGCGTCACGGCCTCGACCGTCGTCTTGTTCATCTTCCAGTTGCCCGCAATCATCGGCATGCGGGCGGCGGTATCTTGCATTGCGCCAAACATACGCTGCTCCTCGTCTCGTCGTCTTACGCTTCTTTGTCCATCAACGCCATGACGCCGGGAAGTTCCTTGCCTTCGAGCAGACGCATCGAGGCACCGCCGCCAGTCGAAATGAACGTGACCTGATCAGCCAGATCAAACTTCTTGATAGCCGCGACCGAATCGCCACCGCCGATGATGCTCGTCGCGTCGGATGCGGCCACGGCCTCGGCAACGCAACGGGTCCCGAGCTCGAAGGACGGGAACTCGAAGACGCCCATGGGGCCATTCCAGAAAACGGTGCCGGCCTCGCGAATGACCTCGCGATACATGCGGCCTGTCTTGGGGCCGATATCGAGACCCATCATGTCATCGGGAATGGCGTCGACATCGACGGCCTCGGTATAGGCAAGGTCGGAGAACTGGTCGGCCATCTTGACATCAACGGGAATGACAAGATTGACGTTTTTCTCCTTGGCGGTCTCGAGCATCTGGCGAGCCGTATCGACCATGTCGGCCTCCATCTTGGACTGGCCAACCGAATATCCCTGGGCTGCCAGGAAAGTAAACATCATGGCACCGCCGATGAGTATGGTATCGGCGATGTCCATGAGGTTGCTGATGATGCCAATCTTGTCCGACACCTTCGAGCCACCCAAAATGGCAACGAAGGGACGCTTGGGATTCTCGAGCATCGAGGTGAGCGTCTCGACCTCCTTGGCGAGCAGAAGGCCACTCACAGCCGGAACAAACTCCGGCACGCCGCTGATGGAAGCATGAGCGCGATGCGCTGCGCCAAAGGCGTCGTTGACATATATATCGCAGAGCGAGGCAAGGCGGTGCACAAATTGCAGGTCACAGGATTTCTCGCCATCGTCAAAGCGCAGATTCTCGAGCATCATGATCTGGCCGTCCTTGAGCGCGAGCGAAGCCGAAAGGGCATCCTCGCCGGCAATCTTCTCGCCACCAATGACTGAAACGGGACGTCCGAGCAACTGGATGAGGCGCATGGCCACGGGCATCATCGAGAATTGACTCTCGAAATGATCCCCCTTGGGACGGCCCAGATGGCTCGCGATAATGACGCGAGCATCATGGTCGAGGAGGTAACGGATAGTCGGCAACGCCTCGCGGATGCGCGTGTCATCCACGACGGTACCTTCATACAACGGACAGTTGAAGTCCACGCGCACTAATACGCGCTTGTGGGCTACGTCGACGTCCTTGATGGTCTTCTTGGAATACATGCTTCTCCCCTGTTCTGTGAGATGTATCCGCCAACTTGGCCTTGCTTATTCGCCTTCCGGTGCACCCTCGGCACCTGAATCCTGCGCTACCTCGACAATTGCGTAGGGCAACGGCTGTGGAGCTGGATTGATTTTGGGATGGACGCTCTCATACAGCTTATCGAACCATGTGGACCATGCGGTCTTGCCGGAAATCTCCTGGCCATCGTCCGTTGTGATGGTCGAAACCTCATTTTGGAGCTTGAGCTGCTTGAGCTGTTCGCGAATCTCTTCGCGATACTCATCGAGGTCCTTGTAGCCCTGCCTCTGCAGGACGCTCTCGAAGACACCCTCCATGAGCCTCGACTCGACATAGGAACGTTGCTGCTCGACGTATGCGTCAACGTCCTCATCGCTCACCTCGAGCTTGCGGTCCTTGATCTCCTTCTCGATGAGCTGACTGCGGATGATCTGTTCGATGACGTACTCGCGCATTTCCTCGGCAGTACCCTCGGTCTGGTCTTCATCGGTCTGGCCAGCTGCGGCTGCCGCCTGCGCGGCCGCCTTCTCGACTGCCGTCTGCATGGAGCCATTTGCGCCCGTATCGTACTCGCGGCCCTTGACGAACTCGGCCCAGGCCGCGTCATCCTCGAGCTCGTAATACGTCCGCATGTTTTCAATGGTACTCGTGACTGTTTCCTCGGTGACCGATCCACCGTCGTAGGTCGCCGCAATGGGCTCACCGCATGCAGTCAGGCACGCGCAAGCAAAAAGCGTCACACCAGCGGTAACGAGTGCCAGACGAACACGCTTTAGCAAGGTCATGTGGTCCTCCTGGTCGAGAAATCATCTGCTGAGAAAGGTACCATAAAACGCGCGCCTTGGCATTCATCGCAATTTGGTGCTTTCGCGTGCATACGCCAGCGTATGCGCTACACTGTATGCCCGTGTACGACTACAGGAGGCACGATGAGCGACGAGCAGACGCAAGCACCATCAGACGGACAGGCGAAGGCCAGTCCCTCGCCCGAGGAGCCCGAGCAAGATTCCCAAAAGGTGCAGATTCCCGAGAATATGAGCTATGCAGAGTATCTCAAGCTCATTAATCCGGATAAGAGCGATGCGGAAATCGCCAAGATGATCCGCAAGGAGAATCGTTACACCTGGCTTGGGCGTTTCCAGATTCTCGCGTTTCTCGTCATCATCATCCTCATCATCGCCCTCATCGTCACCAACAACTAGGAGGTAGCTTGAAGCAGCGCGTCTCGAGGAGGAACAGACGCACAGCATCAACACAGGCACGATCAACCAGAGATTTGACGATTCTCGCCATCTCGCTCGTCATCTTCATCGGAGGCTCGACAAGTCTCGCCTGGGCATTGCACAGCCAACCCAAAGTCTCTGACGAATCAGCTCGCTCGTCATCGCGACAATCCATCGAACAATCAGATCCCCATATCGGCGCCATCATGCCCGGCATAACTCCAGACGATGCTCGTGGTCTCGACACGGCGCAACAAACGCAGCAGCCTACGCAAGCCGATGACGCGCGAAGCGAGGTACCCGATATCTCCGAAGGCACGACGAGCGCTGACACCGTGCAAGACGCGTTGCCAACGCCAGACACGGCGACAGCGACTGTCGAGCAAGCGCCAGAAACGGACATGCGGCAAGGCTACATCGTTCACCACACGGCATATCGAGAACAACCGGTCTATCGCACGGTGCACCATCAGGCTTCTACCGCCCGTGAGGTCACGGTAGCAGGTAAAACGCATATCGAATGGACGCGCTGCCCAGTTTGCAATCAACGCCACTCGAGCCCCTATAACGAGCGCGTGCTCGATCACGTCACGCCGGTGCCCTGCATCGCATGCGGCGGCAGGCACGAAACGGATTACGACGAGACCGTGTACAAGTAGGAAATGTCATTCCGACCGGAGGGGCCGCAAGGCCCCGCCTCTCACCGTCATTCCGACCGGAGGGGCCGCAAGGCCCCGGAGTGGAGGAATCTCCTCTATTGCGACAAAAGATCGAGATTTCTCGACTACGCAGCCTTCGGCTGCTCCGCTCGAAATGACAATACCCTGGCCGCACGTGGCGTACAGGCGCTACGCGAGCGGGGCGCTGAACGTCGAGATCGCCCGCCTCAGCGCCTGCGGTGCTTGCCGGAGTTCTTGCGGGTGCCCATAGTCGACCCGCGTCGTGAGGTCGCCTTGAGGCGCGCGAGCGCATCGTCTTCATCGGTGCTCTCGACCTTGGCACGCAAGCTCACCGCCTGATCGCGCAGATGGGCCGCCGTCTCGAAGTCAAGGGCTTCGGAGGCCTCGGCCATCTGCTCCTCGAGCGAGTCGATCATGCGCAGCACCTCGTCACGTCCGAGCAGCGCGATATCATCGGCGAGTGCCTTGCTCGTCGATATCTCCTGGGCGCTTTTGCCCTCGGAGAGCTCGTCCATGATGGATGATATGGCCTTGCGGATAGTCTTGGGCTCGATGCCATGCTCCTCGTTGTAAGCCATCTGGATATGACGCCTACGAGCCGTCTCGTCGATGGCGATACGCATCGAATCCGTCACGTTATCCGCATACATGATGACGCGTCCGCTTACGTTGCGTGCGGCGCGGCCGATGGTCTGGATGAGGCTTCGCTTATTGCGCAGGAAGCCCTCCTTGTCCGCATCGAGAATCGCGATGAGGCTCACTTCGGGTAGGTCGAGACCCTCACGCAAAAGGTTGATGCCAACGAGCACGTCGAAGCTGCCCATACGCAGCTCGCGCAAAATCTCGACGCGCTCAACCGTGCCGATGTCACTGTGAAGGTAATTTGCCTTCACGCCCTGATCGAGCAGGAAATCCGTGAGCTCTTCGGCCATTTTCTTGGTGAGCGTGGTCACGAGCACGCGCTCGTCACGCGAGACGACGTCCTGGATTTCTGCCAGCAAGTCATCGACCTGCGCCTTTGTGGGACGCAAGACAATCTCCGGATCGAGCAGGCCCGTCGGGCGAATGATCTGCTCGACGGTCTGCTCGCTTACGCGCTCCTCGTAATCGCCCGGCGTGGCCGAAATGAAGATGAACTGCGGGATGCGCTGCTCGAACTCATCGTATCGCAGCGGACGGTTATCGAGCGCGCTTGGCAAGCGAAAGCCGTGCTCGACGAGTGTGACCTTGCGGCTGCGATCGCCCTCGTGCATGCCGCGCACCTGCGGCACCGTCACGTGGCTCTCGTCGATGAAGGTCAAAAAGTCACTGCCGCCAAAGTAATCGAGCAATGTGTAGGGCGGCTCGCCTGCTTCGCGTCCGTCGAGATGGCGCGAATAATTCTCGATGCCCGTACAAAAGCCCATGGTCTCGAGCATCTCGAGGTCATACGAGGTGCGCTGCTCGAGGCGCTGCGCTTCCAGCAGCTTGCCATTCTTCTTGAGATCATCCAAGCGCTCGCGCAGCTCATCGGAAATGGATACGAGAGCCTTCTCGACGCTGGGACGATTGGTCACGTAATGCGATGCAGGCCAAATGGGCGTCGAGGCATAGCTCATGACCTCTTCGCCCGTGATGCGGTCGACCTCGACAATCTCCTCGACTTCATCGCCGAAGAACTCGAAGTGCAGCAGGTTGTCCATGTAAGGCGGAAACACGTCGACGCTATCACCGCGCACTCTGAACGAGCCGCGTTCGAGCTCGTAATCGTTGCGATCGTATTGCATGTCGATAAGCCGGTAGATGAACTCGTCACGATCGAGCGGTACCTCGCGGTCTACGAAAACCGCCATCTCGGCGTAGTTCTCCGGAGATCCGATGCCATAGATGCAACTTACGGACGCGACGACAATGACGTCCTTGCGTGTGAGCAGCGCCGAAGTTGCCGCATGGCGCATCTTCTCGACTTCCTCGTTGACCGACGAGTCCTTCTCGATGTAGGTATCGGTCTGCGGAACGTATGCTTCCGGTTGGTAGTAATCGTAGTAACTCACGAAGTAGTTCACGGCATTGTTGGGGAAGAACTCCTTGAGCTCGCTTGCGAGCTGAGCTGCCAGCGTCTTGTTGGGTGCGAGAACGAGCGTGGGCATCTGCAAGCGCTCGATGGTCTTGGCCATCGTGAAGGTCTTGCCCGAACCGGTGACGCCAAGCAGCGTCTGGTAGCGCATGCCACTTTGTATGCCGTTGGTAAGACGCTCGACTGCCTGCGGCTGATCGCCCGAGAGCTCATAGGGCGCGACGCACTTGAAGGGATTGCCCTGCTCGCGCCGACCGTTAATCTGTGCACTCTGCGCGCTGTCCACGTCTAGCTCTCCTGCTTCTCGAGCATCTCCATACGCTCATCGTACCAAGCATCAGCCCAATCACCGAGTTCTTCAATCGAACATATGTTCTCACATATCGTATCGGCAATCAAGGCACGCTCGGCATCGGTTGCCTGCACACGCATGCGGGCCAACACGTCAGATGCGTCCATGCCGCGCGTGACGGCACGTGCAAGACGCAGCTCGCTTGGTGCCGACACGGCAATGACCTCGTCGGCGAGCTGGGCAAACTCGGGCACCTCGGTGAGGAGCTGCACTTCGATGACAAGAATCTTGGCATTCGTACGTGGCACGCATTCGACATTGAGAATGTAATTGGTGGCCGCTTCGGTGATGTAGGGAAACGAAATGGCATTGAGATCATGCGTGGCTTGTTCGCTTGCAAACGCCAGCCGCGCAAAACGCGCCGGAACGACAGCTCCATCCTCATCGAGGATCTCCTCCCCAAAGCGTTCCGCGAGCTCGGCAATGAGCATGGTGTTGCTGGAGATGAGCCTGCGATTTATCTCATCAAGATCGATGGAAACGGCTCCGCGCTCGCACAGCAACTCGACGAGCTTCGACTTTCCCGACCCGATACCGCCTGTCACCATGACCGTGTACATGATGCTCCTACCTCCACGGATCGGCTTCGGGCTCTTCGTACGAGTTACGCGCGAGCATATCCATGTAGTCGGAATACGGGTCATACCCGTCATCATCTTCGTTTTCCGAGCGCATGCCAGCACGCGAGACGGCATCGATATCGTGCTTCTGACGTTGCTGCGCCCGAAGCGCTGCCGCACGCCCTGCTGCCGACATATGCTCGAAATCCGCCACGATACGCATCTTTCCGGCGCCACTACCCGGTAACGATTCCGCCGCCGAGAACAAGATCGTCCGAATAGAGGACGAGGGGCTGACCTGGGCGCACGCCGCCCACGCGCTCGCTGAATGCGACAACGACTCCTTCGTCGTTGCAGATGACATGAGCAGGCACGGGTTTGCGATCGTATGCTATGCGGACACGGCACGAGCGCTTGCCCTGCGGAGGGTCAATCGAAGTCCAGCACACATCGCGCAGCAGGCACATCTCGGTGCCAGCCACGGCGCGGGTTGCGGCATACACACGATGACTCCTGACATCCTTGTAGACGGCGAAGAGTTCTTCATCTTCCATGATAGACGCCGAGCTTGCGTCGTCTTCTTCGCTTACCTCGTGCGCGATGGTGTAACGGCCCAAACTCTGGTCTGGAGCAAAGCGATACTGCCCTTCGTAGCTGTCGATGATGGAATTATCGCCCAGATAGACAATATCGCCCGTATCACGCTCCAAGCCACCTTCGCCTTCGAGCCATGCGACGAACCCCTCGTCATCGTAGAAACAGGGCTCGCCTTGTCCATCGTTGACAGGGGCAATGCGCATGAGACCGGCCTGCATCGCCATGCGTCTGACGACGCCCTTGTGCAAATCCGCCAATGGAAAGACAAGCCGCGCAAGTTGATCCTGCGCGAGCGTGTAGAGCAAGAAGGTCTGATCCTTGGAAACGTCGAGGGGCTTGCGTAGCTGGTAAGGCAGCAGCTGGAAGCCCGCCTCGTCCTGCGTGATGCGAGCGTAATGCCCCGTTGCAACTTGCTCGCATCCAAAGGCAGTGGCCTGCTCGAAAAGTGCGTTCATCTTGAGCTCGCGCGTGCAGACAGTGCAAGGATTGGGAAAGCGGCCCTGCTCGAACTCGCACGCGGTGTAATCCTTGACCATGCGGGCGAACTCGTCGCGCATGTCAATGACGTGATGCTCGATGCCAAGCTTCTGGGCGCAGCCTTGTGCGCGCTCGATCGCGGCAGCCCGCTGTGGGCTGTCGTGAAAGCGAAGCGTGACGCCCACCACCTCGTGAGCGTCACGCTTCAAAATCCAGGCGGCAACAGACGAATCTATGCCGCCGCTCATGCCAAGAAGAATCTTAGACAAGCTTTGCCTTTTCTACTCTTCCGTGGGCTCTTCGGTCACGACTTCCTCGGCCACGACCTCTTCGACCTCACCAGTAGGCTCGTCATCGGACTCGGGCTTCTCGAGCTCTGCGACCTCGATCTCGACGCCAAGCGTCTCGGCGGCGGCCTTCATCGACAGGGAGATGCGGCGACGATCCATGTCGATGTCCATGACCTTGACCTGGACGGGATCGCCAACGTTGGAGACCTGACTCGGGACATCAACGTGACGGGATGCCATCTCGGAGATGTGCACCAGGCCCTCGATGCTGTCACCCAGCTCGACAAATGCGCCGAACGGCACGAGCTTGGTAACCGTACCCTCGACGATGGAGCCGACGGGATAGTTCTTGACGAGCGTGCGCCACGGATCCTCGGTGGTCTGCTTGAGACCGAGCGAGATGCGCTCGCGGCTCATGTCGACATCGAGAACCTCGACCTCGACCTCTTGGCCGACCTTGACGACCTCGGAGGGATGATTGACGTGGCTCCAGGAGAGCTCGGAGATGTGGACCAGGCCGTCGATGCCGCCCAGGTCGACGAAAGCACCGAAGTCAACGATGCTGGAGACGACGCCCTTGAGGTGCATGCCCTTGGCGAGCTTGGCAAGAACCTCGGCGCGCTCGGCCTTGCGACCCTCTTCGAGGACGACGCGACGGGAGAGCACGACGTTGTTGCGGTTGCGATCCATCTCGATGACGCGAGCCTCGAGGGTGGAGTGGATGTACGTGGAAAGATCCTTCACGCGGCGCAGGTCGACGAGAGATGCCGGCAGGAAGCCACGCAGGCCGATGTCAAGGATGAGACCGCCCTTGACGACCTCGATGACCTCGCCCTCGACGTTCTCGCCGTTGTTGAACTTCTCCTCGACGCTGATCCAGGCACGCTCGTACTCAGCGCGCTTCTTGGAGAGGATGAGACGACCGTCCTTGTCCTCCTTCTGAAGCACGAGAGCCTCGATCTGATCGCCCAGGTTGACGACCTCGGACGGGTCGACATCGCGGCGAATGGAAAGCTCGCGCACGGGAATGACGCCCTCGGACTTGAAACCGATGTCGAGCAGGACCTCGTCACGGTCGAGCTTCACGATAGTGCCGGTGACCAGGTCACCTTCCTCGAAAGGATTAATCGTACCATCGATCAGGGCATTCATCTCGTCATCGGAGATCTCGGTTGCATCGATGACGGTAGGATTCTTGATTACGCTCAAGAGGACCCCTTTCTTCGGGGCCCGCGAATAATTCGTAACGAACGTTTTTACTCGGGGCCAACAAAAACATCACGGTGCGGCCTATTCCGCACGCAAAGATGTATTGTACCCCATATATCCCTATTTCAAGCAATGACTTTGTAACAATTGCACCGCTTCATACAACGATTTATGTATTTTGAGATGTAAGAAATTTTCAGTTGAAATGCTCCCGCTATTTGAGAGAAAATACCTAAGTTCAAGTATATGTATGAACACGCTACCTAAATGCAGCTTAGATAACACACGGGGGAGCACACATGCGTTGCGCCAAATGCGGCTTCAGCAATATTCACGGAGCAAAGTTCTGCTCGGAGTGCGGGTCACCACTCCAGATGCCTGGTGCCGATAGATCCAATCGAAGCGCGAACCGCAAGGTCATCAAGCTTCCATCCGACATGAGCAACGAGCCCACGACGCCCATCGAGCGCCCCTGGGAGGTCCGTGTGCCCAAGCGCGATGGCGCAACCCCCACAACCCCGGGCTCTGCAAGCGCACCAGGAGCAGCTGCAAACTCCGATAAGGCTCCCACGCCGCGTCGCAGAACAAGCGCCGCAGCTACCACGGGCAAGATTCCCGTCATCAAGCGTCCCACAAGCGAATCCGGCAGGGTTCCAGACGAAGACCGCACGACTGCACGCACGGCCAGAACCACCACCAGCACAGGAGCGCGGTCGGCAGCAGGCACCACCACCCCGATTCTCATCGACGACTTCGCAGCAGAACCAGCGCCCACGCGATCCGCTGGCACTACGGGCGATATCCCCGGTTCTCGGACGCGCCGCAGCGTGCACCGTGACACAACGCGCACGCCTCGCAACACGACGGGCGACAGGAAGAGGTTCGTCGTCATTCTCATCGCGCTGCTTATCATCTGCTGCCTCGTGGCGTTTGGCGTCTTTCTCGCAAACTCTGGTAACAAGAGCAAAACGGTAAGCTTCGACACCGATGGCGGCACCGTTATTGGCAACCAATACATACTCGAGAACGGCAAGCTCGAGCGCCCCGCTAACCCCACGCGCCCCGGTTATACCTTTGATGGCTGGTACCTCGATGCCAACTACAATGAGGAGGCCAGCTTCCCGATTGACGTCACGCAAGATATGACGCTTTATGCCAAGTGGAAGCAAGAGAGCAGCTCCAGCGCACTTCCGGGCTCCATCTCAACGACTACGCCGGGCACGACGACGCCTGGCTCCGATGTCACCACACCCGGTGCCGCGACCGGTAACTCGACGGGTTCCAGCTCGGGTTCGACCGGCTCGACATCGACGGGTGGCAATTCCGGTAGTTCGGCAAGCAGCTCTGGCGCTGCCATTTCCGGCGGTTCGGGCGGCACCAGCTCGGGCGGCAACACGGGAGGCAACACCGGTGGCTCGAGCGGCGGCACCTCGGGTGGCAGTGCCCCGAGTGGTGGCAACACCGGCGGCGATAACCTGAATGGCCCGGGCGTGAGCAATGGTGCCGTCAACATCGCCATGGTCGCCTCCAACGGCCGCACGCTCACGGGCACGGTAAACCTGCATGATGGTTACGTCATTCCCAACTCGAGCGAGAAGGCCTATAGCATCGACGAGCTTCGCGCTCTTGGCCTCAACGATGCCGAGCTCTGCATCGCGCGAAACGAGCCATACGCACGTCAGGGCTACAGCTTCAGGAACCCCGGCCTGCAGGCGTACTTCAACGCACGCAGCTGGTACCACAACACAGGCTGGCGCGGCGAGCTTCCCGCCGATAGCGCAGGCTACATCACTGCACATAACCTGCTTGCACTTGCCGAGCAGACGCCGGGTGCCTCCCAGTGGCTGCACCTGCGCATGAGGTAACCTGCACGCGAAGCGGAGGATGATGTACGCCGGAGCTCCGAAACCCAGTCGCTCCGGTCGCGCCCCATCCTCCGCTTCAAATAAGCGTGTGCAAGTTAATGTGCAATCGCCCAGTTGGGGCCCATCTGCACATCGGCAATAAGCGGAACCTTGAGCTCGACCACGTTGTTCATGACTTCGGCGACGAGCGCAGCCATCGTGTCCGCCTCTTCGTTCGGGCACTCGAAATCGAGTTCGTCGTGCACCTGAAGCACCATACGCGCATGCAGACCCTCTTCGCGACGACGCTTGTTTACCTGAATCATCGCAAGCTTGATGATGTCTGCTGCCGTGCCCTGCATGGGATGGTTCATTGCCGTGCGCTCGCCGAAATGACGCAGGTTCACATTCGTGCTACGCAGTTCGGGGATATGACGTTTGCGACCAAACATGGTCGTCGCATACCCGTCCTTATGCGCCTGAGCGACGACGTCATCGAGATAAGCGCGGACTTTGGGATACGCATCGTAATAGCGGTCGATCATCTCCTGTGCTTCGGCCATGGGAATGTGCAGCGTCTGGCCGAGACCAAACGCCTGTTGCCCATAGACAATGCCGAAGTTGACTGCCTTGGCGCGCGAGCGCATATCGGGCGTTACCTCGTCAACCGATACGCCAAAGACATCGGAAGCCGTATGGGCATGGAAATCCTCGCCACTCAAGAATGCGTCGATGAGTCCTTCATCACCCGAAAGATGCGCGAGCAGCCTCAGCTCGATCTGCGAGTAGTCGGCCGACAGGAAGACGCCGCCTTCCGGGGCAACGAACGCCTCGCGGATGCGCCGTCCCAGTTCGGTGCGCACGGGAATGTTCTGCAGGTTGGGATCGGACGAGGAGAGCCTGCCCGTCGTCGTGACCGTCTGATTGAAGCTCGTGTGGATGCGTCCGTCGGCACGATCGACGAGCGTCGGCAGTGTATCCAGATACGTCGAACGCAACTTGGTAAGCTCGCGATACTCAACGACCTTATCGGGCAGCGGGTGGTCATCACGCAGCTTTTCGAGCACGGTGGCGTTCGTTGACCAACCCGTACGATTCTTCTTTGACTTCTTCGTATCGAGCCCGAGCACCTCGAACAGGATATGCCCGAGCTGCTTGGGCGAGTCGATGTTGAAATCCTCCCCGGCCAGTTCGATGATTTCCGCGCGCAGCTCTTCGATGTGTCCGGAAATCTCCGAGGAGATATCCTTGAGCACGTTCGTGTCGAGACCCGTACCGAAGCGTTCCATCGATAGCAGCACGGGCATGAGCTTGAGCTCGATATCGCAGTACAGATTCCAGGAATCGTCTTCTTTGAGCTTGGCGGTGAGCACATCCACCAGGCTCTCGGCAACGGCAGCCTCAAACTGGCCGTCGCTCGGAGCGTTTTGGCCCGTTGGCTTGACCAGATCCAAGTATTTCTCGGCAAGCTCGCTCGTCAGGTAGCTTCCGTTCGAATCGAGCAGGTATGCCGCAAGGCTGCAGTCAAAAAGACTGGCCGAGAATATCGTGTCGAGTTCCCGGGCGGGATGGCCCGGCGCAAACACGCCCCGCAGCATGCGCTTGATGTCGATGCCCACAAGCGTGCCCTCAGCGAGGATATGCCCGATGAGAGGTGCGGCAAGCTCGATCGTCGTCTCGGCGAGCCCCGCACCATCAGAGAAGACGACGGTGGGTTCCTGCGCAAAGAGCGACTGCTCGATGGGCTCGTCGAGCGCAACGGCAACTCGGCGCCCCGCCTTCACCGCCGCCTTGACGAAGGACTCGGCATTTTGGGATACGTGATAGCTAAGCTTGACCTTGGGCTGCGGCATGGCGGCAGCGGTCGACGCATCATCGCCCAGCAAGGAAAGCACCACGCGCAGATGGCGATTGAAGTGCAATGCCCCAAAGGCCTCGCTTACCTCCTGCGCGGAATAACTCGGAAAGTGAACATCGTCGAGTGAAAGCTCGACAGGCGCATCGCGCCTGATCGTGGCAACAGCACGGCTAATGCGCGCGTCCTCGGCGTGCTCGCGGATGCGCTCTCCCATCTTTCCCTTGATGTCATCGGCATGCTCAAGTACGTCATCGAGGGAACCCCATTGGACCAGCAGCTTGGCAGCGGTCTTTTCGCCCACGCCGGGCACACCGGGAATGTTGTCACTCGAATCACCCTTGAGACCCAGGAAATCGGGCACGAGGCTCGGGGGGATACCGTAGCGCTCCACGACCTTTTCGGGCGTGTAGATAACGACATCGGACATGCCCTTGCGAGTCGTCACGATGCTCGTGGTATCACTCGCGAGCTGGTAGGCATCCTTATCACCCGTGATGAGAAAGACACGGTCGCCATTCGCCTCGCCGCGCGCGGCCATAGTACCCAAGATGTCATCGCCCTCATACCCATCCATCGCGATGCAGGGAATGTTCATCGCCTCGAGCAAGCCTTGAATCATGGGAAACTGCACAGCGAGGTCTTCGTCCATGGGGGGACGCTGTGCCTTGTACCCCGCGAGCAGCTTCATTCGCCAATCGGGACGATGCACATCCCAGGCGCAGATGATGGCATCCGGATGGTAGTCCTCGATCATCTTCAGAAGCATCTGCATGAATCCGAAAACGGCATTGGTCGGTGCGCCATCAGGTGTGTTCATGGGAGTTTGCACGGCATGGAACGCGCGATGGAGCAGGGAGTTTCCGTCGATGACAGCAATGAGTCGTTGAGACATGGCCAGCCTTTCGGGCGGTATGGGCAAATAGTGTTCCCATAGTACCGCGAACTCGGTGCGATGCGGCCCAGTTTCATGCAGTATCATGAGATGGAAATGGTAAGCGAAGCCGTACATAACGTCATGGTCGCCAACAAGCGCGCCAACACGAAACCCGAGCTTGTCGTGCGCAAGATGCTACGTGAGATGGGTTGGCCCGGATATCGCTGCGATTGGAAGAAGTGCGCAGGGCATCCCGACATCGCGTACCCGGGCAGGAAACTCGCTTTGTTCATTAATGGCTGTTTTTGGCACGCGCATGAGGGATGCAAGTACGCAAGCAAACCCAAGAGCAACGTGGAGTTCTGGGAGCAGAAGTTCGCGCGCAACAAGGCGCGGGACAAACGCGTCAAGGAACAGCTCGAAAGCGAAGGCTGGCATGTCATCGTCATCTGGGAATGCGAGCTTAAAAAGGACCGTATCGAAGAGACTCGTCAACGCCTGCACGACGAAATCGAATACGCCTTCGTAGACGTATAGGGCAAAACCAGACAATAATCGCCGGAGCACTTTTGTCTGGTTTTTTGGCACATCACAGTAGACGCATCAGGATGGGTGAGATTGGCGTGAAGGAGGATGCGAAGCGTACGAGGTTACGCGAGCATCCTCGTGAACGACAAGATTGCCCATCCTGACGCGCCTACTCCCACATGTAGCCGACGCCACGGACCGTGCGCAGATGCGCCGCAAGATCATTACCGAGCTTGGAGCGCACACGTCGCACATGCACGTCGACCGTACGCGAACCCCCGAAATAATCGAAGCCCCAGACACGCGAAAGCAATGCATCACGCGAATACACGTGTCCCGCATGCGTTACCAAAAACGCAAGCAACGCGTACTCAAGATAGGTAAAGTCAACGGGATTGCCATCAACAAGAACCTGATAGGTCGAAAGGTTGATGACCATCGAATCGATTGCGATGAAATCGGAATTGGCCGTCTCCTCCCCTGGCCACAGAAGATGTCGCATGCGAATGAGCAGCTCATCGTCGGGGGCGTTCGAAAGGGCAAAATCGGCACGAATATGCGCAGGCAGACGCAAAAGATTGAGTGCATCGGCTTCCACCATGAGAAGCAGCCCCACATTATCGGCAAGTCGCAACTTCTGCTCGAGCGCGGCAATGCCATCGGAGCGCATATCCGTGAGAGAGCACACGACAAGGTCGGTGGGCGGAAGCGAGGAGCTGGCGGTAGCGGCGGAACAAAGCTCAAAGTCGGCATCAAGCTCTGCCGTCAGACGCGCAATGCGTCCATACGTCTGCATGCCCTCCTGTATGTATAGCACGCGTTTACGATGCATGGCACAGCACCTGGTCGCTTTCTACAGAATTGGGAAGTACCGATCGAGTTCCCATTGCGTAACCTGGGAACGATACGAACGCCACTCTTCCTTCTTGTTCTCGACGATAAAGTGATGCATCTCATCGCCAAGAATCTCGCGCATCAGTTCGGAATGCTCAAAGAGCTCGATGGCCTCGTGCAAATCCCCGGGCAGCATGCGATAACCAGCGGCAAGCGCCTCTGCCTCGCTCATGGTTGAAAGATCGTCGGTGAGGGGCGGCTCGAGTTCGAGCTCGTCTTCGATACCGCGCAAACCCGCGCCCAGGAGCACCGCGAACACGAGGTAGGGATTGCATGCCGGATCGGGGCTACGGTACTCGAAGCGAGCGGAATTAGCCTTGCCGGGCTTATAAAGCGGCACACGCACGAGCGCGTTACGATTACGATTTGCCCAGGTCACATAGAGAGGAGCCTCGAAACCGGGAATGAGGCGCTTGTAGGAGTTCACGTATTGGTTGGTGATGAGCGTCATCTCGGGGGCATATTTGAGCAGGCCCGCGATGTAATGCTTGGCCGTCTGCGACAGGCCGAAGCCAAGCGGATCGTTCTCGTCGAAGAAAGCGTTCTCGTCATCACGGAAAAGCGAGATGTGCACATGCATGCCGCTGCCATCGACATCGCGGATGGGCTTGGGCATGAAGCTCGCATGCACGCCATGCTTGAGGGCGACCTCCTTCACGACGAGACGATATGTCATGACCGCATCGGCCATGGAGAGCGCATCGCTATAGCGCAGGTCGATCTCCTGCTGCGAAGGCGCGGCCTCGTGGTGGGAGTATTCGACGGGGAATGCCCATCTGCTCAAGCGTCAAAATCGTGTCGCGGCGCAGATCAGAAGCCGTGTCATCGGCGGTCAGGTCGAAAAAGCCCGCGTAATCGATGGGGTCGGGCTCCGTGGAATTCTTGAAGTAGAAGTACTCGAGCTCGGGGCCAACGTTCATGGTGTAGCCCATGCGCGCGGCCTTGGTAAGCATGCAACGCAGCACGTAGCGCGGGTCGCCATCGAAAGGCTTGCGCTCGGGCGTGAGAATGTTGCAGAACATGCGTGCCACGCCATCGTCCTTGGGGCGCCAGGGCAGCACCTGGAACGTGCTCGCGTCGGGAAAGGCAATCATGTCGGACTCTGCGGCACGCGCGAAGCCCTCGATTGAACTGCCGTCAAAGCCCATGCCCTCGTCAAATGCGGTCTCGAGCTCGCTTGGCGTGATGGCAAAGGACTTCATCTGGCCCAGAACATCGGTGAACCACATGCGAATAAAGTGAATGTGCCGCTCTTGCACCGTTTTGAGAACATAGTCGCGATTTGCCTCGGCTGCAGCAGAACCAATCACGTCAAACTCGTCAGCACCTGTATCCGGCATTACCGCCTACTCCTCTTCTGACTGATGATGAGCATCATCGTCTTTGCGTTTTACATCCAGCGTGCGAAAGAAGCAGCTCGTGGCGCCCGTGTGGCAGGCAGGGCCCGCAGCATCGACCTTCACGAGGAGCGTATCTCCGTCGCAGTCATAATACAGCTCCTTGACCACCTGAATGTTTCCGCTCGTTAAACCTTTGTTCCAGAGCTCCTGACGCGAGCGCGACCAAAACCAGGTGGTTCCCGTCTCTCGCGTGAGCTCGAGGGACTCGGCGTTCATCCAGGCAACCATGAGGACTTCGCCCGTATCGTGCTGCTGCACGACGCACGGAATAAGGCCGTGTTCGTCAAACCGCAAATCGTCGATGCCCATGAGATACCCTATTGCCCTTGCTTCGCATACTTGGCCTCGGTCTCTTGCTTGGCACCCTCCCACCAGTCACGGTTATCTTCATACCAGGCTATGGTGTCACGCAAGCCCTCGTCAAAGTTCGTGTGCTTGGGCTGCCAGCCGAGCTCGCGGCGCAGCTTCGTGGAATCGATGGCATAGCGGCGATCATGGCCGGGGCGATCCTTGACCCAGTCGAAGTCGTCGGCATCCTTGCCCATCTCCGCGAGGATGGCGCGCAGCACGTCAATGTTGTTCTTCTCGCCATCGGCACCGATGAGGTAGGTCTCGCCTATCTCGCCCTTGGTGGATGTCCCAAACCGCACTGGAATGATCCTCGGTGTGAATCCAATCGCGAACGTTGAGACCGTCACCGTAGAGCTTGGGACGGATACCACAGAGGATGTTCGTGATCTGACGCGGAATGAACTTCTCGATGTGCTGGCGCGGGCCGTAGTTGTTCGAGCAGTTGCTGATGGTCGCACGCACGCCATAGGTGCGCACCCAGGCGCGCACGAGCATGTCGCTCGATGCCTTGGTCGAGCTATAGGGGCTGCTCGGATGATAGGGCGTCTCCTCGGTGAAGCGCGCGGGATCGTCGAGCGCGAGATCACCGTACACCTCGTCGGTCGAGATGTGATGGAAGCGCAGATCATGCTTGCGCGCCGCTTGCAAGAGCGTGAACGTGCCCTCGACGTTCGTTCTCAGAAACGGCGTCGGGTCGAGGATGGAGTTGTCATTATGGCTCTCGGCGGCAAAGTGCACGATCGCATCGGCATCTGCAGCGAGCTTGTCGACGAGCTCGGCATCGCAGATATCGCCATGCACGAAGGTCATGCGGTCTTGCGGCAAACCCGCTATGTTGTCCGGGTTACCCGCATAGGTAAGCGCATCAAGCACCGTGACATGCACGCCAGGTTGGTTTTCGATGACCCAATGCACGAAGTTGCTGCCCGATAAAGCCGGCGCCACCCGTGACGATGACATTCTTGGGGACAAACGTATCCGTCATGCTCTTGCTCCTTGCTAGTCGCGCTTGAACGCGGGATGGACCTGATCCTTGTCGCTCAGATTGATCTCGCAATCAATCTCGGGCCATTCGATGCCGAAGGCCGGATCGTCATATCGATAACCGCCCTCGTCGTTGGGATGGTACACGTCATCGCACTTGTAGCAGAACTCCGCTGTATCCGAGAGCACGAGGAAGCCATGAGCAAAGCCGCGCGGTACGAAGAACTGGCGCTTGTTCTCGGCCGAGAGGATAACGCCCTCCCACTGGCCATAGGTGGGACTTCCCTCACGCAGGTCAACGCACCACGTCGAAGACCTCGCCGCTCACGACGCGCACGAGCTTGCTTTGCGGATGCTCGATCTGGAAATGCAAGCCGCGCAGCACGCCCTTGGTGGACGAGCTCTGGTTATCCTGCACGAACTCGACGTCGATACCACCCGCAACGAAATCGGGGCGCTTGTACGTTTCCATGAAGTAGCCGCGTGCATCACCATACGCTTTGACGTCGACGATGATGACGCCTTCGATGGACGTCTGCGTGAAGGTGAAGTTGCCACTCGTGATGACTTTATCCGTTGTCATAAGTTCCTTCTATCCATATATGAATGGGAAAAGGTGTTTTACGAAGCCCGATGAGCAGAAGAGGCAGAATCGCGAAGCGGTCTTGCGAGGACTGTTTGAGCGCACGGTTTCTGTGCGCGAGTTCCGCAGCAGCTGAGCGATTCTGTCACTTCGGGTGCGAATCATTGGCGAGTAAAACACCTTTTCCCATTCTTACCTGACAGAACCTAATCTGCCAGTTCCTCGAATCTATCCATGTACGTCGCAAGAGCCTCTTGCCAAGGACGCATCTCGTCGCCAACAGTCGCTGCAAGATGCGCGTTTTCGAGACTCGAGTACGCGGGACGATCTGCCGAGAGCGGGAAGCGCTCTTTGTACTCGGCGGAGCTCAGTCCCTCCTTCTCGCACTCGATGCCGGCTGCGTCCACGATGGCGCAGGCGAAGTCAAACCAGCTGCATGTACCATTATTGGTACAGTGATACGTGCCATAATCATCGGTCGTCGCGATCTTGAGAATCTCGTAGGCAAGATCGTTGGCGCTTGTCGGGTTGCCCATCTGGTCGTTGACCACGGAAATCTTGCCGTTCTCGCGCGCAAGACGCAGCATCGTCTTCACGAAGTTCTTGCCGATGTAGCCATAGAGCCATGCCGTACGCACGATGAAGCTCTTCTCGCATGCGGCCCGGGTGAGCACCTCACCCTCCCATTTGGTCCGCCCGTAAGCGGAAATAGGCTCAACTGCATCGGTCTCGGACACGTGGTACGGAAGTGGTACCGGGAAAGACGTAATCGGTGGAAATATGAACGACCTTGCCACCACATGCCTGCGCGGCACGGGCAATGTTCTCAGCCCCCATCGCGTTGACGTGCAGGGCAGCTGCTTCGTTTTGCTCGCAGCCATCCACATTGGTGATTGACGCGCAGTTGATGGTGAGATCATAGGGGCCATGTTCGGCATACCAAGCGTCAACGGCATCGGCATCGCTGATATCAAGCATCCAATAATCGGTATAGTCGACATCCGCGTTCATATAGACAGCCGGAATGGGACCAATCTCAGCTTTCATGGTCTCAAGGCAACGCCGAAGCTCGTTTCCAAGCTGTCCGCGCCCCCCCCGTGATCAGAATCTTCATCTGCTACTTACCGCCCTTTGCATAGAAACTTGTTTTCGCTCACGCTTTTGAGGTACTTGCCGTAATTGCTTTTGCCGTACTTGGTTGCCGCCTCGATGAGCTGCTCGCGATCGATCCAACCGTTGCCATAGGCAATTTCCTCGACCACACTCACCGGGATGCCCTGGGCTTGCTCGACCGTACGCACGAAGTTCGTCGCTTCGAACAGCGACTCCATCGTACCCGTGTCGAGCCAGGCATAGCCCCGGCCGAGCACTTCGACATTGAGCGAGCCATCATTGAGATACATCTCGTTGAGATCGGTAATCTCGAGCTCTCCGCGCGCAGAAGGCTTGACTCGCTTGGCAAGCTCACACACGCGCTCGTCGTAGAAGTAGAGACCCGTGACCGCATAGTTGCTCTTGGGATGCTCCGGCTTCTCCTCGATGGAGATCGCGTTGTAGTTCTCATCGAATTCCACGACGCCAAAGCGCTCGGGGTCATCGACGTAATAACCAAAGACCGTGGAGCCCTTGCCATTCTCGGCACGCTCAACGGCGCGCCTGAGCTGATCGCGAAAGCCATTGCCATAGAAGATGTTATCACCGAGGACGAGGGCGCAGGGTTCTCCCGCGCAGAACTCCTCGCCGATGATGAATGCCTGGGCAAGGCCATCGGGCGAGGGCTGCACCCTGTAGGAAAGCTTGATTCCAAGCTGGCTTCCGTCACCCAAGAGGCGCTCGAAATTGGGGAGATCTGCAGGTGTCGAGATGATGAGTATGTCGCGGATGCCTGCCATCATGAGCGTGGCAAGCGGATAGTAAATCATTGGCTTGTCATAGATTGGCAGAAGCTGTTTGCTCGTAACGAGGGTGAGCGGATACAGGCGTGTTCCGCTACCGCCCGCCAGAATGATGCCCTTCATGTGATGCACTCCTCCGCTTGGATTCGAAATATGTCGAATCATTATAAGACACGCACGGCAAATACAAACGGGCACCTCCCAAATGAGAGGTGCCCGCACACGATGCCTATTCAAACACGCATATCGCGCTAGTACAGATGCACCGTCGATCCGTAGGGAACCGTCTGCATGTACTGGGCAAACGGCCAGTCGAGGCGAATGCAGCCATGGGAGAGATGCTGGCCAAGCTCGTCGGTGGAACTCAGAACGCTGTGGAAGAAGTAGCCACCCGTGATATTGGTGCAGTACAGGGCATTCGACCAATCCGGCAACACGGGCAGGTGATAGCCCGTAGAGTAGGTGCCCGTGATGGTCGGGGACCACGGAGCACCGCAAACGCAGGGCTCGAACCTATCGAGGTTCCAATTATCGTTGCCACCCCCTGAAGATGCCCACGCGGCACTTGTCCGTATCGACGAGGATGAGGAAGTCCGTCGGGCTGCGCATGCCCTGGGCACGCAGCATCATATCGCCTTCCTCGGGAGACTCGCTCTCGGTGAGCCAGCCATCGTTATTGGCCTTATACCAGCGATCAGCATAGACGTATTTATTGCGGTCAATGTAACCCTGCTTGGGGTCACCATAGTACTTGCCACCATCGACGTAGATCAGGCCCGTCTGAGCGCCGGAGTAGGGCGAGTTCTCCCACGTGGCAATGAGCCAGTAGCGCTGGGTGCCGCCATCGTAGATATCGGTAACAAGCCAGCCCTGGCCCGTCGCAAGCTCGCCGCTTTCGAGATTGCCGAGCAAGACGATGCCACCCCAGCTGTATTTGCCGCGAAGCACGTAGCCCTCGGCAGCAAGACCGTAGTAATTCACACCATCAACCGTAAAGAAACCGGCGTTCATGGCATGAAGGTCGGCGAGGTAATAGTAACGCTGCATGCCGCCATCGATGGAATCGGTGACGTACCAACCGTCCTGGCCATCGGGTTTGGAAACGAGACGTCCTTCCTGATCGGCGACATAGACACAGTCAAGTTCGGGGGCATAGTATTTACCGCGTACAATGGCACCATCGTTTGTGGCGTAGGCGTGGTAGCCGGTTCCCTCGTCGGGGTCGATGAGGCGACCCTTGACGATGTTGCCGTCAGCACCAATCCAGTAGCGCTCGAGGCTTCCCCAGGCGTTCGTGATGAGCCACTGGGCGTTGATCTCCAGGCTGGGGCCGTTGGTCGCGTACCAGGCCAGGCCCTCGTGGTTCCACCCGACGCCGACCAGGTGGTCGTTCTCGACCCAGGAGGTCGTGAAGTTGTGCGCGCCGGCGATGGCGTTGGGGTTGTACTGGCGCAGCACGACGACGCCGTCCTCGCCGTCGGAGTACCAGCCGATTCCCTCGTCGTCCAGCCCACGGAGATGAGGTGGGCGCGTTCGGCGTCAGAGGTGGTGTAGTGGTGGTCGCCGGCGTTGGGGTTGTAGAGGCGGTAGACCGGGTTTCCCGCCGTGGGGGCGACCCAGCCGATGCCCTCCCACTGCCAGCCGGCCGACGCGACGCTCGTGGCCTCGTAGAGGCTCATGGTGTAGAAGTGCTCGCCGGAGTTGGGATTGTAGAGGCGGTACATGTTGGCGTGGGAGTCCTCGTAGCTCACCTCGGGCTCCTCAGGAGTCTCACCGGGAGTCTCGGGGGTATCCTGGTCAGGTTTATCCTGGTCATCTGGCGTGTCACCGGCGGGTTTGTCCGCCTGGTCGCCATCGTCGCCCTCGTCCGGTGTGTCACCGGCGGGCTCGTCCGCCTGGTCGCCATCGTCCGGCGCTGCCGGCGTGTCGGGATCGGTCGGCTCGCCGGGATCGTCGGCGTCCCCCGGCGTCACGTCGTCAGGCCCGGTCACGTCCTCGCCGTCATCGGGATCGGTCGTCACGGTGCCATCGGAAACCGTCGTGTCGGTAGTCCCGGCGTTTTCTGCCGCGTAGGCGGGCGTCGCCGCCATCGCAAGCATGCATGCGAGCACGGTTGCAGCAATGACAATCCATACCCGTCCGAGCGAACGAACTTTACTCATGTTTTGATCACTTCCCTACACCAGATATAACCACGGCGCGACACTACCACGCACGCATGCTTAGTCGAGCATCGCTTCTGCCAGCGGTCGCTATATCTTTGCGAAAACCGCAGAACAGGTAACGTTTGTCCGTATCTTGGTCAGTAAATTATGCAAGTCATGTCTAGGATACTGCACAGAGATGACGCATATATAGAATAGAGAACGCCATCACAGCGGATGTAATGGCGTTCGTTAGTCAAAAGAGACTCTTCAGAAACCCTATAGCCTTATAAAGCTCTCGCCGAGGGCCTTTGCCTCGCCTTCCAGCTTGATGACGGTGCCATGACGCAACGTCACCTTGTTTCCAGAGCTGTCGACACAACTAATTGACTGCGGTGCGGAGAAGGGCTTGCTCTCACCCAGAGATGCGCTCACCTGAATGCCGGTCTGCCCATGATAGGTGGCAATCATGTCGGTGTAGAGCATGTACACGCCATCGACATTGACCATCGTAGGGCCCTCGTTGCCCGTGGCAATGTTGGTGTTGACCAGGTGCCATCCATCAGGTGACATGCTCGAATTCGCATAGATCTGATTGTTGACGCCGTCCTTCTTGGTTATCAGGTAATAGGTGTCCCCATCCTTGTAGATGAGGAGTCGATGTAATTGTCCGATGCCTCGAGACCCTGAATCTCGAACGCGGTGGAAGCGTCAAGCCTGAGCCCCTGCGGGAAGTGCTTGCCGGAACCACTCGTGGACGAGGCAAGGCCGTTGTTCGAGATATCGACCTTGACGGCATAGACCTTCATCCTATCGCTTTCGGGCTGACCATTGATAATCGCCATAGTAGCCAGCCGAGAAGATGATGTAGATGTCTCCGTTGTCATCCACGAACCACTCGGGAGCAACGACATCGAAGTCAGAGATACCGAACGGCATGGACGACAGCGAGATGCCATCGTAGCTTCCGCCGTTGATAAGACCCAGCCCCTCAGGCTGCGTCCAGTCGACAAGGTTCTCGGAATAGGAAATCATGGGATAGAAGCGCCCGTTGTTCCTGTTCCAATTGGAGAGCATGTAGAACGTCCCGTCCTTGAACATGATGCTTGGGTCGTGGAGCGGATCCGCGTTGCTCGCAAACGGGGTGCTGGCTTTGGTGAAATTGATGCCGTCACGGGTGTAGCACAGCGCAGTCTCGAAACCCGCGCCTTGGCCAGGCGTATCAATGAAGAACGACCCGAGGAACAGATCCTGCTCGCTCGTGTCATTGATGCCATACCAGCCAATGCCCTCTTCGTTCCATCCCGCCGAGACGAGACTGTCGTTTTCGACCTTGCTCAACGTGTAGTTATGGCTTCCCGAATTGTTGGTTGGGGCAGACGGCTGCACATTGGGATTGAACTGGCGGTACAGGGCGACGGACTCGTCTGCATCCGAATACCAACCGATGCCCTCATAGCTCCAGCCGACGGAAACGAGATGGTCGCGCTCGACCTCGCTCATGGTGTAGTGATGGTCGGTGCCCGAATACAGACGATAAACCGCATTACCATCTGCCGGCGCGGTCCAGCCAATGCCCTCGTAATTCCAACCGGCATCCATGAGGCTGACCTTCTCAACCGGGCTGGCGGTGTAGAAATGCTCGCCGCTGTTGGGATTGTAGAGACGATTCATCTTCACCGCGGACTCATCGGCATGGGCGGCTTTTGCCGGAGGCTGCACCATCATGACGAGCGACGCGCACATAAGCGCAAGAATCGCGACGAGCGCACATCTTTTCGCATGTCCTTTGCTTACCAAACTAATCATATGATCTCCTTTGGCGTTCTTCCTGCGTAACATGACCTGGCAGCATTTTACTAAGCGCCCGTCCGCAAAACCCGTTACATGCACGCAGCAATCCCGCAACGGAAACGACACGGTCGCCAATCCACCTTTTTACGTTCGCATGTATCCTTTTGTCTTTTTTGCGTTTCTAGCCGAAATGCTCGGATAGAATAGCCGGAAGAAACCGCGGCGATACGTGGAAGGAAACGGCATGCAGCGACATAAGCTTTCGAACGTTCTACTGGAAAACAGCTGGCAGTTCTTCCGAGCACCTGCCATGTATTGCTCCTCCAATGCCCCCGTAACATGCGGTGATTCCGCCGGAAGCGAATGGAGTCTGCAAGGGCCCGGCACCTTCGACTTCACCACCTTCTTCAATGCGCTGCCCACAGGCAAGTGGATGCGCTATACCAACGCCCGAGAGTTCTTCTTGCACCTCGAGCTTAAGAGAGCCGCCTGCACGTTCACGCAAACGCGTGCCGATACATACACATGGCATGCCGAGCGTCTCGACACGACAAGGCGCGATATCGCTGCAAGCGAAGAGTGGGTCACGCTCGATATCCCCCTCGAGCTCAACGATGACGTGCTCGTTGGCTTCCTGTTGGAAAGCCAGGGAACCGTGCAGATCCGCAACAGTTACTATTACACCGAGGTCGATGACGAGAGCATCCGCCCCGTCGAGCTTGCCCTTTGCACGACGACCTTCAAAAACGAGAACTACATTCTTCCCAATGTCGAGCTTGTCAGAAAACGCATCATCGAGACTGACGAGCCCATCTCGGAACACTTTTCCATGCATGTCGTCGACAACGGTCGCACCCTTGACGCCGAGGACGTCGAATCCGAGCGCATCTTCCTGCACCCCAATCCCAACGCGGGTGGAGCGGGCGGTTTTGCCCGAGGCATGATCGAGGCCATGGAACAGGCCCCGCGCGCTACCCACGTGCTGCTCATGGACGATGACGTGAGCATCTCGCCCGAGAGCATCATACGCACCTTCAACCTGCTCTCCATCGTAAATGACGAGTACTCGGAAGCGTTCTTGAGCGGTGCCATGATGAGCATGGACCAGCCGAATCTGCGCTACGAAGACGTCGGATTCGTGGCATGCAACGGCAAGTACTTCCCCGCCAAGAACCTTGCCTACGTCGATGTGCTGCACGACTGCGTCGCAAACGAGGCCTTTATCCACTGCAATCCCGAAGAGGCGGGGTATGATGCGGACCGCATGTCGCAGTCCTACGCTGCCTGGTGGTACTGCGTCATACCCGTATCCGTAATCGATCGCGAAGGGCTACCGCTGCCCATCTTCGTGCGTACCGACGACGTTGAGTACAGCCTGCGTGCGCATGCCAAGATCATGACCATGAACGGCATCTGCGTATGGCACGCACCGTTCAAACAGCGCTACAGCGCTGCCGTGGAGCGCTACCAAATGCCCCGCAACGTGCTCATCGGGCAGTTCACGAGCGGCATGGCCCCCCTGTCCGACTTCATAGGCGATTTGAAGATCGGCTTCGAGCTCGAACTCAAGAAGTACAACTACGATAACGCAGCACTCGTCCTCGATGCCTTCGAGGACTTTCTGAAGGGCCCGTCCTTCATCATGGAAAAGGGAGCAGCCGAGAGAAGCTACCTTGACCACCTCAAGAAGGCCGAGAAGCTGCTTCCGCTTGACGATATCAAGGAAGATGCCCTGGCTCTGGGCGTTGATCTCGATACCATCCCCGCAACGCAATTCGACCACGAGAACTACGAGAGAGACGACCATCGCTCGTTCGTCGAGCGCATACGGGACAACATGACCGTCAACGGCCATCGCATGGTCAGGGGCGATTACTACGACAAGGGATCGGTTGCCGTCATCAGCGCCGCCGGCTGGCTGTACCCCGTCGATGAGCTTCGAAAGAAGGAATACATCATCGCCATCGACGCGCCAAGCAAGAAGGGCATCATCCGCAAGATGGACAAGGAGCGCTTCAACCGGCTCTGGGACCGTTTCCACCGTGACATGGTCGAGTTTCGTGCGAACAAAGACCGCCTGCGCAAGGAGTACGAGGCAGCCCGCCCCGTCATGACGTCACTGCCGTTCTGGAAGCAGTACCTCGGTATCGACTAGGCGCGCACGTCCCAGTTGAGCGCGTAGTACGCGTTCGCATGCGCGATGTTGGTACCGTAATACGGATCGCCTTCGGCAATGAAGCGCGGCCAGCGCTTCTGGAACATCGCGAGCTCCTCGGCGTTTCGCATCTTGCTCTCGACCGTCTCGTCGAACCCACGGGACACTGACTCATAGTGGTAGAGCTCGATGTTGGGATCGATGATGACGTGACGACCCTTCTCGACGAGGCGCAGGCAGAAGTCCACGTCGTTATAGGCGACGGCATAGCGCTCGTCAAAGCCCTCGACCGACTCGAAGTCCTTTCGGCTCACCATAAGGCATGCGCCCGTAACCGCGAGCACGTCGCGAGCATTGTGGATCATGCCAAAGTAGTACACGAGGCTCGCCGGCGCCATGCACGCCACGTGCTTGGGGTCGGAGCGCGGAATCACCACGCCGTCGTGCTGGATTGTCCTGTCCGGATACAGCAAACGTGCGCCTACGACGGCGACCTCCTCGCGTTGCAGGGGGCCGAGCAGCAACTCAATCCAATCGGGCGTGATGACCTCCATATCGTTGTTGAGGAAGAGATAGTGGTCACCCACGGCATGCGTCACGCCCAAATTGCAGATGGCAGAGTAGTTGAACGAACCCTCGAAGCGCACGACGCGCAGGTTGTCGTGCTCGGCCTGCAGGCGCTCGTACAGCGCAAAGGTCTCGTCCTCGACACTATTGTTCTCGACGATGATGATCTCGAAGTTCTCGTAGGTCGTCTTCTCCCAGATGGATTCGAGGCAGCGCTCGAGCATGAAGGCCTGGTCTTTGTTGGGGATGATGATGGAGACAAGCGGCTTCTTCTCGGGTAGGTGATACACGATGCGATGCATGTTGCCGCAGAAGCCATCGAGCACATCGACGGGAATGCCGATACGCTCGTAGTGATTCCTGACCGCAATCTCGCCGGCCTTGTGCGTGTAGGGCTTGGCGTTGGCGTTACTGGCAGCCGAGTGCTCATGCGAGCGCCAATGATAGAGCACCTTGCGCACGTGGAAGATGTTGCGCGCCTTCTCCGCAACCTTCAGGGTCATATCCCAGTCCTGCGCACCCGTGACCTCGTCGCCCGAAAGCTCGATGGCATCCACGATGGACTTGCGCACCGTGAGCAGATGGCACACGTAATTGCAGGTGGCAAGCAACTCCCAGCTAAAGTCCGTCTTGAGGAAGCCATCGAAGAGCTTGCCGTCCCTGATCTTGTCCTCGTCGCAGTAGAGCAAATCCGTCTCCGGGTAGCGATTGATGGCATCGACGTACTCGAAGAGTATGCTCGGCTCGAGGATGTCGTCATGATCGAAGAAGCAGAGGAAGTCGCCTTGTGCGATGGCGATGCCCTCGTTGGTATTGCCCGCAATGCCGTAGTTCTTGTCGAGTGTCACCACCCGTACGCGATCATCGTTTGCCGCGCACGCGGCCACAGCCGCGGCAAGCTCCTTGTCCTCGGGCGTCGAGTTGACAAGGATAAGCTCGAACTTGCCATAGGTCTGCTCGAGAACGGACTGTGACATCTCCGCGAAGAAGTCGAGCGGCGTCTTGTAGAGCGGCACGATGATCGAGAACAGCGGCTCGATCTCGAAGTGCGCCCTCCGCTGCCCATCGAGCTCCATCGGTGACTTCTTTTGAGTGTGGTAGAACCAATCCTCGTAGAAGGGGCCCTGACCCGAATCATTGAACTTCCTCTGAAAACGATCGCGAACATCCTCCGTGCGCCACTTGTCCATGCAGATGAACGCAGGAGGCAGAGCGTCATCCGCAAAACGCACCCAAATGAAGAACCAATCGTTGCCATGCTCCTTGAGAAACGAGGTGTGGATGGTGCGGCGCGTGAAATCGGAGTGGGGCACGGGATGGTCAAGTTTGTCGCTCAGGACAGCGCGATCTCTGATAGGCATGCGCTTGCCCTGACGGTCAAAGACGATGACCTCGAATGGCGTTTGGTGCGTACTCGCATCGTCGCAATGAGTCGTGATGACGATATGCACGAGCTCGCTGTTTTGCGGCTCATAGCCAAAGTAACAAATGCGATCAGGCTCGATATGAGAAATATCACTGCGCGCATAGCGGTCGAAAATTGCGAATGTCATTGACGCCAGGCGCCTTGCTCAGGGTATTGTACTTCGCGGTCAATGCGCTCGAGAGGTGTCGTACCTTCTGGGACTCCTCGTCAAGAACCGCACCTTCTGCATCGAGCACGCGTACGGTGACGGCCTGCTCGACGTAAAGCAGGGGCAAGATGAGCACGTACTCGCCATGTGCGGCATCCTTGGCAGCGACGAGGGCGGGAACGGCGTCATCTCCCTGGCAATGCGACTCGGCAACAATCGACCCTCCTTGCGGACAATCCGCAGTCAGAAGTATGTAGATCTTCCTATCGCCGCGCGTTATCGTTCCTAGCTTCATATGAATAACCCCCGTCTGTGTAATTGCGAGAAGTATAATACACACACTCTGTACGCGCCGAGTTGGGAGCCACCGTGAGCACTTCGCCCTATCCGCAGGACTCGCTTCAACGATTGCAAGCCATCGAGCGTGACATCGTCGCCGTCATCGACAAGATCTGCCGGGAGAACGATATCGAATACTTCATCGATGGTGGCACCTGCTTGGGTGCCGTGCGCCATGGAGGCTTCATTCCCTGGGACGACGATGTTGATCTCGGGATGCCCAAGGCCGATTACGACCGCTTCTGCGCCATTGCCCCCGAGCTCTTACCCGCTGGCTACTCGCTCCACACATCCACGAACACCACGGGGTTTTCGGGGCTTTGGGCCAAGGTCTTCAAAGAAGGCACGCGTTTCATCGACGACAACGCGCTGGAAGCGGGCTGCGAGCAAGGAGCCTTCGTCGACATATTCCCCTACTGCCAGCTTGACGCGGACCCCAAAATTGCGCAGAGGCAGTGCAAGAAGGCTCGCGCTGCCCAACTCAAGTCATATCTCAGGCACTTCTCGCGCCCCAAACTGCCAGCATCGACCCCACTGCGCCCGCTCGTCGAGGCAGCCTGCAAGTTTGTGCACGCCACCGTCGCGCGCGGCTGGAAGCAGGAGGATTTGCAGAATACATTCGACCATGCCTTCGACACGAGCAATCCCGCACAGCGTTGGACAGATGCCGCATATCCCAATTGGGGATCATTTGACACCGAGGTGCTCTTCCCCACGACGGATATCGACTTCGACGGGTTAACACTGCGTGCACCCCATGACAGCGACGGCTTTCTCAAGACGCTCTATGGTGACTACATGCAATTGCCTCCTGAAGAGGAGCGCTATACGCACGCACCCGTCATCCTCGACTTGGGCGATGGCATCGACGTCATGAAAGAGACGTGAAGGCCGCCTCGAGTGCATCGACGGTCTTGCCCCAGCAGCATTCAGCAGCGACGAAGGCGCTCAGGTCTTCTCCTGAAGCACGCTGCGCCGTCGCCTCGCGAATAGCTTGCGCAACGTCTGCGGGTTCGCAGCTCTTAAGCATGACGCCATGGCGTACCGGATCAAAGCCCATCACCTCGTCTGTGCCTCCCACATGCGGCATGACGGGGACGCACCCCTGGGCAGCCGCTTCCAGAAGCGAGGTGCAGAAACCTTCCGAACGCGTCGGTAGGCAGAAAACATCCGCATCTCGCAGAAGAGCGGAAAGGTCCGGCTGGTCAAGCTTGCCAAGCAAGGCAACGTTGTCAAAACCTTGGCATGCGATCTGCTCACGTTGGCTACCATCGCCCGCCAATGCGCATACGAACCCATCGCCTAAGAGCGCCGCGGCCTGCGCAAACGAAAGCGCTCCCTTCTCGGGTTCGAGACGCCCGACAAAGACGATGAGCGTCTTGTCATGCGCACGCAGCTCGTCACGAAAGTTCCGTTCTGATGCAGCATCTTTGAATTGCTCGACATCGATGGAGTTGGGAATGACGGCTGCGGTCTCTATGCCAAAGTGCGTCAGCCAACCCCTGCTTGCCTGCGAAATACCCGCGAAGGCAGGCCCGAGATGCCGCATGCACCTAGTTACAGCATGCTCATAGCGCTCAACAAACCAATCGATACCGCCGCCACCAAAGGTCAGGTGCGCGGAGCCGTGGTCAAGCACGATGACAGGAGCGCCAATGCGCTTCGCGAAACGCGCGCCTTCAAGGGAATGCCGGTAGAAAACGCGTATTGACGAGCACGCGATCGATGCCGCGAGTAGCAAGCTCATCAAGCACGTGCTGATAATCGGCGTTCTTGCGCGAGATGGGCAGGCGGCCATCCAAAAGCGGCCTGCATGGCAAGCGATACACCTCGACGCCATCATCTTGCACCTCGTACGCAGGCGTATTCGCAGAGAGCTGCGAGGTCACGATGAAGACGCGGTTGCCTTGCATAGCAAGCTCGTGGGCAAGGCGCTGGGTAAACGACTCGACCCCACCTGCATGTGGCGCATACTGCGCCGAGAAGATCGCATATGCGTGAACTGGGGATGACACGGTCTCCCCGTCAGTCCTCGTCATGCTCGCCAAGATGCCTTCGCTCATAATGGTCTAGCCTGTCGATGGCTATCTGCTGGGTGAGTTCCTTCACGCGATTCTCGAGCTGGGATATACGCCGGTTCGAGAAAAAATCACGGAGAATCAATATGAAAATGAAGAAGAGGAAGACGAAGTTGACCGGTGATTGAAAGCCAATGGCGTCTGACAGAAGCGAGGGGATCTGGGGAAAGATGCTCATCAGGACAATGAGGAGGGAAAACGCCACCCAGAACATGGCATCCTCGATACTCATCTTGGATTTCTTGATGCTATGCAGCAGGAAGGCCATGAGGCCGATGGCGGCGACGATCAGTATGATTCGCAGGGCAATCGAGAACATCACATCACCTTATCTGAAGAACTGTATGAGAAGAACGGACAACGCCATACGCGCCATATACGATGTCGAGGTCCTGAAATTCAGGTAGCTCTCCCCCGCAATGCGCTCGTCCATGGAGACTTGGACCTCGGCAACGCGAGCACCTTTCTTCCTGATGAGATAGGCAAGGGTGTCGGGCTCGGGTCCGAGGTTGGGACCGTAAGCTAGCTCTCTTATCATGCGGCGGTTGTAGGCGCGCATGCCCGAAGTCGGGTCGCTGATTTTCATGCCCGTCGTGAGTTTAATCATCGCCTCGATAAGATTGTTGCCGAACATGCGCATGCTCTTGGGCTTGGGAGCATCCACAAAGCGCGAACCGATCACAATGTCGTTGTCGGCCAAAGCGGCGACCATGGGAGCAACGTACTCGGGGCGATGTTGACCGTCGGCGTCAAACTGAATCGCACAGTCATAGCCATGCTTATCCGCATACTTGAGGCCAGCCTGGAAAGCGCCGGCAAGACCAAGGTTGATGGGAAGGTCGAGAAAGCGAAAATCATGCTCACGACAGATGCTTGCCGTACCGTCCTTCGATCCATCATTTACAACGACATAGTCATACTGGGGATAATCGGACTCGAGCGTGCCGACAACACGTGCAATGTTATCTTCCTCGTTGTAAGCGGGAATTATGAGCAAGACCTCTGAATGCACGTGAATCCATTTCTCGTCTTAGAACGCCCGGGTAACGCCACGGAGCGCAAGCGTCAAAACACTAAATAGCAAATTACCCTGTCAGCGCTCTAAAAGCAATATAGGCCAAATACATGAAACTGATTCCCGAAAGCGTCATCACGAGTGGCATGGCCAGACGCGCCTTGACTTGGATGCATTTTGAACGCAACGCAAGCAGCAACAAGATGATGACGGGAATGAGATAACGACCCTGCACGCCTTGAATAACCGTATCGGTGTTTAGGGTCCAGTCAATCGCCAGCGCGAGCATAGTGGCCAGCAAAGTGATGACAAACAGGAACGCGCAGACGATACGCTGCGAAACCGGCAGGCATTCGTCATCGTCTTCGGCACGGACGCTCGAAGCGAACAGGAGGAAGACGAGGAAATACGATGCCCACATGGGAAGCGCGACACGCCCCTCGAGCCATCCGGGCACGCCGCCCACGAGCTCGGGCAGGTAATTACTCGTATTGACGAGCAGGGTATTGGCAAAGAGCAAGTAAGTCGCCCTTGGATCGCTCAGCAAACCGCCGAGCGTATAGCATTCCGCACCTTCGTACTCGGGAGACTTGCCCCCCGTACTTCCACCTGACAGATAGGGAAGCAACGCCGCAAAACGCGATGCGATCACGAAAAGAATCGGGAGGCCAAGCACGCAGAGCTTAAACATGACGCACGATGCCCGCGAGTTAAAACGGCGTGCCGGCACAAAGAGCACGAGGAAGTTGATGGTCATGTACACGACCTTGCAGGGAGCCAGAATCGATGCCACCGCAACAGTGCCTATGCACAGGCCCTTCGAAACCTTCTCCTCCCCTCCTCGCATCGCTCTGAGTAGCAGAGCCGTGAGAAGAAACGCCATGCCGATAATGGGCCCATCATATGAGTACGATCCGAGAATATGCAGGGTCATGGGCATAAGCGATGCTGCCATGAACATGTTCTTGCCAATGGGCGTGAGCCTCACGGCAAGGATGATGAGTATCGCTGCATAGAGCATGTTGAACAAGCGCCCGAGGAAGAACATGGGCACCGCACCAAGCCCAATGAGCTTCGCGAACATGATGCCAAGTGCTGCTGGAATCTTGAGTTGGGGAAGCGGCAAGTTCGTTACGACGCCAACGGGGTCATCGTCATATAGCTTGCTGTGGGTGAGCCAGTATTCATGAACAGGCGAGTTATCCGAACTGAAAATCTCGAGTTCGTCATTCGTAACCCTCCAATGCTCCGCCGTGATGAGCTTGTTTACCACCTTCTCATCGTGGATCAACTCCGCATCGCTCGCACGCATGAGGTCTGCATCTTGGAAGGTCAGAATATTCGAGTACGCATAGGTCGTCCTGAAGTGGTAGATACCATCGGGCACGGAGCCGGGCGGAAAAAAGAGCGAGAACGCCACGCCGCAGATAATGAGCACGACGGGAAAGACCTTGCGACATACTGCATCGACCGTCTGGGGAAGCACCCGACGCCATGCCCAAAGGCCAATGACGACAAGCACGGCCAAGAGCGTGCAGACGATAATCCGCGCGGAATGCACGTAGAGATAGAAGGTGACACCCTGGACAAGAAAAGCGACGAGAAGGGCGAGCGCAAGGGCATCGAACCTTCCAAAGCCCTTTTCGGTCACGAATCGCTTTATCTCGTGCGCACCTCGCATGCCCATCCAGCGTTCCTATTCCATTCCATCTAAAGCTGTTATCTCGTACAGGCGCATGTCGCCTTCGCTCAGGACCGGCCTGAAGCCGGGCGTATCGTCCATTATAGCCGTCAATCCCGTCCAGAGGGTTCCGTCATAAGATGGCGGCTTGGGTTGGTTCCTAAAGGTTTTGCCCTGGTCGAGGAGAAGCACGTAATGTGCTCCAACCTTTTCGAAAGCATCGCGCACTCTCGTATTCGTCGATGCCCAGGCCCCATATTTGCGAATAATCTTGCTCTCGCGCGTTTCAACCGGACGTGAGCCGGACCTTGAATCGCGACCACCATCATAGAAGCGATAATCGCGATAATAGGTGCGCAGCCCATCCGTCGCATAGGCAAAGACCGAGCCATCATCGGGCATGTTGAGTATGAGCTCTCCCTCGGGGACAATGCGCGCGACTCAAGCTTGATGTGATGACTGGGAATCTCGTTATGGTTGGCGCCGTAGTATTCTTCCTGGATCTTGCCGAGAGCAGTCTCGACCTTGGCATCTCCGATGGAGAACGTCGGGAGATAGAGCACGATGCAGAGCAACGCCAAAAGAACGCCTATGCAAAACCGCTTGGCTACCGTACCCGCCGGAATGTGGTCATACACCCAACGCGCGATCCAGGAGAGACCGAGCGTTGCCAAGGGTATGCCCACCAAGGCAAGGCAGGCGACGATACGATACGAATCCGCATACCAAAATCCCGCAAAGAAGTGACGTGCGAAACCACCGTTCGAAACGCATACGACATAGATCACGCAGAAGATGAGATAGGCGACGGTAATCCATAGATACTCGCGATGACGCAACGTGTAGATGATGCCAACAATCACAAGGATCGCGAGCGGATACTGCGGCGCAAACCACCCGAACGCCATCGTGATGATGTTCCAGATTCCCTGGCCAACCGTATTCGTCGGGACCCACTCCCCATTGAAGACAAGCGAGTGCATGAAGGGCGCAAACACAAGCCCCGCCCATACGACAAGCACGAAGACGGCAAAGGTAACAGCACAGATTTTGTTGGGAAGCGCACGTTTGCCTAAATGCACGGGACCGTCATGCGACCACAGGCGATATACGCAATACGGGGCAAGAAAGATAATGCAGAAGAATATGGAACTCGTCTGTGCGACGACGAGCACGAGCGTGCCCAGAAGAAAGGCGAAGATATCAACAGCCTTGATCGTATGCGTCACGAGCGAGTCAACGATACGCACGAACAGCGCGGCGACCATGGGAATAAGGGCAAAGCCAAACGCATTTGCGTACAAGGGACCCCAGTAGAGGATGAGCCAGGGAAACCCGATAAAGGCCAGCGCACAGACCGCCCCGAGGCGCACGGCGCCACGATCTTGCAAGATAGTTGCGAGCAAAAGCATGACGCCTGCCGGAAACAGCACACTCGCGACCACATAGTTCACGGCATTGAGGGCGACGGCAACGGGACAGGCAAGCACATTCACGATGAGCGCGCACATGAGATGCCAGAGCGCCGGATAGAAGCCAGCGCCCGGCAACGGTGCGATAACCTGGTCTTCTGGCGTCATATATTTGGAGACATCCAGAACGGACCATGCACCCGAATCGGCAAAGGCCCGAATCGTCTCCATGTGAAAGGCGTTGTCATATTCCTGCGAGAAGGCATCGGGCGATCCAAGTGGCGTGACGTATATGTATACACCGATGATGAGACCTGCAGCGACATAGAGACCGAGCGTCTTCCAGTCAAGGACGCTCACGTGATCATCAGAATGGCCTTCCCCGCGTTTGCGCACAAAAACAAACGACGAGAGGAACGGCACAGATTACGAGCACAGGGAGCGCGACGCTTGCCCATGAGCAGAAGACACCGAATTTGGGCAAGACGATGCCAAGAACGCAGTAGCCCGCAACACTTGCGAGCGGGGCAACAAGCAACGAGCGCAATCGGCTCATGCCCCAAACCCCTGAAGAGCAAAAAGCCCGGCAGACAAAACGCGAGCACGCATATAAGAACGGCTATGCAGAAGGTCAACCACACGGAGCGGCTCCCCTATCGCCCGAGTTTGAAGTTCGGATCTACACTGACTGCAGGCAGGATTGTAGACGGGATCACCACAGGCAAAGTACTGCGGCCAAACGCTGACGCATGATACC
Organism: Coriobacteriaceae bacterium; assembly: GCA_025992705.1. Classification (NCBI taxonomy): domain Bacteria; kingdom Bacillati; phylum Actinomycetota; class Coriobacteriia; order Coriobacteriales; family Coriobacteriaceae; species Coriobacteriaceae bacterium. The sequence goes on from DAJPGJ010000001.1 coordinate 1,767,371, forward strand.
CGCCTCAAGCTCGGTTTGGATGGCGCGCTGGCTCGTTGACGCGGTCGCGTCCCGCGAAGCAAACTCGAGATGATAGAGCTCAGCATAGGCGTGAAGACGCAGCGCAACCCTCGTTCGCGCAGTTTCCAGCAAAAGTCGATATCGTTGTAGGTCACGGCGAGTTCCTCGGTAAAGCCGCCAACCGCATCGAAGTCACCTACGCCACGCACCATCAGACAGCGCCGAGGACGGCCGAGTATTCACGCGGGTGCACGAGACTGCCCAGATAGCCCTGGTCGCACTCCGGCGCACGATTCTGGTTCATGAAGCCCAGGCAGCCGCTCATCATGAGCGCAATGCCCGCATTCTGCACGAGACCATCCGGATAGCGCAGCATCGGACCCACGACACCCCACCTCCGGGCGCTCGAAGTATCCTGCCATGATATCGAGGAAACCATCAGTGATTACCATCGTGTCGTTGTTGAGGATGAGCACGAGCCTGCCGCTCGATTGGCTCACGCCATAATTGACGATCTTGGAGAAGTTAAATGCGCCCTCGTACGTGACAACCTTCACCGCGTGCGTCACGTTTCGCAAGCTCTTCATAGAATGCGAAGGTCTCGGGTTGCGTGCTGTTGTTCTCGACGAGGACGATCTCGAAGGGCATCATAGCCCGCCTTCTCGAGAATGGAGCTGACGCAATCATCGAGCATGGGGGCGTGATCTTTCGTCGGAATGATGATGCTCACGAGCTTTTGAGGCTCGGGGCGTCTCGTAGATGACCCTGTTATAGGCATCGTCTCGTGTGATGTGCGCGCTTATGTTTCGAGCATGCAAGCGCTCCACAAGCAGACCCCGGATCACCCTCGAGCGTGCGCAAATCGCTCTTCTCTGGTCACGTCGAATGACATAGGACCCGCGGCACATGAGCAATCGCGCCTTGTCGAACGCACAGTTCGAGTGCCGCCCGCGTATATCAACTGCTCGGCAGTTTTGATGTTCGACAGGGCAAGTTCGCCAAAAACGCTCGATCGCATCAATGCACATGAACCGATATAGTTTCCCGCGTAAAGCGCATCAATGTCGATATCAGGCTTGAGGCGCAGGGTTTCGATAGACCGCGAGGGTCCTATCGACCTGGTCATCATCTGCATATGCCAGCAATGCGTCGCCATCTTCACGCAGGCAAAGCGCAAGCTCATAGAGCGCATTGGGTTCAAGAATGTCATGCTGGTCCATAACGAGCAGGTAGTCCGTCCCAAGCAGGCCTATTGCCTGGCCTGCATCTTGGACAACCTCGACCGACCCGTAATCCTGCAGCGCCGAACGCACGCGCGTCTTTGCCCGCTTTGCCCCCGCGCCCATAAGGCAAAGACCCCACACGGGGACGCTTTGCTCTTCAAGGGCGGCCAGGCTTTGCTCAAGCGCCGACGTGTCGATTCTGTCAATGACCATGAGCACGCCAAACTGACCAATCGCGACTCGTGGCACGCTGCGCGGACAGTTGGAATACCTGGCGCGATGGCGCAAGAGCCAGTGCGAGTAGGTGGGGTCAGCATCTGCGCTCGCCATCCGTTCCCGAGTCCTGCGAGCTTCCTCTGCACGCATGGGAGCATCGACGACGAGCAGACCCGGCTGGCAACCCGGGTTCGCGAGAATCCTGCGCGAAAACGAAAGATTCCGGATCGTCACAAGCCACACGCATTGACAGGGAAACATGACGCTTCCCCCATCGTTTCCCCAGGCCGTCCTCCATGAACGATAATCTGGGAACATGATCCTTGCGCGAGCATGAAATCGGTATCAATCGCATCGTCGAGGCGAGCCATAGGGAAAGACAAGGTCAAGGCGCATGATCTGCTCATCAGCCGATGCGGAAAAGACGTCAACGAGCTCTATCAGGATACCGGTGCTCCAATAGAGCTGGTCGATATCACGCATGCGCGTGGCAAGGGATTTCCTGATGCGGTAGGCAAGGGCGTGACTGCCCATTTCATGTCAGCGTAGCTAAATCGATAGTCGTAGATTTGTCGCCCTGTAGCCCTATCGATTACCGTAACTCGCTGATCCTCATCCGTTTTGTGAGGAAAGACCGCAACCCAACGTCTAGGCTCGGCACCCAGGACTTTCTCGAGCGGGTAGACGGAACGGGAGCTCGAGCCCGCCGCAGGAAAATATCGCTCCCGGAACGATGTGAGGGCTATCTTCATCCAGCTCGAATGCCAGATAGCAGTACAAATCCCCCCCGGCACATCGCGAGTGGTTTATCTGTCAATGCAAGCCCCTTAATACATCCCGTACCGAACATGCCGAATCATAACCAGTATAGGGTGAACGGTCATGGTTTGTGAATTTTAGGTTGGATTCTCCGTAGCCCGCAGAATGCGCGTTACACTTGCCATCACTCTGAAAACTATCTACGAACGGCACATTTCAGGGGTGAACGAAAAACATGAAGACACTATCCACGAAACCTTTCGCACGCATCCGCCATTGCCGCGTTCTTCTGCACCATGCTCTTTGGTACGGGAGTCGCGTTTGCAGATGAGCAGGTTGCGGCTACCGGCTTACCGACAACAGATACCATCGCTGTCCAACAAGATGAATCTGCCACCTCAATCGATGTACAAGCCGAAGACGCCCCTGTTATCACGGTCGAGCGCCACCTCGAAGATGCAGCTGACCCCGTCGGCATCGAAAGCGAGCCCGTCGAAGAGCCCCTGCTTGCCGCGGGCACGCTCGAGACCGTCGACATGCACCGCCTCTACAACCCCAACTCCGGCGAGCACTTCTACACGGGCAGCTGGGAGGAAACGCGCGAATCTCGTAGAAGTCGGCTGGCAATACGAGGGCGTGGTTGGGTCGCTCCCGACTTCTCGCGTTCGCCCGTCTTTCGCCTCTACAACCCCAACGCGGGCGACCATCATTACACGCTGTCCGCTTTCGAGCGCGATGAGCTTGTCGATGCGGGATGGAACGACGAGGGCATCGGTTGGTATTCGGATGACACCCAGCGCATTCGCCGTGCTACGTCAGTACAATCCCAACGCCAAGACCGGCTCACACAACTTCACCCACTTCGGAGGATGAAGACGAGGCGCTAGTCGAAGCAGGCTGGGAAGCCGAGGGCGTGGGCTGGTACGCCGTTTCCGAGGGCAACACCGCGGTGGCAGCCAGCTACATTTACCTTGACGCTGCCACGGCAAGGGGCAGCTCCACAAAGGACGTCTAACGACTCCGGCGCATGCGGCAAACGGATACGAGGAGGCAAAACTCACCGCCGAGCTCGTGACTCTCACCGCAAATACGCCCGCGAGCTTTACGGTCTCAAGGTCTACTCCAACGTGGGCACAAACGTCGAGTACTGGAATCGCCAGGAAGACGCGCTTGATCGCGGATGCACCTCGCTTGTCTCCATCCACTTCAACGCGAGCGATAGCGGCGGCACCGGTTGCGAGAGCTACATCCACAGCAGGAACGCTGCCCCCGGCGCAACCAAGCTGCAATCCATCATGCACGAGTACATGCTGGAGGGCACGGGGCTACGCGACCGAGGGAAGAAGAGCGCGGCACTTGCCGTCTGCAGCGGCAAGGGCACGGACATCCCCGGCACCTTGCTCGAGATTTGCTTCATCGACAACTCCTACGACATGAAGAAATACCAGGAGCGCAAGGACATCATCGCCCGCGAGCTTGCCGCCGGCCTATATGAGGCGGCAAAGGACGGCTTCTAGACCCCACGGGTACACCGAGGAAAGTGAGCTGACATGAAACGATTTCGCACCACGCTCGTCATCACGATTTGCTGCATAGGCATCTTCGCGCTCGCGCTCTTGGTGTGTGGATGCATGCAGAGCGGCACGACCACGTCGAGCAATAGCGCCACCACCAGCTCATCCACGGCCTCGAGCAGCGCCTCGAGTTCATCTGTCGCCAGCTCGGACCTCCCCGTCATCGGTGCCGGCGATACGACCGTGCAGGTGAAGAACGAGACGGGCAGCGACATCATCGGCCTGCGCATCAAGCCAGCAGGTGATACGAGTTACACGGCAGAGAACAGCTTTGACGGATTCGTCTTCGAGAACGGCAGCAGCGTCGATCTCTCGTTCACGAAACAAGCTGGCGCACAACGCTATGACGTGGTTCTTCTCACCGCGGAGGACAGCAAGATCGCCGTACGCGATATCGACCTCGTGGACACCAAGGATATCGTGTTCCACTTCGAGGAGGGCATCGGATTCATCACCTACACCGATGCCGCAACCGGCGAATCCTTCGACAACCGCGCCGAAGCCATAGATGCCGAGGAAGACGCGCCCGCCGTTCCCCATGACCTGGAAACCCAGAAAGGCTAGCGCCGCTCCCGAACAGCTGTGTGCTACTCGCTCGATGGTTACCAAACGGTTCTGGCGCAACGTAGACAGCGCGCTAGAATGGCCTCACATCGATTGAAACGCGAGGATTCCCATGCGCTTGAAGCTGTTTTCGGCGGCCTTTGCCGCCGCTTTTGTTCTCATTACAGCCCCTGCTTACGCCGATGTCATTGGTACCGACCAGGACGCGCTCGCACCGGACAATGAGACTGCGTTTGCGGCATATGGCGAACCCGCAATTGAAACAGCCCGCGATGAGGTGGCGGACGATGCGGCCACCGCAAACCCGAACGACAAAGACGACGGCAAGGTTACGGCAAAATCCAGCGATCCCGCAAAGGATGCACCCGAAACCGTCGAGGGCAACCAGGCGGAAACGAGCACGACCGAGACGGTGACCGAAACCGTCGCCATCGACAAGCATGACATGCATCGTCTGTACAACCCCAACTCAGGCGAGCACTTCTACACCGCCAGCGAGGTCGAGCGCGACCATTTGATAGGTGTCGGTTGGAGCTACGAGGGTATCGGCTGGATGGCACCCGCCACCAGCGATGAACCCGTCTTTCGCCTCTACAACCCCAACGCGGGCGATCACCACTACACGCTTTCCGCCCACGAGCGTGATTTCCTTGTAGGCGTCGGCTGGAATGACGAGGGCATCGGCTGGTACTCCGCCCTGGGTTCCGAGGGTATTCCCGTTCACAGGCAATACAACCCCAACGCCATCGCAGGTGCCCACAACTTTACGACGAGCGACCACGAAAACGCATCGCTCATCAACGCGGGCTGGAACGGCGAGGGCGTCGCCTGGTACGCGCTTGCGTCTGACACCAAGACCGTCGAGACGACAAAGCCCAACGTAATCGAAAAGGCTCCGTACATCACCGCCACCTTCACAGCTGCCAATGGGACCGTCCCCGAGACGATCGTCTCGTACGCCAAGGGCAAGGAGACCTACCTCTTCCTCCCCTCCTATGCACCTCTCGACAACCTCTACCTGAGCGCCTATATGAGCAAGGCCAAGCAGGTCAACCTGTACCTTGGCAACGAGGACTTCTCCATAATCAACCCCGAGCACGGAATCAACTTGCTGAGTCTGGGACCAGGCAAGAACCCTGACGGCTCGCTTTCGTTCAAGTTCAAGACCAGCAATACCGCAACGCCCTTCGCGCTTACGGTCATGCGCTCCGAAAACGTTCCCGCAATCTACATCAACAGCAACGACATCTCCTCGCAGGGCCGCGACTTCATCGAAGCGAGCCCGGACCACAGTGCCAAGGCCAGCGTTGCCGTGCACATGGTCGATTCAGATGGCAGCGTCATCTACGACAAGGACGCCTTCGGCGACAAGAAGACGCTTTCTTCCATCAAGGGACGCGGCAACTCAACCTGGGGCAATGGCGTCAAGAAGCCATACCAGATCTCGCTTAGCTCCAAGGCGGACCTCATCGGCACGGACGCCCCTGCCAAGAAATGGATCCTCCTGGCCAATAGCGCTGACGCGACCCTGCTGCACAGCAGCATCGCCTTTAACCTCGCCGCCGAACTTGGCTTGGCGACGGTCGACGTACGTCCCATCGACCTCTACTACGATGGCGAATACCGCGGCAGCTACCTCCTTGCCGAGAAGATCGAAATCAAGCCCGGACGCGTGGACATCTTCGACCTGGAAGAGGCCATAGAGAATGCCAACCCCGGCACCGACCTTGACGTGCTGCCCACCAAGACGGCAACGAACAAGTACGGCAACGAGTTCCAGTACGTCGTGGGCGTCAAGGATCCCTCCAACATCGAGGGAGGCTATCTGCTCGAGCTTGACAATGGATACTACGCTGCGGAGAAATGCTGGTTCACGGCCATCTGGCCCGGAGATGGAGCCGTCGCCCACTTCGTGCTCAAAAGCCCGGAATATGCGTCGAAAAACGCCGTTGCCTACATCAGCGAGGCAATCCAGGAGGCGCTCGACAACCTCTATGCCGACAAGCTTGCCGATGGCTCCGCACTCTCCGACGGCAGCTTTGCCTTCGATCTTGATTCCTTCGCAAAGATGTACCTGCTCGAGGAATTTCTCAAGAACAACGACACCTACACGAGCTCGACCTATTTCTACCTGGACAAGGACAGCAAGGTCGTTCAATCCGGCCCGGTATGGGACTTCGACGCAGGTATGGGCACGCGCATCGACGCACACGACTCCATCCAGAGCAGCTACTGGGGTTACTACCTCACCTTGCATAACACCATCATGAGCAACCAGGTCAAGAAGCGCATTCAGGAGATATACGAAGACACGTTCCGCGATCTTGTGCAGAAGGTCGTGCTTGGCGACGAGAATGCAGTGGGCCCGGCAGGCAAGCTCCATTCCATAAGCAGCTACGCCAAGACCATTGCCGCCTCGCAGCGCATGAACGAGATTCCCTTCGGCGTCACCTCGTTCACCTTCCAGGCCGAGCCCTTCGAGACCTGGGAGCTCAACGTCGAGTTCTTCCAAAAATGGCTCGGATGGCGTTTGGATTGGTTTGACGAGAACGTCAGGCTGCTCGGCAGCGCGACTCTTGGTCAGCAGGCGCGCACGACCCGTTGGTACAACGGGTTCGATTATGGCTACGTGTTCGACTACCAATACTATCTCGAGCAAAACCCCGAGCTCAGAAAGCTCGGAATCACCACCTCGGGCAGGGCATTGGAGCACTTTGCCACGATTGGCATTCACGACGAGAAGTACAGCGGGAAAACGGCGCGCAACTTTGACGTGCGGGCCTACATGAACAACAACCCAGAGCTCAAAGAGAAGTTTGGCGATGACCTTGCCGCCTATTACAAGCATTACTGCACGGAAGGGTTCAAAAAAGGCCTTGTCTGTTGGTAATGGTGCCTAGGACGGGTGACAGCGCCGCGTCTACTCGCCAGGTGCCGTCGAGCGCTTTTTCGCGTCAAACAGCATGCATCCGAGAAAGAACAGAATCGACGCGCCGTATGCGAGCATGATGGCGAAGCTCACGCCGTTCATCTCGAACGCATGAATCATGGGGTACATGCTCATGAGAATGAGCACGAACGAGATGGCGTAACCGGCAAGATTCTCCCGATTGCGACGCATCGTGATGAGCACGTCACCCAAGAACCAAACGTAGGCGGTCATGACCGTGCAGAGCACGAGTGGCACGATCAGGTACGCATAGGGTGCGATGCTCGAGCCAAAGATGAGCACGAGCACGGGCTCGCCCACGAGCGCGAAGAGCAATCCGAAGACGAGCGCAAGCGCGAAGATGGCTATCGAGACCTTGAAGACAAGTCTCAGGAAACCACGCATGTCGCCTGCCTTGAGGTACTCGGCGAAACGCGTCAGGAGCGGTGCATAGATATATTGCGCGCACATCTGCACGATGAGCACGGGCGCAGCAACCGAGGAGTAGATGCCCAGGAACCACTCCCCCATCACGTCGTTGAGCGCCTGTCGCGGAATGGCGGGGACGGCCCAGCAGAAAAAGGACGCCACGACGAGTGGCAGGCATTTCACGAAGAGCGTGCGTATCGCCACGAAGTCGAAAGCCGGCTTAAACGGCTTGTGCGTGACCTTCAGGAAGGCCGTACCATCGAAGAGCGCGATGACGAGATAGGTGCTCACCGTCATGAGAATGAGCGCAATGTCGAGAGAGTTGAAGAACACCATGCCTGCGATGAAGGCGACAAGCAAGAGAATGCCACGCAGGATGAACGAGATGCCAATGACGTCCATGCGCGACTCGCGTTGCTCCTCGCCATGCAGAACATCCACGAACACGGGGCCGAGCGAGAAGAAGCCGTACAGGATGACCGTCAACCACGCGCTGGTTGGGCAGGTCAAGAAGCAGTAAACGAACATGACGCCGATGGCCAGGGCAACCGTGATGATCCTGAAGCCAAGGTACTGCGCAAAGGTGAATTCCTCGTCCAGATCGGAGACTTGGTAGGTGCGAATCTTGTAATAGCCGATGGGCGAGAAGATGTTCGAAACGGCCATGCCGAGAGCAAGTAAGCCCGCAGCATCATAGCCCGTTGACAAGCGCACGACGAGAACCGTGATCAGCCACTGCGCCGCCATGTAGACAAGCGAGCCCGCGGCGTTCCAAATCATGTTCGCGCGAATCGAAAGCGATTTGTCAGCACCTATATTCATCGAATGCATAGACTAGGGCTAGATGCCGTACCAGGCAATCCCCTCGTCAAGCCAACCGAGCGAGATGTTGTGATCGAACTCGTACTCGCTGGCCGTGTAGTTGTGGTTGTTTGCGTAGGCATTGGGATTGTACTGACGATACAGCGGGATGCCCTTCGCGTCATCAGAATACCAGCCGATGCCCTCGTCATTCCAACCTTCCTTGACAAGCGCGTCGCGCTCGAAAGCACTCAGGGTGTAGTGATGCTCGCCGCCGATTTCGTTGTAGAGGCGATACACGGGCGATTTGCTCGTCTTGGGCGAATTCCAGCCAACGCCCTCATAGGTCCAACCTGCGGAATCAAGGGTCTCGCGCTCGACGATGCTCGAAGTGTAGAAGTGCTCGCCGGAATTGGGGTTATACATGCGGAACATGGCGCGGGTATTGGTGTCGGGAACGCTCCACCCCTTATAGAGGGGAAGAATGTAGTTGTAGGTGGGATCGAATCCAGCATGGGTATAGGCCTGGTCCATGAGCTTGGCAATCTGCTCGTGCCACGGCGTATCATTGGATGGCAGCGTGCAGTACTGATGCCAGCAGGTGCCCTTGGCGTCTGCCTGCGCATAATCCCACTTCATGGCATAAAGCGTGGGCTGCGCGTATTGTTTGGCGTAAATGTAATGTTCGTAAATCCACTGAGCGCCCCCGAGTACAGCAGAAGTAGGCGTTGTCCAGCCCTGATTAACCGCCATGCTCAGGCCAGCGCTATCGGCAACACCGTCGTAGGCACCTATGCCGAAGAAATTATAGTAGATGGTCCCCTGATGATCCTGGCCCATGGCAAGAGTAGAGGTGCCCCAACCAGTTTCGAGAATCGCATGAGCCACGAGATACGCTGCGCTGATATGGTATGTCTGTTCTGCCTGAACAAAGGCCGAACCCATGCCGACAAGCTTGCCTTGACGTCCCTTGGCCGTCGAGAGAATGAAGGCATCAATTTGAGCAGCAGTTAGTCCAGAGGATGTCCTGAGATCTGCGAAAACGGTGAGGTCGCAGTTGTTGGGATCAAGAGCAGCCTGAAAGCGGGCATAGGAATTACCATATTGGTCATTGGCCATGCACATCCGAATCATCTGATCCAAGGTAATGCCAAGGTTGACGATATTCGAACCGCCCTGAGCCTGGGCAATCATATCTCCATCGGCAAACCCACCCTCACCTTGGGCATAGAGCGCGTCATCGTCGACATGCTCGTACGCCCGCGGGTCAGCGCGAAGCGGCCCTTCCACCCGCTCGGCAAATGCGCTTTGCACGAACAGGGCCGGAAGAGCCGCTATCAGAAGTGCTGTTACGAGCAGTAGGCGAATCGGTAGAAAGACGATGCTGCGTTTGGTCATGGTTGGTGCCTTCCCGTCTGAATGTCTACTGCATCAAATATGGAATCGCCGGGTTACTTGTCGCTTTCGTCAGCGCCGCCTTCAGCAGCAGCGTACCAGGCAATGCCCTCATCCTGCCAGCCAAGCGAGATGTTGTGATCGAACTCGTACTGGCTCGTGGTGTAGTTGTGGTTGTTGGCATATGCGTTGGGGTTGTACTGACGCAGAACCTTGACGGTCTGGGCCTCGTCGGAGTACCAACCGATGCCCTCGTCGTTCCAGCCTTCCTTGACAAGCGCGTCACGCTCGACAGCGCTCATGGTGAAGTGATGCTCGCCCGCGTTGGGGTTGTACAGACGGAAGACCGGGGCATTGGACTTCTCGGGAGCGTACCAGCCGATGTCCTCGTTCTTCCAACCAACCTCGATCAGATGGTCGCGCTCAACCGTGCTCGCGGTGTAGAAGTGCTCACCGGAGTTGGGGTTGTAGACGCGATACATGGCCTGATGCTCACCGATCTGGAACTGAGCGACCTTGGTGCCCATGAAGTTGCCCGTGCCCTTGATGATGACCGTGGCGGTGCCGACCTGGTCATTGTCGACGTACTCGAGCGTGTAGTCGGTGTCCTCAACGAGCTTGGTGCCGTTGGCCATCGTGATGGTGACCTCGGGCTTGACAGGCTCGCCCATGAAGGTCACGTTCGCGACGGTCGCGGTCGTGGCCTTGTTGATGTCGGCGGGGTCGATGACGATCTCGTAGCTCTGATCGGCGGTGCCGCCACCCTGCCAGACGTAGCCCTTGTTCAGGGTCACCTTGAGATTGTAGGCACCGGCATCGGTCGCGAGGACATTGTCCTTGTCGGTCTCAAGGTCAATCTTCTGCTTGGGAGCCTCGGGCTTGTCGCCCTCAGCCTGCGTGGCAGGGGTATCCGCACCTTCCTCGCCGGTACCGGGCTTGTTCTGATCACCCTCGGCAGGCTTGTTCTCGTCGCCAGGGTTCTGGTCGTCGCCAGGGTTCTGGTCGTCGCCAGGGTTCTGCTCTTCATCGAGCACCAGCTCGACCGTGTAGCCCTTGTTCTGCGGGAGAAGCTTCTGAGCCTCACCCGTATAGGTCAGGTTCTTTGCGGCCGTGGGAACGGCAACCTCGACAGGATCAGTGGGCTCATCGCCCTCGGTGCCGGATCCATCGCCCTCGGTGCCGGAGCCGTTCTCGTCGCCATTGCCCTCATCGGGGTTGGCAGGAGCCTCGGTCCCTGTGTTGTCAGCACCCTCAGAGCCCTCGGCAGCAATTGCCTGCACGGGGACAAGCGCCATGACAAGCGCAAAGCACGCAAGCAGGCTTGCCAGGGTGGCAAGGATGTTCTTGCGCGAACTATGACTCTTTACCATTTCGTTCATGAATCACATCTCCTTCTTCCTGAACTTAACGTCCGCCCAATATAGCACATGAAAATGGCTGCCTTTTTCCTTTCACAAATACGCAACGAGCGGTTACCAAACGGTAATCTCGCAATCATATGTCATGGCTACCATGCGCTTTCCCACTTACGTGCGCAAATACACTCATCCGGAAGCTTTTGCCGCACCATAAGCTCATCAGAAAATCGACACAAAGGGCAATGTTCGTATCATCCGATGACGCGTATACAAAGTACGAGTGCTGCTCTTCGGCAGGCCTCACTTTCGCATGCCCGTCATGCGCCCGATCATCTTTATCGCACTCCGCTCACGCCCTCCCACCGCATCGACGAGAAGCCTCCTTCGACTGGGCTGCGTCACACACATATATGTGTGTGGCGGATATGGCAGTAATTTGCATATGGCGGTAACTTGCGCTTGTGGCACATCCTCCGCACGCCCATGCCGAGAACTTGCGTTTGGGGCACGCCCTGCATGTGTGCGCGTCGAGGATTTTCGTTTGGGGCATGTTTTATACGCTCACGTGACGGAAACTTTCGTTTGGGGCACTCCATGCGCACCACAAACGAACATCTTCGGCAAAACCGACCCGTTTTCACCCAAACTGGCACATCCTGTGTGCCCCAAACGCAAGTCCTCGCCATTCATCCTCCTGAAACGTGCCCCAAACGCAAACTATCGTCATCCACTCTCCCGAAATGTGCCCCAGACGCAAATCCCCCGCCGCCTCCTCTTCCCCGAAATACAATCGGCATGTTTTTTCCGAAACACGCTCGAACATATATGTAGCGACAAACCACCCTGTCCAAAATGCTTCGACCTACGCACTCGTAAGCCACAGGCCTCGTGGAGAGCCGCCTCCATCACCATCGTACACACGCAGCTTTGAACTCTTGCGCTTCGAGAAATCCCGAAAACGGTCTGAATCGACACGGAAAACGCTCCCATCTGACTCTTGTTTTGCTCAGATTCTCGGGGTGGATGACTCCGAAGGCCTCGCACTACCATATGCATCTCTTCAGGATTCGAAAGGGAGCTTTTCATGAGAGTCTACGTTGTTGGCAGTTCATCACTACATCTTTGGCGACGAGATATACGCGGACAATCGATATTGAAGAAAGAAGTATTTGACGCGCTGACCGACTGCCCCACATCGCCTAAGGAGCTTGCCTCTCTCAGATTCTCGGATTTCGAGTTTGGGAACGCGCCTGTTCGACTCATGGTTCCATCAAAAGAGCTCAGGATATCGAGGCGTCTATATAGCTACAGCGTCCAGCCTCATGCACTTCCCGAGAACGCGTTTCATCAGCTTACGGATCACATATGCATAGCATCACCTGAGCTCTGCCTTCTCGAATCGGCAAACAAACTCTCGCTCCTCCGACTTATTGAGTTGTGCATGGAACTATGCGGCAAGTACGCGTTGGTTCCCGAAACACAGCGAGGCTATATTTCAAGAAATTACCAGCTTGCCTCGACTGAATCCATCGACCGTTTCCTCCGAGGAATCTCTCATATTCACGGTGTAAAGAAGCTCCGCCGGGCGGTCCAATTCGTGTGCGATGGCTCTCGCTCCCCCATGGAAACACGCGAATACCTGCTCACCTGTCTTCCAAAAAGACTCGGAGGTTACGGTCTTCCTCCAGCCACGCTTAATGCTCGCATTAACCTGAACTCCGCCGAGAGGCGTGTGGCAAAGCGTCAATACCTCGAATGTGACGAATGCTGGCCCGACCAGCAAGTAATTGTCGAATATGATGGACATGACGATCATGAGTCGAGAGAAAACAGGGCCAGAGATGCAGCAAAGCGCAATATCCTGATTTCGCGAGGCTATGACGTGTTTACCGTTACCGGCAAGCAAATTTGTGATGTGCATGCATTCGACAAAGTAATTCGCGACATATCATGTCGAATTGGCTTTCGTCTCAAAGATTTCCCGACAGACTGGGAACAGCGACACTCCATTCTTCGCCAAGAGCTTTTCATGTCATTGTCAAAATACGAAGGCGAGCGATTCATGCAAACGCATCCCCATCTTCTCGAAGGAAGCGAGATGGCAAAGATTACGATGGTCGATGAGCACGTGCACCGACCATGTTACTGAGGCGCTTTTCCATTTGGGGCACGTTCTCAAGGCTGCTGCGGCGGGGATTTCCGTTTGGGGTGCGTTCTCGAGGCTGCTGCGGCGGGGATTTCCGTTTGGGGTGCGTTCTCGAGGCTGCTGCGGCGGGGATTTCCGTTTGGGGTGCGTTCTCGAGGCTGCTGCGGCGAGGATTTCCGTTTGGGGCGCACGAAATGTGCCCCAAACGGACATCCTTGGCACAATCGCCCAGTTTTGCCCTACGATGACATGCCTCATGTGCCACGAACGTGATTCTTCGTCAGCAATCCTCATAATTTGTGCCACGAACGTGATTCTTCGTCAGCTATCCTCTCGTTCCGCACCACAATAGAACGTTTTCGACATCGACGAATTCATGCAGTTCACCTGTTGTTTTGAAGCCGTAACGCGATTTCGCATATCACGTACGTATACTTGCGAAAGCCGGATTACGTTTCCTTCTCATGGGAGGATGCAATGTCGACTGTCTGTCGTGATTCACGCATAACATCCCGCTTTCACGCGAGGGCCATACCCTTTTGTCTGCTTGCGTTCATGCTCTGCATCGCATTTGGCGTAGCGCAGCTAGGGTTACCGGAGCGAGCCAACGCTGACGAGAGAACGACACCTACATTCGCGCCTATCGTTAAGGACGCCAAAGCAAACGCCGCAAATCTCGTACTCATCGTCGAGTTCTCGGATAGCCCCGAAGAGGGCTTCTACAACAAAAGCTATGCCATTCCAAATAATGCGTATGGATATAGAACGAATCTCGATTACCTCATACACGACATCAATGGCGAGGCGGGCGGTCAGGCCGGAGCATACTCCTTTCATACCTACCGAAATTACTTGCGACTCATTTCAAAAGGAAAGTTCGAAATCGCCTCGTACTTCCCCCAAGCCTATGTAGACGGAACACATCTGCGCATTCGCGTTTCCATGAGTGCACAGGACTACATCAACACCAATGCAGACTCCACGCTCATTACCCAGGCAATCGAACAACTCATGAACGCCCGTCCGGATTTGAACGCTTCCATATTCGATGCGGACAAGGATGGCAATGTCGACAACCTCCTCGTCATCGCCGACCTGCCCAAATTACCAGAGAACATCAGTTTCACCCCTCATGCAAATACTGACCCTGGGGCAACCATCGTGGGATCAGGCAATAACAAGCGCACCGTGCGGGCAATCACCGTTCTTAATGGTGGAGGCATAACGAGCTTCGACCCGAGCGTTGCCGTGCACGAACGGCTGCACACCATCGGAGCTGCGGATTACTACCGTGGTGATGGACGTGAAGGAGATCCCGTCTCCTATTGGGATGTTATGGCCAAAGGAAATTCCTATTCCTGGCCACTTGCCTACACACGTGAACGGCTCGGCTGGGTGGATATCCCCGAAATCCAAATTGGCGCGGCAGGCACGTCCCTCACGCTGTACGCCCCCGGAGATTCCGATGATATTCTGGGCTCAAAACCGCAAGCGGCAAAAATCAAGCTTCCTCTCTCAACTTCGGAATACTTCGTCATCGAATACCGCAAGCAAGGGACGGGTAGGGATTACAACAATCCCATTAACAACCTTGACAGATACATTGGATCCTCAGGTCTCATCGTCTATCGAGTGAATGAGAGATACGCGAACCAGGGTAATTTCAGGGGCAATGATTTCGTCTACGTCTTTCGCCCGGGCGAGAAGAGTCTCACAGCTTCAACCGGGGAAATCAATCGCGCAGCCATTTGCACAGAACCCTACACTGTGCAGAATACACCCTTGGGTACCGTTACCCTCAATTCCTCCATTGGCTCACTCGACCCCAGTGCCGACATCACCAAAGGTGCCATCTGCTATTCCAATGGCGACAACAGTGGTCTTCTCATTACGGCAACTGGACAAACCGACAACTCCATCACGATTAGCGTCAAATCCTCCTCTAATGAAGCAAAGGACTTGTGGAAATCTGTGACCAATTTCGACGGAAGCTCGCCTTTTACGAATATTGAAAGCCCCGTAACCAAAACCACGACCGACGGCAAGAGCCTTTACGTATTGGCCGAAAACCAGAGCATAAGTGCACCGCATTGGACGGTCTACAAGCATGACGGGGCAAACTGGTCAAGCATGGGCACAAGCTCCGCAAATCTCAAATTCCTCGATCTGGCCTGGCTCAACGGATCCCTTTACGCTGTCGGGGCACGAACAAGCAGCCCGGGAATCGAAATCAAACGTTTCAATGGAAGCTCATGGGTCACATGCACAAATGTGACAAACAACGCGAGTTCCATTGAACCTCGATTAGAAGTGATAGGAGGAAAGCTCTACGTGCTTGTGGGCAATACAGCAACACTGCGCGTGTATGAACTTTCGGAATCGACGCTTCGTGCCTATGGAGACGCTTTATCTGTCGATGCACCCGCCAATCCCGTCCTTGTCGACATAGCCGGTGCGCCCGCCATCATAACGGGAAGCACGTCAAAAGGCGACTGGAAAACGAGTATGTACCGCCTCGGGGATGGAAACTGGAAAGAGACTCGCCTTATGACAGGCAATGCCGCTTCTACGATAAGTTATGCGCGTATGGGCTCCAGAACGTACGCTTTTGTCTATGGAAGTATGGAGGGTCGCCTCTTCGAATTTGACGCCGCAGGCAAACTGACAAATGACTCACTCATTTCCCAGGCAGGCGGCCTTTTGGCTGGAGCAAGGCTGAATACAAACGGGGAGCACTTATATCTCATCATTAGCACCGCCAATCAGGGTGTCATCGCCTACAAACTTGCGAATGGATTGGCAACAAACATGACGCAAATCGGCAATAAGGTGTACGCAAGCAGCCTCCCCGTCCAAAGTTGTGTCGTCGGAGACAAACTGTATGTCGCCATCGCGGACTCGGATTCTTCCACCATTGCCGTGCGCTCCCATGACATCGAAGCCTCATCGACGCCTACGCCTGATCCGCCGGTGTCCAAACAAGACATAGCAAACGCGACGGTTTCCTCAATACCGGCGCAAACCTATACGGGCAGAGCAATCACGCCGCAGCCCGTAGTAACCCTGGGTACGAAGAAACTTGTGGCAGGAACGGACTACACAATCACCTACGCCAATAACGTCAACGTGGGAACTGCCACTATCACCATCAAGGGAATGGGCAACTACACAGGCACGAAGACCGCAAGATTCACCATCGTGAAAGCGCAAGACCCCACTCCCACGCCCGATCCGAAGCCTGACCCCACGCCGACGCCGGACCCGGATCCAACGCCAACGCCAAAACCTGATCCGACTCCCACACCAACGCCCGATCCGACGCCAACCCCCAAACCCGACCCGACTCCGACACCCGATCCGACGCCGGAGCCCACGCCAGACCCGGATCCAGCCACTCCCGAAATCGCAACAACGGTCATGCACCGTCTTTACAACCCCAATAGCGGCGAGCACTTCTACACCGCCAGCGAAGTCGAGCGCGACCACCTCGTCGGCGTGGGCTGGAACTACGAAGGAGCGGGATGGATCGCCCCGACCCAATCCAGCACACCCGTATACCGGCTCTACAACGCCAACGCCGGCGACCATCACTACACCACGAGCGTCGTCGAGCGGGACTACCTGGTGAGCGTGGGCTGGAATGACGAGGGCATAGGGTGGTATTCTGACGACTCCCAACGCGTGCCCCTGTTCCGCCAGTACAATCCAAACGCAATCGCAGGGTCGCACAACTACACTACGAGCAAAGAGGAAACCGACATGCTCATCGGCATCGGATGGCATGACGAGGGAATCGGATGGTATGGAGTATGAGAAAAGCACAGCATAGCAAGAAGACCTCGAGGCGCCGCATCTGGGCACGCCTGGGAGCGATTTCCTCCACGTGCGTTGCGGCCATGCTCGTCTTTGCGTTGAGCTTCGGCACAACAATCACGGGCATGCCGGCGCATGACGCAACAGATATCGCTTCCTCATCCCAAAGCGCTGAGCAGGCCCTCGCGCCAGACGGCACCACAGCGGTATCGGATGGTGCCCCCACCAACGACACGAAGCCGGAGACAACCTACTACGCTTCCTTGCCTGAAGACGAGTACGCAGCGAACACCGTCATCGTCTCCATCGACGGTGCGCAGGACATCGAACGCATAGCGTCGCAAGTCGATGCGCTTGACTCCACGGCAAATGTCTCGGTTGACGCAAGCGATGCCGAATTCGGCTTCGTCAAGCTCACCTACGAGGGCAGTGCCAGCTCCGGCGAGGTGGCAGATCTCCTGTATGCCCAAGGCGTCGAAGCCCAGCCCAACTTCAAGTATTATGCGCTTGCCTTGGACGATGAAGAAACCGATGCTGCCACGGTAGCCGATGCAGATTCCTCGCTGACGGCCCAGGCAACGCACCTCAACGACCCAAACTCGGGCGAGCAGTGGGGGCTCAACATCATCCGCGCCTATGATGCCTGGGATATCGCGAAGGGAAGGGTCAACGCCAGCGCGCCGCGTCCCGTTGCCGTCGCGATCATCGACTCCGGTTGCATGGTCGACCATCCCGACCTCAAGAACAACATCATCGGCACCTACGACACGCGCACGGGCGGCACGAACGTTACCGACGACCAGAATCACGGCACGCCAGTCGCCGGCATTATCGCCGCAGAGGCGAATAACAACATCGGCGTTGCCGGCGTCTCGTACAACGCAGGACTCTACATTGTCAGGGCGTTGCACAAGCAGGGCAACGAGTTTGTCGCCGAATCGACCGACGTCCTCAAAGCCTACGAGAACGTCATCGCCAACAAAAAACTCGGAGACACTAAGATCCGCGTCGTGAACATGAGCCTGGGCAGCAAGCGCACGGGCAGCCTCGGCGAAAAGGACATGGCCGTCATGCGCAAAATCGACGAGGCATACACCACCCACGACATCCTCACCGTGAGTGCAGCGGGCAATCAAGACGGCACGCTTCCCTACCGCTGCTATCCGTGCGACTTCTCCGACAACGTGATCGGCGTCATAAACCTCGAGCGAAAAGATAACGGATCGATAGTTCGCAACGAGCAATCGAACTACAACACGCTCGGCGCCCAATCCAAGCAACTCTCGGCCCCGGGCACGAGGATCTACACCACCACAAACAACGGAGGCTACGGCACCAAGACCGGAACATCCATGGCCGCCCCCTGCGTATCGGGTGTCGCCGCGCTCGCCTTTGTCGCCAACCCCCAGTTGAGCGCCGCCAGCGTCAAGAACATACTCTGTTCGGCTGCCGACGACATCAACACGCCCGGCTTCGACAGCTTCACCGGATACGGAAAAATCAACGCCTATAACGCCGTCCAGCTCGCCAAGGGCGTGGCAGACGTCACGGGTCCAGACTCGGTATACATAAACAGCTCGATCAGCCTGAACTGCCCCGCGGCAAGCGGCTGGACCTCGAGCGATCCTTCTATCGCTACAGTTACCAGCAGCGGACTTGTACGAGGACTCAAGGCGGGATACACGACCATCAGCGTGAAATCGGGAGACAAGACGCTCAAAAAGACCATCGCCGTCTACGATGGCAGAATCACGGGGCCCGGCACGATCCAGTCGAACTATATTGCCCAATACAAGGTCGACTGCAGCATCGACGGCACGTGGAGCTTCGAGCTTGGCGAAAACTCCGCCGATGCGACCATCACCGCAGATGGCAAGCTGACTGCCAAGCAGGTGGGCAAGGTAACCATCGTCGCCAAGCTCGACTCCAACCCAAAGATCAGCGTACAGCTCCCCATAACCGTCCAACAGGGGCCCGTCACCGATGTCGAAGACGGGAATCCAGGAGTCCCCGGCACCAAGATCATGTTCCGCCTCTATAACCCCAATTCTGGCGAGCACTTCTACACCGCCAGCGTCGTGGAGCGCGACCACCTGATCAGCGTGGGTTGGAACGACGAGGGCACCGGCTGGACCGCTCCGGAAAACTCCAGCTCGCCGGTATACCGACTCTACAACGCCAATGCCGGTGACCACCACTACACGACGAGCGTCGTGGAGCGTGACCATCTCATCTCCGTGGGCTGGAACGACGAGGGCATCGGCTGGTACTCCGATGATGCGCAGGCCGTGCCGCTGTACCGCCAGTACAATCCCAACGCCGTCGCGGGGTCGCACAACTACACCACGAGTACGGTGGAGCGCGACCATCTAATCAGCGTCGGGTGGAACGACGAGGGTATCGGCTGGTACGGCATGTAGACCCTGTAGAGCGACTGTGAACTTTTTGTGCAAGAGAGTCGCATTGGCATCTATTGCACGCCGATAAACACGGAAAAGGTTACATTTGCCTGCCGTTTTCCCGCCAAATGTGACTCTCTTACTGCGGAAACACGACTTCCGGGGATATAATCGCACCATGAAAACCGGAGCTCACACCAACGGCACGAAGTCCCACGTGCGTAGCCGTTTACGCGCGGTTCTCTCCGCATGCCTTGCAACGGTGCTTCTATGCGCGATAGGCGGCTTCTTCTTCATCAGAGAATCAGGGCCCCAACAGGAGCCTCCCGTAGCCACCGAAGCTGTCACGGCTGATGGCCAGCAAGCATCCTCTGAAGACCAGCCGCAACCACAGGAGACTCGCAGTGACGAGGATATCGCCCGCGATATCGAGCTCGGCTATGTCCACGATGAGCTCGTGCTCTCCTTCGAACCCGGCACGAGCGCCGACAGCATCAACAAAACGCTTGCTTCCTATGACTTTGCCGCAACAAAGGACGTCTCGGACCAGGATCTCGACAACGGCTTCGTCAAGGTCGCCCTCGTCGATGGCGCTACCGTGGAAGACTCCGTCGCGACTCTCAAATCATCGGGGCTAGCAGCCCAGCCCAACTACCTCTACGAAGTTGCCGAAGGTGATTTGCCTGCGGAAGCAGAAGTAGGCGCACTGCCGAACATCGAGCCCAACGCGGCCGTCACCATCAATGACCCCGACCGCGGAAACCAATGGGCACTTGACTCTCTGGATGCCTACAAGGCTTGGGGAATCACCAAGGCAGGCGAGACCGCCGAGGGCACGGCACGCGCAAACCGCGTCTCCGTCGCCGTCATCGACACGGGATGCACGATTGGGCATATCGACCTGAAGGACAACATCCTCGCTTCCTACAACGCGAAAACCAACCAGACCGGTGCCGCCGCCGTCGCCGACACCAACAGCCACGGTACGCATGTGGCCGGAATCGTCTCTGCCAGAACGAATAACGGCGTTGGTGTTGCCGGCGTCTCATATAACGCCGGTCTCGTTATAATCAACGCCACCAACGGTGGTACGGGCGAGGACAGGCATATGTTCGAGTCAACCACCTTGGCACAGGCGTATACCTGGCTCTTCCGGCAATCGACCGTGGACAGCTCCAAAACCAATGCCGAATACTACAACGTCCGCGTCATCAACATGAGCCTCGGCGGCAAGCACAGCGCGAACTTCGTGGGCGACGACATACTGACGACGAAGATCAAGCAGGCCCGCAACGGCGTCTGGGTCGACTCCAATCGCAACGAAACCCACCACGACAGCATTCTCACCGTCACGGCGGCCGGCAATGCGGGAACCGATGCACCGGTCCCCTTCGTCGACTATCCCGGCGATTATGAGTCTTGCCTCACGGTCATCAACCTCTGGCAAACCTATGGATGGACTACCACGAATAACGTGGTCGGCCGTTATGCCGATTCGAACTATAACGTCGACAACACCCGCATCAAGAACATCAGCGCACCGGGCACGAAAATCCGCAGCACCCTGAATTCCGCCGGATCCTATGGATTCAAGAACGGGACCTCCATGGCCGCGCCCTACGTTTCGGGTATCGCCTCCCTGTTCTTCACGGAAAACCCCGACCTCACCGCTGACCAGGTAGTCGATCTCATCTACGCCACGGCCACAGACATTGACGACCCCGGCTGGGACCGTGAGACCGGCTACGGCGAGATTAACGCCTACCATGCTCTCCAGGTCGTCAGCGCCCAGCTCGGCGGCAGCGAGAACATCGAGTACAAGAACCGTCAGGCCGTCGCCATCGAATACGGAGACGGGACGGGCTGGGAAACTTACGGATCGACCGAGCAATGGGAATGGAGCATTGACAACTCCGACACCATTGAGATGACGGTCGATCCGGATACGCAGACCGTCTCGCTCGTAGGCCAGAAACCGGGTTCTGCCACGGTTACCGCAACGTTCAAGGATATAGACGGCAATCCCGTGGAGGGCATCTCCATCAGCAAAACCTACACGGTCATGCCCCTCGACATTTCGAAAGCCACCGTGACGGTTCCCGGCGAGCATGCCTATACCGGCCATGAAGTCGAGCCCAAGCCTCTGGTGTCCATGAGCGGCACCGAGCTCATAGAGGGCGTCGACTACACCGTGACCTATAGCGACAATGTCGAAATCGGCCAGGCCACGGTCACCATCACGGGCATCGGAAATGCCGCCGGCACCGCGAGCGGCACCTTCTCCATCGGCAAGGCGGACATCTTCCCGGCCACGCTCAGCTCAATAGCGCCCCTCCCCTACACCGGCGAGGCGCACGAGCCCACGCCCACCGTCACGCTCGCGGGCTTTGGCGCGCTCGTCGAGGGCACTGACTTCACCTACGAGTACGAGGACAACGTCAACGCAGGATCCGGCAAGGTGCATGTCGTCGGCATGGGCAACTTCAAGGGCTCGTCCAGTTGGCTCCTCTTCGACATCACGCCCATCGATGTTGCCGGCGCAACGATTGATGACATTCCCTCCGCAGATTACACCGGAAGCGCCGTCGCGCCCGAGCCGGGCGTCACCATCAACGGCAAGACACTCGTCAAGGGCACCGATTACACGCTTTCCTACGCCGACAACGTGAATGCCGGCACTGCCAGCATCACCGTCACGGGCATGGGCAATTACTCGGGTACGCAAACCAAGAACTTCACGATTGCGCCACTCGACATAAGCACTGCAACTGTCTCCGGCGTGGAGAGCTCCTACGCCTTCAACGGGGCCGAAATCAAACCAGCGGTTACCGTCGTGCTTGACGGCAAGACGCTGGGAACCGACGCATATGACATCGTCTATGCCGACAACCTGAATGCCGGCACCGCACGCATCACCCTCACCGGTAAGGGCAACTATACGGGCACAATCACGAAGACCTTCGACATCACGCCCATCCGGCTGGAAGATGCGACTATCGAGCCCATTGGCGAACAGCCTTGGAGGGGCGGTGCCGTCACGCCGGTTCCCGTCATCAAGGCCGGCAACATTGAGCTTGTCGTCAACCGCGACTTCACCGTCACCTACAGCGACAACACCGATACCGGCACCGCAACGGCCGTCATCACCGGCAAGGGTAATTGCACGGGCACGGTGACGCTCACGTTCACCATCGTCATGGTCATCCTGCCGGAGATGGTCTCGGCCATTCCCGACCAACCCTACACGGGAAGTGCCATCGAGCCAGGCATCACCGTGGCGAGCACTGGCGTGACGCTCGTCCGCAACGAGAACTACTCCGTCGAGTTTTCGAACAACGTAAACGCAGGCACGGCAACGGTTACCATCAAGGGCCTCAAGGGAATCCAGGGTGAGGTCACCACGAGCTTCAAGATCACGCCCGTCAGCCTCGCCTATGCCGCCATCGGGCCCGTTGACTCGTACACCTACACCGGCAACGCGGCGACGCCCACGCCCTACGTCTATCTCTACGGCTTTGGCGACCTCGAGGCCAACAGGGACTTCGTATACGAGTACCAGGGCAACGTGGATGCTGGAACGGCGCAGCTGCGCGTCGTGGGCAAGGGCAACTTTACCGGAACCACCGACTGGCGCGACTGCAGCTTCACCATCAACAGGAAAGACATCTCGTCAGCCACGGTGAGCATCGCGTCGCAGCCCTACACCGGCAAGGCCGTCACGCCGGATCCGACTGTGAAGATCGACGGAAAGACGCTCGTGAAGGGCACTGACTACCGCGTGAGCTATTACAACAACCTCTATACGGGCGATGCCACCGCCGTCATCGAGGGACGCGGCAACTACCGAGGCTCCAAGGAGGCGAGATTCGAGATCACCTCCTCCCTCGCATCCTGCTCCGTATCAGTGAGCAGCGTCGTCTATTCCGGAGCGGCGCAGACGCCAGCCGTCACCGTCCGCGACAACGGTAACGTCCTCAAGGAGGGCACGGATTACGCAATCGAGGGCTACTCGAACAACGTGAATGCCGGCACGGGCACGGTGACGCTCGCCGGCAAGGGCAAATACGCAGGCAAGACGACTGGCAGCTTCAGCATCAGACCGCGCTCGCTTGCGGACGCCACCGTGAGCATCGCAGCGCAGGCGCACACGGGTAGCGCCCTCACGCCGAGCCCGACCGTCACGCTTGGCGGCTTTGGCACGCTTGTGGAGGGACGCGATTACACGCTGAGCTACGCGAACAACGTCAACGTGGGCACGGCAAGCGTGACCGTCACAGGCACCGGCAACTACACGGGGTCGGCGAGGGCGAACTTCGCGATTACGGAGACGGCATCGAAGCCTTCGGAATCCGATGCGAGCGTATCCATGCAGCGCCTCTACAACCCCCACAGCGGCGAGCACTTCTACACGGCCAGCGAGGCCGAGCGCGACATGCTCGTAAACGCCGGTTGGAGCTACGAGGGCGCTGGCTGGACGGCACCAGAGCGCTCGAACACGCCGGTGTATCGACTCTACAACGCCAACGCTGGCGATCATCACTACACCACGAGCACGGTCGAGCGCGACGCGCTGCTCGCGGCAGGCTGGGCTGACGAAGGCATTGGTTGGTACTCGGACGACCAGCAGCGCGTGCCGCTCTACCGCCAGTACAACCCCAATGCGACCGCCGGATCGCACAACTACACGACGAGCATCGACGAGCACTGGCAGCTCGTCGGCATCGGCTGGCAGGACGAGGGCATCAGCTGGTACGGGCTGTAAGGCCGGAGGGGCGCTCTTCACTCTTAGCGATGCCACCTATCCCAGTGTGATGAAATTCATCACCAGGGAAACCATTGCCTCCTTCTCATCGGGCCGAGATTCGGCAATCATTATGGTCATCGCAACAAGCGTGCTATCATCCACGGTCTTTACTCCATCAACGAACAGAATGCCATTCCTGTCGAGAAAATAGAGAAACAGGCATGCTGCGATACGTTTATTGCCATCGTGAAATGAGTGGTTCTTGACCACGAAGTACAGCAAGTTTGCGGCCTTCTCCTGAATGGACGGGTAGAGATCCTTGCCGTCGAAGGACTGATAGATTGCGGCAATGCTGCTTCTGAACGAGTCGTCCTTCTCAACGCCGAAGATGTCGCTTTCCCTCGCGAACCTCATCGACTGAATGAGGCCCATGCACTCCTCATAATCAAGCACGTAGATGGGATGCTTCCCAACAGGACGATCAATGCGTTGATGGTCGTAGTCGTCCAGTAAATCCAGAGCTGGCGCATAGGCCTGCACGATATCGAGAATCTGCGCGCTCTCAAGCCCACCAGGCAGCCGTCTAATGACCTGAACCGCCTGGGAAAGCTGCTGTAAGCGGCGCCTGTTCTCAGCAACACCATCCATGACATAGCGACGCAGAACACCGGTCGCCCAACGGCGGAACTCAACACCACGCTGGGACTTCACGCGATACCCTACGGAAATGATTACATCGAGGTTATAGTACTCGACTTGGTACATCTTCCCATCTGTAGCAGTTGTCGCATATTTTGCGACAACTGAATCAGCGGAGTCAGAGAGCTCTTCCTTGAGGGCATTACCGATGTGCTTGCCAATAGTCTTGATATCCCGGCCGAACAACAATGACATTTGTTGACGGTTAAGCCAAACATCTTCGCTCTCAACATCAACGGTGACGTCAAGCGATACCTCACCATCAGAAGAATCAAACAAGATTATTTGGCGGTTTGGACTACTTTTACTCATGATGACACCATCCGTATCAAAGCATCGTTTATATAACCCAATTATAATCGAACATATGTTCGATGTAAATAGAAAACGAAGCCTGTCCGGTCCGGATGTGTGGAGCCTTTCACTCCCCCATCACGCGGTAGACCTCGAGCTCCCAACGGCGTCGGTTGGCGCGCGCCACGGAGTCCAGGATGGTGCCGGCGGCAAACGAGAGCGCGGCGCACAGCATGAGCGCGACGGCGAGGACCGCCGAGGGAAGCTTGGAGACGTAGCTCGTGTCGAGGTACTCGGCGATGACCGGGACGCCGGCGATGAGCCCGAGCGCGACAAAGAGCACGGACACCCAGCCGAAGAATGCCATGGGACGGTAGTCGCGGAACAGGCTCGCGATGGCGGCGAGCACGAGCATGCCGTCGGAGTAGGTGGACAGCTTGCTCTCCGATCCCTCGGGACGGTCGCGGTAGTCGACGGGCACGTCCACGACACGCCAGCGGCGGTCGACGGCCCAGACCGAGATCTCGGTCTCGACCTGGAAGCCCTCCGACATGACGGGCATGGTCTTTACGAAGGCGCGCGAGAAGGCGCGGTAGCCTGTCATGACGTCATTGGAGGAATGGCCGTAAAGCAGGCGAATGAGCCTTCGCACGAGGTTGTTACCGAACTTATGGAAGCGCCGTCCGTTCTCTGCATCGTAGGAGCCGTTGGAGATACGGTCGCCCACCGCCATGTCGGCATTACCATCGACAATGGGCGCCAGCAAACGGACGGCCACCTCGGCGGGGTAGGTGTCGTCGCCATCGACCATGATGTAGTAGTTGGCATCAACGTCGCGGAACATCGAACGCACGACGTTGCCCTTGCCCCGACGCGGCTCTCGGCGCACGACGGCGCCCGCCGCGGCGGCGATGGCGGCCGTGTCGTCGGTGGAGGCGTTGTCGTAGACGTAGATTACGGCCTCGGGCAAGGCGGCGCGGAAGTCACCCACCACCTTGGCGATGGTGGCGGCCTCGTTGTAGCAGGGGATGAGGACGGCAACGCCAGAGCCGCGGAGAGCGGGAGTAGGCTGGAGGCTATCAACAGAGCGTTGCGTAGAGCTATCGGACAAGATGCGTTACCTCACATGGACAGCTGGGAGGGGTATCAAGTGACTACAGTATACCGCGCAGACAAAGTGAAACTTGCTAAGGCTTTCTGCAGACCGCAGCTTGGGTATCCATGAATTGCTTTCACTCCAAAGCCACTCCAAAGTTATTTTGGCAAAGAGTAATACTGCGAGGGATCATTTGAGCTGTTCCCGTGTCACACGAGCAGCCTCTTTTCGACCAGGGGCTTAAGCGTTTTAGAACTAAAGACTGAGATCTGTCCCGGCTCTTCCAAATTCCATTGATTTGCCAGATAGGATACGGGTTCAAATCCGGACCAGCCGAATGGTCCAGCATATCGCCCAGACGCCCAATCCAGAAGCGAAGCCTTGCAGAGGCATGCGCCGTATCTACGTATGCCCCGCAATGCCTTACTTCAATACAAGCGGACTATCTTCGAGTCTCTCGATAAACACATTCAAAAGATCATCCAGATAAGCGAAGAAATCCCTTAGAGAGCCGGTTTTTATCAGGCCATCTTCATTTTGGAAATATTGGATGTTCTCAAAGAATCGCTCTCTCATACGCAAAAGACCTTGGCGTGCTCTTTCTCGTGATTGCCCCGAGGGCACAACGACATCGTAAACAACAAGCAGTGCGGCAAAATCAACAGCAATAGGAACACGTTTCACCGGGTTCAGGCTTGCTGAATGGACGGGGTAGTTCTGCTCGAGAATCCGTACCGTGCCTGTTCTCGATCTAGACCTATGCCTTACGTTCAGGGAGTTTAGGAGGCAATCATTATGGGCGGCAGCATTTCTTAATGTCTGCACGCTTCTCAACAAATTTTTTATATCTTTGCATGTCTTCGCTTCGTCAGCGGCACTGGAAAGCAGCCCGTCTTTCATGAAGCACATCTTATAGAAAGATATAGTTGTGCCAAAGGTGAGCAATTCTACTAAACACCAATATGGCGGAATCTTACCCTCATATTTTTCTGCCAAACCCTTTGAGTAGGGCGAATTGAGCATGTTTTTAACCGAGTCAGCGATATGATTTGGATTGATATTGTGCAACACGCCGTCTACCTGCTCTTTAATTCCATTAGCCGTTTCTACGATATCATCGATAGTCGCATCACTTGATACCATCGCACACTTTTTGGCAATTTCATCAATGTAATGAAGCGCTTCTTCAGCGGCCAGGTTTTCCTTCTGTTGCTGAATGGCCGAGCATTTTGATTTGCTTATAAACGACGCAGCAAGTTCGTATGGGTCGACTTGGCATTTCATGGCTCCACGATTTATGCGCACCTTTAGATAATGCTCGATATCTAAGGTTAAATTGAGAATTTCATCCCTGAACGCTTTGTCGAGCCTTGACAACTCAACAAGCTCACCGAAGTCAAGACTAATATAGGTACCCTTTTTACTATCAACTTTCTGGTATGTCTCGTAGTTTTTGCAAAACGCCTTGAGCTTGAAGAGAAAGACCTTATTCTCAAGAAACCGTTCGGCATCTTTTTCGTTTATCAGGTTAAATGTTATGCCCTTGTTCTTCTTGAGGAAGTCGACTTGTTGAGCGGGAGACAATAGCTTTTTATCCACGTTCTTCCTTACATTGAAAAAAGGGTTATAGGACAAAACGTGTTGATGGCTAATCCCATTCGGCGCGCCATGGGAGAGCATGCCTGAGTTCTGCCCAGACTAGCCCATCGCCCCACTCTTCAGGACCATCGGTTCTCTGAGATTCTGTCGATACTTGCCTGCACAGTTCCTCTATATCGTCATCCGTAGGCATGGTTTTCAGAATCTCAGCTGCCGGAAGCGGGACTTCCGTATGAACATAGCACCACCAAAAGATAGCCTTCGCCCTTCTCATCAAACTCAGCCCTCGATGGTCTCTCAGCATGCGTCTGAGCTGTGCGTTGATTCCTCCCTCGATCTTGTTGTTCATGCTCGGGATTGGCCCGTCGCAGGTAAGCTCTGGATCCAGGAAGGTGAACAGCAGGTTCTTGCTCACGAGCCTGTTCAAGCCGTTCCTCGCCGTTACCAGCCTCTCATGCGTCCAGCGCATCCGTCCGCTTTCCTCATCGAGGGTCCTTTCGGCGAGGAAACCCTCCCACCTGGAACACCATGCGCTATAGGCTTCAAGCCAGGCCAATGCTGAAGCCACCTCCTTGATCGCGAGCAGCTCCTTGGCCAATCCGTAGAGTTCGACTCCGGCTTGCAGCTTGGGACGTGACGTCGTCTGCGCCCTGACTTGGCAAAAAGCATGGAAGGTGCAGCGTTGGACGCGGGTTGTCGGCCATACCCTCTTGCGCGCTTTCTCGAATCCCGTGCCGCCATCGCAGACCACGACATCCGGCGGGGGTATCTTGCCCATGAGGGCAGCCCATGACCTCGAGTTCTCCGAACGCGCGAGATACCAGCCGATCACATGCTCTTGGGTGCAGGCGATCAAGACGACGACGTTGCGGGCCAGATAGATGCCATCTGCGAAGACGACATGGTGGACCTCCCCTGTGATCGGAGCCAGCGGCCAGATGCTCCAGAACTTTGAACACTTGCGTCTGAACGTACGGCCGCCACCGGCCATGTCTGCCTGGCGCTCGTTCGAGAGAAGCCATTTGAGGAAGGTCTTTAGCTGCTTTGCGGTGTTATCTAGTTTGTGCGTGGTGGTCGCCCTGCAAGACTTGCAAAGCCAACGCTGCGATCCTGCAGCAGTCTTGCCGTTCCGTACCATCTTGCCCCCGCACACAGGGCATTTGATGTTGTTCATGCCCGTAATTCAAACACGGGCAACTTTCAGAGGGATTTTATGGCACCTGATCTGGGGATATGCTTGAATCTATCAACACGTTTTGTCCACCCTCATAATTGGACGCAGACAACTTTGAAGGCACTTTTACGCACTCTCACCTGGAGAAACAGATGAAATCATCAACACGTTTTGTCCTATAACCCTGAAAAAACGCCCTGACACGCGGGCGCATCAAGGCGTTAAAAGCGCGAAGCGCTTTTTGGTTCGAGCATAGAATAGCATACGGTGATTTATAAGATGTTGTGGATAAGTGGAGTATTCCGACGAAATGCCATTCTTTCCTACAAAACGACATCGCATAGTTGGATTTATTCGAATAAATATTTAAACGGAATCTCGTAGTTATCCACATATTTTGTGAATAGTGACAACAGGTATACAAGATATGGGATAGGAGGATGTAAGCAGGGTGCTTTGACACGTATCTTTGAAACACTTGATATTGCTCGTGAACGAATCTCGATGGCTAAGAGCATTTAACGCGTCTCTGCGTTTTAGTTTCCTGTTTCGATAGATCAGAGGATGCGGACAAATAGAACTTGTCGATTTCAGATGCTCAGCTCTAAGGCGTCTTAAGGATGTCGCATGCGCTATGCGACTCAAAAAGTCCATTCTTGTCTGTGACCTAATTCCCAACCTAACCATCCTTAACTTCTGCAAATACGAGGAGTCTCTCGCGTGAGACATTCGATGAACGTAAAACGAGACACACTCTGGAGTAGAATAAAGGTCAGAAAATCCCGAAAGCTCACTACCGGGAAAGTGACCATCCGCCATTTATTTTGCCAGCGCCCCAAAGCTCGCAAGAGCTAATAGCGTTCGGAGTGCAACTATGACATTTCATGAAACATTTAGTGCTGAACAGCTATTCCTTATGAAGGCAAAATCCGTATTAGAAAGCGAGGAGGACGCAATCCATCCCGAAAGAAGTTTGGCTGATAGGACTCTTGCAATTATTGCATGTGCTTTTGCTTTAGAGGCAATTTTGAATCTGCTATTCAGGCAGAGCAATCGAGTTAAACGCTTCGATGGCATGAGTGTGAGAGCAAAGATGGAAGTACTAGGAGCATTCGGGAATGTTGACATTCGCTTTGACTCAGATCCATGGAAGGCACTAAATGAGCTAATCAAAACCCGAGACTGGCTCGTTCATTTCAAAGAGCCCACAATTGGGTTGCTTGGTAGTTATGGATATATCACGAGTGTTGATACCAAAATACCTAAGTTGGCACCCTATAAGAGTCTCTCAATAGATAACCTATCAATTTACTATGAGAGTGTTCTTCGTGCCTGCAAGCTGCTCGCTCAAGGTCTAGGTCTAAGAGAGCACTTTGACTATCTGTGGACCCAACAATATGAGCCGTGGATGATAGGCTGAAAATCGCTGTTAACCTAAAAACGATAAACCTTGGAATCAAAATGCGAAGGTGATGATGCGAAAGAAGAGGATATGGATTCGTTGGAAATACTGGATGCAGTAGAAGCACAAGACTGGTTAATACAGCATATCGACGAAGGGCACTACTTCGAGCTGGACTCACATCCCGAACTTGGACATTGGATGGATCTCACTAGATTGGTCAATGACATGCAGCAGTTGCATGAGGTCTTTCTTTGGAATCACGCCCAGCTCATAAATGGTGTTCAAATCTATATGAATGACACTCTTCAGAAGATAATCGATAACGGATCGTCCCAAGCAGAAAACATAATTATCAATGGATATGCAATGAATTACTTTTCGAGTGGGATCAACCTCATCAGCTTCTTACAGTCAATTTCAAACCACGAGAAGAAAAGAGGGTTCAAAAATCATCAGGCGTTTGACGCTCTTAGACGCAAGGCATTTGATGAGGATTTTAACTATGCGCTCTCTTACACATTACGTAATTATTCACAGCACGGACAATTAATTGCATCGATATACCTTAATGCGAAACACGAAAAAGCCATCTGTTTTGACCTTTTCCAAATTCTGAATTCTGCTCTTGTCGACACAAACGCAAAAGCAAAGAAGAGATTTGAGAAGATATATTGCAAACTGATGGATTACGGGGGAAATCCAGTTCGCATATCGTTTGCAGGACTAACCGATGCTTATTTCGTCTCCATCTGCGAGCTTTACGAGAAATTCTTGCTAGCAAGTGAGTCGCCGAACATCTGAGCCGCATCTAAAAGATTTATTGAAGACATTTTTTTAAAAAATGCATCCAAAGCAAGTGAAGCAACCTCACTAAAAAAAGCATTTTGCGCCTCGCCCGCAAGCAAAGACGCCGTCGTATAATCCCCAACGCTTTCCATAAAAGATTCTATGTTGTATTTCAAATATGCGTCCTTCAAAAGAATCTCGGCCGCATTCGTTCCATCCACTATGGTTCCATCGGATGTTGTAACAGCTCCTGTCAAGCTTAATACAGACTGCAAGAAAACAGGATCTACGGCGATGATACCGTCAATCGGCTGCCTGTCATTCGCATCCCAGACGGCCTTCATAATCTCTGCTGCGCGCGGAAAATGAGGAATGTACCCTGCATCATAAAAATACCTTCCAACCCTTGTACCGAAAATCGTTTTCTCCTCTTCAGTTGTTGGAAGATAATCGCTTCCCTCCGGGGCAAAAGGCAATTGTGGCGCACCCATTTCGCTTACGCTTAGCTTGCCATTGTCTACAGTTAAGACTCCCGTAGATCCAGGAAAACCACCTGTTGACCTTAACTCGGACTCACCAAAAGCCACAAGAAGATACGTTCGAGCCCCATCTGCGCCCAAAAGCCCCGGTAGCGCATTAGATAAATCTGTCGCGTATCCAGATATTTCATCCAGTGTGCCCATAAGGCCCTTTACAGTCATGACTGGTTCGATAAGCTGCGATACGTGCGTATCCCCCAGCGCATTCACCTGTTTAGCACACTCTTGAATAGTCTGTGACGCAGAACCGATCGGGTTCAAAAGCGACTGCAGCAGCGGGATATTAAAGCCCCCATTCACAAAGAGAGACGCGCTGCCGTCAG
Organism: Coriobacteriaceae bacterium; assembly: GCA_025992705.1. Taxonomy (NCBI): domain Bacteria; kingdom Bacillati; phylum Actinomycetota; class Coriobacteriia; order Coriobacteriales; family Coriobacteriaceae; species Coriobacteriaceae bacterium. Next base: position 1,799,636 of record DAJPGJ010000001.1, read on the forward strand.
CTGGTAATCCTTGGGTGATAGGGATAAGCACTTGCTCCGAAAGCCTGTTGGCAACATTGGCCAACGTACGCACCTGCTTCACGTCTTCGCCGTACACGGGAACAAACGTAAGCGGTGTCCATAATATACTGTTCACATTTCCATCTAGCTCTTGAGCAATAGAATTAAGATTGGTCGCGGTTCGCTGTGCACCTTGGACATCGCCCGATTGAATCTGATTCACCAGCGCCGACCCCTGACTCATAAGAATTCGTGCATCGTTCAAGGCGTTCTTAGCGCTTGCCGCAAGCGTCACACCCGGAATAACCAATAGCAGAACTACAGCCACCACAACGGCAATGATGATGGGTTTACGCCTGACATGCCGCCGCCTTGCCTTTACACCATGATTCATATAGTTAGCAGTACTATACTGAGCAAGTTCGTTTCTCGAAGGACGAGGCGTGGGCTGGCGGTGCGGTTGATTTGCGGCGCTCATCCGGCCGCCAACCGGCTGCTGCATTCCGTTACCGTAACCATTCTCCCGATTGTCCATCTCTCTCCACAATTCATACGGTCGCGACACGCATGCGTCGCGGTATCTCGATGACATACGTGTTGATGAATGATACGCCATCTGCCCATTTCACGCGCCTCGCTTCATATATTCTTCGCGCCATTGGGCACTTCCCTACGTACGAACGGGTGAAATGCTATAGAATCACCCGGAGCAAGCAAACCTTGACCTAAAGAGACTAATGACCCTTGACGCCGATGACATACGTATCGCAGTAGCAACGCATAAGCCATACCATATGCCACAAGAGCCGATTTACATGCCGATACAAGTCGGCAAGTCGCTTCATCCAGACATTGACCTAGGGTTTGCTGTTGACAACATGGGTGACAACATTAGCAACCTCAATGATGAATTCTCCGAGCTAACCGCTGTTTATTGGCTTTGGAAAAACTGCGATGCACCATACAAGGGCATTGTTCACTATCGTAGGCATTTCAGAAATCCCCGTGCACGCGACCGTGATCGCTTCAAGAAGATTGCGACCGAAGGTGATTTTTGTAACGCATTCGAACATGTTGACATCGTTGTTCCCAGGAAACGCAACTACTATATTGAGACGATCTATAGCCATTACGCGCACACGTTTCCCGGCGAGCAGCTCGACGAGCTTAGACAGGTCTTGCTCGATATGGAACCTGACTATGTCAACGCCTTCGACAACCTCATGCAGCGCAAAAAAGCGCATATGTTCAACATGTTTGTCATGAGCAGAGAAAAGTTCGACGAATACTGCGCCTGGCTCTTTCCCATTCTATTTGAGTTGACCAAACGCATCGATCCGCAGAAATATAATGACGCGTTCCAGGCACGTTACCCAGGACGCGTAAGTGAGCGTCTGCTTGATGTATGGATTAACACCAATGGCTATGAGTACGCTGAACTGCCTGTTATAAGCCCCGAACCCATAAACTGGTTCAAAAAAGCCGGCTCATTCCTCCTGGCAAAACTCGGTGCAAAAAAATATACGAAGAGTTTCTAGTTGCCGCATATATGGGAGACACAAATGATTAATCAAGTGTTCTACATAGACGAGGTTAGTGATAGCGCCAACGAGAACCACGCAGGCAGCAAAGCGCGCGCCGACATCTCACAGATACTGAACAGCATGGGCCTTACACGTTTGGTAGTCCGCTATGATAGGGTAGAGCGTCTCAGCGGAAACATCAAAAGCCGCCTGCTTGCCCACATTAAAGCTGTTGACGAATGGAATAAAGGACTTGCGCCCATTCAAAAAAACGATTGCGTTATCGTCCAATTCCCTCTCGACAATCATTCGATATTCGCAAAAAACGTCTTTGCCAAGCTTGACAAACGAGGAGCTCATCTCATATTGCTCATTCATGATCTTGATTTCATTCGTTTTCAAAGCAGCCAAACCACCTCGCAAATAAGCCGGATTCGCATAAACGCAGAAGAGCTTTCACTGCTCAAACTTGCCTCCATCATCATCGTTCACAACGAACGTATGAAAAAGATGCTCATCGAAAGCTGCAATATCCCAGAAGACAAAATAGTCTCTCTCAATATCTTTGACTATCTCCTTCCCACAAATACGCCAACTGCAAACGTACAGGGTCCATCCGCCGCTGTTGTGATTGCCGGAAACCTCCAACGAGAAAAAACAGGGTATGTCTACGCTCTTCCAATCAATACAGAGTTCAGGCTCTACGGCCCAAACTATGAAGGCGCTGATTCTGATACAGTTTTATATTGTGGACAAGCAAAAGCAGAGAAACTCCCAGCAAAGCTGCAGGGCAGTTTTGGATTAGTGTGGGATGGCAGCAGTGCCCAGTCATGCAAAGGCCCCTACGGCGAATACCTACGAGTAAATAATCCTCATAAAACATCTCTGTACATCGCCTCTGGACTGCCCGTTATTATCTGGAATCAAGCGGCGCTGGCCCCGTTCATCCTCGAGAATGAACTCGGCATCGCCGTTTCCAGTTTGGAGGATATAGAGGAAAAGACAAAGTCGCTCAGTTCTGAGCAATATGAAAGAATCGTACAGAAAGTTTTGGCTCTTTCGAAAGAGCTGCGAGAAGGTCAGTTCACCAAACGAGCCATCCACACCGCCCTCGCCAAGCTGCAAAAGCGCTCGTAGCGCCCTCCGATACTCATTCCATATGCTCATCAGCTATTTCAAAGTATAGTTCTCGCAACCGTCGAGCTGTATCTTTGACATCATATCCAGCTGCTTTAATTTCTTGCGTCCCAAGCGGATTTCTTTTGCCCTTGAAGGACTTAACGGCATCCGCCCAGTTACGCCTCTTTTCCGTTAGAGAAAGGCGTTTAATAAAAGGCCTAGCGATATCGGCCTCTTCGGCAACATTATTCGACACGACACAGGGAAGACCGGATGCCTGGGCCTCGATCAAAGAAATTCCCAACCCTTCCCAAACCGAGGGGAACAGGAAAACATCCATGCCAGACAGCAGCTGAGGAATATTATCGCGCGCACCTAAAAAATGAATGTTCTCATGAGACTTGAGTTCCTCGCTTTTCTGAAGCAAGTGGTCTCTAAGGGGACCATCACCCACGATCCAAAGTGCGCAATTCTCGTCTGATCCGCAAACTTCATCGAAGACCTTTATGATGAACTCGTGATTCTTCTCCTCTGCGAGACGTCCCACATTGCCAATCACGAATGCGTCCTCCGTTGCGCCTAAACTATCGCGGATTTCCTTTCGCGCTTCAGATGAAAAACGAAAACGTTCCACAGCAATGCCATTCTTCAGAATCACGATTTTTTTGGAGGGACCGGGCAAAAACTTACTTTTTCCCGCCTCAGTTGAGCACGCGCAGAACAAATCGATGTTTTTGTTCATGAGAACAGCACTGATGCGTCGAATCACGCGTTTCTTTATATTCATCGTCTCAACAGATGAGTGCGAGTGCGCGATTACAAAAGGAGCGCCGCATCTTTTTGCAGCTTGTGAGCCAAATCTAAACACCGAGATGCTCCCCGAATGGATATGCACGATGTCATAATTATGCTCATTGAAGAACTCCGTCAAGGGCTCCAAAATGCCCTTTCTGCTATGACCAGGATTAAACGGGAGCCCCAGCTCAAATACGTTGCCCCCTTTTTCTTCGATTAGCTGCTTATATGACTGATTGCCTACCCAATATGGCGTTAAAACATCAAGAACAAGCCCTTCGAGATTCATATTCAAATAATTGGAGATGATATAGGACTCTTGTCCGCCTCGTTCAAAAGGCTCTCCGAGCAAATTAAGAATCCGCAATGGTTTGGTATCTGAGCAACCCATGACATCCATACCTCCATTGTCATACGCGACGATTACGCATCGTTATCAGCGGGGAATTCGATGACGGGGTTAAACGAAAACCCATCGATAGTTCCTTTCGCTATCATTTTTAAACGCGCTCCCTTATTGTCCTTGGATCTAAGCAGGACCCTGACAGCATGCCCCACCAGACGAGCCGCCTCATACAAAAAACCCTTCATACCTTCTCTGCGATAAAGATAAACGTCGTTTCGGTAAAGATAATTGTACCTGTCAAGCCGATCAGTACTATCTACTGCGATATTTGCACCATGGTTGGATGCGCATTTATGAACCACTATGCTTGAGGAAACCAGATAGCATTTGTGTTGCAGGGAAATCCGACGGGTAAACTCCCAATCATCTGTCCAAATGAAGAATTCCTTTATTGGAAGGCCTGCTTCTTTAATCACAGAAACTGGAACGAATAAGGAGACAAAACTCGCCATTACAACAGGACGGAGACCCCGTGCCGAATCGGAGATGTTTTTAGTGAGAGTCTCACGTTGCCTGTTCATTTCGCATATGGAGCCATCTTTCCATAACACTTTGCTCGACAAAAAGCCCCAATCTGAGTCGATCTCACTCGTTGCCTCCAGCAAGCGTTCGAGAGCGTCAGGATGAGGGATGGTGTCGTCATCCATCACCCAAATATATTCGTACTGAGCCTCCGCAGCAATCCTCATCCCCAACTGAAAGCCACCCGCGCCACCAAGGTTCTCTCCCGTGTTGTGATAAACGAGCGCATCTTTTTCAATATAAGGCGCTAAAGCAGCTTCCGTGCCATCGGAACTGTCGTTATCAATAACGATAACGTCCATTTCATCTTTAGCCGTCTGGGCAAGCAATTGCTCAACGCATTCCACCAGCAAGTCTTTGCGATTGTACGTGACGACGACGGCAGCAACCGTCTTTTGACGAAAAGCCGGGGCCATTCGAATACCCCCATTTTCATTAGATGCACAGTTCATACCCAACATGTGTTTTCTCACTTCGTAGTGACTAGCCCTTGTTTTTCCCGACTATTCGCCAGAAATACTGGTTCTTTGTAATAAGGCAGTATATGAAGGAAAGTAGACAAAAGACTAGCACGCCAACAAGGATTTCGATAACGAGCAAAAGTACGGACATCCCTAAAGCTGGCATAAGCAAGCTTACGATGAAACGGATAAAAACAGCCATCACGATGCCGATAAGAAAAAACGGGAACGTGTTTTTCACATAGCGAGCTAAGGGAAGTTCTCCGCGCACGAAAAACACCTGTACCGTCAAAACGACAAACTCCGCAGCAACGACGCCCAAAGCTGCCCCCAGTGCGCCGAGCTCGCTAATTAAAAGCAGACAGAGGACAACGTTGATCACGGCACCCGCGCAGACAGAAATGGTGTAGTGATTGTCTCTGTACAGGGGCAACAAGTATTGTGCGCCAATCACATTTGTAGCGCAGATGAGCGGAACAATCCAGGCAAGCGCGGTCATCACGGCAGCGCATGGTTCGTATCCGGGGCCAAAGAAAACGACGACGAATTCCGGTGCGATTCCCGTAATCCCAAAAGCCATTGCAAGACCACCAGCCAACATGAGCCACATGGAAGTATCGAGCAAGTCGAGCCCTTCTTCGGTTTTTCCGGCGGCAAACATGTTTGACATACGCGGAAGCATGACTGTACCCAGGGCCGTGATAACTGCCAGAGGCATTCGCGCCATTTTATTCGAATAATCGAAATAGCCGGTTTGCTCCATGGTCGACATGGCTCCAAGCAAGATGGAGTTGAGCGTCGTGTAGAGGCTGATTGCGATAACGGGAATGAAGAGCTTCAGGTTGGGGAGAAAATGCACCTTAACCTCAGCCCATGTGGGCTTGGAAAACTTAACGTATTTATGAAGAAACGGTAAAAGCAGTGCAAAGCCAAGCAAGAAGCAGAGAGAGTCGATTCCGCAGTATATGTACACGTCCTGAGCAGAGTGTATGAGCGTGAAAATACCGACAAGTTCGAGAACCTTCGTCGCGATGTTGATGATGGTCGCTTTGGCAAAGTCCTCCATTCCAAAAAAAAGCCAGGAAACGTTAATCACGCTTGAAAAGACGTACATTGCCCAAAGCAATGATATGACCATACCTCCCTGCGGAAACAGAATTGCGTAAACGAGATAGAAAACGAACACGGGAATAGCGACGACAAGCTGCGAGGCAAAGACTGAGCTGAACGTTTTGTTGCGCTGCGCGGGATTATCCGCAACCGCCGCCATGGCACGGACGCCATAATTCGACATGCCCAAAGTCGCAAACATCACGAAATAGACAGCAATTGCATAGGTATAAGAATACAGTCCGACCCCTGACGCCTCGAGAACTCGTGACAGATAGGGTGTGGTAACAAGCGGCGTGATAATCTGGAATATCTGATACGCCGAGTTATAGACAAAGTTTTTCTTTACAGAGTGTGACATGGTCACAACTATACCGTAACGAACAAACACTCGAAGCTACGCCATGTATGGTATTCTCTAAGCAGCACTCAACATAAATAATAATGAGTTTGATAGTTATGACAAATAAAATCAAAGCCAGACTTTTCCAGATTAGACACGCCCCAACTTTCGCAATGATTCTATATTGTATTTATCTTGTATGGAAAATTAGCCAGAGCACTCTATTGGCTTTTATTACAGATGGATTGCCCAACACGATTATTCACTTTTCAATCTTAGCGTTGCTGACGATTAGCGACGTCTACACCCATCGTGACCAATACTTTCGGCGTCCCTTTGACAAAAAGCTAATTCCCGTCATTTGTTTCTTTATTCTCGGCTGTATCGTCTGGATAGTCTCGCGCCGTGTTGAGATTATTGATTTGGTCATACTTGTATGGTGCTGTAGAAACGTCGACTTCAAAAAGATCGCAATTACCTCGATTGGGATTATTTCCATATTCTCTTTAATCGTTGTTGTTCTCTCCTTGTTTGGCGTTATTAATGACTACGTATGGGATCCTGGAACAAGAAATAGGCATGGTTTTGGATTTCTCTATTGCACCACATTAAGCCACCTGTTTCTTACGGTATCTTTACTTTGGATTTTTCTCCGCCGCAGCGCTCTCACGTTTGTAGAAATACTTGGTATTCTTGCAATAGACATTCTTATCTTTATCTTCACCGACGCAAAGAACTCTTTTATTTTGGTTATTTTGGCACTTGTGCTTTGGTTTTTTCTCAAAGTATCCAAAGGCAAATTTGCAGGAAAAAAAATATTGTCTATATCCGGCGCTTGGATATTTCCAATACTCGCGGTTTTAAGCCTGATATGTTTCCTTGCTTTTAATCCTTCATTTGAATTTTGGAATATCATTAACAAAGCTTTGGCAAACAGACTTGCTCAAACGCAAGCTACCTTATTCACTTATGGTGTCTTGCCATTTGGACAAGAAATAGAGCTTGTTGGAAATTGGCTAACACCCGAAGGTGTCATGGAAATAAGCACTGGATCATTTGATACAAATTTTGTTGACAATTCCTACATGCATATCTTGATATATATGGGATGGGTTGCACTTGCTGCTGTCGTGTTCACTCTTTTTCAACTTGGCAGATGGGCAGCCAACACCAACAACAAGTACCTAACACTCTGCCTATGTGTTATTGCTCTTCATGCCGTACTTGATACGCAACTTATTGAGCCCGTATACAACACATTTCTTTTCTTGACTCCTTGTCTTCTTGCACAAGAAGTCCCTCTTGCCTCATGGCAAAAACCATTGTGGAAACCCGCTTGTTTAAAAGAGAAAAACAGGTAACAAAGTTACCTACTTTCCGCTCGCGTTCTTGCCGAACATGGCGCTAAAGGTCTCGAAAAACACCTTTAGGTCAATCTTCGCACTGCGGTTGCGCACATAAAAAAGCTCAAGGCTCTGGCGTTCGCCATCCTCGTACTTCGCATCGTTGCGCGATACCGTCTGCCACCAACCCGTGATGCCAGGCGTCACCGAGAGAAACTCCACAACCGAATCGTCGTAGGCTGCAAGCTCGTCAGGCTCGACGGGGCGCGGGCCGATGACGCTCATCTCGCCCGTAAGCACGTTCCAGAACTGAGGCAGCTCGTCGAGCGAAGTCTTGCGCAAAAACTTGCCGATTTTCGTAATACGCGGATCGTTGTCGACCTTGTGCTCGGCTTCCCACTGCTTGAGCTGGTCGGGCGTGAGGTGCTTTTCGACATCATCGGCCCCCGGCACCATCGAGCGCAATTTGTAGATATTCATGGGCACGCCATAGCGCCCGACGCGCTTGTGCTTGTATATGGGCGATCCGGGATTATCGAGCCATATAAGACCACAGACCGCAAGAGTGGGGATGAAGCAGGCAACGGATGCACAGGCGGAAAACACCACATCGAAGCCGCGCTTCACCACGTGGTACCGATAGGTATCGTCTATACCCGGAATAGGCTGACGCTGCACGGGATTGAGCACGATGTCGGTTCCGCGCGTCGCCTTGTCAAGCACGTTTTGTGCCTGGACACTTGTGACATCAATGATTTCATCGGGTGTTGGTTTGCCCTTGCGATCGCGCTTCCACGCGACGATCTGGCCCGCAGCGGCAACGGCAACCGATGCGCCCGCGAACACAGCGGCGCCCGTTTTGAGGACCTTGCCCCAACCCCCCCTATGCGCATTACGAGTCATGCGTCTCCCGAATATCGAATGAAAGCATCTGCTGCATGGTACAGCAGAAAGCGGCCCTTTGGCACGTCGGACTGTTACATGTACCCCAGCGGCCTAGAGAGCCTCGTTTGCCAAAGGCGTCATGTCGATTTGCAGAGAGGTTTCTGCCTTGGGCGACGTCGTCAGCGTATAGCTGATGGTCGTGCTCTCCCCGCCATTGATGCCCGTGATGCCGTACCAGACCTCATTGCCGTTATAGCTGGCCTTGGTCATCTCGTCAGGACCGGGCGTGGTATACCACTCGCCACCAAAGTAGCTCGAATCGAAGAAGTAGCCATTCGTCTGCATGTTCGAGATGCTGCCACCTGCCGGCGCATAGAGGTATACGTCCAGATGCATGTCGCTCGCGCTGCGCTTAATGGCTGCCTCGCCTGTGATGTACCAGGACATGTCAGAGGCAGCAGCATCGCTGAGCGTGTTGCTGAAGGTGACGGTGACGTCATAACTCATTGAGCCGTCAGCATTCTTACGGCCTTCGCTTACCTGCGCATCCGCATCGAGGTACCAGAAGCTCTTCGCACCTGACGCGGCCCCAAAGTAGATACCCGCAACGGGTTCGGTTTCGCTCACGGAAGTCAAGCCGGCTGCGCCGAGCTTGGTGACGATGGCCTCCTCCTCGGGATTGGCCATCCAGATGTAGAAGCGGCGGTCATCAAGCGAGTTATTGACGACTTCGAGGAGCTTCGCCAAGTCGACCTCGCCCAAATTGCCGAGCACCTGGTCAAGCGCCGCACTGGCGACCTCGGCAAAGAACGCGTCCTGAATCTCGTTCTCATCGCCGTAGCGCAAGTAGACTTCGTTCATGAGAATCTGCGCGGCATTGGTACCATCGACAACCGTGCCATTGCTCGTGGTCACGCCTCCGGTGAGCGCGAGGATGCGCTGCAGAAAGACCGGATCGAGCATGACGATGCCATCGACCTCCGTGTTGCCACTCGACTCCCAGATGGCCTTCTGAAGCTCGGCCACGCGCGGGAAGTTGGGAATGTAGCCAACGTCACGCATGTCCATACCCACGCGCTTGCCAAAAATCAGGAGTTCCTCATCGGTGAGGGGCAAGGCCGCCTCTCCGGTATCGGGGCGCGGGGCAGTCTCGCTCCCCACGAAATCGCCCATGCTCATCTTACCGTCCTCGACGGTCATGATGCCAAAGGACCCCGCCATGCCGCCGGTGGAGCGCGGCTCGGCATTGTTCGCGGCGATCACGAGGTAGTGGGCGGGCTCGCCATCGGCACCGAGCATGCCGGGCAGCAGATGCGAGAGCTCGCTTGCGTACTCGGAGACGGTATCGAGCGTGCCGACCAGCCCCTTGACGGTCTGGACGGGTTCCTTGAGCTGGTCAAGATGCGAATCGCCCATCTTGGCGACCTGCTCGGCGCAATCGTGAATCGTGGGATACTCGGCACCGAGCGGCGCGAGCATGTCCTCCACCGCTTCCACGTTGACACCGCCGTCAACGACGATGCCCGAAAGTCCCTCTGCGGGAAGCGCATTGATAAGAGGCGTAACCGCCTTGGCACACAGCGTGTCCGCCACACTCGCGATCGTGCGCACCTGGGCGATATCGCTACCATAGACAGGGATGAGCGTGGCAGCGGCCCACAGAGGGCTGCCCACGGTATCGTTGAGCTTCTTGGCGGTTGCCGAGAGTTCCGTCGCCGTTTTTCCAGCGCCGGTCTTGTCGCCCTCCTTGAGCTGTGTGACGAGCGTCTTTCCCTGATCCATGAGGACCTCGGCATCTGCCTTGGCATCCTTGGCGCTCATGGCAAGGGCCACGCCCGAACAGCCCAGGATAAGGATGACCGCCACGACGACCACGATGATGATGTTGCGGCGCTTGTGGTTCTTGGGGCGCCGCGCGCTGTGCCCGACGTAGTTGCTCGCGTTGTACGCTGCCATATCCGACCGCAAGACGGGCTGCTGCCCACTGCGGCTGTGGTTACCGTGAGCGGAATACCTGACCATGATGCTCCCCATGTTCGAAATCACTGGTTATCGTGAGTTTTCATGACAAATGTTTGCTCATGATACCGCAAGAGCCCCAAAGGCACGGTTTCTCCACGCATTCTATGCGATACTAGGTTTACCAATCACCCGCGAGAGAAGGACGCACCATGAGTGCCCAGCTACCCAACGACGAAGAGGTCCTGCAATACATAGAGTCCATCCCCAACCTGCGCACGGAATGGGGCATCACGGGCTCAAAGAAGATGGCGACCATCACCTTCGTCTTGCTCAACATACTCCTCGCCGTGGTCATCATCGGGACGATCGCCTACTTCATGCTCGATGGGCAGCAGGCAAGTCATAACGTATCCGGCTTTCTCATCGTGCTCGTCCTCGCATATGCCGTAAGCGGCTTGCGTCACTTCCAGCTACGCGCCGAGCGCGCGGAGTTACCCAAGTACCGCAAGGCCCTCGCACGGGAGCTTACCGGCAACCCCGAGACGGACTCCGAGGCGCAGGCGCGCGTCGAGCGGAGCTTCAAATGGGAGTCCATGCGCTACCGCTATATTGCGCGCATGCTCGGTATCGCGGGACTCGTCATCATCATGATCAACACGTATCAGGGCGCGACATACGACTTCGCGCGCATTCTCATCTTCGATGGCGCGATTCTCATCTACCTCACGGGCTCGCTCTGGAACAACTACGCCCTCAAGGCCGACATCCTCGAAATCACCCTCGAGGAGCGCTGTCGCGCCACCATCCGTTGGCAGACGGAGCATCCAGGCGAAGCGCAGGAGGATGCAGAGGACGAGACGCCGCAGACTCCCGCACGCGAAGCGCCCAAAGAGTCTCCCGCACGCGATGACGCGCACGGCAAGACCGGCAACGGCACGTTTTCGGAGTAATGGCGAGTCGCGCGTGAGGCCCTAGCGCGAGAAGCCGCCGCCTCCGCCGCCGAAACCGCCGCCTCCACCCATCGAAAAGCCGCCTCCACCGCCGAAGCTCCCGCCGCCGCCACCCTTGGCAGCGGCAATGATGCTCTGCGCCGAAGACATCGTGTTCTCGAACGCGTTGCCAAAGAAGTCCGTGCTCGCCGCACCGGCATGCATCGAAACGTAGGGGTTGTAGTACCACAGCATGCTGCCGACGAACACGTCGCTAGTCCAAATATCAGGCGCGACGCGGTTGAGGTCATTCACAACCTGATCGGCAACACCAAACAGATACGCATAGACAAGCAGCTCGCCCCATACCTTGGCATCCGTGGGCACGGCCTCGTCAAGTGCGGTGAAGTCCTTGAACCAGCGCTTGAGCGCCGTGCAGCGCGCGTAGATATCGACGGCCTCCTGGGAGCGTCGCGTCATGAAGAACGAGAACGCGAGCAGAATCACGGCACCGGGAAGCAAGCCGATAACCGGCATGAAGTTCTCGATCGTGATGCTCGCGAAGGCACCGAGCACGATGAGCCCGATTGACGCAATCTGAAACGCGCGCTTGCAACGCTCGCCCGTCCTCTCGAAAAAACCGCGCCTGTCCACCTCGGCGCTGATGGTGCCCTGCCACAACTGCATGGAGTTCACGTAGCTCTCGGCGTGGTCCTTGGCATACGCCTCGATATCCTCAAGCGTGACGCTGCCGTACTGCACGCCGATCCTGTCGAAGACCAAGTCGAGCGCCTTGGTGTCAATGGCGTCGTGATTCACATGGAGGCGCTTCTCGGGATTGAGCCCGAGCCTATAGGTCACGTGCTCCTTGTCGCCCAGGATCTTGCGTTCCTCGATGCTCGTCTCGCGCGAGATGCTCACCACGCCGAGGTTGGAGAGATGCATGAGGACGGCAGTCAGATCATTGGCGTCGGGTTTGTTCCAGCGCCATAGACGCGCGATGACGGCGGGATTTGTCTCCTTCTCGGGCACGTCGCGCCAATACTCGTCCGTGAAGTTAGGTTTATGCTCGCGGCCGTAGCGGAAGAACAGAACGAGCGCGACGATGAGGCATGCGAGCGAGATGCACAGGGGGATGACGAGCAGCAACACATCGATAATGCGACGAGCCTGTGCCTCGCGCTCCCATGCCCGCTCCTCCTCGAGCACCTGGGGAAGCCCGTCGTAGGCATGCGTTTGCTCGGCCGAGACCAACGGCGTCCAGCTTGCCGGGAAGGCGACGCGCATCTCGGCGAAGTCGCCCTCTTTCACGCGCGGGACAACGAACTCGATGACGCCGGTGTCCTCGAAGCTCACCGAGCCGTTGATGTTGCCGTGAGCGAAGGCGTAGACGTTTTCGCCACCCGTGACGCTCTGGCCTGCAGGCACGGGCAGGCGCACGAACGCGTGCACGTCCTCGGTATCGACATCCCAGTTAGGAGCGACGAATTGCCAATACAGCACGCTCACGTCGTCATAGCGATTGACGGCGCCCGTGTAGGTGTAATCGAAGACGAAGGTCTTCCTTTCGTCTTCGGTCGTCGAGAACGCATAGACCGTGCGTTCGGCCACATCGATAGAGTAGTAGCCGCTCGGAGGGCCGCCCGCCGTACGCCATGAACCCTGGAACGGTACTTCGACGAGCTGCGTGGTGACACCGTTCTCGTCGATGACCGACACGCCGTTGACGATGCCCGTGCCGCCGGGCGGCGGATCGAGCACCGCAGCCGTAAGCGTGTAGCGGCCGTCGAACTCATAGGTTCGCGCATCGACGACATGTAGCGAGCCATCCTCGTTAACGGTCGCGTTGATGGTGTCGCTCGCGCACGCGTGGCTCTTGGCGTGGGCACTCGTAGGCATGATGCACGCGCACGCGACAAGCCAAAGCACGCACGCGATGACCAGCACGCAACTGGGACAAATGGACAGGGCAAATGTCCCACTAAGGCTAGTGGGACATTTGCCCTGTCCATTTGTCCCAGTTCGCGTCCGCATTACGAGAAGCTCACCTGCGGAGCAGTGGCTGCGGGAGCGGCCGCTTCGAAGAGCTCGCGCTCCTTGAAACCGAACATGCCGGCGAAGATGACAGCCGGGAAGGTCTGGATACCGTTGTTGTACTTCATGACAGTGTCGTTGTAGCTCTGACGCATGTAGCTGATCTTGTCCTCGGTCTCCGAGAGCTGCGCCTGAAGGTCGAGGAAGTTGGAGGAAGCCTTGAGGTCGGGGTAAGCCTCGCTCACAGCAAAGAGTGTCTTGAGGGCACCCGTGAGCATGTTCTCGGCTTCGGCGCGCGCCTCGGGCGTCGCGGCGTTCATCGCCGCATTACGCGCCTGCGTCACGGCCTCGAGCGTGCCGCTCTCGTGTGCCGCATAGCCCTTGACGGTCTCGACGAGGTTGGGGATGAGGTCGAGCCTGCGCTGGAGCTGTACGTCGATCTGCGCCCAAGCGTTATCGACGCGGTTGCGCATGCGCACAAGGTTGTTGTACATCCCGATGAGCGCGATGGCGAGAATGACGACGATTGCGACGATGACGATGAGGGCAATGGTAAGTCCGCTCATGGGGGCACCTTTCAACGGAAACGTTTCGTGCATTGTACCCAAAAGTTACCTTTGCATGTCGAAGCGGCGAGTTTTCTTGACATTGAACATGCACCATTTACATTGAGCAGAAAAAGTTCCGCGAGCCTTCGCGTACGTGGAACCGCAGCGAGGAAACATGAGAGGACCTCGCAGGAGAGATGGGAACACCTATGAGCGATGCACTATTGTCTGTCCGTGACCTGTCAGCTGGTGTTGACGGCAAGGAGATACTCCATTCGGTTGACCTCGATGTCGAGGAAGGCGGCGTTCACGTTCTGATGGGCCCCAACGGCGCGGGCAAGTCGACGCTGGGCCACGTCATCATGGGCGAGCCGACCTACGACGTCACGGGCGGCACCATCATGTTCGGTGGCGAAGACGTCACCGATCTCTCCCCCGACAAGCGCAGCCTCGCGGGCATGTTCCTCTCGTTCCAGGCTCCCGTCGAGATTCCCGGTGTGCCGCTGTCGAGCTTCCTGCGTGCCATCGCCTCGGCGCGCCCCGAACTCGACATGAAGCGCAAGGAGTTCCGCAAGCGCGTACGCGAGCTCGCCGATGAGCTCGACATGGATCGCGCCTACCTCGACCGCGAGCTTGGCGTGGGCTTCTCGGGCGGCGAGAAGAAGAAGGTCGAGATGCTACAGTTGCTGCTGCTCAAGCCGCGTCTCGCCATCCTCGACGAGGCCGACTCCGGCCTAGACGTCGATGCGCTCTCCGTCGTCAGCCGGGGCATGGAGCTCTATCGCCGCGAATGCAACGGCACGCTACTCGTCATCACCCACAACACGCGCATCCTCGAGCACCTCGATGTCGACAAGGTGCATGTCATGGTGCGCGGCCGCATGGTCGCCGAAGGCGACGCGAGCATGATCGCCGACATCGACACCAACGGATTCGAGCAGTTCGAGTCCCTCGCGCAGGCACGATAAGGGGCCGCCATGACCGGACCAAGCGAAAAGAAGCGCACGCAGGTCGATGACATCGACCGCAGCATGTACGACTTCGTCAAGGACGAAAGCAACCAGGAGCATCTTGAGGCGGGCCTCACCCCCGAGATCGTACGCGAGATCTCCGAGAAGAAGGACGAGCCCGATTGGATGCTCGACCTACGCCTCAAGTCACTCGACATCTACAACGGCTTTCCCATCCCCACCTGGGGCCCGTCAATTGACGGCCTCGACATGGACCACATCGTCACCTACGTGAAGCCCGAGACCGACCAGCAGGCGAGCTGGGATGACGTCCCCGAGGATATCAAGGACACCTTCGACCGCCTGGGCATCCCAGAGGCCGAGCGCAGCTATCTTGCCGGCGTGGGCGCACAGTACGACTCGGAGCTCGTGTACCACTCCATGCAGGAGTCCGCCTCCAAGATGGGCATCGTCTACTCGGGCATCGAGGAGGCGCTGCAAGACCCCAAGTGGGAGGGCATTATCCACGACCACTTCATGAAGCTCATCCCGCCCACCGACCACAAGTTCGCGGCCCTGCACGGTGCCGTGTGGTCGGGCGGCTCGTTCGTCTACGTGCCGGCCGGCGTGCAGCTCGACTATCCGCTGCAGAGCTACTTCCGCCTCAACGCACGCGGCGCGGGCCAGTTCGAGCACACGCTCATCATCGTCGAAGATGACGCGAGCCTGCACTTCATCGAAGGCTGCTCGGCGCCCAAGTACAACGTCGCCAACCTGCACGCGGGCGCCGTCGAGCTCTTCGTGGGCGAGCGCGCCCACCTGCGCTATTCGACCATCGAGAACTGGTCGAAGAACATGTACAACCTCAACACCAAACGCGCCATCTGCAAGGAGGGCGGCGACATCGAGTGGATCTCGGGCTCCTTTGGCAGCCACGTGGGCTACCTCTACCCCATGTCCATCCTCAACGGACGCGGCGCCAAGTCGAGCTTTACTGGCATCACCTTCGCGGGTGCGGGCCAGAACCTCGACACGGGCTGCAAGGTCGTGCTCAACGCACCCAAGACCAAGGCGAGCGTCGAGACCAAGTCCATTTCCAAGGACGGTGGCGTCTCCACCTTTCGCTCGAGCGTGGTGGCGACCAAGAACGCCGAGGACTCCGCCGCGACGGTGAGCTGCCAGTCGCTCATGCTCGACGATCGCAGCCGCAGCGACACGATTCCGGCCATGGACATCAAGTGCAAGAACGTCGATATCGGACACGAGGCCACCATCGGCCGCATCGGCGATGACAAGGTCTTCTACCTGATGAGCCGCGGTCTCTCCGAAGAAGAGGCGCGCACGATGATCGTCAACGGCTTTGCCGAGCCGGTGAGCAAGGAACTCCCGCTCGAATACGCCGTCGAAATGAACAACCTCATCAAACTCGAGATGGAAGGAGCGATCGGCTAATGGAAGCACGTATCTTCGAGCACGCAAGTGCGATGCCAGCTCCGACCTGGTACTTCCTCCACATGAATGACGCGACCATCGAAATCCCCGCGCAGCTTTCCTGCGAAGCCGATGCCGTCATCGAAACCGATGCCACGCTCGGTGACGCCACGGCCTTCGTCGAGGCCATGGAGGCGGCGCAAGCTGCCTGGGACAAGGTCTATGGCGACAAGCCCGTACTGACCAACGCCGTCGACGAACAGGCCGAGGAACTCGGCGGTCTGGCGCTGTCCGCGTACCAGAAGAAGGCCGACGCGATGGAGCAGGCCAAGAGCCTGGCCGCGTCCTTCGAGCAGGGCATGGGCGAGGAAGTCAGCGACTGGATCCGCGAGATGGCCTGCCAGACGCGTTCCATCATCGCGCCAGCTGGCTCAAACCACACGGCATGCATCCAGATAAGCGGCGTCGACGGGGGTGCCAACATGGCCGCCATCGACCTCGTCGCCCACGAGGGCGCGACTCTCGACGTCGCCGTCATCGTGGACTCCCCCGCTTTCGGCACGGGCGTCACCGGCAGCTCCATCCGCATCTTTGCCGCCGAGGGCGCACACGTCGCGCTGCGTCGCGTCCAGACGCTCGATGACACCTGGACCGACCTCGATGACATGGGGTTGTTCGCTGCGGACAACGCAACCATCGACGTACATCAGACCGTGCTCGGCGCGGGCAAATCGTACACGGGCCTTGCAGGCGACCTACGCGGCCACAACTCCACCATCAACGTCTACACGCACTACCTGGGCCATGGCGAGCAGGAACTCGACTTCAACTACATCCTGCGACACCACGGCACCAAGTCAACCTGCAACCTCTACGCCAACGGCGTGCTTGCCGGCACAAGCAAGAAGACGCTGCGCGGCACCATCGACCTCATTCGCGGGGCCAAGGGCGCCGTGGGCCACGAGGTCGACAACGTGCTGCTCGTCGACGAGGGCGTGAGCAACAAGACCGTCCCCAACATCCTCTGCAACGAGGACGACGTCATGGGCAACCATGGGGCGACCATCGGCCACATCAAGGCCGACCAGCTCTTCTACCTGGAAAGCCGCGGTCTGTCGCCCGAGCAGGCCGAGCAGATGTTCATCACCGCGACGCTCGAGGACGCTTGGCTCAACGCCGCCAACGACGTGACCAAGCAAGCCGTCGCGCGCCTCGGCAACACGATCGTGGAGAACTTCGAGGAGGTTTACCTGTGAGTTCGATCGACATCATAGCCAATCCGTACAAGAAGGATTTCCCGCTTCTCGCATCCATGCCAGACCTGGCGTTTCTCGATAGCGCGGCCACCGCACAGCGCCCCGCATGCGTCATCGAGGCAGTGGACCACTTCTACAAGACCATGAACGCCAATCCGCTGCGAGGTCTCTACGAGCTTTCCATCGAGGCGACCGAAGCCATCGAGAATACGCGCAAGCTCATCGCGCGCTTCATCGGCATTGGCGAGGAAAACGCACGTGACATAGTCTTCAACCGCAACGCCTCCGAGGCACTCAACATCGTCGCGCAGTCCTTCGGCCCCACCGTGGTCGAGGAAGGCGATGAGGTATGCATCACCATCATGGAGCATCACAGCAACCTCATTCCCTGGCAGCAACTCTGCAAGAAGACCGGAGCAAAGCTTGTCTACATGTACTGCGACAAGGACGGCTTCATCTCCGAAGAGGAGATGCTCGCCAAGATCGGCCCCAAGACCAAGATCGTCGCGGCGGCGCACGTCTCGAACGTCCTTGGCGTCACCAACCCCATCGCCCGTATGGCGCAGCTCGCGCACGAGAACGGCGCGTACATGGTGGTCGATGGCGCACAGTCCGTACCGCACATGCCCGTCGACGTCACCAAGCTCGGTTGTGATTTCTTCGCCTTCTCCGGCCATAAGGTCTTCGGGCCCTTTGGCGTGGGCGTTCTCTGGGGCAAGCACGAGTTGCTCGAGAGCATGCCACCGTTCCTCACGGGCGGCGAGATGATCGACTACGTAAGCGAGCAGGACGCCGTCTGGTCCCCCGTCCCCGAGAAGTTCGAGGCGGGCACGCAAGACGCCGCCGGCATCTACGCGACGGGCGTGGCAATCGAGTACGCCAATGGCATCGGTATCGAGGCCATGGAAGAGCGCGAGAAGGCGCTCATGCGCTACTTGGCCGAGCGCATGGAGGCGCTCAAGTTCATCGAGGTCGTGGGCCCTGCAGACCCGGATGCGCGCAGCGGCGCCTTCAGCTTCAACGTCACCGGCGTGCACCCGCATGATGTCTCAGGCATTCTGAGCGGCGAGAACATCGCGATTCGCGCCGGTCATCACTGCGCCCAGCCTCTACTGCTCTTCCTCGGCATGCACACGTGCTGCCGTGCGAGCGTGGCGTTCTACAACGACGCGCATGATATCGATAGGCTCATCGACGGGCTCGAGCTCGTGGGAAGGATGTTCAATGTCTAATGGCTCTACCAGCAGCATTTACTCTGCTGCGCTGATGGATCACAACGCCCATCCCGACTATCGATACGAGCTCGAGGACGCAACGCACAGCCACGACGGCATCAACGCAAGCTGCGGTGACGAGCTCACGCTCTACCTCAAGATCGATGATGCGAACGACATCATCGAGGAGGCCTCGTTCACGGGGCACGGCTGCGCCATCAGCCAGGCATCCGCCGACATGATGGCCGGTCTCATCGAGGGGGAATCCGTTGACGAGGCAAAGCGCTTGCTCGGGCTCTTCATCGGCATGATCCAAGGCAACGAGCTCTCCGAGGACGACATCGAGGACCTCGACGAGGCCGCCGAGCTTCAGTCAATCTCGCGCATGCCCGCGCGCGTCAAGTGCGCCGAGCTTGCCTGGCGCACCCTCAACGGCATCCTCACCGAGCGCGAGGCCGAGAAATAAAGGGCGAGTACGCTAATCCGCGGCTCACTTGCAAGAAATTTTCGAAAGTGTGAGACCTTCAACAGTGCTATGTAGATTTTTGCCGTAAATGTGAGACTTTTGACAGTGTCATGTAAAAAATCACGAGAATGTGAGGCCTTTTCGCTGTCTGCTCTCACACTTTCGAAAAAAATCGACATGGAATGAAAGCAAGCCTCACACTTTCGAAAAAAAATGACAGGCGCATGTCCTATATGACGATGCCGCCGCCGAGGCACTCCTCGTCACGGTAGATGGTGACCGACTGACCAGCCGCCACAGCGGGTACGCGTTCGTCGAAAGTGATGCGCGCCGCGTCCTCCCCCATCTCGACATGCGCCTCGACGAGCGGACGGGTATGCCGCGTACGCACCAGATAGCGCCCTGGTGCGGGCGCATCACCCGAAACCCAACGCACGTCGCCGAGCGCGAGCTCATCGGTCCATAGCGCATCGCAGTCGTGGTCCGCACTCACGTACACGACGTTCTCGGCCGTGTCCGTCTTGACCACGTAGCGTGCCGGGCCACCCCCAAGGTCGAGCCCCTTACGCTGACCGAGCGTGTAGAGGAACGCGCCCTCGTGCTGACCGAGCACGTCTCCCGTCTCGTATTCGATGATGTCACCCGCCTTGCGTTCGAGCTGCGAGAGCAGGAACTGCTGGATCGAAACCGGCCCTATGAAGCAGATGCCGTCGGAATCATGCTTGGTCGCGACCTCGAGCCCGCGCTGCGCGGCCATCTCCCGCACGACCGCCTTGCTCTCGATCTCGCCGATGGGAAATAGCGTACGAGCCAGCACCGTC
The DNA here is from genome assembly GCA_025992705.1 of Coriobacteriaceae bacterium. Taxonomy (NCBI): domain Bacteria; kingdom Bacillati; phylum Actinomycetota; class Coriobacteriia; order Coriobacteriales; family Coriobacteriaceae; species Coriobacteriaceae bacterium. The sequence continues at coordinate 1,819,754 of DAJPGJ010000001.1, forward strand.
CCCGGCACACGCCATAAAAAGTAGGTCTGGTCCTTGTGCTCGTCGAGCGCGCGAAGCAAGTGGCCGGACTTCGCGCCCGGGTCGTCGAGAAGCACGCGTGCGTAATGCCCCGTTGCGATGTAGTCTGCGCCGTGCTCGAAGGCCTCGCGTGCGAAGACGCCGAACTTCACCTTCTCGTTGCACATGACGTCCGGATTGGGCGTGAGGCCACGCGCATAGCAATCGACCAGGTAGTCGACCACATCGCGTTTGTATTCCTCCTCGTAATCCCAAACCTCGAGGTCGATGCCCAGCTGCACGGCCACGCGCTCGGCATCGGCAAGGTCCTCGGCCCAGGGGCATTTGAATCCCGGCAAATCGACCGACCAGTTGCGCATGTACACGCCCGTGACGTCGAAGCCCCATTCCACAAGCAGCGCCGCAGCCAGCGAGGAATCCACTCCCCCGCTCATGCCGACGATGACCTTCTGCGCCATGTACGTCCTCTCCACTCACGGCTTTCAACAAAAATGAAGATACCACGTATTTCGAACGGAGCGGCTCCCCCTCCTGTCATTTCGAGCGAAGCGACCGTAAGGTCGCTCAGTCGAGAAATCTCTTGCCAAGATCTCTCCGTTCCGCGGTCTGACGACCGCTCCAGTCGAGATGACAACGAAATGGCGAGATTTCTCCACTCCGGCGCTGCGCGCCTCCGGTCGAAATGACAATGGGGAGCACTGCGCGCCTGCGGTCGAAATGACAAGGCGCGAGTTAGCCCACACGTTTCATTTCGGCACGAACGACCTCAATGATGATCTGCGCCGCCCGCTCGACCTGCTCGCGCGTCGTATCGTGCCCAAGCGTGATGCGCACGCTGCCTTCGGCGACTTCCGGCGACACGCCGATCGCCTCGAGCACGGGCGAAACCGTCATCTTGCTCGCGGCGCACGCCGAACCCGTCCCGACATAGACACCGCGCTGATCGAGCGAGATGACAAGACGACGAGCAAGCAAGCCCGGAAAGGAGATGTGCAAGAGGTTATCGAGACGCTGGGCGTCACGCGTCGGCCCTGCAACGACGGCATCGGCAAACGCGACCGTCAGCGTAGCTTGTAGCCAATCGCGCAGCTCGCGCAGGCGCCTTGCCTCGTCCTCGCGCCGCTCGCGGGCAAGCTCGAAGGCGCGCGCGAAACCGATGATGCCCGGAACGTTTTCCGTCCCGCTGCGCAAGCCCGCCTCCTGGCCACCACCGCACACGAGCGGGCGTAGCTCGATGCCACTGCGCACCCAAAGCAAGCCCATCTGCTTGGGACCATACATCTTGGCAGCGGATACGGTGACAAGGTCCGCCCCGAGCGAGGAAACGTTGAGCGTCTTGAGCGCCGCCGCCTGCGAGGCATCCGTGTGCAGGTAAATGGGGCGCATATCACCAGCCGCAAGACGGCGCGCACGCTCGTCGCCCACGACCTGCGCAAGCTCGCGCAGCGGTTGGATCGTCCCAATCTCGCCATTAGCGAGGGCGATGCTGACGAGCTCCGTATCGGGGAGAATCGTTGCCTTCAAGGCATCGGGACTCACGAAGCCCTGCGCATCAACAGGCACGAGCGATCCATTCTCGCGCGCTAACACGCAGCTGCGCATGCTCGCATGCTCAATGGCGCTCGCGATAACGTGCGCGCCGGGCGCGGCGGCGGTAAGCGCGAGGTTGTTTGCCTCGGTCGCCCCCGCCGTGAAGACGATGTTGGCGGCCTTGCCCCCCATGAGGTGCGCGATGCGTGCACGGGCATCCTCCACGCTCGCATGCACTTGACGCGCAGGCGTATACGATGCCGAGGGGTTCGCAAAGTCCTGCGAGAAGTAGGGCAACATCGCCTCGAGCACCTGCTCGTCGACAGGCGTTGCCGCCGCATAATCTAGATATATCCCCTCGTCAACGCTCATGTTCGATGTATCTACCCAGCCGCTGCGACCTTAGCTAAACAGACTCCTGAACCAGCCCTTTTTCTTGGGCGCCTCATGCTGCGCCTCATGCTGTGCTTCGTGCTCTTGCACCTCATCCGGTTCCTCGACCTTGGGTGTCGTATGGGGGAAATCGCTCATGTACGAGCGCTCGCGCGCAAGACGCTGCTCGGTGCTTTCCGCACTCACCGGGACATCCGCTGTCACGGGCCTGGGAGCCTCAGCCGACTTCTTCGAGGGCTTGAAGTGCTTGCCGAGCGGCTGGTCATCCATGTTGACGTTTTCGTCCAGCATGGCAGAGGCGTTGAATCCGGCACTATGCGCCGGCTTGGTCGTGATGAACGGCAGGTCCAGGTCAACCTTCTCCTTGCCCTTTTTCTCGGACTTCTTCTCGGATTTCTTTTCGACCTTCTTCTCGGGCTTGTCCTTTTTCTCGGACTTGTCCTTCTCCTTCTTGCCGCTCTTTTCCTTGTCCTTGTCCTTGTTCTTCTTGCCCGGCTTCTTGTCCGTAGGATCCTCGGCATTCTCCTCCGAGTTTGGAGTGCTTGGCAGGTCCTCGACCTCGGCCCCTGTCGAGAGCAGCTCGATGTCGGCCTCCTCCAACGCCTCGGGTTGCTCGTCTTCCTGCAACGAAGCAGGTTCAAGTTCAAATGCGGGTTCAGAATCAAGAACCGGTTCAGATTCGAGTTCAAGTTCAGATTCGACCTCTTGCTCAGGCTCAGGCTCAGGCTCCGGCTCCGGCTCAGGCTCCGGTTCAAGAACACGCTTGGACTCCTGCTTCGGTTCCACGGGCAGCGGAGCGACGCGCTTCACGCCCTGCATCGGATGGTCGATGCACCAGGCCTGCATGCTGAACTCCTCGTCACACGGACACATGTCCTTGTCGCGGCTTTCGGCGACCATCTTGTATTCGCCATTGGCCTCGAGCGTGCGGGCCTTGACGTTGTCCTCGAAGATCTTGTCGAGGAAGAGCATGATTGCCTCGCGGGCGCGATGCGTGGTGATGGGCACAGCCACCTCGACGCGATGCACGAGGTTGCGCGTCATGAGATCGGCCGAGCCAACATACATGCGCATGTCGTCGCCTTCACCGAAGACGAAGATGCGGCTGTGCTCGAGGAACTGACCGACGATGCTGCGCACGTGCACGTTCTCGGTCTTGCCCTCGATGCCGGGCACCATGCAGCAGATGCCGCGAATGTTCATGCGCACCTGCACGCCCGCCTGCGACGCCTTGGCCAGGCGGTCGATGATATCGCGCTCGGTAAGCGAGTTGCACTTGAGCGTGATGCGTCCGGCGGGACCCTTGGCGATCTCGCGGTCGATGAGCTTGAGGATGGTGCGCTTGATGGCCACCGGGGCGACGAGCAACCTGCGATAGTAGCCGTTCAGGTTGCCGATGAGCATGTTCTGGAAGAACGTGACGGCATCGCGGCCGATTTCGGCATCGGAGGTCATGAGGCTCAGGTCGGTGTAGAGGCGCGCCGTCTTCTCGTTGTAATTGCCCGTGCCTATCTGCGTGATGTAGGTTACGCCATCAGCGGAGCGCTTGGTGATCAGGCATACCTTGGAGTGGCACTTGTAGTTTTCCATGCCGTAGATGATGTTGCATCCGGCCTCCTCGAGACGTCCCGACCAGTCGATGTTGTTCGCCTCGTCAAAACGCGCACGCAGCTCCATGAGGACGGTGACTTCCTTGCCGTTCTCGGCCGCCTCGGCAAGGTGTTGCGCCACGCGCGACTCGCTCGCCAGACGATACACCGTGATCTTGATGGAGAGCACGTCCAGATCGATGGCCGCCTCTTGCAGCATGCGCAGGAAGGGATCGATGGAATCGTAGGGGAAGAACAGGAGGCGATCGCGCTCTTCGACCTGCGCTATGATCGAGCGGCCAAGATCGAACTCAGCCGACGCGCGCGGCACGAAGGGCGCGTAGCTGAGCTTGCCCCTCTTGTCGGCATCGACACGACGCTCCAGGCCAAAGACCCAGTCGAGGTTGATGGGGGCGCTGTACGTGTACATCTGGTTCTTCGTGAGCTTGAGACGCTTGAGCAAACCGGCGAGAAGCAGCTTCTCCGGCTTGCCCTCGACCTCGAGGCGCACGGGGTTGAGACGGTTGCGCTTCTTGAGCAGACGCGACACATGCAGGCGATAATCGCCCTCGTCATCGGCGAACTTCTCCTCGTCGAAGCTGATGTCGGCATTGCGCGTGACCGAGACGATGCACGGCTCGGATGTCTCGTAGATGTCGAAGATCTTCTTGACATGATGGGCGATGAGCTTCTCGGCACGCACGAAGTGAAGCGGTTCTTCCGGATCGCAGATGATGGGCGCGATGTTCTCCGGGACGGGCACGATGCCAAGGTGCTGACTGCCATCCTCCTCGCTCAGCAGCGTCGCGATGTAGAGCTCCTTGTTGCGCAGGTGCGGAAACGGATGACGCTCGTCGACGACCTGCGGCGAGAGCACGGGGCGTATGTACTCGCGATAATAATCGCGGGCAAAGCGACGCTCCTTCTTGGAGAGATTGTCGAGGTCGAGCTCCTTGAACCCATAGGGCTCGAGGTCGGCAACGACCTGGGCGTAAATCTCGTCGCGCTCCTCGACGAGCGGCCTCACGGCAGCGAAGACGGCTTCGAGCTGCTCGCGTGGCGTCATGTTGGTCTTATTCTCGCGAATATCGGGCGCGATGATGGAAAGGTCCATGAGACTGCCGACGCGTACCATGAAGAACTCGTCGAGATTCGTGCAGAAGATGCTGATGAATTTCAGACGTTCGAAAAGGGGCACGCTCGGGTCGAGCGCCTCCTCGAGAACGCGACGATCGAACTGCAACCAGGACAGTTCGCGATTTTGCGTGTACGAATAATCGAGTTCCTTGCGCTTGGCAGGCGCTTCCTCGAGACCTTCCTCGGGATTGCCATCCTGCACGACTTCGACTTCGGGCTCCTCCGAACTCTCGATGTCTTCTATGGTCTCGATGACCGCTTCTTCTGGAGTGACAACCTCGCCGATTTCTTCGAACTTTTCAGATGCATTCTCGGACATGGTCTCTTGCATGCCAACTCCCCTCTTATCAGCCTAGCCTTTTGATATTACTACATTGCCGAGAAGTATCCGAGCAGTTCGGCAACACCCCAAATGGCCACGAGATGCGCAGGGTAGTAGATATAGAAGAGATACTTGAGATGCCAAGTGCCACGTTTGCCGTTATAGCTGGCCAGAGGCACAATCGCGAGAAGCGAGAACCATTGGATGCCACCGAGCCAATCGTTCATCTGCACGCAAACCAGGATGATGCCAAGACATGCGAACGCGAGCATGATTCGCAGGCGCTTCTTGTCAAGCGCCTTTTTGAAGAAAATGCGCGGCATATAGCAAAAGACGGGAAGCATGATTCCCCAGAAGCCGTAATCGACCGAGAAATCGGTTCCGGCGAGGAGGACGGGTAAGACGAGCGCCACGAAGGCATCGAGCGCAAGTGCGCCGACGACTGCCAGGACTCCTGCAAGGTCCCTACGATCATCGGCGAGTTGGACGGCGTAGATCGTGATGATGGCGAGCACGAAGCTCGTAAGTATGCTCTGCTCGAGGCTGCCCATCGCGAGAAAGAACCCAATCTGGCATACGAAGCCGAGCGCGAAGATGCCCCCGAGGTAACGTTTCCTGCTATGCGTATAGAAGCAACCCTCGGCGATCATGTACGCAAAAATGGGATACGTGAGACGGCCGATGATCCGCAAGATCAGGTATTGGGGCAGCAGAACGACGCCGATATGGTCAATCGTCATCGTTATCAAGGCGAGTATTTTAAGCTGGTTTCCCGTCATCACGAAGGGTATTCTATCGTTTCGGGTGACGGGGGAGCGTGACGGGGGAGCGTGACGGGGGGGGTCTGTCACGCGAACTCCAGCGTGACAGACCCCCCCCCGTCACGCTCCCCCGTCACCCGAGCAACCGTCTCGTCCGTCGAAGGGGTGCCTTGGAACTTCGCAAACGACATAAGGCGCATGCACGTCCGCTCAAGAATCTCGAGGAGCGCTATGAGTGGTACGCGCGTGCCATCGAGCTGGAAGCATCCGCTCGCTCAGGCACATGGATAGAGATGTACTTTCCCTCAGCACGCGAGCTTCATCTCGACCTAGGTTGCGGCAAGGGACAATTTGTCGTCGAGCAGGCACGGCGGTATCCCGACGTATTGTTTGTCGGTCTTGACTATGACCGGATCTGCATCGCGCTTGCCGCGCAGAAGGCTTGCGAACTGGGTCTCGAGAATTGCGTTTTCGCGCTTGCCGACGGAGAAGACGTCGGCAAGTACTTCGGCCCAGGGGAGCTTTCTCGCATCTACCTCAACTTCTCGACACCGCACCCGCGCAAGAAACACGCGTCCGAGCGCCTCACGCACGTCGACCAGCTCATCTCCTACCGCGACCTGCTCGCACCGGGTGCCAGTATCGAAATGAAAACCGATAGCCCGCCCTTCTACGAGTTCTCGCTCGTGCAGTTCGACCTGGCGGGATATGACGTCGTCTGGAAGACGACCGACTTGCATGCGCTCGACGCGCTTGATGAGATTAGCCCCGTGACCGAATACGAGGAGCGGCTCCGCGCCCTTGGAGCCAAGGTGCATGCCTGCCGCGCGGTCAAGGCCGACCGTCCCTTCACCAATGAGCAGACAGCCGAACTTTCGCTCTTCGAGTACCTGCCCGATGACCTGGACACCCTCGAATACGTGCCTTACGGCATGGAGGGCTACGTCTTCAACATGCGCAACCGCCGCGCCAAGGAGCAAGCCCGCCTTTTGTGCGAATGAGACACATTGGACAGGTACATCTGTCTCATTGCATGCAATGAGACAGATGTACCTGTCCAATGTGTCTCATTCGCCATCGGCCCGTCACCGAAAAGTTTATTCATCAGAAAAAATAATAATTGCCAAATTTATATCCTGTTGTAAATATAATCTCATTACAGAACAGTTATCTGTTCGTGAAGCACAGCAAGGAGGATTTCATGAGAAAAAGCAAACTCGCCAAGGTGCTGACATGCGGCGTGGTAACCGCGGGCCTTATCGCCACCCTGGGCCTCACGGCTTGCGGCGGTTCGAACGCGAGCTCGTCGGCGGGCTCGAATGTGGAGTTGCAGGTCTTTGCAGCTAACTCGCTTTCCAAGGCCATGGACGAAGCCCAGGAGCTCTACACGCAGCAGACAGGCGTGACCTTCGCCGACACGCAGTACAAGGCATCCGGCGAGCTCAACGAGATGCTCAAAGCTGGCTCCTATGCCGACCTCGAGATTACCGCTTCCAAGGGCACCATGGATACGGCAGTGCAGGAAGGCTACGTGGATGAGTCCACGCGTACCGACATGTTCACCAACGAACTCGTCATCGTCGCCAAGGAAGACTCCGCCCTTCAAGATGTCACCCTTCAGCAAATCGCCAGCGGCGATCTCACCGTCTGCGTAGGCGATGACTCCGTTCCGGCCGGCAACTATGCCGCCCAGGCCCTTTCCACCGTTGGCGCCTACCAGCCGCCCGCAGCTGACGCCGGCAAAAGTGGCAAGGACATCTCTGGCAAGGGCGGTCGGTACGTGGGCATCACCCCCATCCTGCAGACCTCGGTCGGCAACGTATGCAAGCAGGCGGAAAACGGCGACGTTGACGTCGCCATCGTCTACAGCTCCGACGTATACCGCTTTGGCGGCGTGAAGGTTGTCGGCATCATCCCCGATGACACCCACAAGGCCATCGTCTATCCCGGTGCCGTGTGCAAGGACTCCAAGAACGCGCAGGCTGCCAACGACTTCATGCAGTGGTGCATCACCGATCCCGATGCCCAGAAGATCTTCCAGAAGTGGGGCTTTGACCTCTCCTAATCCATAGGAATCATTGCTGCGGCGCGGATGACCCATCGGTTATCCGCGCCGCTTGCGTATAACCTCGTTTCAGATTATTTGCAAAGGCATATAATCCTGTTATCCCATCAGGAGAAAGATTGGCAGTCGCACGGAGACGCCCTGTCAATCCCTTCGAGACGACAAGGACTGGCACCCATGGTTCTGGGGAGTTTCATACAACGTGGGCTTGGTTTCATGCTTGCCCTTGTGCTTGCGATCACCGCGCTCTCGTGCGTCATGCCGTGCCCGGCAGCCGCCACCGATGACGAGCTCGGCAGCGTGGACAGCCCTGCCGTCGACAACGCAGGCGAACAGCAGACCGTCAACGGGGTCACCGTCTCCGCCGAGGGGGACAGCGCCCTCATCGAAGGATGCAGCTTCGGCATCAACGATTTCTACCGTGCCCAGGCCGGCTCCAACAAGGCGGTCGGCGACAGGTACTGGGGCTATAACTACTACATCGGCACTCAACCCGACAATCTCTCGGTCATATCAACCGGCGATTACGCCGTGGTCTACATTCCCAAAGCAACCCAGGACGCCTTCGGCTTCCTCTACGATAACCACAACGACCAGGATTACATCAAGCGTTACTTCACCGCCTTGGACGACGCGAACGCGAAGGGTTCCTCGCGACTCTCCAACGTCTCCAAATGGTATTTCACCGAACAGCAGTCCTTCGAGGTGAATGGCGTCGTCTTCAACTTCGATCAGGAACTCGACGAAGGGCGCTACTACGCCTACATCATTGGCTCTGATGGAAGCGACGTGACCAGCAAGGCGAGCAGCAACCAGGTCAGGCTCGACTTTGCCGACTTCGCTCGAGCCGTGCCGCCCTCGGACGTGCAGATCGTCCAGGCGAGCACAGGCCTTGCATGGCTTGCAAACTTCCTCGTGACCATGGACTACAGTCCGCTATGGGTTACCTTGCGCACGACGCTCATCGCCATTGTGTTCATCTTCATCCTGGGTCTCGCAGCCGCCTACTTCACGATGCGCATCTCGCCGCGCGCTCAGTCCATCTTCGACGCGATCTTCACCATCCCCATGGTGTTGCCACCCACGGTATGCGGCTTCTTGCTGCTCCTTGCCTTCGGTCGTTCCACGCCCGTGGGCCAGTGGTTCATCGACGTGGGATTCCCCCTCGTCTTCAGCTGGCAGGCAACGGTCATCGCAGCAGTCGTTGTAGCCTTTCCGCTCATGTACCGCAGCTCACGCGGCGCCTTCGAGAACCTCGATCCCAACATGCTCGATGCGGCGCGTACGCTCGGCTGGTCCAACATCCGCATCTTCTTCAAGCTCATGCTGCCGCTTGCCTGGTCCTCCATCGCCGCGGCTACGGTGCTCGCCTATGCGCGTGCATTGGGCGAGTTTGGCGCGACGCTGTTCCTCGCGGGCAATTACGCAGGTGTCACACGCACCATCCCCATCGCCATCTACTTCGAGTGGATGAACGGCAACACGGACATCGCCATCTTCTGGACCATCGTCATCATCATCTTCAGCTTCATCGTCATCATGTTCATCAACTTGTGGTCGAGTAGAACGACAAAGTACCGTCGCAGGCAGACAAGCAAGAAGAAACACGGTGCAGAGCACGGCACGCACACGCCACACCTGGAAGGCGGCCTGGAGTCCGCCATCGCGACCGAAGACGCCGGACTGCCCGAGGGGGCGCGCTCATGAGCCTGCAAATGGACTTCAGAAAATCCCTTGGCGATTTCTCCCTCGACGTGAGCGTCGAAGCCGGTATGGAGACGCTCGGCTTCCTCGGTGCCTCGGGTTGCGGCAAGAGCCTCACGATGCGCTGTATCGCGGGTATCGAAACGCCTGACGAGGGACGTATCGTCGTGAACGACACCGTCTACTTCGACTCCGCCGCAAAGGTCAACCTGAGTCCCCAGCAGCGCAAAACGGCTTTGCTCTTCCAGAACTACATGCTCTTTCCCAACATGACCATCGAGCAGAACGTAGCAGCAGGCATACCCAAGACGGTGAGCAAGGGTGATCGTGACGCCATCGTCACGACCGAACTCAGGCGCTTCAGCCTCGAGGGCTTTAGCAAGCGCTACCCCGCCCAGCTCTCCGGTGGCCAGCAGCAGCGCGTGGCTCTTGCACGCATGCTCGCGGCACGGCCCGGCATTCTCATGCTCGACGAGCCGTTCTCCGCGCTTGACTCGCATCTCAAGAGTGTGCTCGAGCAAAACCTCGTTGACCTCTTCGAGGCCTTTGAGGGGACCATCCTCTACGTGAGCCACGACATAGACGAAGCGCTGCGCTTCTGCGACCGCATCGCCGTAGTCGATGACGGTCACATACTCGAGATCGATTCGAACGACGAGCTCGTGAACAACCCGCAATCGGAAGCCGCGCTCAAGCTCTCGGGCTGCAAGAACACCACGCCCGTCATCAAGGCCGACGAGCACGCCGTGTGGGCGCCCAAGTGGGGCGTGCGCATCGAGTGCGAGCGGGAAGTGCCCGACGACGTGCGATTCCTGGGCGTGCGCGCATTCTACCTCGAGCGCGCGAGCGGGCCGGGCACCAACAACTACCGCGTGCGCGTCGACCGCATCAGCGACTCGCGCTTCGAGCGAAGCGCGCTACTCGGCTTCCTCGACCGCGACAGCTCGTTTGCACCGGCTGTCGAGCGCAGCGATGACGAGATGAGGTTCCTGCACCAGCACCTGTTCTGGCGCATCGACAAGCTCAAGGACGGCCCGGAGGTGTGGCCCGAAATGGGCGAGGAGCTCTGGGTGCACCTTCCGCAGGAGAAGATCTACCTGGTGAGCAGATAGAACGTGCCAGGAATCAGACCCTGGCACGTCAATACCCTGCGTATTTCGCCGGCTCTAGTGCGGGTGCGCCACGAAGATGATCCAGTAGCGCTCCCAGACTCCCGCAAGCAGGCAAATCGCCCCAGCGGCGGCAACTCCGATGGGCCCGAAGAAGCAGGCCGCGATGGCGCAGATGCCCGCGATGCCGTAGACGATCACCGCATTGAGCGCGAGGCGGGCCTTGGAATACATCAGCGAGGCACGCTCGTGGATGTTCATCCACACCAGCGCATAGGTGAAGCAACGGAACACGATGAGCACGACGAACGGGATGACGAGCGCCTCGACGGGGGCGAGCTGCCCGAGAACGAACGAGAGCACGATCAAGAGGCCCATTCCGATCGTGAGGGCATCGCATACCACCCAGCAGGTGAGCCAGCGGGCTCGCTTCACGCCCGGCTGCGACGTGCAGCTGAAGGCGACGCCCTTGTAGCAGATCACGGCGCACGAGGCGATGAGCGCCAGGACGGCGAAGAGGCGGAAGAGCACGCCGAGGACGGCGGCGACCTCGAGCGGCAATCCTATGGTTGCCAGCAGCGCAAAGGTCACCCAGTAGATGACGAGCGCGATGAACAACATGATCGAGTAGAAGATCAGTCCCACCACGCCGACCGACAGAGGAGCCGTCGGGTGCATGACGCGCATGGCGTGCAGGAACCGGAAGTGATCACCGAGGTCGGTGACGAGCAGCATCAAATCGAAGATGACGATGAGAAACGCGAGCGTCAGCGCGATGGGCAGCACGGGACCGAAGATATCCGGGGCGATGAGCCAGGTGATCATCGTCACGAACATGAACCCCGAGGTGAGGTTATTGAAGAAGAGGTCCCATACGATGATGTTCTTCCAGTCGGGAAAATGAACTATATCGTGCTGTTGATAGGCAGATGGCTGGCCTTTGACCCATGTTCTATCCATGTCTGTCTCCCCTCCTACAGCAAGCAAACGATAATCGCGATCGTCGCGATCAAGAGCGTTCCGATGGCGTTGGCGTAATCCCCCACCATGAACCGCACGGGCAATTTCGGCTGATTGGGCAAGCCGTAGACCGCGGGCTCGTCCATCAGCAGGTAGAACGAATTGAGCGGCTTGTAATCCTGGAACGGGTCGACGCCGTAGAGATTGGCCTTCTCGAAGCCCTGCTCGTGGAGGGTGGCGAGACGCGCACGCGCCTTCTCGACCATCTCCTCGCGCGGCCCGAACTGGATCGCGGTCGTGGTGCATGCCGTGGCGCAGGCGGGCTTCAGCCCGTCACGCAGGCGGTCGTAGCATCCCGCGCACTTCATGGAATGCCCGGTCTCCTCGCTCACCTCGGGAACGCCAAACGGGCACGCGGCCACGCACATGCGGCAACCCATGCAGATGTCGGTCTGGTAGTAGATGCCGCCAAACTCGTTGCGGATGATCGCACCGGTAGGGCATGCTTCCTGGCAGGGCGACTCCTGACAATGCTTGCAATGGTCGGACATGAAGAGCCACTCGCCTTGCTTCGGCTCGTTGAGCAGGTCGTCCATCGCCTTGGGGGCGGGCTTGTCCGTCTCGTTGACCTCCGAGAAGCGCTCGATGAACTTGACGTGACGCCAGCTCTCCGACGAGAGCACGCGCGTGTTGTCATAGCTGTTCTTCGACCACTGGATATCCGTGGTCTTCAGCATGTTCCATTGCTTGCATGCGACCTCGCAGGCCTTGCATCCAGAGCAGACGGAGGTGTCGGTGAAGAAGGCCATCTCGGTTTGCGCCGCACGCGGCTCGTGGCGCTTGAACAGGGCGTAGATGACGTCGATGCGATGGTTCTTGTGCGGTTCCTTCGCATCGTACTTCCTGTCGGAAAGCTTGAGGATGTTCAGCGGATTCAGATTCATGGCTAATTCCTCGCTTCCGGTTGGGCCGGCCACGGTGTCTCGGGTATCGGCTTGTCGAATATGGGGTCGTACTTGAGCGGATGGGGATCCAGCTTCTTGAGGTCTGAGGGGTCGCCCTTGGTGATGCGCACCGTGAAGCCCTTCGATGCCGGAATCAATCCGTCAGGTGCCATGATGGCGGGGCTCAGGTCATTGGTGATGTCGCTGACCATGAGGCCCTTGTATCCCGATGCGACGAAGGTGCCCGCGATGGTCGCCTTCTTCCCGTAGACATCGCCGATGCGCAGGCGCGGCGTCACCAGGACGGGAATCTGCAGCTTGGCTCGCGCGCTTTCGACTGTGACGTAATCGCCCGTTTCCACGCCGATGCTCTCGGCCTGCTCGGGTGACAGCTCCACGAAGCGCACCGGTTGCAACCCGACGAGCCAGGGGATGTTGCGCGTCTGCGCACCCGACAGCCAGTGCTCGGTCACGTGGTAGGTGGTCATGATCGTCGGGTAATCCAAATCCCCCGAAGGAGCGATGGGATTCTCGACGTCGTCGACGATGTGCAAGCCGGGGTCGCGCGTCTGCTCCCAGAGCTTGTTATCGTAGGGAGACTCGGTGGTCTCGTAGTAGATGGGCATGGGCCCTTCCTTGATGCTGTAGGGCACGAAGAGCCACGCCTTGCCATCCGAATGGGCACCGAAGGGGCAGTCGCCGGCAAGCGCCATGTCGCCGGTGGCACCGGGCTCTGGCTTGTAGCTCGGCGGCTTCCTCGCGTTGAACTGCGGCTTGTCGTAGCCCACCCACTGCTCGAGCTCCTCGTCCCACCAGACGAGCTTCTTGCGCTCGGACCAGGGCTTGCCCTCGGGGTCTGCCGAGCAGCGGTTGTATAGGATGCGGGAGTTCTCCGGCCAGGTCACGCGATAATCCGAGAAGATCGAGCCGTTGTAGACCTCGCCCGTCTCGACGCGGTTCATCAGGTTCTCGCCGTCGGGACCGAGTATTCCCGATAGCAGGCGGCACCCGCACACGGTGGACCCGTCGTCCTTGAGGGTTCCCGCGCCTTGGCAGACGGAGCCATCCTCGACGTTGAACCCGTTCATCTCCTTGACGATCTTCATCATGTCCGGATCGCCCTCGACGCTGGTCAGCTCGAACTCCTGATCGGTCTTCGTGGCGGCGTAGACCGGATCGTAATCCCAGTACAGCGCACGCATGCCCGCATCGCGCTCCTTATCGGACGCGTTTGCCTTGGCCTGCAGCCTCTTGCCCAGCTGGTAGATGTACCAGGCATCCGAGTGGGCATCGCCGGGTGCCTCCTGGAGGCGCTCGTGCCATTGCAGCAGGCGCTCGGTGTTCGTGACCGAGCCGGTCTTCTCGAGGCAGGTGCATACGGGCAGGTAGAACACCTCCGTGAGGCAATCCTCGGGTGCGGGACCGTCTGGGTCGGCGTACCAGACCGAAGCGCTCTCGTTCTCGAAGAGGTCGCACACCACGAGCCACTTGAGGTTGCGCATGGCATCGCGACTCCAGCCGGTGTTGGGGTTCGTCACCGCGATGTTCTGGCCGAACACCACCATGCCGTCCATGCCGCCGCGCAGCGCCTTTTCCATCGAGACGGTCAGCGACTCGTTGTCGCTGAGCTTCGGAAGCCACTGGTAGCCGTATTCGTTATCCTTCGTGGCGTTCTCGCCGTAGTATGCCTTGAGCAGGCTGATCATGTAGTTTGGCAGAGCCGCCCACGATCCGCGCTCCGTTTCCAGCTTCCACATGCCATCGCTCGTCTTGTCGAGCGCCCCGCTGAAGCCATGCCCGTTGGCGAGATAATCGGCCAAGGTGGCGTTTCCGGGATGGGCTTCCGGCTGGGGGATGTAGTTGGGCAGGACGTTGAACAGCGTCGGGACGTCGGTGGCGCCCTGTACGTTGGAGTGCCCGCGCAGCGCCAGGATGCCGCCGCCCGGACGCCCGATGTTGCCGAGGAGCAGCTGCAGGATCGCCGCGGTGCGGATGATCTGGGTGCCGCTGGAATGCTGCGTGAAGCCGGTCGCGTAGCAGAACGCCGTCGTGCGATCGCGGCCCGAGTTGCGGCCGATGAGCTCGCCGACCTTCACGATGTCTTCGGGGCGGCATCCGCAGATCTCGGCCACGACCTCTGGCGTGTAGTAGCTGAACTGCTTCTTGATGAGCTGGAACACGCAGTGGGGGTCTTGCAGCGTCGGGTCTTGCTTGGGTTGCCCGTAGCTGCCGTCGGGGTTCATCTCGTACTGGTAGTCCCAGGTCGTCCCCGCCTTGGCATACGATTCGGTCTCCGGGTCCCAGCCGTTGAAGAAGCCGGTCACGTCATCGAAGTTGAAGCCCGGGTCGATGAGGGTGGCCGCGTTGGTGTAGTGGATCACGTACTCCTTGAACCAGTAGTCATGCTCGAGGATGTAGTTGATGAGACCGCCGATGAACGCGATGTCGGCACCGGGGCGGGTGTGGACGTAGTGGTCGCATACGGCAGACGTGCGCGTGAAGCGCGGGTCCACGTGGATGGTGACGGCGCCGCGGCGCTTTGCCTCCATCGGCCAGTGAAACGCCACCGGATGTGCCTCGCCCATGTTGGAGCCCATGATCAGGATGCAATCGCTGTGGATGAGGTCGCGCGGCGGATTGGTGCAGGCGCCGAACCCGAACGTCGGCGAGAGCGCCGTGACGGTCGTCGAATGGCAGTAGCGAGCGGAGTTCTCCGTGGGCAGTATGCCCAGACCTCCCGTGAAGAGCTTTCGGATGAGGTAGCATTCCTCGTTGTCGTTGGCGGAGCCGCCGATGAAGCCGACGTTCGTGGCGCAGTTGACCGTCATGCCGTTTTCGTCCTTCTCGACGAACCCGTTGTTGCGGGTCTCCCAGATGCGCTCGGCGATGGTATCGAGCATCCAGTCGAGGCTCTTCTCCTCCCACGCCGCAGAGCCCGGCGCGCGATAGAGCGCGCGCGTCTCCCTGTAGGGATTGCGGTTCAGCATGAACGTCGACATGCCCTTCGGACACTGGCGCCCGGCGTTGATGGGAGAACGGGGGTCGCCTTCGACCTCGATGAGCTCCTTGTCCTTGTAGAAGGCCAATTGGGAGCATCCCACCGCGCAGAACTGGCATACCGTCGTGCCCCGCTTCGCTTCGCGCAGCCTGGTGCACTTGTGGACCGTGCGGTCACTTAGAACGTCATTCACGTGAGCCATGGTCGTACCCCTTTGCTCTATCAACCGAGGCGGGCTGCCCGACTCGCAAGCGCGAGCCGTTGCTCCCGAAAGCCGCAGGCACGGCTATCGCGAGCTCAGTCCGCGCTCCTCTCCATCGTACGTGCCGGGAGGTCATCCCCCATCGGCGCACCGTTCATGCGCATCTTCTGCATGTTTCGCAGCAGGTAGATCGGCGATGCGTAGCCACTCCAGATGTGTATGAGCCTCGTGAAGGGAACCACGAGGAAGATGCAAAGCCCGATGAAGATGTGAATCTTCTGGGGTGTCGCCGCATCGATCAGGTAGGTGTATGCGTCGGGCTGGAGCGTGACCAGGGCAATGGCCCAGTTCACGAAATCGAAGAGCCCCTCACCCGACTGGTCGAAGAGCATCGCGTTGATCACGCACGTCGCGCCCATGATCAGCACGCCGGCGATCAGGACCAACACGAGCCAATCGCTCGGACGCGAGGTCTTGCGGATACGGGGGTTGGTGATGCGACGATGGATCATCAGCGCGATGCCGACCAGACAGAGCACTGCGCAGGCACCGCCCGCGACGATCTCGATCATCTGGTTCATGTGCGGCGTGATCCCGACATCCGCGAGAAACTGCTTGGGAACGAACAACCCGAACAGGTGGCCGAAGAGCAGGAATATGACGCCCACATGAAAGAGGCGGGCGCCCCAGTTGATCTCCTTCTTGCCTCCGAGGAGCTCCGAGCTCTGGCTCTTGACCGTATAGGGATGCGTGAGGAAGCGAATGAAGCTTCCCACGAGCCAAACGGTAATGACCACGTAGGGAAACACCTGGTAGACGATGAAATAGAGGAGATGCGTGAGATTGGGATCCATGATCATCACCTTTGCTTCCTGGGCTTGTCGACTACCTCGTAGTCCTCGAACACGGGAGCGACCTTCCGATCCATCGGACCGCCGAAGATGCGCGATGCGCGATAGCGCTGGTCACGACCGCCGCCCATGTTCATGCCCTGCTCGCCTTGGGTAAGGACGCTTGCCTCATGATTGCGATTGGCCGTGGGCACCACGAAACGATCCTCGTAGTTCGCGATGGCGAGCAACGAGTGCATTTCGCAGATGTCCTCGGGAAGGAGCCCAAGCTCATGGAGCCGCTCGGCCCCCGGAGCCTGCTTGACCGCATCGAGCGGCAGCTCGCTTCTCAGGTACTGCGCGAGCCCCGCGGAATCGCTGTAGTTTCTCACGATGGTGCGCATGAGCAGCATCCTGGACAGCGCGTCTTGGACGACCTTCGTATTGCCGCCGGCAAGCAGGTTGGCGAGGTACTGGATCGGGATCCTGAGCTCGTCTGCCTTCGGCAACACGCCGTCCATCGACACCTTGCCCGCATCGACGGCATCGGCGACGGGCGAAAGTGGCGGGACGTACCAGACCATCGGAAGCGTGCGGTATTCGGGGTGCATCGGGAATGCGAGCCCCCATTCGATGAGCTTGCGCACGGGGGACTTCTGGGCGGCCTCTATCCACTCGTCCGATATGCCGGCCGCACGAGCGCCCTCGATGACGTCGAGGTTGAACGGGTCGAGGAAGACGCTTCGCTGCGCCTCGTAGAGGTCCTCGTCGTTCTCGACGCTCGCAAGCGCCTTGATCTTGTCGGCATCGTAGAGGACGACTCCGATATAGCGGATGCGCCCCGTGCACGCCTCGGAGCATACGGTCGGACAACCGCTCTCGATGCGGGGGTAGCAGAAGATGCACTTCTCGGCCTTGCCGCTCGACCAGTTGTAATAGACCTTCTTGTACGGGCAGCCGGTCATGCACATGCGCCAGCCGCGGCACTTGTTCTGGTCGACCAAGACGATGCCGTCTTCCTCGCGCTTGTAGATGGAGCCCGACGGACAGCTTGCCACGCAGCCGGGATTGAGGCAGTGGTTGCACAGGCGCGGCAGGTAGAACATGAAGGTCTGGGCGTATTGGGAGTAGATCTCGCGCTGGACGCCATCGAGGTTGGTATCCTTCACCGTCTCGATGTCGACGCCACCGAGGTCGTCTTCCCACGCGGCGCTTCCCTCGACCTTGTCCATGACCTCGCCGGTTATGGAGCTGATGGGACGTGCCGTCGGCGACGTCTTCATGAGGGGTGCCTTTTGCAGCTTCTGGTAGTCGAAGGTGTAGGGCTCGTAGTACTCGTCGATGGTGGGCAGCAACCCGTTGCTGAAGATGCCGGCCAGCAGCCAGGGGCGATTGCCGCGCTTCAGCCGCAGCTTGCCGCCGTCTATCTGCCAACCGCCCTTCCACTTGTCCTGGTCTTCCCATTGCTTCGGGTAACCCGTACCCGGCTTCGTCTCGACGTTGTTGAACCAGATGTACTCCGTGCCGGGCCTGTTCGTCCACACGTTCTTGCAGGTGACCGAACAGGTGTGGCACCCGATGCACTTGTCGAGGTTCAGGACCATCGTTATTTGGGCGCGTATCTTCATGGTATCGGCTCCCTCTCAGAATCGTCGGCTAACAGTCTTTCTCGACGATGCGCTTGGTCAATACATCAGCTTCGCTGCGGGCCTCTTCGTCGAGCCAATCGACGGAATCGACCTTGTGAAGCCAGATGAAGTCATCGCGATTCGGGCAGATGGTCCCGTAGTAGTTCAAGTGGAACGAGAGCTGCGCATAGCCGCCGATCATGTGCGTCGGGTTGATCACGACGCGCGTCGGCGAGTTATGGTCGCCACCTCGGATGCCCGTGACCTTCGAAGCGGGCGTGTTCACGATCTTCTCGGTCGCGTGCTGGAGAATCGAGAGGCCCTGGGGCATGCGCGAGGTCAGAATGGCTCGGGCCACCATCGCGCCGTTGGCATTCCAGAACTCGACCCAGTCGTTATCCTCGATATCGGCCGCTTTCGCATCCTTGTCGTTGAGCCAGATCGTGGGGCCGCCTCGCGAGAGGGACAACATGCGCTCGTTGTCGTAATACGTCGAGTGGATTGCCCACTTCTGGTGGATCGTCGTGAAGTTGAGCATGATGGTCGGGTGACCGCTATCGGCCGCGTGCTGGTAGCCGGCAAGTGCTCGCTGGTCTGCGGGTGGGCGGTACTGCGGGAACTCCTGGCCAAAGGCGCGCATCCACTCGTGGTCCTGGTAGAAGTGCTGCCTGCCGGTGAGCGTGCGCCACGGTAGGTTGAGGTTGACGTTTTGCCAGAACGCGACGTAGGGAATCTCGTCGTTCTCGATGCCGGACCAATCGGGGCCCGTGAAGGTCTTGCGCGATTGGACTTGCAGATCGAAGAAGGTGAGCTTGTCGCCGCGATGCTCCTCGGAAAGCTGCTTGCAGGGAACGCCGCTTTGCTTCTCGACGAAGTCCCAGCTGTGGTAGGCGAGGCTGCCGTTGGTCTCTGGCGAGACGCGCATGATCATGTTGGCCGCCGCGATGTCGGAATCCATCTTCGGGCGACCCTCGGCGACGCCGTCGGCAACCGTGCCGTTCATGTCGGCCAGCTCGTCGATCTCCTGGGAGAGGTCCCACTTGATGCCGCGATTGCCGCCACCATGCTCCGAGAGCCTCGGGCCGACCGAGCAGTACATGTCGTGGATGTTGCCGTAGTTGCGCTCGATCTCGACGATGTGCGGGGCGGTCTTGCCCGGTATGAGGTCGCACTCGCCCTCGTACCAGCGCTTCACGTCGAGCGGCTGCCCGAGCTCCGAGGCCGTGTCATGACCGAGCGGCATGAGCAGGACGTCTTTCACCGCGGAGAAGCGCTCGGGATAGGCACCGCCCATCTGCGAGATGCGCTTGGACAGTAGCTCGAAGATCTCCCAGTCGCTCTTGGCCTCCCAAGGGCACGAGACGGCCTTCACGAAGGGATGGATGAAGCTGTGCATGTCCGTCGTGTTGATGTCGTTCTTCTCGTAGAACGTCGCCGCCGGAAGCACGATGTCTGCGTAGAGGCCCGTGGTCGAGATGCGGAAATCCAGGTTGACCAGGAGGTCGAGCTTGCCGATGGGCGCCTTTCGCCACTTGACGAGCTCGGGCTTGAGGTCTTCCTCGTCTGCCGACAGCTCCTCGCCGACGATGCCATCTTGCGCACCCATGAGATGCTTGAGGAAGTACTCCTGGCCCTTGCCCGACGAGCCCAGGATGTTCGAGCGCCAGACGAAGAGGTTTCGCGGCCAGTTGAACGGCTCGTCGAGGTCCTCGAGGCTGAAGTGAACCTTGCCGCTCTTGAGGGCATCGACCAGGTACTCCTCGGTCTCCATGCCCTGCTTCTTGGCCGCACTGGCAATGCCGGTGGGGTTGGTGTCGAGCTGCGGAACCGTCGGCAGCCAGCCCATCTTCGCGCTCTGGAGGTTGCAGTCGATGTAGGTGCCACTGTAGCGCTTGGCGTCTGCCAGCGGGGATCGCATGTACGACAGGGGCATGCGCTCGTAGCGCCACTGATCCGTATGCTCGTAGAAGAAGCTCGTCGCGTTCATCTGGCGCGAGGCGGGAACCCAGTCCTGCGCGAACGAGAACTCGGCCCATCCGGCCTCGGGACGAATCTTCTCCTGGCCGACGTAATGGCACCAGCCACCTCCGGTGACGCCCACCGTTCCGCAGAGCATGAGGATGTTCATGATGCCGCGATAGGCGTTGTCGGTCTGGTACCACTGGTTGAGACCAGCGCCCATGAGCACGCAGGCCCTGCCCTTGGTGTTAGAGGCGGCCGTCGCGAACTCGCGTGCCAGGCGTATCACGTCATCGGCGCGAACGCCGGTGATGTCTTCCTGCCAGCGCGGCGTGAAGGGGACGTTGTCCCGCTCGTTGGCCGCCACCTGACCGCCTATGCCACGGTCTATGCCGAGAAACGCGCCGAAGAGGTCGAAGACCGTCGCGACGAGGACTTCGCCGTCGGTCGTCTTGATCCTCTTGACCGGCACGGCGCGTTGCAACACCGGGCCGTCGTCATCGTTGCCTTGGAACAGCGGGATGCTCTCGTCGCCGAAGTACGGGACGTTCAAGGTGACCACGTCGTCCGAGGAGTCGATGAGGCTCAGGCGCGGATGGATGTCCTTGCCGGTCTCGCCATCGACCTCGAGGGTGTTCCATTTGCCCTCGTCGCCGTTTTCCTCCTGCTCCCATCGGTATCCGATGGAGCCACGGGGAACGGCGGGCGCATCGCTCGTGTCATCCCACACGACCGTTTTCCACTCGCCGTTGCCGGCGCTGGCGTACTGCGCAAGGTCGCTCGCGCGTAGCGTGCGCCCCGCGACGTAGACATCCTTGCCCTCGCGCTCGTCTAAGCGCACCAGTATGGGAAGGTCGGTGAACCTTCTCACGTAGTCGGTGAAGTAGGGATCGGGATTGTCGAGGTGGAACTCCTTGAATATGACGAAGTTCATCGCGAGCGCCAGGGCGGCATCCGTGCCCTGTTTGGGGTGCACCCACCAGTCGGCGTCCTTCGTGCTCTCGCAGTAATCGGGGCAGACGTTGACGAGCTTCGTGCCGTTGTAGCGTGCCTCGATCATGAAGTGGGCGTCGGGGGTACGCGTCATCGAGATGTTCGTGCCCCAGCAGATGATGTAGTTGGAGTAATACCATGCCTCGGACTCGGGTACGTCGGTCTGCTCGCCGAAGGTCTGGGGAGACGACGGCGGAAGGTCGCAATACCAGTCGTAGAACGAAAGGGGCGCGCCGCCTATCAGGGAGAGATAGCGAACGCCCGCGCCGTAGGACACCATGGAATAGCCGGGGATCGGGGAAAAGCCCGCGATGCGGTCGGGGCCGTACTTCTCGATCGTGTAGAGGTTGGCGGCGGCGATGATCTCCGTCGCCTCGTCCCACGTCGTGCGCACGAGATCGCCCAACCCGCGAACCTTCACGTAGCTGTCGCGGGTCTCTGGGTCCTCGACGATGCGCCGCCAGGCTTCCAGCGGCTCGTTGTGGACGCGCTCCCTGCGCCATGCGTCACGGAGCTGGGCGCGGATCAGGGGATGCTTGACGCGTGCCGCGCTGTAGAGATACCACGAGTAGCTCGCGCCACGGGGGCAGCCACGAGGCTCGTGATTGGGGACGCCGCACGGCGTGCGCGGATAGTCCGTCTGCTGGGTCTCCCACGTGACGATGCCATCCTTCACGAAGATCTTCCAGCTACATGACCCCGTGCAGTTGACGCCGTGGGTGGACCGCACGACCTTGTCATGCGCCCAGCGATCGCGATATGCATCTTCCCAATTGCGGTTCTCGTCGGTTACCTCGCCCCATCCATCGGCGTAGCTTCCGACGCGCTTCTTGAAGAACAGCGAACCTTCTGAGAACTTCGACATGTGAACCCCTAACCATCATGACTGCGCATGGCAGAACTGCTCGGACACGATGAGCCCACCCTCCGACGTTACGAAGACGCCGGGCTCTAAAACACGCTTCCTAACAACGATTCGGAGCGTTCTTCCTGTCGTAGAAGACGACGTTGATCACCAGAATGGCCACGAACACGACGACGGACACGGCAAACATCACGGTGGCGTTGGTCGATGCCAGCAGCACGCCAATGGTGAACGGACCATAAGCGCCGATAGCCGAAGTCCATCCGACGACCGCGCCGCCTTGGACCGGCGGGAAGAGCACGGCCATTTGCTGCGTGGTCGACGCGTTGCCGCAACCCGTCCAGAAGAACACCCAGAACATGGCGATCATCCAGATCCAGCAGCCCGTCACGGAATCGGGCTTGTAGACGATCAGGAAGACGAGACCGACGATGATGGCGGCGGCCATGATGGTGGTCACGCGGCCACCACGAATCTTGTCGGATACCTTGCCGGCAATGACGCGGGAAATCGCGCCGATGGCCGGACCAACCCACGCGAAGGCGATCGCCGAAGGCGCGCCTGCGACATTGGCAAAGACGCTATCGCCCATCAGGGCAAAGTGGGCGCCCAGACCGGCGAACGTAGCGAACGTGCCGTAGTAGAACAGCGTCATGAACCAGGTGTGCTTGCTCTTGAAGATGGAGAGCTGCGTCTTGAAGTTGGACGTGACGGGAACCGACCGGAGCAAGACGATGGCGAGGATGGCGAGGATTATGACAAGCGGAACCCACACCCAGCCGGCGTTTTGCAGCCAGACGTCTCTCACGTGACCGTCCACGACCTCATGCTGCGGGGAGCCGAGGATACCGAACACGGAAAACGTGATGACGATTGGCGTGACAAACTGGACGAGCGAAGTGCCGAAGTCGGACAGACCGCCCTGGACGCCGAGCGCGAAGCCGCGCTTGGACTTGGGGAAGTAATAGTTGGTCGACGCCATGAGACCCGAGAAGGTACCGCCGCCAATGCCGGCGAGGAATGCGAACAGCATCAGCACCTCGAACGGAAGCCCCGGATTGGTCACCGCGTAGATCCAGCATGCAAGCGGGATGAGCAGCAGGGCCGTGGACATGAAGACCAACTTGCGCGTGCCCATGATGGGCGGAAGGAACGTCCAGACGATGCGCAACGTGCCGGCCGACAGACCGACCATGGCCACGAGCCAGTAAAGCTGTTGCGAGTCGAGGTGGAATCCGACGGCGTTGAGATGTGGCGCCAGTGACGGCACCAAGTACCATGCGCAGAAACCAAATGTCAGAGAGAACGTGGATATCCAAACGGTGGTCCAGGCCAGACGCTTGTCCCACTTTTTCGAATCTTCGGGATCCCATTCCTTGATGTCAGCCTTCATAGTTCTCCGCCTCCATCCCTATGACGACACAACATTCTTAGGTTTTCCTTTATTCTAATACGAGACTATAACCCAACACGGACTAAATTTGTACGTCTATCGGAAATTTTCTTGACATTTTCTTTTATATAAGATGCAAATTTCTTTCTGTCAGGCTATCCGCGATCCTATATTGCCTATAATGGACCGGACGTCATTGCCGGCGCGGACGCATGCGCTCGTGGCCAATCCGAAGGGAACGAGATGATTTGGGAACTGAAAGCCCTCGCCTGCCTGCTGCTCTATCCGGACGAAGAGCTCCTGAAGAGCCTTCCGGAAATCGAATCTACGCTACGGGAAAGCGCCGAGCTCGACGCGAGTTCGAAGGGGCAATTGAAAGGGCTCATCGAGTGGATTCGCGAAACGGACATGTCGTCTCTGCAGGCCGCATACGTCTCGACCTTCGACATCGGAAAGCACGGAAGCCTGAACCTCTTCGAGCACACGCAGGGCGATTCGCGTGACAGGGGACATGTCATGGTGGAGCTGAACAGGCTCTACAAGGAGCACGGGCTCGAGCTGACGACAACGGAGCTACCCGATCACCTGCCGGTGTTCCTCGAGTTCCTCGCGGGCCTCAAGCGCGAGGATGCCCAGCTCTGGCTCGAGAGCGTCATCGGCCCCATCAAGAAGATCGACCACGAGCTCCAGCTCGATGCAAGCCCCTGGGAGGCGGTGACCGCAGCGCTTCTGGACTTCGCAGGTGCCGAGCGCGAAGTCGTCTCGGAGCGCACGCCCGACGAGATGATCCCGACACTCGACGCGGAATACTACGAGGCCCCCGTCACCTTCGGCGGCTCCGTCGACCCGGTTTCGTCCCAGCCGTCTTCTTCCATGTTCTAGATCGGCGCGTTACGCCTGCTTCTTGCGGTAGCCGAACCAGTAGACGAAGCCGACGAAGACGCAGCCGCCCACGATGTTACCCAGCGTGGCAAGGCCGATGTTGTAGAAGGCGCCACCCCAGGTGCACAGCGCCATCTGCGTCTCGGTGCCAAAGCCGCACGCTGCGGCGACGACGCCCATGGGCAGCAGGAACATGTTGGCTACGCAGTGCTCGAAGCCCATGGCGACAAAGGCCATGACGGGAAAGATCGTCGTGAAGATCTTGTCAATGACCGTACGCCCGGCAAAGCCCATCCACACCGCAAGGCAGACGAGGAAGTTGCACATGATGCCGCGGAAGATGATCTGCATGGGATCAAGGCCGATCTTTCCCGATGCGACCGTGACCATCTGGGCGCCGATGGTATTGTCCCCCGCCTTGATGGCCATGATGGAGCAGCCGAAGACGATGCCGACGAGCACGAGCGATCCCGCGAAGTTGCCAAGCCAGACGACGACCCAGTTCTTCAGAACCTTGGTCCAGGCAAAGCGCTTGCTCGCCGCACCCATGACCATGAGGCAGTTACCCGTGAAGAGCTCGGCACCCGCGACGATGACACAAATGAGGCCGAGCGAGAAGCAAAAGCCGCCGAGGATGTTGGATGCGGCAAAGCCGAGCGTTGGGTCTGCCTTCACGCAGGTCATGAACAACGCGCCGCTACCGATGAGCATACCGGCCATGAGCGCGAGCACGATGGTGCGGCCAACCTCCATCTGGGTCTTCGCGAGGCCAACGGCCTCGGCCTTCTGCTCGAGTGCCGTACCTGACAGGCAATCCGGCTTGATTGCGTTTATCTCCTCGGGCTGTAACTCGGCCATGCGCCTCTCCTCCTGCTTCGTCTTGCGCCCCGTACCCACGAGGCAGTTGACGAGTTGTACTCATTTCCTGTCGGTTTACAGAACAGGATTTTACATGAGCTATCATGAGCGAGATTAATTACGTCACTATGTATACGCATACGGAAACGGACACACCATGCACGACGAAGTAAACGATGAGCCGCGTCTCGCGCTCCTCATCGACGCGGACAACATCTCCGCCAAATACCTCCCCGTCATCCTCAACGAGATTCCACGCTACGGTGTGGCGACCTATCGCCGCATCTACGGAGACTTCACCGACCCGCAGGCGGCCAAGTGGCGCCCCAAGTTGCTCGATAACTCCATCACACCCGTCCAGCAGTTCAGCAACGTCAAGAGCCACAAGCCGGGCGAAAAAGCGGGCAAGAACGCGACCGACTCCACGCTCATCATCGACGCGATGGACATCCTGTACGCCGGCAAGGTCGATGGTTTCGTCATCGTCTCCTCCGACAGCGACTTCACGCGCCTGGCCGCCCGCCTACGCGAGAGCAACATGATCGTGGTCGGTATGGGGCGCAACCAGACCGCAGTGTCGTTCAGACACGCCTGCACCAAGTTCGTGAACATCGAATACCTCTACAAACTGCAGCGCAGCAAGAACGGCGATGACGCGGACATCGAGACCGACGACGTCGAGGAAATCGAGGAGCAATCCCCCATCGATGCGGAGAACATCGAGACCACGGTCTCGCTGCGTGACGTGGGTGCCGTCATGGGTGGCATCATCCACACGAACGACAACCGCGGCAGGACGACCTCGCTCGCGGAGGTGGGCGCCGCTCTCAACAACAAGTTCCCCGACTTCGACGTGCGCAATTTCGGCTATAGCCAGCTCTCCAAGCTCATCGAGGACTTCGACCGCTTCGAGCTCGTGAAGACTAACGTGGGCTACGACGTGCGCATCGCCGACACACGCGATGACATCAAGCAGGTCGAGCAGTTCATGGTTCTCGAAATCGGCCGCCACAAGAACAAGTCGATGAGCATCACGTCACTTGCCTCGAAGGTGCATGACACGTTCCCGCAGTTCAACGTCAAGGACACGGGGTATTCGCAGTTCTACAAGTTCGTCGACAGTATCAAGGGCATTCACGTCACCGGCGGCAAACGCAAGTACGCGCATCTGGATTAGAACGGCCATTTCGAGCGAAGCGGCCGCAAGCCCTCCCATCGTCATTTCGACCGAAGCGGCCGGGTGACGCAGGACGGGGATAATGTCATCTTAATAAGGTGACATTATCCCCGGGCGGGTTCAGGCGATCATTGCACCTTCCGCCAACACTTCCTGGGTTCAGGCGATCATTGCACCTTCCGCCAACACTTCCTGCATAGCCTCGGAAGGGAACTTCCAGCCCAGGACCTTCCTCGGACGGTTGTTGAGCAGCCACCGCACCTTGCCCACCTCTTCGTCCGACACCTCCGTGAAGTCAGTCTCTTTGGGGAAGAACTCCCTGATCAGCCCGTTCACATTCTCATTGGTGGGCCGCTGCCAAGGAGAGTGCGGATCGCAGAAATACACCTCGAAGCCAGAGGAGAGCTTGAACCTGTCCACGCATGCCATCTCCGACCCCTGATCCCAGGTGAGCGTGCGCCTGAGCTCCTCGGGGATCCCCTCGGCCATCTGCGCCATGCGCTCTGCGACCGTGTCCGCGTCATGGCAGGTCAGCCTCGACATCAAAAGGAAGCGCGACCTTCTCTCCACGAGGGTTATGAGGCAGCTCGACAGGTCGCTTCCAATGATCAGGTCCCCTTCCCAATGCCCGGGGATGGAGCGGTCACCCGCCTCCGGGGGCCTCTTGGATATATGCGCATCCTTAAGCCAGGGCCTGTTCTTTGCGGGGAGCTTGGATGCCGGTTTGCGACCGCGGCGCTTGGTGCGCAAGGCGTACTCGACGCCGAGCTCATGGCGCAGCGTCCCGTAGCCTTGTACATAAAGGGACCGGTATATCGTCTCGTGGCTTATGCGCATCCCCTCGTCATCCGGGAAGTCTTCTTCGATCCGCTTGGAGACCTGCTCGGGCGACCATCTGCTGGCAAGCATCTGCAGCACATAGGCCCTAAGGGGGCCTCGGGCATCGAGCTTGCGGGGTTTTGGCCTTTTCGCCTTCTTCCTCGCATCAAGCTGGGCGTGCCTCGGATCGTAGGGTCCTTGCACCCGAGAAAGCTCGCGAGCGACGGTCGTCCTGCTGATGTTCATTTTATCGGCAATCTCTTGGTTGGTGCGCCCGACATCGAGAAGGGCCGCGATAAAGCAGCGGTCCTCGTATGTCAGGCGCTGCTTGGGCGATGTTCTTGCGCTCGGGGTCGGGCAGCTCGCGGCGTCCATTGTAAGCACCATCCGATCCGGAGGGCGGTCCATTCGGCTCCACTTGAAAACGGCACCACGCCCGATTCCGGTCCGCCTTGCGCACTCCCTGATCGAATCACCCGCGCGAAGCCTCTCTTTGACCGCCGTCCAATCATCGATAGAGTATTTAGCCATTGCACCACATCCTTTCCATGCGTGCAATGACCGCTAGAATCCGCCCGGGGATAATGTCATCAGATGACATTATCCCCGTCCTGCGTCACCACGTCACCCGGCAAACGGCCGCTAGCCCAGTCCCAACAACAACCCGATGCCATACACGATGAAAGCGACGATCCAGGCAACGGCACACTGCATCACGACGATAACCGCCGCATACTTGCCACCGAGCTCGTTTCTCACCGTGATAATCGCCATCACGCACGGTGTGTACAGCAACACGAACACGAGAAACGTGTAGGCAGCTAGCGGGGTAAACAGCGTCGTGAGAAGCGCCAGATTGCCACCGACAAGCTGCGTGATGGTCGAGATGACATTCTCCTTGGCCATGAAGCCCGTGAGCACGGCCGTCGCCGCACGCCAGTCCCCGAAACCGAGTGGCTCGAAGATGGGAGCGAATATCGCGCCGATACCCGCGAGCATGCTCTGCGACTGGTCGGCGACCACGTTGAAGCGCGCGTCGAAGGTCTGCAGGAACCAGATGATGAGCGTCGCGATGAACACGACCGTGAACGCCTTTTTCGCAAACTCCTTCGCCTTGTCCCAGGCAAGTCGACACACGGTGCCCAGACTCGGCAGCCGATAGTTGGGAAGCTCCATCACGAAGGGAACGGGCTCGCCACGAAACACCGTGCGGCTCAAGACGAACGCCGCGATGATGCCGACAACGATGCCGAGCAGGTACAACGACAGCATCGCGAGCGCGGCGTACTGGGCGAAGAAGAAACCGCAAAGCAATGCGTAGACCGGCAATTTCGCCGAACAGCTCATGAAGGGCACGAGCATGATGGTCATGCGACGGTCATGCTCGGAGGGAAGCGTACGTGTTGCCATGATCGCGGGAACGCTGCATCCGAATCCCATGATGAGCGGCACGAAACTACGTCCCGACAAGCCGAGCTTGCGCAGGAGCTTGTCCATGAAAAATGCGACACGCGCCATGTAGCCCGTATCCTCGAGCGCCGAAAGCAGCAGAAACAACACGACGATGATGGGCAGGAACGAGAGGACCGTGCCCACACCGGGAAACACGCCATCGCAGACGAGCGAGACGACGAGCGGGTTGATCTCGAGCGATTCGAGCCCGTCGCGCACGGCCTGCGTGAGCCACTCGATGCCCTCGCCCAATAGATCCGAAAGCGGCTGCCCAACCACGTTGAAAGTCAGCCAGAAGACGACGGCCATGATGAGAATGAACATGGGGATGGCCGTGTACTTGCCCGTCAGGATGCGGTCGGCCTTGAGGGAACGCTTGTGTTCGCGCGATTCGCGCGGACGCCAGACGCACTTCGCGCACGCTTTCTCGATAAAGGTAAAGCGCATGTCGCTGATAGCCGCCACGCGGTCAATGCCGGCCTCTTGCTCCATCTGCGCAACGATATGCTCGACGGCATCCAGCTCGTTGGCATCGAGGTCAAGCGCCTCTGTGACGAGCGAATCGCCCTCGATGAGCTTGGTTGCGGCAAAGCGCAACGGCAAATCAGCGCGATGGGCGTGGTCTTCGATGAGATGCATGACGCCGTGTATGCAGCGATGCACCGCCCCGTTATCGGGTCCGTCGGGTTCGCAGAAGTCGACGCGGCCGGGACGCAGCTGCTTGCGGGCGACGACGAGCGCATGCTCGACGAGCTCGTCGATGCCTTGATCGTTTGCCGCCGAGATGGGCACGACGGGGACGCCAAGCTCGGCCTCGAGTACGTTGACGTCGATGCTGCCCCCACTCGCGGTAACCTCGTCCATCATGTTGAGCGCGATGACGAGCGGCACGTCAAGTTCCATGAGCTGCAGGGTAAGGTAGAGATTGCGCTCGATGTTCGTACCATCGACGATGTCGATAATGGCGTTGGGCTTCTCGTCGAGCACGAACTGGCGCGAGACGATTTCCTCGCTCGTATAGGGCGAGAGCGAGTAGATGCCCGGCAAATCCGTCACCGTGACCTTGGAATGATTGCGTATCTCGCCGTCCTTGCGATCGACCGTCACGCCCGGAAAGTTACCGACATGCTGGTTCGATCCGGTCAACGCGTTGAAGAGCGTCGTCTTGCCCGCATTCTGATTACCGACGAGAGCGAAGTTGATGGGCCTTCCCGCCGCGATCACATGCCCGGTGGGACGCGGACGGTAACGCTCGTTTGCGCCATCCTTGAGAGCGCCATCGATATCCTCCTCGCCAAAGGAGGGATATAGTGTCTCCGATGCCATGACAGGGTCGGAGGTGTTTTCCTTGGCGATGGGCTCCTCGCGGTCGGCAGGATTCTCGTCAATATCGCCAATGGAGATTTGCGCGGCATCGGCTTTGCGAATCGTGAGCTCGTAGCCACGCAGGCAAAGCTGGATGGGATCCCCAAGCGGCGCTTCCTTGTGCGCCGTGACACGCACGCCAGGCGTGAGCCCCATGTCGAAGATATGCTGGCGCAGCTGGTTTGACTCGCAATCGACACTCGTGATGACGGCCGATGCGCCTATGGGCAGCTCGTCGAGCGTACGCGACGGATCGCGCCCGGCCGGGTCAATCATCGAATATGAGGTCTGTTCGTCTGTCAACTTTTATCTCTCCGAGGTATCAAGTTCATGATAGCAGCTTGCGGCGCTCACGCCAGTCGGGCAGAAAGCCGTCCATGAGCTCGTGGAAACGGGCGTTGTGGCTCGGCTCGAGCATGTGCACGAGTTCGTGGACCACCACGTATTCCAGACAACGCGGCGGATACAACGCCAGACGCGTATTGATGCACACGCGTCCCGTCGCCGGTTGGCATGAACCCCAGCGGCTCTTCATGTTTCGGAAGGCGAGCTTTTTTACGCGCACACCAATGATGGGCTCCCAGACCTCGAGCAGCACGGGAACCGCCGCCTCGACGAGCACGCGCCAGGTACGCTTGTCCTCATCGCTCGCATAGGCGGCTTGGGCCATGGGGGACTCGGCGAGCCGGGCACGCTGGCGCTCGATCCAGGCGGCATGGCGTTCCACGGCATCACGCATCTCATCCATTGTCGCCGATAGCGGTGCGGAAACGACGAGCGTGCCGTCGCCCTCAACGCGCAGCCGGATGTTGCGCATGCGCGCGCGGCGCCTGATGCGCACATGGTATCCCGCCAGCTCCGTAATCTTCTCGTCCATGCGCCCATGATAAGGCAAAAGTGCCCCGGCAAGTTTTGTCTCATTCGCCAATTGCAGCGCTACAATAGCCTCATGCAACAGGAACTCACAAGCAACGTGTTCGATACCGCCCTCATCTTCGAAGGTGGCGGCATGCGCGCGAGCTACACGAGCGCACTGGCAAACGTGCTACTCGAAAACGGCATCTTCTTCGACAACGTTTACGGGCTATCCGCCGGGGCGAGCAATACGGTCAACTATGCCTCGCGTGATATCGACCGTACGAAGCGCTCTTTCGTCGACTTCGTAGAGGACCCCGATTTTGGCGGCATCAACACCTTGCTGCAACACAAGGGCTTCTTCCACGCCGAGCACATCTACGAAGAAGCCGGTCTACCCGACGGCTTTCTCCCCTTCGATTTTGCCACCTTCACGGCCAATCCCGCGAAGGTCACCATCGAGTCATTCGACCGCGACACGGGCCAGAGCGTGTACTGGACCAAGGATGATATGCAGACCATCGAGGACTTGATGGTGCGCGTACGCGCCTCATCGACGCTTCCGCTCGTCATGCCCTCCCCCAAGATCGGTGACAGCCACTACTACGACGGTGGCCTGGGCGAAGGAGCGGGCTTTTTGCTTCCCCGCGCACAGCGAGATGGCTTCACGCGCTTCCTTATCGTGCGCACGCGTCCGCGTGAATACCGCAAGGCCCCGCCCCTGGGCCTGGGCGATAAAATCACCAACGCCATGCTTTGGGGTCGTCCCTACGTGATAAACGCACTCGAAAACCGCTGGTGGAAGTACAATCGCATGTGCGATGAAATCGAACGGCTCGAGACCGCCGGCAATGCTTATGTCTTCTACGCCGAGGGCATGGCCGTCAGCAGCGGCGAGACCGACCTGGGCAAGCTCCAGGCGAGTTATGACGCCGGCTATGCGCAGGCAATGCGCGAGCTACCTGCAATCAAGGAGTTCTTGGGAGTGTAGCCCCTACATCGTATGCGTGGCATAGACAGGATCGTCTGACCACATGACGACCTCGCCGGCAGCGAGCGTCGCGGGCATGTCAATGATGCGCTGATTGGACGAGCCGCGAAAACGCAGCGAGATATCGTGAAGCTCCTTAACGTAGGGACCGTCCACGAGCACGTCAATGCAGGCGAGCATGCGATCGGTGACCTCGGTACGCCGCAGGTTCATCTCGTCGAGCAGGTCCTCGAGCAAATCGCCCGTAAAGCACCAGATGGTCTTGTTCGGAAGCTCGGCCTTCACGCGCTCGAGAAAGACCACGAGCCCGCGCTGGTTGTCCGGCTCCATGGGCTCACCACCCAAAAGCGTGAGCCCACGTATGTACGAGGGTTTCATGCTCTCGATGAGCTCGTCTTCCACCTCGCGCGTGAACGGCTCGCCAAAGTCGAAGCTCCAGGTCTGGGGCTGAAAGCACTCCGCGCAATGATGCGTGCAGCCACTCACGAACAGCGTCGTGCGCGTGCCAGAGCCATTGGCGATGTCACAGTATTTGATCTCGGCGTAGTTCATGATTACTTCTACCTATGAAATTGCGTGATGCGCATCTATGGTCGCAAAGGTTCGTGCTTGGCGCACCGAGCTCAGCCCCGATTTCAGAGCTGTGATAAATCGCGAGGCGGTCTTGCGAGGACTGTTTGAGAAGGGCAACCACACTGTGGTTGCCCTTCGAGTCCCGCAGCAGCCGAGCGATTTACGCAGCTCGGGTGAAATCGACTGGCGAGCGAAGTGCGCCAGGCTCGTTTCCTAAAGGTGCATGACGCGATCTCGAATTTCTTCCGTTCTCCCCTGGTTCCAGTATTGCGTGCCGATGTAGCCGCAGGTGCGACGCGCGACGTTCATCGTGGCCTGATCGCGGTTGCCGCAGTTGGGGCACTCCCACTCGAGCTTGCCGTCCTCCTCGACGATCTGGATCTCTCCGTCGTAGCCGCAAATCTGGCAGAAGTCGCTCTTGGTGTTGAGCTCCGCGTACATGATGTTGTCGTAGATGTAGCGCATGACATCGATGACGGCCTCGAGGTTGTCCTGCATGTTGGGTACCTCGACGTAGCTGATGGCGCCACCCGGGGAGAGACGCTGGAACTCGCTCTCGAACTTGAGCTTGGTGTAGGCGTCGATTTCCTCGGAGACGTGCACGTGATAGCTATTGGTGATGTAGCCCTTGTCCGTGATGCCCTTGATGATGCCGAAGCGCTTCTGCAATGCCTTGGCGAACTTGTAGGTGGTGGACTCGAGCGGCGTGCCGTACAGCGAGTAGTCGATGTCCTCGGCAGCCTTCCACTCGAAGCACTTGTCGTTCATGCGCTGCATGACCGCGAGCGCAAACGGCGTGGCCTCATCGTCGGTATGGCTGTGACCCGTCATGTACTTGACGCACTCGTAGAGACCGGCATAGCCGAGCGAGATGGTGGAGTAACCGCCGTAGAGCAGCTTGTCGATGGTCTCGCCCTTCTTGAGGCGGGCGAGCGCGCCGTACTGCCACAGGATGGGCGCGGCATCCGAAAGCGTGCCCTTGAGGCGGTCGTGGCGGCAGCGCAGGGCACGATGGCACAGCTCGAGGCGCTCCTCGAAGATGCTCCAGAACTTCTCCTCGTCACCGCCGCTGGACAGCGCCACGTCGACCAGGTTGATGGTCACGACGCCCTGGTTGAAGCGACCGTAGAACTTGGGCTTGGTGGGATCGTAGTTACCGGCGTTGGCCACGTTGCCATACCCATTGCCAGAGCGATCCGGCGTGAGGAAGCTGCGGCAACCCATGCAGGTATAGCAATCGCCCTCGCCTTCTACCTGACCGGCGGAAAGCTTGTACTCCTTCATCTTCTTCTCGGAGATGTAATCGGGGACCATGCGCTTGGCCGTGCATTTGGCGGCAAGCTGCGTGAGGTAGAAATACGGGGAGCCCTCGTCAACGTTGTCATCCTCGAGCACGTAGATGAGCTTGGGGAACGCCGGGGTGATCCAGACGCCCTCCTCGTTCTTGACACCTTGATAGCGCTGACGCAGCGTCTCCTCGATGATCATGGCGAGGTCGTGCTTCTCGGCCTCGTCGCGTGCCTCGTTGAGATACATGAAGACGGTGATGAAGGGAGCCTGGCCATTGGTGGTCATGAGCGTGACGACCTGGTACTGGATGGTCTGGACGCCGCGCTTGATCTCCTCGCGCAGACGACGCTCGACGACCTGCTCGATCTGCTCCTTGTCGGCCTCGATGCCGAGCATCTCGAACTCAGCATAAGTCTCGCGGCGAATCTTCTTGCGGGAGACGTCGACGAAAGGCGCGAGATGCGTGAGCGAGATGGATTGGCCGCCGTACTGGCAGCTCGCCACCTGGGCGATGATCTGCGTGGCGATGTTGCACGCGGTGGAGAACATGTGCGGACGCTCGATGAGGGTACCCGAGATGACCGTGCCGTTCTGGAGCATGTCCTCGAGGTTGACGAGGTCGCAGTTGTGCATGTGCTGCGCGAAATAGTCGGAATCATGGAAGTGAATGATGCCGTTGTTGTGGGCTTCGACGACCTCGCGGGGCAGGAGCATGCGCATGGTGAGGTCCTTGGAAACCTCGCCCGCCATGTAATCGCGCTGCACGGAGTTGACAGCAGGGTTCTTGTTGGAGTTCTCCTGCTTGACTTCCTCGTTGTTGCACTCGATAAGCGTGAGGATCTTGTCATCGGTCGTGTTGCTCTGACGCTTGAGGTTCTGGAGATAGCGATAGATGATGTACTTGCGCGCGACTTCGAACTTGTCGAGCGCCATGATCTCATCCTCGACCATATCCTGGATTTCCTCGACCGAGACCGTGTGCCCGGCAGCCTTGCAGGCGTCCTCGACATTGAGGGCCGCATACTCGATCTGACGCGCTGTCAGACGCTCGTCTTCGGGAACTTCCCCGTTTGCTGCTTCGATTGCGTTGGCGATCTTCGAAAGATCGAAGACTGCCTCCGAGCCGTTTCGTTTGATGATTTTCATGTTTCCCTCATGTCCCTCGTGTTCGAGTTTTTGTATGCAACGTTTTTGCGTGTGCAAGTGTGATTGCTCGATTCAGAATAGACCATATCTTGTGTTTGGGACGCCTGAAAATCCACAATATCTTGTGGATAAATTAGCTTGACATCACAAGATTTGGTATTTTCACAGGTAAAACGTATCAGGGAAGTAGATAAGCAACCTGTAACAGCTTGAAAAAAATTTCGGCGAAATCCACCAACGGAAGCTCGAGTATCTTGGTCATTTACGGCGAAATAATAAGTTCCACAACTGACTAAGATATTTGGACGTTTGAAGAATCTTGTTCGCTGTCGTAGATAGCTCATATTTTGCACGAGGCGAATCACGTAGAAAATCCGCAAGCTCGCGGTCAGAACACATCCTACCCGTGTGACCAACTTATAGAGCCCTAAAAAGGAGGGAAGACAATTGTCGCCGGAGCAGTTTTGTCTTGAGAATGAGGCAGTTGCTCTGAGCAACTGCCTCATTCTCGCCCCGGAACATTTCCCGTTTCAAAAGGAAGGGGAGATGACACACGCATCTCCCCTTCCCGCAAATCTCTATGGTGTCGTGACTAGACGATACCCTGGGCCATCATCGCGTCGGCAACCTTGAGGAAGCCCGCGATGTTCGCACCCATGACGTAGTTGCCCTCGTGGCCGTACTCGCGTGCGGCATCGTCAGCGGCGTGGAAGATGCCCTGCATGATGCCCTTGAGCTTCGCATCGACCTCTTCGAAGGTCCAGGAGAGACGCTCGGAGTTCTGGCTCATCTCCAGGCCGCTTGTGGCAACGCCACCAGCATTGGCGGCCTTGCCCGGGAAGAACGCGACGCCGTTTTGCTGCAGGTACTGAGTCGCCTCGAGCGTAGTCGGCATGTTCGCGCCCTCGGTGAGAATCTTGCAACCGTTGGCGACAAGGTTCTTGGCATCCTCGATGTGTACCTCGTTCTGTGTCGCACACGGCATGGCGATATCGCAAGGGGTAACCCACACGCCAGCACCCTCGTGATACTCGACGGTCTTGTGATCGCAGCGCTTCGCGTACTCGCTCAGGCGACCGCGCTCGACTTCCTTGATCTGCTTGACAAGGTCAAGGTCGATGCCGGACGGGTCGTAGACCCAGCCCGTGGAATCGGACATGGTGACGACGGTCGCGCCGAGCTGCGTAGCCTTCTCGCAGGCGTAGATGGCAACGTTGCCCGAACCGGACAGGCACACCGTCTTGCCCTTGTAGGAATCGTTGTTGCAGTTGAGGTACTCCTCGGTGAAGTACACGGCACCATAGCCGGTTGCCTCGGTGCGGGCCAGCGAACCACCGTAGGAGAGGCCCTTGCCCGTGAGCACGCCAGTCCACTCGTTGCGGATGCGCTTGTACTGGCCGAACATGAAGCCAATCTCGCGCGCACCCGTGCCAATGTCACCAGCCGGGACATCGGTATCGGCACCGATGTGACGCTGCAGCTCGGTCATGAAGGACTGGCAGAAGCGCATGACCTCACCATCGCTGCGACCCTTGGGATCGAAATCGCAGCCACCCTTGCCGCCGCCCATCGGCAGCGTGGTGAGGCTGTTCTTGAAGACCTGCTCGAAGCCGAGGAACTTGAGGATGGAGAGGTTCACGCTCGGATGCAGGCGCAGGCCACCCTTGTAGGGGCCGATGGCGCTGTTGAACTGCACGCGGAAGGCGCGATTGACCTGAACTTTGCCAGCATCATCCACCCACGGCACACGGAAGGTGATGATGCGCTCGGGCTCGACGATGCGCTCGAGCAGACCGGCCTCCTCGTACTCGGGATGAGCTTCGATGACGGGCTCGAGAGACTCGAGAACCTCGGTCACGGCCTGGATGAACTCGGGCTGGTCGGCATCCTTTGCCTTGACCTGTTCGATAATGCGCTGTACGTAACTCACGGTTTTCTCCTTGTCTATGACGGGACGCGTGCATTATAGGTTTTGAAGTTCCCATAACGTTGCCGAATTAATGAAATCGAAACATTCGCGAACACGAGGGCGGGCAGTGGGGACGGGGACAAGGGGACAGGTCATTTGTCCCACGAACCCCAGTGGGACAAATGACCTGTCCCCTTGTCCCCGTCCCCGAGCGTTATCCACCGTGGTAAAGTAGCAGAACATACGTTTTGGGGAGGAACCATGAGCCTGCTTCAATCTAGCGACGAATACTGGGAGTTCCTGGGGCAGTGCACGCAGTGCGGGCATTGCACGCAGGCCTGCGAGTCGCTCACCATGGCCGACATGACGCTCGGCGACATCGCCAAGGGCCTACTCGACGCCCAGCGCAATACCAGCTCAGCTGAGGAACTTGCCATCGAGCTCGCCAGCAATCCACAGCTTACCCAGGCGGTGCGCGGTTGCTTCTTCTGTACGAGCTGCAAGAACACCTGCTTCGCGCACAACAACGTCTCCAATCTCATATATCACGCGCGCGATGATTACCAGAAGCTCGGCCTCATCCCCCGTGACACCTACTCGAGCGTCGAGGTCGATCGTGAATGGGACATCTTCACCGCCTATCGCGCCATCTACGGTATCGACCTTACCGATCTCACGCGTCACATCGAGACCGCGACCCATGGCGCCGCGACGGATTGCGAAATCGCGTTCTTCCCCGGCTGCTCGCTTGCAGCCTACGCGCCCGAACTCACGCGCGAGATCTTCGAGACGCTCGACGAGTTGGGCGGCAAGGCGACGATGATCGACCACTGCTGCGGATCGCCCCTCAAGAGCGCCGGCTTCTTTGACCGCGCCGAAGCCCTCTGCGACCGCAGCTGCGCCGAAATCGCCTCTTCGGGAGCCCACACGCTCGTCTGCGTATGTCCCGGCTGCAAGAACGCCATGCAGGCCGCCCTCGACCGCAATGGCATGGATGTGCGTGCCGTGAGCCTCTCGGCGTTCCTCCTCGAGCGCGGCTTCACGCCCAAGCATCCGCTTCCCGAGGGGAATTACTGCATGTCCAAGGCATGCCAAGACCGTGATGGCAGCTGCTTGGATGTCACCCTGGAGGTGCTCGGCCTCGACGAGGACACGGTCGAAATCTTCCACGGCTGCTGCGGCGCCGGCGGTGCAGTCAACTCGTTTGAGCCCGACCGCGTGGACGGCCAGACCGAGCTGAAGCTCTCCTTCGCGCCCGAGGGTTCGACCGTCGTGACCATGTGTCCCACTTGCACCTACACCTATGCCTTCTACCTGATGAACCACCCGCGCGAGCTCGGCAACAAGCACTATGCCGAGCTGCTCTTCGACACCCAAATAGATTGGGACCTCGTCTACGCGCAACTCTCGGGCATGTGGACGGGCGAGTACGGTCCGTGGCTTTCGCAGGTCTTCGCATAGAAGGGGATGATGAGCATGAACGCACATGAGATGACAGACGCGGCTCCCGTTGCCATCATCGGCTTTGGCGCCGCCGGCTTCAACGCCGCCGTCGGCTTGCGGACGAACGGATACACGGGCCCCATACGCGTGTTTTCAGACATCGAAACGCTTCCCTACAGCCCCATACTCACTTCCTACTACGCGGGCGGAGAGCTCGATTACGAGGAGTGCTTCCCGTGGAGCCAAGCCGAGATCGACGAACTCGGCCTCGACATCGTGCAGGAAGGTCCCGTCATCAAACTCGATACCAAGGACCATCTCGTATATACGAGCCAAAACTCCTATCCGTACTCCAAGTGCGTCATCGCGTCGGGCTCCGTCCCCACGCCCGTCGGCTTTCCGCGTGACTGCGGTTATGCCCCGCTCATGCTCAGGACCATGGACGATGCCGAACGCCTCAAGGTCGCTATCACCAATCCCGGCTGCAAGCGTATGCTCGTGAGCGGTACTTCCATGGTCTCTCTCAAGACGGTCGAGGCGTGCCTCAACCGCGGCGTGGAGGTCACGCTTGTCGGTATCATGGACCACGTGCTCGACATGAACGCACTGCCCCAGGCAGCCGAGCGTTTCGAGCGGGGCCTCGTCGCGCAGGGCGTTACCCTCAAGCTTGCCAACCCCATCAAAGAGGTCGAGGTCATCGATGATGCCACCCACCCCCTCGGCCGTCGCCTCGAGGTCACGTTTGCCGATGGAGATGTCGAGAGCTTTGACGAAATCTTCGTCGCCCACGGCATGCGCAACAACCTCGGCTTCGTCGAGGAAGGGTCCCTCGCGATGGATCGCGGCATCATAGTCGACGAGTTCATGCGCTCGAGCGACCCGGACGTCTATGCCGCCGGTGACGTCGTGCAGGCGACCGAGCTCATCAGCGGCGAGAAGCGTATCGTCGGCATCTGGAAGAACGCTGCGCTTCAAGGCGCATGCGCAGGCCGGGCAATTGCCGCCGAGCTTGCCGGCGACGAGCCTTCACGGCCTTGCCCCGAATCGCTCGCGATGAACACCATCTGCGTGCGCGAGACGCTTTTCATCTCGGCCGGCACCATCATGCTCGATGACAATAGCCGCGTGGAGACGGAAGTCGACGACACCATGACCGTCGTGCGCATCTTCGAGACCTCCTCCGATGGCACGGAGAGACTCGTAGGCTTCAACATCGCATGCGATACGGACGAGCCGGGCGGGGATGCTTACGACCTGGGCGCCATGCTCACCATGCGCATACGCAAGGACTGCACCCGAGCGGAAAAATGAGACACTTGCTCAGAGCAACTGTCTCATTTTGCAAAGAAGGATGAGAGATGACCGATAAGAAAGCCCGTCGCTTTAACCTGACCACGTGGATACTCATATCGCTTGTCGCGGGCATCATCGTGGGCCTCGCGTGCAGCTATCTCATTCCGGCTGGCTCACCCGCCGATGACATCTTCATCGAGGGCATCTGCTATGTCTGCGGCCAATGGTTCGTGCGCCTCATGCAGATGCTCGTCGTTCCGCTTGTCTTCTGCTCGATCGTCTGCGGCGCGGCGTCCATGAGCGACCCCAAGATGCTCGGCAAGGTCGGCATCGGCACCATCGCAATCTACTTGCTCACCACGGCGCTTGCCGTCGTCATCGCCATCATGCTTGCCGAGGTCTGCAAGCCGGGCATGGGGCTTGACATGGCAGCCATCGTCGCCGTCGAGCCAACCGTGACAACAACCGAGCAAACCTTCGCCGAGATGCTCATCAACATCATCCCCAAGAACGTCGTGACGGCGATGAACAACGGCGACATGCTTCCCATCATCTTCTTCGCCCTCATGCTCGGCTTCATCTTGGGACGTCTTGGCAAGAAGGTCGCCACGGTCAATCGCTTCTTCACGCAGTTCAACGCCATCATGATGAAGATGATCGGCGTCATCCTGCGCGTCGCCCCCATTGGCATCTTCTGCCTCATCACGCGCACCTTCTGCAATTTGGGCATCTCGGGCGTGCTGCCCATGGTCAAGTTCATCGGCACCGTGTACCTCGGACTTGCCGTACAACTGCTCGTCGTCTACATGCTCATCCTCTTCATCGGCACGCGCCTCAACCCCTTCCACTTCCTGCACAAGTTCTGGCCGGTCATGGCATTCGCGTTCTCCACGAGCTCGAGCAACGCCACCATCCCGCTCAACATGGAGACGCTCGAGAAGAAGATGGGTGTCGACAATCGCGTCGCCTCCTTCACCATCCCGCTGGGTGCCACCATCAACATGGACGGCACCGCCATCATGCAGGGTGCTGCCGTCGTCTTCATCGCCCAGGCATTTGGCATTGACCTTACGTTCGCCGCACTCGTCACCGTCGTGCTCACGGCCGTGACCGCCTCCATTGGCACGGCCGGCGTACCCGGCGTGGGCACCATCATGCTCGCCATGGTCTTCGATTCCATCGGGCTTCCTGCCGAGGGCGTTGCGATGATCATGGGCATCGACCGCCTCCTCGACATGGGTCGCACCGCCATCAACATCACGGGCGATGCTGTCGTCACGACCGTCATGGCGAACTTTGTCGGGTTGCTCGACAAGGACGTATACCGCAACAAGGACTACGGTGCGATCAGCGAGTCGGAACTCGACGCACCGACCGATCCCGTCGATTATGATGAGTTTACCGAGCATGGCGATCCCACCGAAGTTGGCGAGCAGGGAGAGCCGGATCGATTCAAGGACATGGACTACCCAACCGTCGGCAAGGGAGCAGACAATGAGTAACTACCAAGTTGAGGACCTGATTCTCGAGCATGACGAGAAGAGCATCTTCGGCCGCATCTACCTTCCTGACGAAGCCGCGAACGGCAAGCGCGTGCCGCTCGTGATCTGCGCCCATGGCTTCGGCGGCAACAACGAGTCCTGCGAAGCCTACGCACGCGAGTTCGCAAAACGCGGCTATGCAGCCTACTGCCTCGATTTCTGTGGTGCGGCCAATTCCAAATCGAGTGGCGACACGAGCGAGATGACCATCTTCACCGAGCAGGCTGATATGGAGGATGCCTATACGGAGCTTGCAGAGCTCAGCTACGTCGACCTCAATAACGTCTTCCTCTTTGGCATGAGCATGGGCGGTGCCGTTGCCGCACTTGCCGCCGCGAACAAGAGCAGCCTCATCAAGGGGCTCATCCTGCTCTATCCCGCTTTCAGCATTCCCGGCGACGTACGACGCGCGTGGCCCAACCGCGATGAGTTTCCCGAGAGCTTTGGCATCTTCAACGCCGAGGTCGGTCGCGCCTTCATCGAGGCAATCTATGACTTCGACTTTTACGAACACATCGCCAAATACACCGGCCCCGTACTTATCCTGCACGGCATGAGTGACGACATCGTCGCATCGGGCTATTCCGTACGCGCCGTCAACATCTACCCGCGCGCAGACCTCGAACTCATCGGAGAGGTCGGTCACGGCTTTACGGGCGGTGCCTTCAAGTACGCCGTACGCAAGATTGTCGGCTTCCTCGATGAGGAGGCTGACCTCCCCGACGAGTCAGGCCTTAACGGCGACCTGAACTTCAAGGGCGGCGGGATGTTCGGCTAAGCGCAACGCGGTGGGACAAGGGGACAGGTCATTTGCCCCACGAACCCCAGTGGGACAAATGACCTGTCCCCTTGTCCCACTTGTCCGCCCGAATATGCTTAGGCCTGACTGTGCAGGCCGCGCCCCTCGATGACGATGTAGTGAACCGCCATCGGACCGTGAACGCCCTCGACGCGCACGAGCTCGATGTCCGCCGTCGCCGACGGACCGCTGATGAAGCAGATCTGCGAGGGTAGGTTCTCGCCCGCCGGTGCGCCTTCCTCGTCAAGCGCCGCAAGCCAGTCACCCATCGTCGCCTTCACATCGGCCGCGTTGACGATGGCGATGTGGACGGTTGGCAGCAGGCTGATGGAGCGACCGCATTTCTCGCTGCACGGTTGAACAATGGTCGCGGTCTCTGCGATGCCACTCTGGGCAAACGTAATGCCGTAGCGTGCGACATTGCATGCATCGACCATGGCATCACGACCGGCCGTTGCGTCCCAACGCGTAAGGCCCGTGACTGCGTCGCACTTCTCGAGCGCAGCGGGGATGTGCATTTTCTCGATGCGGTGGTCGTCTGCATAGACGACCGAACCGGCCTCGTCATCTGCCTTGATGATATCGACAATCGTCTGGGCGACCTCCGTCGACTTGCAACGGTGCACGCCCACTTGCACCTTCTGCGCCTCGTCGACGAACATATCGACGAGTTGCGGATGATCGAGGCCATCGGTGAGACGTGCAGGAGGGTTCTTCTCGTAGTCGAGCGGCTGCACGTCCTGCGGAACAGCCTCGTGCCCCAATTGCCGGGAGATGGGAGCCAGGAAGCTCTCGAGTGTTGCGCGCTCCATCATGCACCGCCCTTCTGGTCTTGGTCGTCATGCGTCTTCGCACGCTCCTCGGCGCGGGCGGCATTATGCTCGGCCAACCAGGTGCGGAAGCGATACGGCGCGATGACGTCGAAATCACGTGACGAGGTCCAGCTGCCGAGGACGGGAATCCAGGCGCTGCGCTCGTCGAGTGATGATTTGCCACGAGTGAGGATGTTCATGACGGGACGCCCGAGGCGCATGAGCGCCATGTACAGCGGACTGCTCGACCACATGGCTTGCATGGCCTTGAAGATGGGTACCTCGACCTTGTTGTTCTTGCCCTCATCGACAATCGCGATGCGGTGATCGCGCACGAGGTCGTGTATGGGAATGCGCACCGGGCAATGCTCGGTGCAGGCACCGCAGAGGGTACAGGCAAAGGTCATCGCCTTGGCGTTGGCATCGTCGTAACCCACGAGCTCGGGCGTGAGTACGAGACCCATGGGGCCGGGGTAGATGGACCCGTAACCATGCCCGCTGATATGGCGATACACGGGGCAAATGTTGAGGCAGGCGCCACAGCGGATGCAGCGCATCATGGGCTCGAACTCGGTATCGAGCAGCTTGTGGCGCCCGTTATCCATGATGATGTAGTGGACCTCGGC
The DNA here is from genome assembly GCA_025992705.1 of Coriobacteriaceae bacterium. Lineage (NCBI taxonomy): Bacteria > Bacillati > Actinomycetota > Coriobacteriia > Coriobacteriales > Coriobacteriaceae > Coriobacteriaceae bacterium. The sequence continues at coordinate 1,862,985 of DAJPGJ010000001.1, forward strand.
CGGTCCGTCCAGTTCGCCCTCATGGCGCGCACCGGTATCCACGCTGAAATATGCCGTCATCTTGGAACCCACGGCGCTCTTGGGCAGCAGGGCCATGAAGATGTCGAGGGACTCGAGCGTGGGGACGATGCGGTCGATGCCGACGAAGACAATCTGCACCGGTGGGAAGCTGTCGACCATGCGACCGTTGCCCTCGTTAGTGACAAGCGTGACCGAGCCGGTCTCCGCCACCGCAAAGTTGCAGCCGCGTATGCCCACTTGGGCACTCAGGAACTCGGGGCGCAGCATCTTGCGTAGGAAGTGCGTGATGTGCTCGGGGACGTTGTCGCCATCGTATCCGCACTCCTTGCGGTAGAGCTCGGCGATATCATCGCGCGTATGATGGAGCGCAGGCACGACGATGTGCGAGGGCATGTCGCAAGCCGTTTGCAGGATGTTCTCGGCGCAATCGGTCTCGATGACCTCGACACCCGCCTCCTCGAGCACGTGATTGAGACCGATCTCCTCGGTCATCATGCTCTTGGACTTGACGGCCTTGAAGGCGCCGTGATTCTCGAAAATGTCGAGCGCCTCCCAAAGTGCCTGGTTGCCCGTCGACGCAAAGTGCACGTTCACGCCATGGTCGCTCGCGTTCTGCGCGAACTGCTTCACGTAGTAGTCGAGGTTCTTGGTGACGTGATCGCGTATGTCCATTGCCGTCGTGCGCAGGCCCTGCCAATCCGGCTCTGCCTCGACGAGCGCGGCGCGCTTTTGGTAGAAAGTCTCCTGCGCCGTCTGGATTGCCTGATGCTTGAAGTCATCCTCGATGCACTTGGCAGCGCGCTCGCGCAGAGACGCTTCGGTGTCATATAGAATCGCCATGGTTACTCCCTCGCATCCAGAATCTGCGCGATATGCATGACGCGGATATCACGGTCGAGCGCTCCTTGCGTGCGCAAGCGCGCAAGCGCGCCCTTGATGTTCATGAGGCAGGGTGCGTCAGCACCGCATACGACATCGGCGCCCGTCTCGATGATGGTCGCGCACTTCTCCTTGACGATCTCCGCCGAAATCTCCGGTTCCTTGAAGGAGAAGGTTCCGCCAAAGCCACAGCAGCGCTCGGCATGCACCATCTCGATGTATTCGAGCCCCTCAACGGCCTTGAGCAGCTGCAGGGGCTGTTCCTCGATGCCGAGAAATCGCGTGACATGGCAGCTCTTGTGATAGGTGACCTTGTGATGGAAGCTCGCGCCCACATCGGTCGTATGCAGCTGGTTGACGATGAAGTCCGTGAACTCGAACATGCGCGGCCTGATGCGCTCGAGTTTGTGCAGGTACTCCACGTCCTCGAGCACCGTGGGGTAATCATTGATGATGGCGTTCATGCACGAGCCCGTGAGCGAAACGATCGTCTCGTATTGATCGAGGTCATACGCGTCGAGTATGTTCTTGGCGACGGGTATGGTCTCCTTAGCGTATCCCGAGTTGAGAAGCCCCTGCCCGCAGCAGACCTGCTCTTCGGGCATCTCGACCTCACAACCGAGACGCTCGAGCACGTTGACCGCGGCAATGCCGATTTCGGGATAGAACATGTCGACCATGCAACCGGGGAAAAACGCAACCTTCATGCGATTCGTACTCCCTCCAGAAATTCTCGCGGAATTTTGTCCCTCCCATTGTATTCGTTTTGAAGGAGGATTTGCGCGTACTGCACACGCCGTAGACGCAATTGTCGTGCACGGGTATCCGCCGATGCCCTCTGATTTGCGGTATTATGCGGAAAGTTATATGTGAATTATGTTGGGAGAAATCATGGAGCTCTTGAGAAAGTGGAATTCGATCAGCCTCATCTGGCGCATCGTCATAGGCCTGGTCATCGGCGCGGTCCTGGGCGTGTGCTCCCAGGCGTTCGCATGGGACCAGATCATGATCATCGACCTGCTGGGTACGCTATTCGTCAGCGCATTGAAGGCTGTCGCCCCCATCCTCGTCTTCTTCCTGGTCCTGAGCGCGCTTGCCAACGCCAAGACCGCCGGTTCCATGAAGACCGTCATCCTGCTCTACATCGTGTCGACGATTCTCTCGGCGTTCATCGCCGTGCTCGTGAGCTTTGTCTTCCCCGTCGACATCACGCTGGCCAATCCGCCCGAAGACGTCGCCGCCTCCCCCGAGGGCATCGGCGCCGTGCTTCTCACGCTCGTGACCAACATCTTCTCCAACCCCGTCGATGCGCTCATGAAGGGCAACTTCATCGGCATCCTGGCATGGGCGATCGTCCTCGGCATCGCGCTGCGTAACGCCAGGCAGTCCACCAAGACCGTCTTCGAGAACATCTCCGAGGCGATCACGCGCGTCGTGCGTTGGATCATCAACCTTGCGCCGTTCGGCATCCTCGGCCTTGTCTACACGTCCGTATCCACGAGCGGCCTCGAGATCTTCACCTCCTACGGCGCTATCATCCTGCTGCTCGTCGGCTGCATGCTGCTCATCGCCCTCGTGGTCAATCCCATCATCGTCTTCGTCTGCATCCGCAAGAACCCCTACCCGCTCGTCCTGCGTTGCCTCAAGGACTCGGGCATCACGGCGTTCTTCACCCGTAGCTCGGCGGCAAACATCCCCGTCAACATGGAGCTTTGCCAGAACCTCGGCCTGAACAAGGACAACTACTCCGTCTCCATCCCGCTCGGCGCGACCATCAACATGGCGGGCGCGGCCGTCACCATCTCGATCATGACGATGGCGACCGTGCACCTGCTCGGTATCCAGGTCGACTTCCCCACGGCAGTCGTCCTGAGCATCCTATCCGCCGTTGGTGCCTGTGGCGCATCGGGCGTTGCCGGTGGCTCGCTGCTGCTCATCCCGCTTGCCTGCTCGCTGTTTGGCATCGGTCAGGACATCGCCATGCAGGTCGTCGCCGTTGGCCTCATCATCGGCGTCATCCAGGATTCCTGCGAGACCGCGCTCAACTCCTCCTCCGACGTGCTGTTCACGGCATCCGCCGAGTACATGGCGCGTCGCAAGAAGGGCATCGAGTTCTTCCCCGGCAAGGACGCACCGCTGCCCGTCGAGGAGATCGAGGAGGACAAGCTCGACGAGGCGCAGCTCGAGGGCACCGAGGACACCTGGGCCGCCAAGGAGATCGGGTAGAGGTTTCCTCGCTGTCGCATATTCGTGAAACGTACGGGGCGGTCGCACATGCAGCCGCCCCGTTTTTTGTTCAAGAGCTTGTCGATGTAACTGAGATTGAGATGCTGCCCGGCACTGCGCACCTGTGACAGCATTACCGGGCCGGCTGCCCGGTAATGCGCGTCTGCGGTCGTTTTCGACGCCTATCTGCCAAATTATGTGCCCATCTGTCCACACCACTGGGCAATGTGCAGCCACCAGAGCACACCATTGGGCGCTCTTCGACGATGTAGCCACCAGAGCACATCGCTGGGCACTATGATGGCGTTTACTTCGCGAGAGTAGACGGTGCCTGTCATCCTTGAGTCTTCCCGCCAAGAACCGTGAATTGCCGGCCGCAGCCCGTGCCTCTCTGCCAAGGACTCCCGGCCGTTGACCGTCAGATGACTCGTCTTTCCATGCGGGTTTCCGTCACGGCAAGTCTAAACCCCGACACAGTGTCAGGGTCAATAGCTGCGTAATGAGAAATGTGCTCGGAATGAATTTCTTATCAGACCGTCTAGTGAGCAACGAGAAACAATCCTATGCACTCGTGCGCTGCACTTGTCCGAGTTTTGCCGCAAGATGCTCCGATTCTGCTCTGGTTTCGCTCCGATTCCGTGCAGATTCTGGGGGTGGATGGCTCGAATGATGTTTTCATACCATGATCGCGATCTGCGTTGCGCCTGCGATTGGAGAGAAGATGGAAGACAGGAGCGCCAACGAGAAGAGGAAAGACGGCAGCGGTCGGCGGTCCGAGGTTTGTGGCATGAGGCATGCCCCCGTTTTCCCCGGTGAGTTCAAGTTCACCAACGACGGCATGTTCAAGAAGGTCATGCAGGACGAGTCCATCTGCAGAAGGCTACTTGAGCGCATCCTGAACGTCGAGGTGGGACGCATCGTCTATCGCGACGAGGAGATGGAGGTCGATTCTGGCATCTTCTCGAAGAAGGTCCGCTTCGACGCCTACATCAAAGGTGAGGATGCGGTCTACGAGGTGGAGATGCAAAGCGCACGCGAGTACTTTCTGGGAAGGCGTTTCAGGTTCTACCAGGGAAAGGTCGACTCCACGCTTCTGCAACCCGGAGACGAGTACGCCGATCTTGCCGAGAGCTACATGATCTTCATCTGCAGGGACGACCCGTTCAGATGCGGAGACCCGGTCTATTGCTTCGAGACATTGAGCAGGAAGCGCCTAGAACTCGACCCGAAAAGCGGAATGCATTGGGTGGCATTGAACGCGTCTGCTTGGGGAAAAGAGGACAATCCGGGCATGCGCGACTTACTCGACTACGTGTACAATGGCACCGTGGCCAAAGGGGATGAGCTCGTCGAGGACATCGAGCGGGCCGTCTATGAAGCCAATCATGACGAGGATTGGGTGGACGCCATGTGGGCAGGCATCAGCATCGAGGAAAACGCGGAGCGCAGGGTGCGCTTGGCGGCTCGCGCAGCCGCAGAGGAGGCCCGCGAAGTGGCGCTAGCCGAAGGCGAGGCGATCGGCAAAGCCGAAACTCGCGCGCAATACAACGTCCTTGTCGCCAAACTTGCATCCGAAGGGCGCATCGATGAGCTTGCCGCCGCAGTCGATGATCCCGCGAAGCTCGACGCCCTGTTCGCCGAGCTCTCGTGAGGCGTGTCCGGCGACTTTTTGATGCGGGTTTCCGCCACGCAAGTCAAAACACCGATACAGCGCCAGAGCCAACTGCTTAACGAATAATGTTAGTGACGTAACGAGTTAGTCACTCTCCCTACAGCGCTGCGAGCACCTCGTCGACGCTGCGCTTGACCTCGGCCTTGGCCTTCTCGACGTCGATGGTCTCGTACTCCCCGTCCCTGTAGAGCACCCGGCCGTCGCACATGGTGAGCACCACGTCCGCGCCATTGGCGCTGTAGACGAGGTTGGTCGCGATGTCGTGCACGGGCGTCATCCACGGCGTGTCGATGTCCATGACGACGAGGTCAGCACGCTTGCCCTGCGCTAGCACGCCGCAATCATGGCGACGTTGGGAACGCGCGCCGTTGACCGTGAGCATGCGCAGAATCTCCTTGGGCGTGATGATGGCGGGATCGAGCGCGTTGCCCTTCTGGGCGCAAGCGAGCAGGTACGCGCTCTGCAGGATGTTGTGGGTGTTGTTCGACGCCATGCCGTCCGTGCCGATCGAGCAATGCACGCCGGCATCGATCATGGCCTGCACCGGCGCAAAGCCGCTCGCGAGCTTCATGTTGCTCGCGGGGTTCAGGCTCACGTTCACGCCCTTGGCCGCCATGAGCTCGATATCGGAGGGCTCGACCCACACGCAATGCGCCGCGGTGACGGGAATGTCGAAGGCTCCCAGGTGATCGAACCAGGCCGCCGGGGTCATGCCGTCGTGGCGCTCCTTGCACTCGTCGCACTCGAGCTTGGTCTCGGCCAGATGGATGTGCAGACCCGTGTCGTGCGCCTTGGCTTCGGCCACGCAACGCTCGATCATGCCCTGAGGCGTGGTGTACTCGCCGTGCACGCACATGTCGATCTTCACGCGGCCGTCACCGGCGTTCTGGTACTCGGCAAAGAGCTGCTCGTTCACCGCGGCCACGGGTAGCGTGTCGTAGTCGGTCTCGACAAAGCACATCGTGCCGCCATCGCAGTGATTGGCCTTCATGCCCGCCTCGAGGGTGGCCTTGCAGCGGTCGATGGTGGCGAAGTACATGTCGGTGTAGCCCACCACGCCATAGCGCAGCATCTCGGCCTGGCTGAGCATGCAGCCCCAGTAATGGTGCTTCTTCTCCATGTCCATCTTGCCCTCGAAGGGCCAGACCGTGTCGTTGAGCCACTGCTGGAGAGGCTGGTTCTCGGCATAGCCGCGCAGCAGCGTCATGGGCGTGTGTGCGTGCGTGTTGTAGAACGCGCTCATGAGCAGCTTGCCCGTGCCGTCGTAGCGCTCGCCAAAGCGCGCAGCATCTGTGGGCTCCTCGGCACCCACGTAGGTGATGTGACTGCCCTCGGTGCCCACGAACATGCCGCGCTTGTGGTCGAGGTTCTCGTCGAGGATGTCGATGTTGGCAAAGAGCATGGCGTGTCCTTTCAAGTATCCATGGGCAGGATAGGCGGGACTGGGACAGGGGGACAGGTCATTTGTCCCACTGGGGTTCGTGGGACAAATGACCTGTCCCCCTGTCCCAGTCCCGCCTCATCGTTCACATTATCTCACTTCGCGTACTTTTCGAGCAGGCTGCCACCGCAGCTGGAACCACAGCCCGCGGCGCACGAATAGCAGATGGGGCTCGTCCTGATGCGACGCCTCGGCAGTGGCGTATCAACAATATCGCGCACGTTAGCCGGCCCGTCCAGCGGCAGGCCCAGGACGTGGTTGACCTCGCAGTCATAGAGGCCGCCATCATAATCGACGTTGAGCTGCGTGCGGCACATGATGTGGGCGACGGTCGCGCCGTTGTAGTTGTCCGCGAGCAGCTTGTTGTACGCGTCGTAAGTGCGCGCGGCGAGCAGCTTGCCGGCAAAGCGTCCCATGTTCCAGTTGTTCATCGCGTACAGCCCGTTGAACTTCACGCCCTCGGCATGCTCGAGCTCGTAGCGATAGAAGTCCTCCAGGTCGGCTTGGTCGGGCGGCAGGAAGGGCCCGTCGACGTTGTAGGCCAGGTCTATCTGCAGCTCGGGATCGATCCCGTAGCCAAGTGCGTTTATGTCGCGCAGAACCTTCATGATGCTCGCGAAGCTTCCCGCTCCACGTTGCTCATCCACACCCGCTGCGTCGAAGTAGGGCATCGAGGTAACGAGCTTGACCTTGTTTTTGACGTAGACGTCCTTGAAATGCGCGTACTTTGGATCGTCGAGGATGCAGAGGTTCGAGCGTACGATGACCTGCTCGGCAATCTTGCCTGCCTCTTCGATGAGCCACTCGAGATCCGGATTCATCTCGGGAGAGCCACCCGTAATGTCCAAGACCTTGAAACCGCCGGTCTTGAATGCGGCAAGAACCGCCTCCATGGTCTCGCGACTCATGCTCTCCTCGTTCTTGGGCGAGCAGGACAGGTAGCAATGATTGCACGCGAGGTTGCAACGATAGGTGACGTTGACCTGCATGGTGTCGAGCATCGCGGTCTCGAGCAGGCCCTTGTCATGAATGCGCTTCTCGAAGGGCTCGATTTCGAGGCGCGAGCACGAGTCCTCGATCCAATCGAGGTCGACCGTGCGCTTGCCACGCGTAACGGCAAGTGCAGCGTTGGCCACCTCGTAGTCGAAGGGGCCTACGTGATTGCGACGCGGCGTGACCTTGAAGTGCTTGGCATAGCGGCTGTTCTCGAGGAATGTCGCCATGTTACCGCTGATGGCAACGGGCCTATCCTTGATGAAGCGCACCTCGCTGTCGAGGTCGAAGTAGCGCTTGTTCTCGGGCATGGTGCCCAGGTAGGTCGCCGTCTGCTGATAGTCCTCCTCGCGGTCCTCGAACTTATCGCACTTGATGGCGCGCATGGTGCGCGACGCGAAGCCGATGCTGCCGAGCTTGGTCGCGATCTGGAAGTCCCCGACTTCGAGCGGCTCGTGGGCGACGTCATAGCAGACCTGCGTGCCGCACCGCACCAGCATGCGGCGGAAGTCCTCGACGTACATGGCGCCGGACAGGCACTCGCCGCGCAGGATGGGATCGTCGTAGAAGCCCTCCGGCACGCGGCGGTCGGAGAATATGTCCGAGAAGTACAGCTCTCCCCCGGGCTTGAGCACGCGGAATATCTCCTCGAAGAGCTCCTGCTTGAAGGGCGAGAGATTGATCACGCAGTTGGAGATGACGACATCGACGCTTTCGCTGGGAATCGCGGACATGTCCTCGATGTAGCTCTCGATGAACTCAACGTTGCTTTGGGGCAAACCCAGCCGCTCAATCTGCGCGGCCTCGTGACTGCGCGCGAACTCGAGCTGGCTCGGCGTCATGTCGACGCCGATGACGTGGCCTTCCGGTCCCACGAGTTTGGCGGCGATGAAGACGTCGCGGCCCGTGCCACAACCCAGGTCGAGCACCGTGGCGCCTTCGAGCGCTGGTGGCAGGGGGCTTCCGCAGCCGTAGAAGTGCTCGATGATCTCCGGGTCGAGCTCCGGGAAGATGTCAAGCACGTATTTGGGAGGAGCGGTCGTTGCGCACGTGCATGCGGTGGTGCGCAGGTCATCGCTATCCGTAAGCGTCTCGCCGTAGTACTCGCGCACCATGGCGCGGATGTCGACCTCTGCCATGCCTATCTTCCCTCGTCGCCCATGTTGAAGCACTCGGTGAAGAACACCTGCGCATCCAGGTTGTACTTGTCGCAGACGAAGTCCACGGCGTCATCGACGATGCGCGCGAAGGGACGCGACTCGCACACCGCACGGGCATTGATGATCATCGACATCTTCTTGTGCTTGCGCAGGAACGGCTGCGTGTGCTCGATGTCGTAGTCGATGCCCAGAAGCGAGCACTTGTTGAAATCACCGGCACCAGCCGTGGCGAAGGTCTTGAGATGTGGGACGTTGCGCTTCTTCTCGATGAGGCCCATGCGAATCTCCTCGATGAGGTCGTCGATGACGGCGTTGCAGTCAATCTTCTCGTCATCGAGTTGCTTGAAGAAGAGACGGCGGTTGTACCACGTAAGGGTCTTTTCGGCCTCCTGGAACTTCTCGTTATCACGTACCGAGAAGTTCTTGAGAAGGCTCTCGTGGGTTTCCAGATATTCGGCAAGCTCGGGGATGCCATCGCCGCGCAAAGCCGAGATGGTCATGACCGGGATATTCGGGCACGCCTCGCGCAGGAAGGCGACGTCGCGCTCGACCTCCTCGGGCGTCATGACGTCAATCTTGTTGAGGACGATCAGATCGGCCTCCTCGAGCTGGAGCTGCATGAGGTACTTGATCTCCTCGGGCAGGTTGATGTCCTCGCCCTCGGGCAGCAGCAGCTTGATGCGCTCGGGATCGACGAGCACCGTGAACGGCGACAGCGTGATCCAATCTGCGCAGTCGTCCACGAGACGATGGTAGACGTGGTCGAGCGCACCGACCCCCAGGCCGGGGATGTCGCTCATGACGAAGATGGCGCCATCGCGGTCGCGCAGGCGACGAATCTTGTCGATGGTGTTGTCCATCTGGTAGCAGATGCACCCGCTCGCGATTTCCTCGACCGTGCATCCGCTCGTTTGCGTGAGGTTGGTGTCGACGAGGTTCGCGCCCAGGTCGTTGGCGATGATGCCAACCTTGCCATAGGTCTTGTTCATGTGCTCGCCCAGGGCGATCATCGTCGTGGTCTTGCCCGCGCCCAGAAACCCGCTCATGACCATGAAGCGAATCTTGCGATCAGACCCCCCGCTTTGGCCCTCGCTCGGTGCGGCCTTGGTCGTCGCCGTGTCCTCGTGCATGGCGGCAGCACCGCCATAGGTATTGAAGGTATCGTACGGCATATGCGTGCCCTCCCGTGACTAACAGCAACTGGCGTTAATCGGCTGGTCATCCTCATCGTAGACGCCCTCGTAATCGGGTGCGGTCTTGATGATGTGATCGCCATGTGTGTCGCCAACATGCTGATCGCGATTGCCCGTGTACTCAAATGCCGCACTATAGCGCGAGTGAGCCGCTATTGCGGAAACGTTGCCGCAAACGGGGCAGGTCTTGCCCGTGGGGAACTTGATGTTGAAGTCGAAGAGGAACATGTCCGGATAGTCGGGAAGGTTGCCCTTGTAGGTCACCGTCTCGCCATAGGATTCGCAGACATCCTCGGCCCACCCCGATTTCATCACGCGCGCGGTGATGGTCGCGAACGCGATGTCGGGAAACAGCGCCTGCTCGCTTGCGCTCAGAGGCGTCTTGAAGGTCATGGGATAGCGCGGATCGAGCAGCTCAAAGTGCTGCACGAGCCTGCGAAAGTCGTTGATGTACATCGCACCGGCCAGACGCAGGGCACGAAGCTTGAGGTCGCGAACCTTTTCGAGCGGAATGCGACGATCGGTGAAGACATCGGTGAAGTACCACTCGCCGCCCTCCCTGAGGACGCGCTTGACCTCCTCGACATAGGCGTTCTTGTTCGGAGAAAGGTTGAAGGTGCAATTCGAGATGACGACGTCCACCGATCCATCGTCAATCATGGAAAGATCCTCGGGCACGCCGTTGATGAACTCGACATTGCAGGCGTCATAGCCAAACTGGGCAATCTCCTGGTCGAGATACTTCTGCGCCTTGGCAAGACGCACGGGATCCGGATCGATGCCAATGACCTTGCCGCTTTCGCCTACAAGCTGTGCGGCGAGATAGGTATCACGGCCCGAACCGCAGCCAAGATCGACGACCGTGCAGCCTTCCAGCAACGGCGGCATGGGGGTGCCGAACTCGTGGAAGTAGTTCTTGATCTCAGCCGAGATATTGAAGAGCTTCTCGCGAACGGAGGGAGGAATGGTGTCGTCGGTGTCCCGCGTACGAGCAGTTGCCTGCGGGTCAGCATCCTGCAGCTTCGCAATCTCCTCGTAGTACTCCTTGGGATCCACATCCAACGTGTACCAATTGCGATAAGCTTCGTAATCCATGTCGCGCCCTTTCTCGTTCGACTCAAAACCCAGGTTATAGACGCCGCCGTCATATGGAATGACGGCAATTCTGGCGTCACGCTATTTTTTACTTGCACTAGTAGCAGACTATATCCTATACTGGTTTATGTCAACTCGCGTCGCAGCTTAGCAACTGGTTTCCTCTTTCGTTGCGGGCAGATGCTTGGGGCGCGCTTCTAGGCCGGCGGGTCCCAAGCATCTCGCGAGGCAATTCACTGCCATAGACCAAGTCTTTGCCCCTGGGGCTCATTTTGGCGTATTATGGACTCTCCATTCATCTCACACGTAAGGGAGCCTGTCTATGTGGTCTGCCTGCCATCCCAAGTCCGAGAAGGAGCTCAGCGAGTGCGGTCAGCTCGGCAAGAGCCTGAGCCGTCTCACCCAGCCCTCGATTCTCTCCGTGCTTGCAAAGGCAGATAAGCCCGTACACGGCTATCTCATCATCCAGGAAATGTCGAGCGGTCCGATGTTCAATGGAAACGCCCCCGATCCGACGGGTATCTACCGCATCCTCAAGCAGATGGAGAACAACGGCCTCGTCGTAAGCGAGTGGGACACTTCCGAATCCGGTCCCGCCAAGCGTTGCTATAACCTGACTGACGAGGGCAGGGCCTGCCTTCGTCGCTGGGTCGATGCGCTGGCATGCTATGCGGCAAGCATCCAGGACCTGCGCATCCTCGCATGCGATGCCCTTGACATCGCCGTTCCCGAGCAACCAACCTGTATGAAGGAACTTGAGGTCTAGGACCGCACGGAACGCTCCTACACGAGCGCGGCGCACACCTCATCGGCACACGCGAGCGCGTCAGCAATCGCCGTTGCGACAAGCGTCGACCCCATGCGCACGTCACCGGCGGCAAAAACGGGCGCGGTTCCGTCAGCACCCGCGCGCAGCAGATGCACCTGATCTCCACGTAAAGGCTGCTCGACACCAAATGCATCGAACAGGCTGTCTTGCGCCCCGAGGAAACCTTTGGCGATGAGCACGAGCTGCGCAGGGATGTCACGCTCCGTGCCTTCGAGAAGATGCCGTCCATCCTCGTATGAGAAATCCTGAATGCGTACGGCCTCAACCGCGTCGTCTCCGACAAAACCAATCGTATCGGTCGCCCAGAGACGCGGATCTTCGCCGAAGAGCTCCTCGGCCTCGCAATGCCCATAGCCCTGCTCGTAGGTCTTGCGCGGCGCTGGCCAGCACTCAAAGGCCTCGCAACTCGCCGGCGGGCGTTGCGCGCGAATGACCTGGGCCACGCTTTTGGCTCCTTGCCGCAACGCGCAGGCAACACAGTCAACGCCCGTGTCGCCGCCGCCGATGACCACAACATCCTTACCGTTGGCATCGATGCTTGCCTCGCGTTCCTCAAGCTGGGAACGCGTGACCTCGCCCAGGTATTCGAGCGCGAAATGGATGCCCGTAAGGTTTCGACCCGCAATGCCGATGTCGCGCGGAACATTGGCACCGGCGGCCAAGATGACCGCATCGGACTCGGCAAGCAACTTGTCTGCATGCTCGGTCGCGTCCGCGTTGCAGATGAACTCGATGCCGCTTTGCTCCATAAGCTCGATACGTTGCCGCACGATCTGCTTGGGAAGCTTCATGCTGGGGATACCGTAGCTGAGCAAGCCGCCGGGACGTTCGTCCTTCTCGTATACGCGCACGCGCAGGCCATGCCGCGTGAGTTCCCAGGCAAGGGCAAGCCCCGCGGGACCAGAGCCGACGACACTCACGAGGGGCGCCGCACTGTCTGCGGGCACGAGCGGCTGCATGCCATGCTCCCATACGTAATCGGCAAGCAGGCGCTCGTTATCGTGAATGGTAACCGCATCGTCATGCAGTCCGAGGTTACAGGCGGTTTCGCACGGTGCCGGGCACACACGCCCCGTAAACTCCGGGAACGGATTCGTGAGCTTGAGACGCTCGTATGCCTCGTCAAGACGTCCGCGATATAGCAGATCGTTGACCTCGGGAATGAGATTGCGCAACGGACAGCCCGTCATGGCGGCTATGTCATCGAAAAGGCCGCCGCTCTGGCAAAACGCCACGCCACAATTCATGCAGCGGCTCGCTTGCTCGCGCTGCTCGTCAGCGGAAAGCGGCACCGTGAACTCCTCGTAATCCGCCACGGCCTCGTCTGCGGAACGCACGCCATGCTCTTTGCGTGCGACCTGAAGGTATGCTCCCGTGCGTCCCATGCTACGCCCCCGCTCTCAACAACTCGAAGGCACGCTCCTGTGCCTCCTCATGAGCGCAGCCCTCTTCCTCGAACTGCGTCGTCATGGCAAGCATCTTGCGATACTCGTCCGGTATGACCTTCTTGAAATGATGCGCGATGTCGTCGAAACGATAGAGCATCATCACGCCAAGCGGACTCATCGTCACGCGTACATGCGCCTCGATAAGCTCGCGTATTGCCGCAAGCTCGCTGCGATCGGGCTCGAGGATATCGACAAGGTCCCGGTTGCAATGGGACTCGAGCGTATGCGCCGCATCGTAGACATAGGCGACGCCGCCGTTCATGCCCGCCGCGAAGTTGATGCCCACCTCGCCCAGAACGAGCACGAGCCCACCGGTCATGTACTCGCAGCCGTTGTCACCGATGCCCTCGACGACGAGCGAGGCGCCCGAATTACGCGCGGCGAATCGCTGCCCCGCAAGGCCGTTCACGAACCCCGTCCCCGACGTCGCGCCATAGAAGGCGACGTTGCCGACGATGACGTTTTCCTCGGGTCTGAAGTTCGCCCGGCTCGAGGGCGCAACCGCCACCGTGCCTCCCGAAAGCCCCTTGCCAAAGTAATCGTTTGCCTCGCCGGCAATCGTGAGCATGATGCCTTTGGGCAAGAACGCACCAAAGCTCATGCCGCCCGAACCGCTGCAATTGACCCTGATGAAGTCGTAGGGCAGCCCTTCCGGGTGCTGTGCCGTCACCGCCGAGCCGAGCATGGTGCCCACGCAGCGATTGACGTTCGTTATGTCCACATGAAACTCGATGGGCTCAAGCCTTTCACGCGCGAAGCTCGTATAGGGAATGAGCAGCGTCGCATCGAGCGTCTCGGGAAGCGTGTTAGGTGCTTGGGCGCTCTCGAGGAAGTGGGGGCAATGCGCATCGGGAATCGCCCGCCCAAAGTCGACGTGCGGCTTGGCGAGCAGGGGCGAAAGGTCGAGCAAACGCGCCTTCCACGATCGCACGGCGCGTGTCTGTCGCAGGCACTCGACGTGTCCGACCATCTCGTCAATCGTGGCAAAGCCAAGGCTCGCCATGATCTGCCGCAGCTGCTCGGCAACGAACATCATGTAATTGACCACGTACTCGGGCTTGCCCGTGAAGCGCTTGCGCAGGCGGCAATCCTGCGTGGCGATGCCCACCGGACAGGTGTCCTTCTGGCAATCGCGCTGCATGAGACAGCCCATCGCGATGAGCGGCATGGTCGCAAAGCCGAACTCCTCGGCTCCGAGCAGGCAGGCGATGGCGACATCACGGCCGTCCATGAGCTTGCCGTCCGACTCGAGGACCACCCGCGAGCGCAAGCCGTTCTGCATGAGCGTCTGCTGCGTCTCGGCCAGTCCCATTTCGAGGGGCAAACCTGCGTGATGGATGGAATCGCGCGGTGCGGCGCCGGTACCGCCATTGGCACCCGAAACCAGAATCTTGTGCGCGCCACCCTTGGCAACGCCCGTCGCGATGGTCCCGACACCGGCCTCGGAAACGAGCTTGACCGAAATGCGCGCCTGCGGATTGGCGTTCTTCAGGTCGAAGATGAGCTCGGCGAGGTCCTCGATGGAGTAGATGTCGTGATGCGGCGGCGGCGAGATGAGGCTGATGCCCGGCGTGGAACGGCGCGTGCGGGCGATCCACGGCCAGACCTTCTCACCGGGAAGATGGCCGCCCTCACCCGGCTTGGCGCCCTGCGCCATCTTGATCTGCAGCTCGCGTGCGCTCATGAGGTAGCGGCTCGTCACGCCAAAGCGCCCCGAGGCAATCTGCTTGATCGCCGAGCGCTTGCTGTCACCGTTGGCAAGCAGTGGTTCGCGTGCGGGATCCTCGCCGCCCTCGCCGGAGTTGGAACGACCTCCGAGGCGGTTCATGGCGATGGCGAGGCATTCGTGTGCCTCTTGCGAGATGGAACCGTAGCTCATGGCGCCCGTGTTGAAGCGCTTGACGATCTCGCTCGCCGGCTCGACCTGCTCGAGGGGGATTGCGGGCCGCTGCGCATCAAAGTCGAGCAAGTCGCGCAGGACGATGGCACGTCCCTGCTGATGCACGGCCTCGCTGTACTGCTCGAAGAGCTCCGGGTCATCCTCGCGTACGGCGCGTTGCAAGAGCCTGATGACCTGCGGCGTGATGAGATGCTCTTCGCCCCGCGGACGCCATGACGTAATACCTGCGCTGGGAAGCTGCCCGGGCGAAGGAGATTGGGCCTGGGCAAGCGCCAGCGCATAACGCTCGTCGCACTCGCGCTGCACGTCATCGAGTGCGAGCCCACCGATGCGGCTCACCGTGCCCGTAAAATGACGATCGACGAGATCGGAGGACAGGCCCACCGCCTCGAATACCTGGGCGGCATGATAGCCCTGCATGGTCGAGATGCCCATCTTCGACATGATCGAGACGATACCCGAGACAACGGCCTTGTTATAGCGCGCAATGGCCTCATCGGGGTCGCCGTCGATGACGCGGCGAGCACACAGCGAGCGAATCGTATCGTGCGCGAGGTACGGATAGATGCCTGACGCCGAGTAGCCCACGAGCGTCGCGAAATCGTGCGGTGTCACCGCATCACCGCACTCGACGATCAAATCGACCTGCGTGCGTATCCCGCAGCGCAGCAGGTGATTATGCACGCTCGCGACCGATAGAAGCGATGGCACCGGCACGAGGCCACGTCCGGCGCGATCCGAGAGCACCAGAATGTTCACGCCCGAGCGGACAAGCTCCTCGGCTTGCTTGCCCAGCTTCTCGACGGCGTCGGCAAGAGCATGCTCGCCGTCATCGGGACTGTAGGCAGCCACGATTCTGGCAGCCTTGAAGCCCTTCTGCCCAATCGTCGCAAGCGCGGCGAACTGAGCCTCGTTCAGCAGCGGTGTTTCGAGCCTCACGAGGCGGCAGTTGGCGCGTGCGTCTTCGAGCAGGTTGCCATGGTTGCCCAGGTAGAGCAGCGTCGAGGTGATATAGGATTCGCGCAATGCGTCGATAGGCGGGTTCGTCACCTGCGAGAACAGCTGGTTGAAGTAATGGTAGAAGCGACGGGGGCGTTCCGACAGGCACGCGAGCGGCGTATCCTCGCCCATGGACGCGAGCGGCACGGCGCCGATGTCGGCCATGGGGATGATGGCCTCCTCGATGTCCTCGAAGCAGAACCCGTGCACCGCCTGACGCTCCGTCAGGGATAGGTCCTCGTCATCAACCGTAAGCGTGCTGGCCTCGGCACCCTCGATCAACGACGAGAGCGCGAGCGTCTCGGACTTGATCCACTCGCGATACGGCTTCTCGTTGGCGAGCTCGTCCCTGATTTCATCATCGTAGAGAACGCGTCCTTGCTCGGGGTCGACCATGAGCATTTGCCCTGGCCCCAAACTGCCGGATACGAGAATCTTGGCCGGATCGATATCGAGCGCCCCCGCCTCGCTCGACAGGATGAGACGATCGTCGGAGGTCACGCAGTACCGAGCGGGGCGCAAGCCGTTGCGGTCGATGACGGCGCCCAGCATGGTGCCGTCCGAAAACGCGATCGCAGCCGGCCCCTCCCACGCCTCGGTGAGCATGGACTGGTATTGGTCCCAGGCGCTGCGCTTGCTCGTCAGGACCTCGTTCTTATCCCAGGGCTCGGGCAGGAGCATCGATACGGCGCGCATGAGGGAGCGACCGTTCATGGAGATGAACTCGAGCATGTTGTCGAGCATCGCCGAGTCGGAGCCCTCGCCATTGAAGACGGGCAGGACCTTCTCGAGAGCCGCGTCCATGACGGGCGAGTACAGATGCGGCTCGCGTGCGCGGGCCCAGTTCACGTTGCAGCGCAGCGTGTTTATCTCGCCGTTATGAACGATATAGCGCTGGGGATGGGCACGTTCCCACGATGGCGTCGTATTCGTCGAGTAGCGCGAGTGCACGAGCGCAATCGCGGAGTCGGTCATCGCGTCGTCGAGGTCGCAGAAGAAGCCGCGCATTTGCGTGGAGACGAGCATGCCCTTGTAGACGATCGTCCGTGCGCTCATCGAGCATACATAGAAGACCTTGCCGGCAAGCGCGGGTGTCATCTGCGCTTGCTTCTCGATGGTGCGCCTGCAAACGTAGAGCGCGCGTTCGAAGTCCTCGCCGGGATTGACGTGCGAGGGGCGCCCCACAAAGGCCTGTTTGATGACGGGCATGCATTCGAGTGCCGTCGTTCCCAGATCGTGACAATCGACGGGAACATCGCGCCAGAACAAGAGCGGAATGCCCTCGGCAGCACAACCGTCCTCGAAGATGCGCATGCCGGCGGTCATGCCCTCCTCGTCCGTGGGTAGAAAAAGCATGGCGACGCCGTACTCGCCCTCGTCGGGAAGTATGCTGCCGCACTTCTGCGCCTCCTTGCGAAAGAAGCGATGCGGCACCTGGATGAGTATGCCCGCGCCATCGCCCGTGTTGGGCTCGAGGCCAACACCACCACGATGCTCGAGATTGACGAGAACCGAAAGCGCGTCGTCGATGATCTGATGCGAGCGCACGCCCTTGAGGTGTGCCAGCGCTCCGATGCCGCACGCATCATGCTCGAACTCGCTGCGGTACAGCGTCGGATCTGCACACGGGCGCCTCCCGGCCCGATCTGTCATCTCGGCCTGCATGCTCATACCTCTTCTTAACGGTAACTGGTTCCCATAACTGCTGAGTAGGATAAGCGGGGCACGTTACGCCCATGTTTCGAATGCGAGTTTTTTTGGATGAGACAAATGTCGCCGGGGCACTTTTGTCTTGTTTCGTGACGGAATGAGACAGTTGCTCAGAGACGTTGTCTCATTTGCAGCAAATGAGACAACGTCTCTGAGCAACTGTCTCATTCCCCCGGTCCACGTTCCTATCGCAGCCTTGCCCGCGGATGCGTCGAGAGATACTCCTCGCGAATGTGGCTCCTGTCAACGTGTGTGTAGATCTGCGTCGTCGATATGTCGCTATGGCCGAGCATCTCTTGCAAGACACGCAGGTCGGCCCCTCCCTCGAGCATGTGCGTCGCGAAGCTGTGGCGCAAAGTATGCGGATGCAGGCCCTCGATGCCCACGTTGCGCCCGTATCTCTCGACGAGCTTGCAGACGCTGCGCCGCGAGAGCCGGCCGCCACGCGTGTTGACGAAGATGGCCTCCGGGTCTTGCGCGGCCGCACTGCCCTTGGCATGCAGGTGCGGGCGACCATCGCGCAGATACTCGTCAAGAGCCTGGCGCGCAGAGCCCAAAAGCGGGACCAGACGCTCCTTGCTCCCCTTGCCACGCACGCGCACAAGCTCATCGTCGAGCAGAAGGTTGCCAAACCCCAGGGAGGTAAGCTCGCTCACGCGCAAACCGCAACCGTAGAGTATCTCGAGAATCGCCCGGTCGCGAAGGCCGGCAGGTGTCTCGGAAAAGGGTTGGTCAAGCAATGCGGCGATTTGCCCGATGGAGATGGCCTGTGGCAAACGCTCGGCTTTCTTGGGTAGCGGGACTGATGCGGCAAGATCGGTCTGGGCAAGCCCCTCGCGCACGCAAAAGCGATGAAAGCCCTTAAGGGCCGCGACATGGCGCTCCATGCTACTCGAAGCATAATCTCGCTTGTGGAGGTCTTCGATGTAATCGGTGATGTCGTCACGCTCAATGCCATCGAGCGAGTCAATGCCCGCGGCGTGCATGAAGGCGAGATAATCGCGTAGGTCACGTTCGTACGCTTCGACACTTGCCGTAGAAAGTCCCCGCTCGACGGTAAGACAGGTGAGATACTCGTCAAGGACGTCTCCGTACGCACCGATATCG
The DNA here is from genome assembly GCA_025992705.1 of Coriobacteriaceae bacterium. NCBI lineage: Bacteria > Bacillati > Actinomycetota > Coriobacteriia > Coriobacteriales > Coriobacteriaceae > Coriobacteriaceae bacterium. Next base: position 1,881,658 of record DAJPGJ010000001.1, read on the forward strand.
GCGTGCATGTTTGCTTTTATGACGCGAGGCGCCATTACGAGCACCGCGCCCTCTCGCGTACGAGCGCACAGGCAAGACGTGCCGTGTTCTCGAGGTCCGCGACCTTGAGGCATTCGTCCACCGAGTGGAACTTGGTCATGCCCGTCGAAACGACGAGTGGATCGACACCGAGCTTTACGTACTGGTTGGCATCCGTTCCGCCCGTCGACATGAAGGTGCGCGGCTTGAAACCTGCAGCCCGAGCGGCGCGACAGAACATCTGGACAATGGGTGCATCCTCGGCAATCTTGAAGCCCGGATATTCGAGCTCCCATTCCACATCGACCTGGGCGCCAAGTTGCGCGGCCGCACCACGCATGGCATCGTCCATGGCCGCACGGACACGCTCGACGTCTGCCGCATCGACCGCGCGGCACTCCCCCGTCACCTCGCAGCTCGGCGCCACGACGTTGTTGGCGCTGCCACCGGAAATGGTGCCGATATTCGATGCGCAGTACTCTCCGACAGCCCCGAGGACGCCGGCACGGCGCATGGTCTCGACCGCAAGACTTGCCGCCTCGATTGCGCTGATGCCCTCTTGGGGGGCAACACCGGCATGACTTGCCTTGCCCGTGAACTGCGCCCTGAAGGTGTAGTGGTAGGGAGCGGCCAGGCACGCACCACCCACATCACCTGCATCATCGAAGACGAAGCAGGGCTCGCCAGTCTCAAAGTGCGCCGCGCTGAAGTTTGCCGCGCCGCGACAACCGGTTTCCTCCTGAACGCTGAAGATGACCTTGACGATGGGATAGGCCCCGCCTTCCTCGACAAGCGTGCGAACGGCCTCGATGATGGCCGCCACACCGACCTTGTCGTCTCCACCCAAGACGGTCGTGCCATCGCTGTAAATCACGCCATCAACGATCTGCGGATTGACGCCTTCGCAGGGCTGCACGCAATCGAGATGGGCCGTGAGAATAATCGTGCCGTTAACGGTGCCCGCGAGCTCGGCATAGAGATTGCCGGTATCGGAGCCGATCTTATCCCCCGCATCGTCGATCGTCACCGTGCAGCCACAGCCCTCGAAGGCGTCCTTGCAGTATGCGGCAGCACGTGCCTCACGCCCCGATGGGCACGGAAGGCGCACGAGGTCAAGGAAGGTATCGAGAAGGCGCTGCTCGTTCACGAGGACTCCTTACGCGTTGGAAGCTGCTGCGTGGGCATCGGCCTGCGCGATTGCAGCGCGGACGAGCCCGAGGAAGAGCGGATGCGGACGGGTGGGGCGCGACTTGAACTCGGGGTGCCCCTGACTCGCGATGAAGTAGGGATGATCGGGAAGCTCGATGATCTCGACCAGGCGCTCGTCCGGAGAGGTGCCGCTCACCACCAGACCCGCATCGATGAGCTGCTGGCGATAATCGTTGTTCACCTCGTAGCGGTGACGGTGGCGTTCGCTGATGAGCTCCTCGCCATACACGCGCGCGGCAAGGGTGCCGGGCTCTACCTTGCAGGGATACGAGCCGAGGCGCTGCGTGCCGCCCTTGGCATCGACGTTTGCCTGGTCGGGCATGAGGTCAATGACGGGATACGCGAGCTCCGCGTCGAACTCGGCCGAAGACGCCTTGGGCATGTTGGCCACATTACGCGCAAACTCGCACACGGCAGCCTGCAAGCCAAGGCAAATGCCCAGGTAGGGAATCTGATGTGTACGGGCGTAGTGTGCGGCGGCGATCTTGCCCTCGAAGGCGCGCACGCCAAAGCCACCGGGAACGAGAATGCCATCCATATCGCCGAGAATGTCATCGACCGTTGACTCGTCGAGCTCCTCGCCGTCTATGAGGTGCACCTGGACATCGCGCTCAAGCGCGACGCCGGCATGATGCAGGGCCTCGATGACGGAGAGATAGGCATCGGGAAGATCGGTGTACTTGCCGACGATCGCGATGTTGCACTCCCCGTGCGCAGCGTCTTTCTTGGCAAGATACTCGTTCCAACTGCTCATGTCGGCATTGCATTGCTTGAGCCCGAGGCGATCGAGCACTTCGACGTCAAAGCCCTGGTCAAAGAGCGAACGTGGAATCTCGTAGATGCTCGGGGCGTCCTCGCACGCGAAGACATGGTCGAACTCGACATCGCAGAACATCGCGATCTTCTCGCGCAGCTTGGAGCTGATCTCGTGATCGCTTCTGAGCACGAGGAAATCCGGCTGGATGCCGAGTGACTGAAGCTCCTTGACCGAGTGCTGGGTGGGCTTGGTCTTGAGCTCGTGCGCGGCAGCAATATAGGGAACGAGGGTCACGTGGACGAAGCACACGTTCTTGGCACCTTGCTCGCCACGCCACTGACGCACGGCCTCGATGAAGGGTTGGGACTCGATATCGCCAACCGTGCCGCCGATCTCGGTGATGACGATGTCTGCCTGCGTGCTGTCTGCCAGGCTGCGGATACGATCTTTGATGGCATTGGTGACATGCGGGATGACTTGCACGGTACCGCCGAGGAAGTCGCCCCTGCGCTCCTTGGCGATAAGGCTCTGGTAGATGGAACCCTGCGTAACGTTTGAGTCGTGCGTGAGGTTCTCGTCGATGAAGCGCTCGTAATGGCCAAGGTCCAGATCACTTTCGAGGCCATCGTCGGTGACGAAGACCTCTCCATGCTGGAAGGGGCTCATCGTGCCGGGATCGACATTGAGGTACGGATCCATCTTCTGCATGGTGACTTTGTAGCCACGGGCCTTGAGCAGCGTGCCAAGCGAGGCAGCGGTAATGCCCTTTCCGAGTGACGAGACAACACCGCCGGTCACAAAGACGAACTTGGTCATGTGCAACGCGCCTCCTTGGCATGCCGGGCTTCAAACGCGATTCATTGTACGGCAGCCCTGTGACATAGGTTCTCGTAATCTCCGTGATTTAACGGACTCGAAATACGACGCCGCCGGGCCGGGATGAGACACATTGGACAGGTACATCTGTCTCATTGGCGTAGCCCAGTGAGACAGATGTACCTATCCAATGTGTCTCATCGTGCCTCGATACCCCGTTTTGCGCTACCATGACCATCATGAAAAACGCGGACACCACAAAGTCAATCGCCCGCTCGACCGCCATGATGTCGGCACTCACGCTCATCTCGCGCGTGACCGGCTTCATTCGTACCTGGGCCATGGCTTTCGCGCTGGGAAACACCATCCTCGCCGCATCTTTCTCGCTCGCCAACAACCTCCCCAACATGATTTACGAGCTCGTCGCAGGCGGTGTGCTTTCGACGGCCTTTCTCCCCATCTACCTGCAGCAGCGTAATACCCGCTCACGCGAGGAGGGCAATCGCTACGCATCTAACCTGCTCTCGCTTGCCCTCATCTTCCTCGGCGTCATCGCATTGCTTGCCTCGATCTTCTCGCCGCAGGTCATGCTCACGCAGACGCTTTTCAGTTCGAGCTCGAGCGAGACCGTCGAGAACGCCGTCTGGCTCTTCCGTTTCTTCGCATTTCAGATCGTCTTCTACGGCGTGAGCGCCATCTTCGGCGGCCTCCTCAACGCAGAGCGCGAGTACTTCTGGCCGGCAATCAGCTCGGTCTTCATGAACCTCATCATCATCGTGACCTTCTTCGCGTACCCCTTCGTGAGCTCGCTGAGCGGCCAGGCGGGCTTGCTCCTGCTCGCCATCGGCACGACGCTCTCCATCGCCGTCATGGCTTGCGTGCAGATACCCGCCCTCGTGAAGGCCGGCTTCCGCTTCCGTTTCCACATCGACCTGCATGACGAGGGACTGCACGAGACGGTGCGTCTCGCGCTTCCGGCCATCCTATGCACGGCCATCAACCTCGTCTCGCTCTCGTTCATGAACTCCTGTGCATTGCATGTCGCGCCCAACGGCCCGGCGTCCGTAAGCTACGCATGGATGTGGTATCAGTTCCCCTATGGCGTACTCGGCGTCGCGCTCTCCACGGCATTGTTCACGGAGATGAGCGATCGCATGTCCCGCGGGGACGTCTATGGCTTCAAGCAACACCTCAACATGGGCCTGCGCACGACCTGCCTGCTCATCATCCCCATGGCCGCCATGCTCTTCGTGTGCTCCGACGAGCTCATCGGCCTCTACACAGCCGGCAAGTTCACGGCTTCCGATATCGCGCCCATCGCCGACCTGCTACGCGGCTGGGCATTCGCGCTACCCCTCTACGCATGCTACATGTTCGTCTATCGCGCCTACTCGTCCCTTAAGAACCTCAAGACCGTCGCCATCTGCAATCTCGTGTTCACCTGCGTGCAGGTCATGCTCTATATGCTCTTCACCGGCGTCATTGCCGTGCCTGGCTTTGGTTCGCTCGGGCTCGTGGGCATCGCGTGCGGTGACATCGTCTTCTACGGTCTCATGCTCGTTGTGCTTCTCGCCATCTTGGTCAGGCGCAGGGGCGGCTTCGGCCTTGGCAAGCTCGTGATTGCCTGTCTCAAGGTCACCATCGCGACCCTCATCGGCGGCGTTGTTGCCGAGCTCGCATCCTGGGGCATCGCAAGCGTCATCGACATCTCGAACATTTTCGGCAGCTTCATCGCGCTCGTGATTACGGGCATCATCGGCCTGAGCATCATCTTCGTGATGTGCCGCATCCTCGGCGTAAGCGAGGTCACGGATTTCGCGCATCGTCTTGTCCGCCGCCTTGGTCGCAAGTAAGAAAACTGCGATTTTGTGAAGCAGGGTAGAATCGCATGCATGCTTTTTTCGATTATGTGTGACAAGGCAGAGCCGCATGCAGGTTTTTTGCGATTATGTGAGACCGAGAAGCTGGAAAGTCTCACATAATCGAAAAAAACGTGCACGAGTTCGCTATACGCCACACATAATCGAAAAAAACGTGCATGCGGCCCCGAGTCTTATCTATCGATCTCGCTGCGGTCGTCACGCAGCTCGTTGGGCATGATGCGGATATCCGTGTACCCCATGTCGCGCAGGGCGGCAGCCGTGCGGTACGGCGGCGTGATGTCGTCCTGGAATCGCGCGCAGTACTCGAGTGCCTGCACGAGCGTCACGTTGTGGTTGAGGTCGGCGATCGTATCGACATCGGGAACATCGGGCAGATAGAGCGCGGGAAGACCCAGGCGGTCAGCCTTCTGGATGTAGGCAGGCAGCACGGTCAGGCCATCGGCGTTGTAGAAGACGCCCGTGTGATCGAAGTTCGTCTCACGCGTCCAGCCCACCACTGAGACGCCCATCTCCTGATCGGGGGCAAGCACGATGCCGCCGCCAGGGCGGTCGCACAGCTCGTGCAAGCGCTCGAAACCCTCGATGATGATGTTGCGTCTCAACGCGGGCATATCGCAGCCCATGGACAGAATGGTCTCGTACCCGAGGTCCCAGACCTGATCGAAGGCGCTGTTGTAGTGCGCGTCGAAGCTCTCGCCATCATCGTGAATAAAGACGATATTGCGTGGCCAGGTGCCGCTTTCTGCAAAGAGCGCACGCATCTTCTCTTCCTGCTCGATGCCGGGCGAGGAGATGAATAGCATGTATGTATCGCGCAGGGGCTGGTACTCGCAGGTGCTCTCGAGCGCGTGTCGCTCGGCATCGGCGCACTCGAGGTCACGCAACGCGTCGCAACAGCACTCGGTGACGTCAAAGAGCATGCAGTGATAGAGCGCGCTTGCCACCTCGGGGTCAAAAAACCCGTCCTTGATCGGCGTGAGTCGCGTCTTGACCTTTCCCGCTTCGGGGGCCTTGCTGAAAAGCAGCAGTGCGTTTTTTCTCGTATCCATGCCCCTATTGTAACTGACCATAGATATGCAAAAAGCCGGCGCTTCAAGCGACCGGCCCTTTGCAACAAGAAGGGAGGGAGAGGAGAAGGATGGGGTATCCTTACGCTCCCTATCATACAGAGCACTCATGGCAACGGGGTTTCACGCACGTTGCGGTCTGGTGGCAAAGATAACGATATGGTACGAAACGGTTTCGAATTGGCAACGCGGCCGCATGCGTCGAGGGGTCTGACCCCCTGACATACGAGCCGCGTAATCCCGTCCTTACGCCTTGGGCGCGATGAGCGACATGACGATGACGGTGATGCCCTCGATGAGCAGCGAGGCCCCGATGAACTGCATGACGAACGGGGGCCAGATCAAGGCCAGGATGCCGCAGATCACCACGATCAGACTGCCGAGAACGCCCACGAAACGGCCATTGATATCACGGGTCGTGATGAGGCTGATGATCTGGGCGATGCCAAAGACGATGACGGCAATGGCGACAAACCAGATAACGGCCTCGGCAAAGGCGAGAGGAAACAGCAGGCAGAGCAAACCGAAGATGATACTTAGTATGCCCGTAGCCAAGACGCCAGAACCCATACCCGTGCCACGCAAGGTGCTGAACCAAGTGTATGTCGCGTTGATGCCCACGACGAGAATGCCAAAGCCGACGAGCATGGCGAAGACCATCGTGGACAACGTGGGAAACGCAAAGAGAATGATGCCGATGATGGCAAGGATGATGCCCGAACCCAGGCCCATACCGCGAAACGAATTCATGGCGAACCTCCTTGGTCGATTACCTCAGGATGGTTCCATTATTCCCTTTCGAGCATATTATTGCAAATCACGACAAACACCGCTCACGATGCGATCGCGACCCACGAGGTCCTTCGTCACCTTGACGTCAACGCAACCCGCCTCGCGCAGGCGACGTGCCGCCTCCTCCAGACAGGTCTCGTGTAACTCGCAGGCAAACAGGCCGCCGTCTTTCACGAGGGGCAGTGCCTCGGTGATGAGCCGGTCGAAGAATGCGAGGCCATCGGAGCCGCCATCAAGTGCAAGACGTGGCTCGAAGCCCGCGACCTCATGCGGAAGCTCGGCGAGCTCGGCTGTGGGAATATAGGGCGGATTGCTCACGAGGCAATCGAAGCTTCCCGCAATCTCGGCGACACAATCGCATTCCACGACCTCCACGAGCTCCTCAAGGCCCAACATCTCGACGTTTGCCTGGGCACACGCCACGGCCTCGGGCGAGATATCCGTCGCAAGCACCTGCGCGCCAGCCTCCTTGGCAAGCGAGCACGCAATGCAGCCCGTGCCGCAGCCCACCTCGAGCACGCACGGGGCGTCAGCGCCTGCGAGCCCGTCGAGCACAACATCGACAAGAACTTCGGTCTCGGGACGCGGGATGAGCACGCCTCGACTCGTCTTGACGACGATGTGCCGGAAGGCTGCCTCTCCGGAAATGTATTGGAGCGGCTCGCCGGCGCCGCGCCGTTTGAGGGTCTCGCGCAGCACGTCGCGCTCTTCCATCGTGAGCGGACGGTCGAAGTGCATGTAGAGCTCGATGCGCGTGAGTCCCGTGGCGGCGGCGAGCAGCCACTCGGCCGAGAGTTTGGGATTCTCGTCATCATGATGCACGAGGTACTCGCGGCACCACGCGAGCGTGTCGCCGATGGTCCAGACTTGTTGGCCCATGGGACTATTCGGCTGCCGAGGCGGTCGCCTGCTCAAGGCGCTCGGCGCGGTCGGCCGCGGCGAGGTTCTCGATGAGCGCGGGAAGGCCGTCGCCCTCGAGTATGCCGGCATAGCTGCCGTTGTAGCCGATGCGGTGGTCGGTCACGCGATCCTGCGGGCCGTTGTAGGTGCGAATCTTCTCGGCACGGTCGCCATGCCCGATCTGCCCGCGCCGCTCGGCGCCGAGAGCCTCCTGCTGCTCCTGGAGCATCTTGTCGTAGAGGCGGGCACGCAAAACCTGCAGGGCGGCCTCGCGGTTCTGGATCTGGGACTTCTGGTCCTGCGACTGCACGACGAGTCCCGTGGGAAGGTGCGTGATGCGCACGGCAGAGTCGGTCGTATTGACGCATTGACCACCGGGGCCACCAGCGCGATACACGTCGATGCGCAGGTCCTCGGGTTTGATGTCGACCTCGACCTCGTCGGCCTCGGGCAGCACGGCAACAGTCGCCGTCGAAGTGTGGATGCGGCCCTGGCTCTCGGTCTTGGGGACGCGTTGCACGCGATGCACGCCGCTTTCGAACTTCATGGAGCTGTAAACGCGGTCGCCCAGCATCTTGAACGAAATCTCCTTGAAACCGCCCATGTCGGACGGCGATGCGTCGATGACCTCGACCTTCCACTTCTTACCCTCGGCGAAACGCTCATACATGCGGAAAAGATCGCCCGCGAAGATGTTTGCCTCGTCGCCACCGGCACCACCGCGAATCTCGACGATGATGTCCTTTTCGTCGTTGGGGTCGGCCGGCAGGAGCATGAACTTGATGTCTTCCTCGAGCTGAGGCAACTTGCCCTCGATGTCCGAGATCTCCTCCTGCGCGAGCTCCTTGAGTTCCGGGTCGCTCTCGTTCTTGAGCTCCTCTTTGGCCGCGACGAGCTGATCGGACAGCGAGATGTACTCACGCGCGGCGGTCGCGAGCTCGCCCTGGCGCGCATGTTCTTTGGCAAGGCGCGTGTACTCCTTCTGGTCGGCGAGCACGGCTGGGTCGCCGAGCTTCGTCTCGAGCTCCTCGTAGGCAGCGATTATCTTCGTAAGCTTGTCGTACATCTCTTTATCTCCGCGTCAGTTGAACTTGAATACCTTCTGGGCGATATGGTAAGCGCTGAGCAAAACCCTGTCGCCGGCCTTGCCGGGCAGATGGGTGCCGACACCCATAACCGAGCGCCTGATCTTGACATAGGTCTCGTGATCATGCTCTCGCAAGTACTTCCATATGTCAGCCCTCATTTGCTCCTTGTCGGGGCGATCGCTCATCATCGAGAACACCGTGCAAATCACCATCATCATCGTGAGGTAATTGCGCATGTAGGAGCGCAAACGTGAACTCTTGACGTCGCGTTCCAGCAAGAACGAGTCGATCATAATGCGCGTGACGCGCAGCTGCTGGTCGATGCGGCCGATCATCACGGTTTCGTTGACGCTCTGGTCCTCGCGCCCGATGAAATAGCGGTACAGGTCGACGTCCATATAGTAGATGCGCTTGCATTCGGGAAGCGGCACGTACACGAAGATGTTGTCAACGTAGAAGGTATGACGCGGCAAGGTGAGGCCGCAGTCACGCAGCATCTGCGTGCGATAGATGACCGAGTGCATGAGTATGTACTTGGTCAGGCCAAAATGCCCGCAGTCATCCCAGGTGAAGAGCTGCTCAACCGGCAACATGCGCGTGTACTTCATGACCTCCTGCGTGTTGTCGGCCGTGTGCTCGTACACGTAGTTGACGAGCATCAGGTCAATCGGCTCGTCGAACGACGCGAGCTTGTCGAGCATCGCAACGTTGGCATCGTTGTCGAGCCAGTCATCGCTGTCCACGACCTTGAAATAGAGGCCACGCGCATTCTCGAGCCCCGTCATGACCGCTGCACCATGACCACCGTTTTCCTGGTGGATGGCACGCACAACGCCTGGGTTGGTAGACTCCCACACCTGGGCCTTCTCAAGGGTGTTGTCCTTGGTCGACCCGTCATCGACGATGATAATCTCGATATCGTCCGGACGGTTGCACGCGAGAATCGACTCGATGCAGGCATCCATGTACTCCGCCGAGTTGTAGCAGGGAATCGCGTATGTGATGAGCTTCGTATCCATAGCCGCCTATTGTATACCAGCAAGCGCTTCTAGGCTTGCGCTTTGCGCGCCTGGGACTGCACGCAGGTCACCGCGACGGTGCCAACGATATCCTGGGCCGAGCAGCCACGAGAAAGGTCATTGACCGGCTTGGCCACACCCTGCAGGATGGGACCGAAGGCATCGGCCTTGGCGAGGCGCTGCACGAGCTTATAGGCGATGTTGCCCGCATCGATGTTGGGAAAGATGAGGACGTTTGCCTTGCCTGCGACCGGGGAGTCAGGCGCCTTGAGCGCCGCGACCGTATCGACAATAGCGGCATCGACTTGCAACTCGCCATCGAGCTGAAGCTGTGGCGCGCGCTCCTTGGCGATGCGCGTGGCCTCGGCCATCTTCTCGGCGCTCTCGCCCTTGCCGGAGCCATAGCTCGAATACGACAGCATCGCGACGCGCGGTTCGCCACCGCAGAGCTGCTCGAAGCTGTTGGCGGATGCTATGGCGATCTCGGCGAGCTCCTCGGCCGTGGGATAGATGTTGAGAGCGCAATCGGCAAAGACGAAGAGACCATCGTCGCCGTAGGAACAATCGGGCACGTCCTCGACAAAGAACGAGCTCACGAGCTCGGTGCCCGGAGCGGTCTTGAGAATCTGCAACGCGGGACGCAACGTGTCGGCCGTGGAGTGGCAGGCACCGGAGACCATGCCGTCGGCATCATCCATGTAGACCATCATCACGCCGAAGTAGCTCTCGTCCTTCATCTGCTCACGGGCCTCGTTGATGGTGACACCCTTCTTCTTGCGCAGCTCGGCGAACTTCTGCGCGTACGGCTCGAGCAATTCACTCGTACGCGGGTCAATGACGATGGCATCACTCACATCGATGCCGTGCGCCGTGACCTCACTCTCGGAACCGAGAATGATGACGTCGGCAATACCGGCGTCCATGATTTCGCGTGCGGCCTGCACGGTGCGGATGTCGCTTCCCTCGGGCAAGACGATCTTCTGCTTGTCGGTCTTGGCTCGCTCGATAATCTTGTCCAGAAACTTGCTCATCACGCACATCCTCTCAAGTGGCTCGTGCAAATACAGTTCCCAATAGCTTATCGGATATGGGCAGCATGAACTAGCCGGATTGCGGGAACGTAAGAAATCTATCTGGGATGTTCCATTTGGACGCCGGCAGACCCGTCACATGGGTCCGCGTGAGGTCATCTGGGCACTTCCGTCCCATTTGGACGTTGGCAGACCCGTTACGTGGGTCCGCGCGAGGCCATTATGACATGAGGAAGTTACTGCCCAGCAGGCATGGAGCTTTCCTCGATAACATTACCGTCATCATCGAGGCGAATTACATGCACCGAGTTCTCGAAGGTCTGGTCCTCGCCAGTCTCGTTGTTATGGATGAGCGTCTTTTGCATATCGGGCAGGACCTTTTGGACACCGGGGACATGCTCGACGAGCACGCGCTCGACACCCTCAGACAGGGTAAGCGCGGATAACGGGCAATCGACGCAGGCACCGCGAAGCGCCACGTAGACAATACCCTTCTCGTCATCGATTTCCGTAACGTCGAGATCACCGCCATCAGCCTGAATCTGGGGCCGGATACGGCTTATGACGTAATCAAGCATGCCTCTATCGATCATCGAGCGACCTTTCACATACAACGAATCATCCGCATTGCAGACTACCACTCGAAAGTACGGATGGAAACAACAGCAAGTTTACGATTGATAAAAGCGTGAATCGCAACGCGGCATCAGTTGCCACTGCGTGTTTAGGTGGGCGAGATTGACGTGAAGCGGCGGGCGTGAGGAATATGCGATCTTGCGTGTCTAGGTAGGCGAGATTGACGTGAAGCGACGGGCGTAGCATACATCAGTTGCCCCTGCGCTTCTGGACGTGCGAGATTGGCGCGAAATGGTGGGCGAAGCGTATCCAAACATACGTGAGCCCAGCAGTGAGCGCCAAGATCGTGTGTCCAGAAGCGCAGGAAGCCCCTGGAGAGCTCAGCATCGTCCTAGTCTCCCACGGCCTTCCGCCGTAGTACCTTCGGCGATGGAGGGCTTAACTGCCGGGTTCGGAATGGGACCGGGTGTACCCCCTCCTCCATAAACACTGAGCTCACCAGGGGCTTCCTGATGGAGCACCCTGAAGGTCGCATAGCGCGTAGATCGAAGCGTTCTATCGATGCAGCGAATGAATGATTAATAAGAAGAGCTCGGCCAATTAGTACTGCTCGCCTGAAATGCTCACACACCTTACAGCTGCAGCCTATCAACCTCGTAGTCTACAAGGGGCCTTACCACAAAGAGAACTCATCTTGGAGCCGACTTCCCGCTTAGATGCTTTCAGCGGTTATCCGATCCGAACGTAGCTAACCAGCGGTGCTGTTGGTCAACAACTGGTACACCAGAGGTTCGTCCACCCCGGTCCTCTCGTACTAGGGGCAGATCTCCTCAATTCTCTTACGCCCACGGAGGATAGGGACCGAACTGTCTCACGACGTTCTGAACCCAGCTCGCGTACCGCTTTAAATGGCGAACAGCCATACCCTTGGGACCTGCTCCAGCCCCAGGATGCGATGAGCCGACATCGAGGTGCCAAACCTTCCCGTCGATGTGGACTCTTGGGGAAGATCAGCCTGTTATCCCCGGAGTACCTTTTATCCGTTGAGCGACGGCCATTCCACTCTGAGCCGCCGGATCACTAGAACCGTGTTTCCACTCTGCTCGACTTGTAGGTCTCGCAGTCAAGCCCGCTTATGCTCTTGCACTCAAAAGGTTGATTGCCAACCAACCTGAGCGAACCTTACGTGCGCCTCCGTTACATTTTAGGAGGCGACCGCCCCAGTCAAACTACCCACCTGACACGGTCCCCACGCCGGATAACGGTCGCAGGTTAGATCACCAATACGCCGAGGGTGGTATTCCAAGGGTGACTCCGCCCAGGCTGGCGCCCAGGTTTCATAGTCTCCCACCTATCCTCTACACGACGAACCGGTGAACAATGTCAAGCTGTAGTAAAGGTTCACGGGGTCTTTCCGTCCTTCCGTGGGTAATTCGCATCTTCACGAATAATACAATTTCACCGGGTCTATGGTTGAGACAGCGCCCAAATCGTTACGCCATTCGTGCAGGTCGGAACTTACCCGACAAGGAATTTCGCTACCTTAGGACCGTTATAGTTACGGCCGCCGTTTACTGGGGCTTAGTTTCAAAGCTTCGCCAAAAGGCTAACCTCTCCACGTGACCTTCCAGCACCGGGCAGGCGTCAGACCCTATACGTCGTCTTACGACTTAGCAGAGTCCTGTGTTTTTGATAAACAGTCGCTTGGGCCGTTTCACTGCGACCCCCATTAGCTCACGAAGCAAGTTCGGTCACCGACAGGGGCACTCCTTCTCCCGAAGTTACGGAGTCAGTATGCCGAGTTCCTTAACCATAGTTCTCCCGATCGCCTTGGTATGCTCTACCCGTCCACCTGTGTCGGTTTTGGTACGGGCACCTGAGATTCTTCCTAGAGGTTTTTATATGAAGCATGGAATCACTGACTTCACGCATTCGCTTCGTCGTCACGCCTCATCCTTAAAGGTAGAGCGGATTTGCCTACTCTACCGGACTACGCGCTTTCACGGGGACGTCCAGAACCCCGCCCAGCTATCCTTCTCCGTCGCCCCATTGGTATAACGAGTCTCAGATGGTACAGGAATATCTACCTGTTGTGCATCGACTACGCCTTACGGCCTCGCCTTAGCTCCCGACTGACCCTGGGGGGATTAGCCTTGCCCAGGAAACCTTGGACTTACGGCGGAGACG